>PACT01000040.1 GCA_002700285.1 Crocinitomicaceae bacterium | reverse complement strand
GCCGTAATACTAACCCCTACAAAGCTATTCCCAGTACCTACTCCGACTAAATTAGATCCAGTACTGTCTCCATCGTATGCATAAAGCGCATCGTTGTTATTTGGATTCGCATTTGTTTGCAAATCGAAACCCAGGAAATTAATTTGAACAGCATCTCCAGGAACATCTGGACAGAATGTGATGGTGTTATTCGTACAAGAATAGGGGTCTTGTGCGTCTAAGGTACCACTGTTGTCATCCGTAAAAATGGCATCCGTACCACACTCATAAACGATGACATCTCCAGACCCCATGGTATAAATGGTTTGGGCACAAACATCGTTGAATGCAAGAAATGAAATGCAAGCGGCAAATAAAAAACGACAAATACTAAAATTACTCATGTTTATCAGTCTTAACCCTCAAAAATAAAGCATTATGGCAGTTATTTCAATGCGCTATGGAGCGTATTTGATGCGCAACCATAAGTGGCTTCATAAAGGTGCAAGATAAGGATTCAGCGGCAGTTCTAAGCAGACTACCTTTCTACTCTAACAACATCATTATAAAGACGTTGAACCCCACTGTGATCTACGCATATCACGGTCCAATAAAAGAGTGATCCATTATCTGCTAATTCTCCTTTAAGATCCAAACCATTCCATGGCGCATTGTAATCCGTCGTCGCATACACTTCTTTTCCTGACACGTCAGAAATCACCATCTCCCATGAGTCAACCAAAGCATGTAATCCGAATGGCATAAAATGATCATACCTTCCATCTCCATCAGGACTAAATCTAGCAGGAGCTTTAAGGTCTGTCCTGTTTCCGAGCTCTATTTTTCCAGAAGCATCGTCTTGGCATCCAAATTGATTTGATGCAAATAGGTTTAGATTATAGCTGCCAGGTACATTAAATTCTGCTGCTCCTCCCTCAACGACATCACCATCGACCAACCAAGTTGACGCATTTGCATCTTCTGTTTTATCCGTGAGCTGAACCTCCAGATGACCGTTTGTAACGATCCTAGGAAGGGTCCAGTAAAGTTTTGCCTCAGGCTGAGGATGAACTTCAATCAGATTTTCAATCGTCCTTGTTACAATGGCTCCATCATCTGGAGACCTTACAGATAGAGTTACATCATAGACACCTTTTTCATCATAAATATGGGACGGAAATGGCTCGTTTGAAAAACTACCATCACCGAAATCCCACAACAGGATCATCTTCTCATCCAATCCCATTAAAGAGAAATCAACCTCAACACCTACACACGCTTGTTTCGTAGAGACCGCAAAGGCCAATTCCATTGGGTTTGCATGCGCGTTCTCATCAGGCAGAACCATGTCGGGTTTGACAAATGCCACATCGGCTTTAACCTCTACAGCATCTGTTTTGACTGTAACCTCAAGCGACGTGTCGTCGCGTCTTTCAATGTTATGTGACGTCTGATCGTGAGACAATTCATCATCCATGTCTAGAACAATGTCTTCACTTATGACCTCTTCTGACTCTATATAAACTGTTGATTTTCCCAAATCAGTCGCCTCCTCTATCACCACCACTGGTTCAGCCGAAACATTTTGCGGCACATCGTCTGAGAAAACAAAATGTTGCGCAACCCACATGGTCACTGCTCCAGCAACAACAGCTGCCGCAATAGAAAGCTGAGAGACGACCTTTGATCCGGCCAAATCAATTCCGATGGCACCAACTGCAGCAGCAGCCGCAATACGCTCCTTCATTCGCCCCCAATCAGGACGTACATCAGGCTCGTGATTGTCGAGAAGCTCTCGTATTTTATGATCAAATTTCTCGTCAGACATGGTCTGTCTTATTCTTTATATTCAACAAAATCTTCCGAAGGTTCTTTCTCGCTTTTGCGAGGTTAGACTTCGAAGTCCCAACGCTGATGCCCAGATGATCAGAGATCTCTTTATGCCCCATGTTGTCAAAAACGTACAAGTTAAAAACAGTTCTATACATGGGTGATAAGTCTGCCATCGCATCCATCACATCATTTACAGTAAAAGTCTCTACATCCTCCTCCTCAATAGGAAACACCACTTCATCTGCTATTTCCTCAAACGATTCCTCAAGTCCAAGAACCAATCCAGCAGCTTTGCGACTGCGAATAGCATCTATCGCGGTATTTACCATGATTCGGCGCATCCAGCCTTCGAAAGAACCCTTAAAGGTGTACCCATCAATATTCGAAAATATCTTAAGAAACCCTTCCTGAACAACATCTTGTACAGCGTCCTTATCCGAAACATATCGCAAGCACACACCAAACATCAAACGGTAATACCGGTTGAATATCCAACTCCGCGATTTCTCGCGAGAAAGTCGGCATCCTTCAATGTGAACAAGCAATTCTTTGTTTTGCATGATGTTCGCCGATTTAATGACGTAACCTTTTATCTATGGTTGCCTATGTGATTTTCGACGCTTGCGCAATTTCGTTGATTTTGTCTATTAACACAAACGTACCTTTGTCGCATGCGAATAGTTGTCGGATTATCTGGTGGAGTAGATTCAAGTGTGGCTGCATTGACTTTGGTTGAACAGGGGCATGATGTGATTGGGCTTTTCATGCGCAACTGGCATGATGAGTCCGTCACCATCAGTGACGAGTGTCCATGGATCGATGACTCAAACGATGCAATGTTGGTCGCAGAACATCTGGGAATTCCCTTTCAAGTCATTGATTTCAGTAAGGAATATCACGAGAGAATCGTTGATTACATGTTTCACGAATATGAACAGGGACGGACACCCAACCCTGATGTCCTATGTAACAGAGAAATCAAGTTTGACCTCTTCCTCGATGCCGCAAAGAAATTAGGTGCTGAAGCAATTGCTACTGGCCACTACTGTCGCAAAAGCACCCATATTCTTCCAGACTGCACGCCTGAATATCGTTTAATTGCCGGCGCTGATCCAAATAAAGATCAAAGCTATTTTCTTTGTCAGCTAACCCAGGAGCAACTGAAATACGCCATGTTCCCCATCGGTGAGATGCTTAAGCCTAACTTACGGGAAACCGCGAGAAAGGCTGGCCTACCAAATGCAGACAAGAAAGACAGTCAGGGATTGTGCTTTATAGGAAAGGTTAGATTGCCCGATTTTCTGCAACAAAAATTAAAGGTCAAGACGGGAGATATTATTGAAATACCAAGCAATCATTTAACGTTCCAAACGCGTGAGAATGACGAATTATCAGAAAGGGCAAAAGCGTTTGTTTTAAGTCCTGAAATGGGTGAAAAAGTGGGGACGCATCAAGGCGCGCATTTTTTTACAGTAGGCCAAAGAAAAGGACTCCAAGTGGGCGGCAAAGTTGAGCCCTTGTTCGTGATTGGAACAGATGTGGAAACAAACATCGTATACGTAGGTCAGAGTGATCAACACCCTGGACTAATGCGCCGTGCGCTAAAGATCGATTCAAAAAACATTCATTGGTTGCTGCCTTCACACACCCTTATGCCTGGACAAACATCAACATATTCTCTTCGTTTTCGCTACCGCCAGCCACTACAAAAGGGCAAGATCGTCATGACTGAAGAAGGATTGTACCTCGACTTCGAAGCACCGCAAAAAGGAATCGCAGCTGGACAATTTGCGGTTTGGTATGAGGAAGACCGACTCGTCGGATCAGGACCGATTGAGGTCTAGGCTTAAAGATCTAGATTTTCTGAAATGCGATAGGCCGTTCTAGAAGGATCTGTTCTTGACACCATTTCGGAAATAAATCCTGCCATAAACAACTGTAAGCCTAGGATCATCCCCGTGAGAGCGACATAAAACGCTGAAATTTCCGTGATGTTCTTCGCATCGATACCGTTCGACATCGCATAGACTTTATAGCCCGCAATTGCCGAAAAAAGCAACACGCTCACAGCAAAAGTCAGCATGCCTAACAAACCAAAAAGATGCATGGGTTTGCGTCCAAACCGCTGAACAAACGCAATCGTTAATAAGTCAAGCATCCCATTTGTAAACCGTTCGAGTCCAAATTTTGTGGTGCCATATTTTCGTGCTTGATGAACCACAACATGCTCGCCGATCTGATCGAAACCAGCGGCTTTTGCAAGCAGTGGAATATAACGGTGCATTTCTCCCTGTACTTCGATTGCCTTTACAACTTCCAAACGATAGCACTTCAATCCACAATTAAAATCGTGGAGATAAATGCCACTAACACGACGTGTCATCCAATTGTACAGTTTGGTCGGAATCGTTTTTGACAGGGGGTCCTTGCGTTTCTTTTTCCATCCACTTACCAGATCTAGATTTTCATCTAGAAGTTTTTTCTCCATCTCTAGTAGCTCGTCAGGACTGTCTTGAAGGTCCGCGTCCATCGTGAACACAACTTTCCCAGAAGCCGCTTCGAACCCTTTCTGAAGTCCCGCACTTTTCCCATAATTACGTGCAAACCTGATGGCTTTGACCTTGTTTGAATACGTCGCGTACAATTCAGAAATGACCGACCAAGAGTCATCCCTTGAGCCATCATCCACAAAAATCACTTCATAGTCACGTTTTGACAGAACTTGATCTATCCAAGCCATAAGCTCTGGAAGACTTTCTTGCTCATTATAGAGCGGTACGACGACACTTATTTCCATGGTTAGAATTAATTAAAATTCGGTTTTTGAGGGTCGATTCTATACTGGGTAGCCGAAACAATAAGCGCTATTATGGCTCCGAACATGCTGGAAAACACGACACCTTTAACAGAGCCGACAAGCGTATATCCATTGCGTATTTCCTTTTGAGTTTCGATCATCGTTTCTTGAAGTAAATCTCCTTCCAGTCCAAATGAAATCATCATCTCCTCAACTTTTTCAAGACTTAAATCAACAACGACATCCACAAGCTCTGGGTTGATAACATTGAATAAAACAAAATTAAACAATGAAGAGGCACAAAGAATACAAAGCAAAGACAGCATGATGTGTTGAAAAACGCGCCAATATGAAATAAAACCACCCTCATCACGCCGAATTGCTCTGCCCACAATGATCATTGTCGTGATAATAAGTACCGATTGAGCCAGACCAAGTTGCCATCCAATCAGCAATTCTACACTTAAAATATAAGCTACTAAGCTGAGAATAACTGAAATAAGAGCAGCCATTCCCCCATGTTGCCAAACTAGTTGATTTATTCTCATGCCGGAAAGATACTACCTTATCTTTGCACTTGGGGCAAGTCTCTTACGACCAGCTCCCGCTGAACCCCCCAGGGCCGGAAGGCAGCAAGGGTATGCGGTTGAGCGGTGCGATAAGAATCGCTTGCCCCTTTATTATGCCTCGATTTTGAATCAGAAATCAGACAACGAATAATGACAAACCGAAAAATCACAAAGATCTTAATTGCAAACAGAGGCGAGATTGCTTTGAGAATTATTCGCACTGCTCAAGAAATGGGAATCTCTACTGTGGCTGTTTATTCAGAGACAGATGTTGTTGCACCCCACGTTTTGGCCGCTGATGAAGCCGTCTGTTTGGGTCCGGGACCTTCATCACAGAGCTACCTTCTGCCCAACAAAGTCTTACAAGCAGCAATTGACACTGGGGCAAATGGAATCCACCCTGGATACGGCTTTCTATCTGAGAACGCCGAATTTGCTGAAAGCGTCGAGAAGGCAGGCATTGCTTTTATAGGCCCTGGCACAATGGCAATTAGAACGATGGGTGACAAGCTTCAAGCAAAAGAAGCTGTTAAAGTGAGAAACATCCCCTTAGTACCTGGAACAGATGGCGCCATTTTAGATTCAAAAGAAGCTTTAAAGGAAGCACATAGAATCGGAATGCCATTGATTATTAAGGCCAGCGCAGGCGGAGGAGGAAAGGGAATGAGGTCTGTTTTTAAAGTCGAAGACGTTGAAGAAGAGCTTACAAGGGCCATTTCTGAGGCGGAAAGATCTTTCGGAAACGGCGCCGTATTTATGGAGCGACTTGTGCTGCAACCCAGACATATTGAAGTCCAGGTATTGGCTGATATGCACGGCAATTGTGTTCACCTGTTTGAACGCGAATGTAGCATTCAACGCAGGCATCAAAAAGTCGTTGAAGAAGCACCATCATCTCTACTCGATGACAATTTGAGAAAAGAGATGGGACAATGCGCCATCGAAGTTGCACGCGCTTGCGATTATGTAGGCGCAGGAACTGTTGAATTCCTCGTCGATGCAAATAAAGACTTCTTCTTCCTTGAAATGAATACCCGACTTCAAGTAGAACATCCTGTCACAGAATTCATCACCGGAATTGATTTGGTCAGAGAACAAATCAGGGTCGCAGAAGGCAAAGCACTTTCCTTTACACAGAATGACTTAAGGATATCGGGACATTCTATAGAATTAAGAGTGTATGCAGAAGACGCCTCAGAGGGATTTCTTCCTGGCACGGGCATCCTCAGCAAGTACATCCCTCCTGTCGGACCAGGAATCAGAGTTGACGATGGTGTCATCCAAGGTGGAGAAGTGAGCATCCATTACGACCCCATGCTGGCAAAATTGATCGTGCATGCTACTACTCGTGAAGATTGCATTGAGAAAATGCTTCATGCAATTGACAATTACGAGATTCGCGGCGTGAAAACGACACTCGACTTCGGCCGTTTTGCAATCGACCACGAAGCGTTTCGTTCAGGAAACTTCGACACTGGGTTTGTCAAAGATCATTTTACCGCAGAAAAGCTCATTCGAGAACTTCCAGTAGAAGATGAGATATTTGCATCATTGGTCGCTGAGCTCAGTCAAAGAGTGAATGACGAAAAAAACAAAGTTCAACAAGAAAATGCTATTTTAACCATTCGATCCCCTTGGAGAAACCGAGAAGAGAGATAATGAGCACAGCGTAAAGTATCTTTACACATCCATGTCAAAAAGACAATTTATCATATATGATTTAGAGGCGACTTGTTGGAGAAGCCCCAAACCTAGACAGGTTGAAATCATTGAAATCGGAGCCGTCAGAGTCAATGATGATTTGGAAATCGTAGATGAATTTTGTGAATTCATACTTCCCGTGATACATCCCAAAATTGATAAATTCTGCACAAAACTGACCAGCATTACCCAAGAAGACGTTGAGTACGCAGATCATTTTGATGTGGTCATTAAACGGTTTGAAGATTGGATGGATTGCGCTTCGGCAAGAACTGCACTTTTCAGCTGGGGCGAATTTGACCACAGGCAGTTTGTCGTAGACGCAAGACTTCACAATCTTAAACTAGACTGGTTGAAGTATTGGGCGTGCCTTCAAAGACATTACAGCAAATACAAGGGTGCAAAGAATCAAATCGGACTTAAGAACGCAATGATTCATGAAGGACTTGAATTTAATGGAACCCAGCACAGAGCAATTGCCGATGCCCGAAACATGGCTGAACTTTTTATTAAGGTTGCAAAACCTATGAATATCGTTTAATGCAAAAGGGGCGTGCCACCTTCATTGAAATCACTTTCTTTCTGAGGAATGCGCTTCTTTTATTTGCAATCCTCACAGCCGTCTCACTGATATTATTTCCTCAATTTGCGGATGTACTTGTCAGAATGGGAATCCCTTTGCTAACTCTTATAATGTTTCTTACAGGAACCCTTCCTTGCTTAAAAACCGGAAAGGCATTTTGGTGGCCCATACTCGCATTCATAAACGCTTTGTTTCTGACTTCACTTCTGCAATATTATATGCAACTTGATCCTTATGAATATCCACATTTGGCGCTCTTCTGTGCATCTCTGTACACGGGCATCGCATACGCTGTTATCCAACCAAAGGGAACACTCATTATTTTAGGTATCGCAACAATATGTGCTGGATCGGTTTACGTAGATATCTCAAAAGAAGTGATCTCGAGAACAAATGGGAATGACACACTTTATCTCGTTAAAGGAGATACGGTAAAAATGGCGTCTTACTTTATTTGCTACCCTAGCGCTGACGAAGCACAAGGTGCAGAAATTATCTTTCTTGAAAGAATACCCATACGTTATGAAAAGGGCACAATTGTCACGTTTGATGAGATGTTTTTTAAAGCGGAGGAAACACATTATACGTCTGAAGCCTTTTTTTCTGACGTCGAATACGCTTGGCGCAGAATACCCTTCCCGAATAAATCACAAAAAGAGATTGCATTAGAATGGAAAAGCGGGGTTGCTGGGGAGGATATCACAGCTTCACTTCAACACAATCTTTGGTCAACGATAAAAACAGAAATCACAGCAGAATCTAAGGCGAAGAATCGCACAAATATCATTGCGCTTCGCGTCACGCGGTACAAGCTTAAATTGATGATTTGGTTTGGTGTTTTTCTCGTAGCTTTCGGGATTATTCAACGCATTACGAAACGCAATAATTATGTCTAAACCCTTACGCTTGAGTATCGCCGGCACAGGTAAAGTGGCGCAAACACTCGGGCTGGCATGGCAAAAAGGGGGAGTCGAAATCGTTGAGGTTTGGGGACGGTCTCAAGACCGAGCTCAGGAATTAGGCCGCAAACTTAATGCTGTCGTTGTCAATGACCTTGGAACATTGTCAACAGATATTGATGCCGTAGCAGTTTTGGTCAGCGATGATGCCATCCGTGAAGTTGCACAGTCATTGCCAAACAATGTCAAAAGATTTCACGCTTCTGGTGCAACGGATAGGGATGTTTTGGGCGGAGAAAACGGTGTGGTTTGGCCCATCAAAAGTTTCAGTACAAAACCACATGAGGAAGACCTCACAGAAGTTCCATTTGCTGTCGAAGCTGGCTCAAAGGAATTTCAATCGATGCTTCACAGGTTGGTGAGAGAAAGTGGAGGAAAACCCTTTAACGCACCTTCACAAACACGCGCAAAAATACATTTGGCGGCAGTGTTTACCCATAATTTCTCAAATCACTGCCTTGCGTTGTCTCAGCAAATTCTAGATGAAGAAGGACTTCCAAAAGACTTGATGAGACCCTTGGCAGAAGGATTGATCGAGGGGGCCAAATCGGGGGATTCATTTTCGCTACAGACTGGAGTCGCCCTCAGAAAAGATCTTGGAAGCCAAAAGAAACATCTGGAACTACTCAAAGAATTTTCAAACAATAAAAAACTTACTGAATTTTACAAATTTGTAAGCAAGCATATAGCTGACAGCCATGAATTATAAAACAAAACTCGCTGAAATAGAGATTTTCGTGTTTGATTACGACGGTGTATTTACTGACGGTGTCGTTCTGTTATTTCCTGACGGGTCTCAAGTCAGACAAGCATCGACGCGTGATGGGTATGCGGTCCAATGGGCCGTGAAACAAGGCTTAAAGATTGCGGTATTAACAGGAGGACATGAGGTGGCCGTAGGCGACAGAATGAGAAAGCTCGGCGTCACGGAAGTACATCTTGGGTGTGCGGATAAGCTAGAATCATTGAAATCATTGTGTCTTAAACTAGACATCCCTCTGAGCAAAGTGGCTTACATGGGGGACGATATCCCTGATTTACCAGCGATGCGTGAAGTCGGTTTGGCAGTCGCCCCTGACGATGCCGTTGAAGAAATCAGGAATGTCGCACATTACATCAGCCCAAAAAATGGTGGGCAAGGCTGCGTGAGAGATTTACTTGAACAAACCATGAGATTAAAAGGAATTTGGGCTTCTAAGCATGCTCACAAATGGTGATAAAACACGTTCCGACTTTCGGTTTACTTAACTAACTTCGCGCCGCAATGGATAAGAATACAATTTTAGGGTTTTTACTGATGTTCGGGCTCTTAATGGGCTACAATTGGTATACAGCACCTTCTCAGGAAGAAATCGCAGAAATGGAGCGTTTGGAAGCTGAGGCTGAAGAAGACCGTGAAAACGAGAAAGATTCTGAGAACTTACAGACTGAAGAGACACAAGCGAACTTTCTTGAAGAAGAGAAAAAAGCACAACGTTTATCTCTTCTTGAAAATATGGGGCCTGACTCTTCTGGCGCAGTAATTATTCCCGACGACATCAGAAAACAATACGGACCGATGGCATTGGCTGTCTTTGGCGAGGATCAAGAACACACGCTAACATCCTCCGTTTTAGAAATCACGTTGAAATCACGTGGTGGACTCCCCTACTCTGCAACATTAATAGACGGAAACGTCAGAAACGTGAGTTACAGTGCAGGTGACCCTATCCAATTGTGGGACCCTACAAACAGCGCCATGGACCTGCAATTTGATGTGCCTGGAACGGGCCGTATCAAACTTAGCGATCTGTCCTTCCTTTTAACCTCAGAGACGGACAGTACGATGTACCTGAAAGCTGTGACAGAATCAGGAGGTGCGATTGAGATTGTTCATACGCTTGTAGGCTATGCGCTTGATACACGAATTACATTTAGAGACCTTGGGCGTGAAATCTTACCTAAACAACATTTGGTTTGGTCTGCAAAGGGATTAAGAAATGAAAAGGGTCTTGAGTGGGAAAGGCAACATACCTCCATATTCTTTAAGGAAAAGGACAGAGGTCGTGATTACTTAAGTGAAGGAAGATCGGACGAAGAGACGATAGAATACAATCTAGAATGGATGGCATTCAAACAAGATTTCTTCTCAGTGTTGGTGTCAAAAGAAGGTGGTTTTGAGAAAGGGGCTGTTTTAACAAATGAGCTCTTCGAAGAAGACACGACCTCTACCCTGTTCTTCTCTGCCGACCTGCCTATGGTCGCAGAGATTCGTGGAAACACAATGGCGCAAGAACTTTCGTTTTACTTCGGACCAAACGACCTCGTTCTTCTGAACAAAACTGGACTCAATGAAGTTGGAAAAATCATTGATTATGGATGGTGGATTTTTGGTTGGGTCAATCGAAACTTCATCCTTCCGATATACAACATGCTGAACGCTAGGGTTGCGAGTGCTGGATTGATCATTTTAATTATCACACTCATTATTAAAATGTTCCTCTTCCCGATTACCTGGAAAAATTTCTTGAGCTCCGCGAAGATGAAAATGCTTCGTCCTGATATTGAGAAAATTAACGAGGACCTCAAAGACGATAGTACTGCGCGTCAGCAAGCAACAATGGAACTCTACCGCAACACCGGGGTTAACCCCATGGCTGGCTGCCTACCTGCTTTGCTTCAGATGCCTATTCTATATGCAATGTTCCGTTTCTTTCCCGCAAATATCGATTTACGTGGCAAGCGCTTTCTCTGGGCAGATGACCTCGCTGCCTTCGACAGCATCATAGATCTTCCGTTTACAATTCCGATGTATGGAAGCCATGTGAGTGGGTTTACTGTTCTCATGGCCATCTCTATCTTCTTTTACATGCGAATGACCACTGCTGGGCAACCTCCTCAACCCACTCAAGCGGGCATGCCAAATATGAAGGTGATTCAGAACTTCATTCCCTTTACAATGTTGTTCTTCTTTAATAAATTCGCCTCTGGTCTAAGCCTTTATTACCTGGCGGCAAATCTTGTGTCTATCGGACAAATGCTAATTATTAAGCGATATTTTATTGATGAGGATAAGATTCTAGCGCAAATTGATAAAAACGTCAAGAACCCGAAAAAGAAATCAGCCTTTCAAGAAAGACTTGCTGAGATGCAGAAAGAACAGGCGAATAAAACAAAGGAAATCAAGGCCGCCAAAACAAGACGTAAAAAGAAGTAATGATGACCTTTTGTAAAGTCAATACCGTTTATATTTTAGTGTGTGTTGCACTGGCTTTATCAAGTTGCACTCAAAAAAAAGACGTAGCCGATGGACACATCCCACTTGAAGTAGCGATAGGCTTACAAAAGACCATGTGTTATGGATCGTGTCCCTCGTTTAATTTTTCGGTTCTCAACGATGGGCAAGCGACACTGACTGTAGGTCGGTTTGCTGAAAAAGCCTTTGGAAGAACTCTCGAGGAAGGGAAGTACATTGGAACGATAGAACTTCATGAGATTGCAAAAATTACGGCATTTGCCGAAAAATCCGGTTATAACAAACTCGAAGACAGATACGACAACCCGATGATCATGGATATTCCAGCTGCAATCTCTACCATCAATCGTAAAACTGTATTTAACCGTTATGAAGGACCGGATTTAAAAGACCTTTATACGCGAATAGAACAATTAATAAGCACCGTTAATTGGAAAGCGAAAAACAATTCAGAATAGTAATATAATTTAACATACGATCAATGAAACATATTTTTTCAATCGCATTTATTGCGTTAACAGCCATACTACTTGTGCCTACAACTCAGGCTCAAGAAGGGATGTGGCTCATGCACACTCTAGAAGAAATCAATGAAGAGTCGATGCAGAACTCCGGATTCCGTCTGGACGCTGACGACATCTATGACATCAACAACGCATCTCTCAAAGATGCCATCATCAGACTTAACGGCGGAAGTTGTACGGCGGAAGTCATCTCTTCTCAAGGGCTCGTATTAACAAATCATCATTGTGCATATGGAGCGATTCAAGGGTTTAGTTCACCTGAGAATGATTACTTAACTGATGGGTTTTTCGCTTTAAGCAAAGATCAAGAAATGAACATCGAAGGTTTTGAGGTCAGTTTCCTTGTTCGCATCGATGACATCACCGACCGTGTTCTTGCAAACGTAACGAAGGAAATGAATGAGGATGAGCGAAATGAAGCGATACAAACATCTCAAAACGAAATCAACAGTGAATACGCTGACGCGGATGTTGACGGTTATCAGTACGAAGTAAAAAGCTTCTACTATGGCAACGAATTTTACATGTTTATCTACAACACATACCGAGACATCCGATTGGTTGGAGCGCCACCGGAGAGTGTTGGAAAGTACGGAGGCGACACAGACAACTGGATGTGGCCACGTCATACTGGGGACTTCTCAATGTTGAGAATTTATGCCGATGCAGACAACAACCCTGCAGATTATTCAGAATCTAACGTTCCATATACACCCAAGCGACACTTGAAAATCAGTATGGATGGTGTAGATCAAGGTGACTTCACCATGGTCATGGGATACCCAGGAAGCACAGACCGTTTTCTCAGCAGCTGGGGAATCGAACAAGCGCTGGCGCTTTATAACCCGAGTGTTGTAGATGTTCGCGATCTTAAATTAAGGACGATGAAAGAACATATGGACGAAGACCTTGGCGTTCGGATTCAGTATGCAGCCAAATATGCACAAACAGCAAATTACTGGAAATACTATATCGGACAATCAAAAGGACTTAAAGCACTTGATGTTCAAGGTCAAAAGGAAGCGATTGAAGCGCGCTTCTCATCTTGGGCAACATCTTCACCAGAATTAGAAGCAGAGTATGGCGAAGCATTAAATCTCATTGAAGCGTATTACGCCGCAACAGATGCAACTGCAAAATCTGACGTATATGCGCTAGAAGCTGGTTTAATCGGTTCTGACATCACATTGTTTGCCGTACGGTTTGGAAGAACAGCTCCAGGTTTATTCTCAGGTGATGCCGATCAAATTGCTGCAACCAAAGCAAGACTTTCAGGATTGTGTGACGATTTCTTCAAGGATTATGATATGGCAACAGACCGCGACTTGTTTATTAACCTTATGACGAAGTACCAAACCGACATCGCTCCTGAGAACTTGCCATCGTTCTTTGCGAATGTGGACAAGAAGTACAAGGGAAGCATCAAGCGATACGCGACAAAGATGTATGCTAACAGCTTTCTAGTCAATGAAGAAAGTGCACGGAATTTTATCGCAAACCCATCTGAAAAAGCACTAAATAAAGACCTCGCTGTCAATGCAGCGATGAGCATTCTAGAAACATACTTTGGATCAATGGAGAGTGACGCACAAGACAAGTTCGATCGTGGTTACCGATTGTTTGTAAAAGGACTCCGTGAAATGCAACCGAACAAAGCGTTCTATCCAGATGCGAACTCTACCATGCGTTGCACATACGGACCTGTAGGCGATTACTCACCTGCTGATGCAGTGCAATATGACTTCGTCACAACGGCAAATGGCATTCTACAGAAAATGGACAACACAGATCCTGAGTTTGTTGTACCTGCTAAATTGGAAGAACTTCTTATGTCTAGAGATTACGGTCAATATGTGGATGAAAGCGGAGAATTGGTCATTTGCTTCATACATGGCACAGACATCACAGGAGGAAACTCTGGATCTCCCGTCATGAATGCAAATGGTGATCTGATTGGGCTTGCCTTTGATGGCAACTGGGAAGCAATGAGCGGAGACATCGCGTTTGAGCCATCCCTTCAGCGTACGATCTCTGTGGACATTCGATATGTTTTGTGGATCGTAGATAAATTTTCAGGTGCAACAAACATTATTGATGAACTTGATTTGGTTTGGGAAAACGAAGCCGTTGAGCCATCTGAAACCAGTACAATCTCTGACCCTGCTGGTTATAAAGAATAAAAACATGACACCTCATTAATTTGGGGCAACCCCGAATGGTTTTATGATCATTCGGGGTTTTTGTTTTCCATATTTATTAAATAGTACCTTTGCTTTGTGAGAATAGATATCCTAACATTACTGCCAGGACTTTTAAAGGGGCCTTTTGCAGAAAGCATCGTGAAACGTGGCATAGAGAAAGGGCTTGTGGAAGTTCATTTACACGATATCCGTAAATACACGAAGGACAAGCATAAAAGAGTGGACGACACCCCTTTTGGTGGAGCGGCGGGAATGGTACTCGCAATTCAACCCATCCATGATGCAATTGAGGATTTACAATCACAAAGGGACTACGATGAGGTGATTTTTTTAACACCTGATGGTGAAAGACTTGCACAAAGCCGTGTTAATCAGCTCTCTCTTTGTGGCAACATCTTGATGATTTGTGGTCACTATAAAGGAATAGACCAAAGGCTTAGAGACAAATTTGTGACACTAGAAATATCGATTGGCGACTATGTATTAAGTGGTGGCGAACTGGCAGCTGCAGTATTGGCCGATGCGATTGTAAGGCTAGTCCCCGGTGTGATTGGAGACGAAATGAGTGCGTTGACTGACTCTTTTCAAGACGGATTATTGGCGCCACCCGTTTACACAAGACCTGCAGAATACCAAGGCTTAAAAGTTCCCGAAGTGTTACTGAGTGGAGACCATGCAAAAATCCAAAAATGGGAGGAAGAACAGGCGCTACAACGAACCAAAGAGAGACGTCCAGATTTACTTCACGGATAAAGTTAGATTTTATGCCGAGCGTACTGAATTTATTCGTAATATTGCACACCGAATTTAGACGGGCTTAAGAATAATATTATGGAGCGTATTAAGGAGATTTCAAATATGATGGTTGAGCCACGCGAGTGGCCAAAGTTTGGTGCTGGAGATACAGTGACCATTACCGTCAAAATTACAGAGGGTAAAAAGGAACGTCTACAAGCTTTCCAAGGTGTTGTTTTACAACGTCGCGGATTTGGCATGACCGAGACCTTTACCGTTCGTAAGATGTCAAGCGGCATCGGAGTAGAAAGAATATTCCCTATCAATAGCCCACACATTGACAGCATCGTTGTCAATAAGTACGGCGTTGTTCGTAGATCAAGAATATTCTACATTCGTAACTTAACTGGTAAGTCAGCGCGTATTAAAGAGCGCCGTATGTAATCAGTACACCATACATGTAAAAAAAAGCCGTCCCTTTAAAGGAGACGGCTTTTTTGTTGTGCGATAAACGGATGAAGTTCTATCCCAACAATTCATCGACACGTGCCAAAACTGCGGCCTCACGAGAGGTAACGCTCGAGACAAGTTCTTCACAACGAGAAAGCACAGCCACCACATACGCTTTGTCATTTAGATCAGATGTGTTGACTCTCGCATTCAGAATCGCGCCAAGTACAGCGGTTCGAAGACACATGGCGCCCACCCCTGCATCGGTGATGGAATTTGGATTACCAAAATCTGCCATGGCTTCTGCAACCTCAAGTGCGTCATGAGCAATCTCAGCCACTTGCATGGGAATCTCAATGGCATGTTTGGTCGCGGCCTGTATCGCATGATCACGTGTTACCTTCTGATCTTCTGTCGATTTAGGAAGCCCATAGGCATCCATTATTCCGTTAAATGCCGCTGTGTCAGCGTCGACCAGTTCGAGTAAACGCGTATGGAAGTTTTGGCCCTTGTCTGCCCAGTTACTGAACTCCTCCCAGCGATCATCCCACCCACGTTTATTTGCACTCAGGTTAGCGACCATCGTAGAAAGCGCTGTGCCAAGAGCACCGGAATATGCAGCGATGGACCCCCCTCCAGGGGCAGGTGATTCAGAAGCTGTTTCATCAGAAAATTCTCGCAGGTTTTTTTCAAGAAGTGGAAATGAACCAAGCCCACCTATTAAATATTCAATGATGCGCTCATCTGGATTAAATGGTGCCAGATCGTCCAGGCCGAGCGATTTAATGGCAATCTTAATCTTTTCAGATTCTGAGACGCCAGTAGATCTTTGTTGTTTACGCAGGAAGTAATCTGCAGCGTCCGTCATTACTTTAAGAGGAACAAGACCTACAAGTTCTGAACCAGTCACTCGAATCCCACGATCTTGTGCTTTTGAACAGGCTTCGTCAAATGCAACATGTGTCGGAGTCACATTAATATCTGTTAGATTTAAGGAAAGCTGAGCGATTCCATACTCTTCAATATACCAGCCTATTCCTTTCACAGCCTTGAGTGTTCCAGGCTGACGAATTGGCGCACCATTAGCATCTTTCATAATTTTGCCTGAAACCTTCCCCCCTTCGCGCTTGATTCTACCTGCTTCTCTTATATCAAAGGCAATTGCGTTCGCACGGCGAGAAGAAGTGGAATTAATATTGATGTTGTAAGCAACTAGGAAATCACGCGCACCTATGGCGGTTGCTCCTGTTTTTTGAGCGCGATCATTAAAGGCAGTGGGGCCAAAATCTGGTCGGAACTCATCAGAGGACAGTTTTTCTAACCCTTCATACTCCCCCTTTCTACAATAAGCAAGGTTTTTACGTTCTGGGGTGTGGGCCGCAGATTCATAGTGGTATCCAGGAATGCCCAACTCTTCTCCCACACGTTTGCCCAAGGCATGAGCAATTTGTATACAATCTTCCATCGTAACTCCGGAGATGGGCACAAATGGGCATACATCTGTTGCGCCCATCCTGGGATGTTCTCCAGCGTGTTTCGACATGTCAATAAGCTCAGCGGCCTTTTCTATGACACGAAACGCCGCTTCACCAATTGTTTCTGGTGGACCGACAAAAGTGATCACGGTACGGTTTGTACTTTTCCCGGGATCGACATCTAAAAGCCTACAGCCCTCTACAGTCTCTACAACTGAGGTAACAGCATCAATTATTTCGGGACGACGTCCTTCAGAAATATTAGGAACACATTCAATGAGTCTTTGCATGGAGTAAAACTAGCACACAAGATGTAGGTTTAGCCCAACCAAACTTCACCATTAACATACACCTTTTCAACAACGACATCATTCAAACGGTATGGAATTTCCTCTAAACCACTCATTTCACGGGTTAAGATGAAATTTGCACACTTCCCCAATGAAAGTGTACCTACTGAATCTGCAAGTTCCATGGCTGCTGCGCCATTTAAAGTAGCAGCGGCGATTGCTTCTATGGGTTCAAGTCCCATCTTCAAAGATCCGAGACGTACCACTTCAGTCATATCTCCTGAGGGCGATGTACCAGGGTTTTGATCTGTCGCAAGCACAAGAGGGAGACCTGCATCAATAAGTTGACGACCGGGCGTATAAGGAAGGCCTAAGAAATGAGAACAAAGCGGAAGCGCTACAGGAAAAGTAGGATGTGTTCTGTCTTTTGAAAGCGTCGTTTTCAGAGCCGCAATATCTGCATCGTTGATCACTTCTAAATGATCTACACTCAGTGAACTATTATTAACGCACAACTCCACTCCACCTAGCACATTAAACTGATTAACATGAACTTTAGATTTAATACGTAATGCCGAAGCAGCCTCAATGATTCGCTGTGTATCCGCCAATGAGAAATAGCCTNTTTCGCAAAAAACATCCACATAATCCACAAGCCCTTCCGAGACAAATTCGGGAAGCATATCCTCAATGACATGTGTTGTGTAATCCGACGAACTGTCGAACTCAGCAGGGACTGCATGACACCCAAGAAAGGTGGCTTTAAGTGGAATGGGCGACACAGCCTTAAGACGCTTAATCACCCTCAGCATCTTGCGCTCTGCTTTTAGCGTAAGTCCGTAACCTGTTTTAATCTCTAGCGCACCTATACCAAGCTTGATCACATCTAGAAGACGATCCAGGGACATGTCAAAGAGCACGTCCTCAGGCAATTTCTGTAATGCACGTGCAGAGTTGAGTATTCCACCTCCTTTTGCTGCAATCTCTTCGTATGTCAATCCTCTTAACCGATCGAGGAACTCACCTGCTCTGTCATCCGCATATACAAGGTGAGAATGACTGTCACACCAAGAAGGGATAATGTAGCGTCCTGAGCACATCACCGTTTCACCGTTACACTTGGGACATTCTGTCATGGGGCCAAACCCTGTTATTTTCTTACCCTCAACTGTTAACCATGCATTTTCAAGTACAGGAAATTGCTTCATATCAGCGCCAGCCAAGTAAGGAGGTGATATTTCGTAACAACCGACCAATCCTTTGATGTCTTTAAAGAGTGTTTGCATAAGCTGCAAGTTATATCTTGCAGGCTATGGCAGGAAATACTTTTGGCAAGCTCTTACAAATAACTACGTTCGGCGAATCTCACGGGGCTTCTATAGGAGGCATTCTTGACGGGGTTCCGTCGGGCTTAAGTATTGATATAGAGTCGATTCAGAGCGAATTAGACCGCCGCAGGCCTGGAACATCACACCTCACTACCGCACGAAAAGAACACGATATCGTGGAGATTCATTCTGGTGTCATCAAAAACGAAGATGAAACATTAATCAGTACAGGCACACCTGTCGGGTTTGGCATTCAGAATAATGATGCAAAAAGCAAAGATTATTCATACCTAAAAAACGCATATAGACCCTCACACGCAGATTATACCTATGAAGCCAAATACGGCCTTAGAGATATTCGCGGCGGAGGGAGATCTTCCGCACGAGAAACCGCATGCAGAGTGGTGGGGGGCGCCATTGCAAAACAACTTCTATTCGCAGCAAACAAGGTTGAAATAAGTGCCTATGTTGAAAGAGTCCATGACATATCGGTCCCCTTCCCTCCTGCTTTTTTTGAGAGATCCGTGGTTGATGAGAACATCGTAAGATGCCCCTCAAAGGACATCGCAGACAGAATGATTCAGCGCATTGAAGATGTTAAACATGCAGGTGACACCTTGGGAGGCGCAATTGTAGTCGTGGCAAAAAATGTACCCTCGGGATGGGGAGAGCCTGTTTTTGACAAACTCGAAGCCGATCTGGCAAAAGCACTCATGAGCATCCCTTCTGTAAAAGGCATTGAAGTGGGCTCGGGATTCAGCGGCACACTAATGAAAGGGTCCGAACACAATGACGCCTTTAGAACAGACAAGGATGGCAGGGTCAATACTGAAACAAACAGAAGCGGAGGCATTCAAGGGGGCATTTCTAATGGAGAAGAAATCGTGTTAAGAATCGGATTTAAGCCCGTTTCTACAATTAAAAAAGAACAAATCACAGTGAACCGAGACAGTGAAGAANTGACCATAAGCGGGAAAGGAAGGCACGACCCTTGTGTTCTACCTCGCGCCGTTCCCATCGTTGAAGCAATGGTTGCATTGGTCCTGGGAGACCATCTGTTGAGGCAAAGATCTGCACGTTTATAAACGAACACTGGACAAAAGAATTGACAAAACAATGAGCAAAGAATCTACAAACAAAGGACTGGCCTTGCATTGGAAAGTAATTATAGGCCTGATACTTGGTGTGATATATGCCTGGATGAGCGTGGAGTTTGGTTGGAATGAATTTACTCTAAAGTGGATTCAACCCTTCGGAGATATTTTCATAAATCTCTTGAAACTCATTGCTGTCCCGCTTGTTCTGTTCAGTATTATCAGTGGTGTCGCAAGCTTAGGTGACATGAAAAAGCTTGGCCGAATGGGGGTTAAAACGTTGGCCACCTACCTAACAACGACAATGTTTGCCGTGATTGTGGGCTTAACACTGGTGAATGTTTTCAAGCCTGGAACCCAGGCCAGCGAAACACTAAGAGAGGATAACAGAATAAGATATGAGCTTTGGCGAGATGCAAATGACATTAAGCGATTAGACAGCATCAACATTTCTGCATTGCCTGAATTTGCAGAAAAAGTAGAGCTCATTCAAGGAGAGGTCACTGAAGCAAACGAATGGGTCAGTGACAAACTGAACAAAGCAGAAAACACCAAAAACAGCGGCCCCCTTCAACCCTTGGTTGATGTCGTTCCAAAAAACATATTTCAATCTTTAAGCGACATGCAAATGTTGCAAATCATCTTCTTTGCAATCTTCTTCGGAATCGTAGTCACTGGACTTCAAGAAGAACAGAAGAAAACAGTAGTCAGAGCTGTTGACGCTTTGAATGAGGTGTTCATTCAAATGGTTTGGGTGGTCATGAAGGCGATGCCCATCTTCGTGTTTGCGCTTATGGCAGGCCAAATCGTGAAGGCGGCAGGTTCCGATCCAGAACATTTTCAACAGCTACTCACATTTTTATTGTACTATTCAATTGTCGTTGTTTTGGGACTTTTCATCATGGCATTTATCGTGTACCCTGCCATTGTCTCATTGTTTGTCAAGAAGATGAGCTGGAGGCAATTTATGTCAGGGATGCGTGACGCACAGATTACCGCATTTTCCACATCCTCCTCCGTGGCCACGTTGCCAGTCACCATGAAATGTGTGGAGGAAAACTTAGGTGTTTCAGAACGCAGTTCGAGTTTCGTCCTTCCGATAGGCGCTACTGTAAATATGGATGGAACAAGCTTATATCAAGCGATCGCAGTCGTCGCACTTGCCCAATTTCACATGGTGGATCTGACCATCGCACAACAATCAATCATTGTTCTGACGGCCACGTTGGCATCGATTGGCGCTGCAGCCGTTCCTAGCGCTGGCCTCGTCCTTATGATCATTGTACTCGAAAGTGTGGGCCTTAACCCCGCTTGGATTGCGCTGATATTCCCTGTGGACAGAATCCTCGACATGTGTCGAACGGTCGTCAATGTCACCGGTGATGGAACAGTGAGCACACTTGTTGCAGCGAGCGAAGGTGAATTAGAACAAGTAAAGCGTTAAGAGCTCACATGTACAAGTCTTTCACATTTCTGTTTGTCTTGTTGGCAGTGGCGATAACTCCTTGTAAATATGCCGCACAAACCTGCCCGGCTCCTGAAGATATCTCATCAAAAACCATGAGTCTCTTCGAAAAAGCGACAGATCAAAAAAAAAAGAAAACAAACGAAGAAAGAATAGAAATTCTGAGAGAAGTTGTCGACCGACAGAATGATTTCGGTGCAGCGTATGAAGCACTCGTAGGGTTTTTATTTAAACAGGCAAAAAAAGACCGAGCATCCTCTGACGAATGTATTGCGGCAACTGCAAACTGGATTGAGCTCTGCGGAGAACAGGCTGAAGCACATTACATTCTTGGCGCCTTGGCTTTCATTTCTGGAGACGCCTCTACTGCACTTGTCGAATTTGCTGCTTTCATTGCGAAAACTGACGAAGAAGCAGAAAACGAAACACTGTCAAAGCGTACAGCACGAAAAAGACGTGATGTCCTGGAAATGATTCCCGAGGCACGTTTTGAAGTCGAGTATTATGCAAACAAAAACGCTTATAAGCCTGAACCTCTTCCCAACACAAGCCAAACCGATGATGAATACCTCCCTGCCTTATCGCCAGACGGGAGCATCCTGTTCTATACCAGAGCTAGAAAAGAGAGATTCAGAGGGGATGTCATTACACGAAGAGTGGAGGACTTTGTTTGGTCCAAAAGAGCGTCAGCTGACGAAGAATTTGACCGAGGAGAATTGCTGTCCTATCCATTCAATGACGGGAATAATTTTGGAGGGGTTAGCTTATCAATCGATAACAGATTACTTGTCGTAGCAGCATCAAACCCCACTCCTGACAACCCTCAAAACATAGATTTATTCACGACAACTTATATTGTAAATGGGAAAAATGAAACCGGAGACTTTTATTACTACTGGGGAGAGCTGAATTTGCTGGGACCCGAAATAAATACACCCATGGGTTGGGAGGCTCAACCCGCCTTGAGTGCCGAAGGCGACGAACTTTTTTTTGCATCTGCGAGAGAAAATTCAACCCTGGACGATGACGGCAACCCTACAATGGATATTTACGTCAGCAAAAAAGACAAAAATGGAGATTGGTCTCTTGCAGAGAAACTCCCGTCCCCCATATCTTCGAGCGCACAGGAAAAGGCGCCGTTTATCCATCCCGATGGGAAAACCTTGTATTTCTCTAGCACGAGGCTCCCTAGCGGGGGTGGATATGATCTTTGGGTTTCGAGAAGAGACTCCATGAATGTTTGGTCTGAACCTGTTAATCTTGGTATGCCTGTTAACACCACCGGTGATGAGCACGGACTTGTTGTCTCCTCAAACGGGGATGAGGCCTTTTTTGCGAGTCGAAGAAGCGGCACGAAAGGATTAGACATCCTGAGTTTCCCTTTGCCAAAAGCACTTAAACCAGAAGCCGTAAAAGTGATTCATGGTGTCGTGGACCCCACTCCCCCATCAAATGACATCATACTCACACTTGAGTACGTTCAAAGCAAACAGGTGGAGGAAATTGACCTCAACCTAGACGACGGGTCATTTGCGGCGGTGATCAACATCGAAAGGAATGAGGATGTCATTCTCAACGTATCTGGTGTTGACCTGGAATTTGAAGCAACTGTCGTTCATGTTGCACAAGAAGAGAATCAACACAGCGATCATAAAGTCCAATCTCAAGAACCCACACCAGCCCTCACAGTGCGGGCAAAAAAATCCAGTCAAATAGATGCCTTTGAGCTGAAAGACGTCCAATTTGAAACAAACAAAACTGAGCTTACATACACGACAAAACTCATTCTGTTTAAGTTTGCTGAGTACATGCTTGCGAACCCGAATTTCACGATGGAGATTGAAGGTCATACAGATGATGTGGGAACAACGCAAGACAACCTAAAACTCAGCCAAGCACGAGCTGAAGCAGTGAAGAAATTCTTTGAAGAATCGGCCATTGATCCTTCACGGCTAAAAGCGAGCGGGTTTGGAGAGTCTAGCCCCAAAGCGTCTAACAATACTGATCAAGGGCGCGCATCAAATCGTCGGACAGAATTTATCGTGAAAAACAAACCGTAAGTGAGTTCAAAAAAAAGCTTAAAATGCTGTGCCTAAAATCCGAATCACACACATCTAGCCGTTGAGAACATCAAGAGCATGCCGATATAGACCCATACCTACGTGGTAAATTCGTGTGTACAGAGCTCTATCATTCCAACATGCCCAGCAAACTCAAAAACCCAAGTCAAATATCTAGAATCCACATCGTGCTTATGCTCAGTTTCGGATTCTTTTTGACACCGTCATTAGAAGTCAAATCACAGCTTACTCATGAGTTAGAACCCAAAGAAAGGGTTTGGGCCAAAGCCAATGACGCTTACGAAAAAGAACAGTATGCCCTTGCGATGAAGAGTTTTGGAGAGTTCATGACGTTTGAGGACGATGACAGGTCTGAACGCTATGTGAAAGCAGCTTACTTCGAAGCACTCTGTGGATTGAACCTGTATAACCGAGACGCTGAATATCGCATCGACGCCTTTGTCACAGCTTATCCTGAGAGCCCTTATGTGCAGATGGCTTTGTGGGAAATTGCGGATCATCATTACAAGCGCAGACATTTCAGAAAGGCAGCCGAAGCTTTCAACGAAGTCGATTTAAGACGTTTGCCAAAAGATCAGCAACGAGAATTAAGATTTAAAAGAGGGCACAGCTTGTTTGAGAAGGAGGATTTTGAAGCTGCCCGTTATGATTTATTCGAAGTCATGAAGGAAGAGGGTGCGTATCTGGCTCCTTCAACGTATTATTTCAGCCACATCTCATACATGAAAGGGAATCCACAGGTTGCGCTTGAGGGGTTTGAAGCGATCTCTTCGCATCCAGACTTCATCGATGTTGTCCCGACATACATCGCCCAAATGCTCCACGCAACTGAACAATTTTCAAGACTTAAGGAATACGGACCTCCCCTCCTTGAAGAATCCGCGGGACTAGATAAGAATGAAAGAACTGAAATATCACGGCTTGTAGGAGACGCATTTTACAAGGATCAAGATTTCGAGTCCGCTTCGCCATTCCTTGAACTGGCCTGGGAAGGGACACATGGTTCAGATCGGAAAGCAGAGTTTGCCTATGAAGTGGGGTACACACGATATCGCATTGGGGCCTGGAGTGACGCATTGAACGTCTTGGCGATCACCGCTCGAGAAGATGACAAACTGGGACAAAACGCGACCTACCATATGGCGGATTGCTATATTCAACTCGGTCAAAAAAGCAAAGCGAGAAGTGCATTCGGACGGGCAGCATCTAAAGACTTCGACATTGAAATTATGGAGGATGCGTTATTCAGTTATGCAAAGCTTGCATTCGAGCTCTCATACAATCCTTTTGATGATGCAATTGTGGCATTTCAAAAGTACCTGGATCAATACCCAACATCTGTGCGACGCGACGAAGCATATCGTTTTTTATTAGATGTATATCTCACAAGCCGAGATTATGAGAGAGGTCTTAACGCCTTAGACCAAATCCAAGACAAAGACCTAACGGTACGTGAATCGTATCAACTCCTTGCATATAACCGAGGGGTTGAACTATATCAGGGCGGCAAGTACACGCAAGCATTGGTGTATTTCAATAAAGTACGGACGTATCCCATAGATGCTCAACTCGCCGCGGAGTCACATTACTGGGAAGGCGAATGTCATTTTTCATTGCGTGACTATGTGAACGCTACAGGTTCTTATTCAAAATTCTCTCGCGCTCCTGGTGGATATTTAAGTGCGTATTATCCTGCAGCAGATTACGCCAGAGGGTACGCACTCTTTAAGAGAAAGAAATATTCCGATGCACTTTCTGCATTCCGTTCATATCTAGAAGCGCATCCTGAGGATGTGCCGAAAAGAATACATGATGCAGAATTACGAACTGCAGATTGTTTCTACGCAAAGAAAGAATTTGACCGAGCAGTGACCTACTACGAAAGATGCCTGAACAGAACGAATGAGACGAAAGGGAACGTTGACTATATCCTTTACCAACGGGCAATGTCGATGAGTTTGACTGAACAGTCAGAATCACTCACAGCTCAAATTGAAGGCTTGGATAAGCTCCTCAATGACTTCCCGAAGTCGAGATTCGTGGTAGATGCCCTTTACGAAAGTGCACGAACCCAAATCGAGCGCGATGAACTTGAGGACGCACGTCGTCGATTAGATATTCTCCTGACCGCACACCCACGTAATCCTCGCACAAAGGAAGCGCTCGTTGACTTATGTCTCATCGGCATCAAACAAAACCGACCAGATGACGTTCTCGAAACATGGGACAGAATACGTACAACCTACGGAAACGATCCAATCGCAGCAGATGCGTACAACATTGTAGAGCCTCTCCTTATAGATCGTGGACTCCTTGACAATCTTCCTGCTGCCGTAGGCTTGTCAGGAATAGATATCGAAACCCGTCTATTTGATGCTGCTGTGTCTTTAGCATTAGAAGAAAAATACACAAAAGCTCTCCCCAGACTGGAAGAATATTTAAGGCAATACGAAAATGGAAACTACCTCGATGAGGCGCAGTACTACCTTGCTGCCTGCCTGAACAATGCAGGCGATAAAAATGGTGCTTTGCTGTCTTATGAATCAGTCTTGGCATTGCCTCCGGGAGACTTTACAGAAGCAGCAGCTCTCGCTGCGGCGACACTTGCTTGGAATGAAGGAGATTACCCACGTGCACTTTCACACTACCGACTCTTAGCAGATATTGCTAGCATTCAGACAAATAGGCTTGAGTCATCAATCGGCCAAATGCGTTGTTACTATCTCCTAGATCAACCCGAACAAGCTTTCTCATTCGCTACTGATGTTTACTCAGACCCAGGCACTCCTGAATCTATCAAGAGAACAGCATTAATTTGGCTGGGAAGAATACACTTCGACTCTGAAGAATACGATAAGGCTCTGAACTGTTTCGAATCCACTGTGAAATTCGGTGGAAATGCTGGAGCTGAGTCACAATTTATGATCTCCAAAATCAATTACAACTTGGG
Organism: Crocinitomicaceae bacterium; assembly: GCA_002700285.1. Taxonomy (GTDB): domain Bacteria; phylum Bacteroidota; class Bacteroidia; order Flavobacteriales_D; family Sanyastnellaceae; genus UBA974. The sequence continues at coordinate 17,219 of PACT01000040.1, read as the reverse complement.
AGATTACGAAAGTGCTGAAACAAATATCTTCAACCTTGTCAGTGATTTCCCCTCATATGATGAATGGAAGTTTAAAGGATTCCTTCTATTGGTCAAAACCTACATAGGATTGAACGATCTATTTCAAGCCCGTGCGACAGCAGAAAGCATCATGGAAAATGTCGATGTTGAATGGGTACAAAATGCGTGCAGTGATTTAATGATGGACATCGAATCGATGGAAGGCAAAGAGCTGAATGGCACAGAATTAATTGAAACCGGAACACAAAACGAAGTAAACGATAAATAATGAATCATTTCTCAATCCCCTTTTTATCTCTTGTCGTTTTAAGTTCCAGCGTATTTGCACAAGAGAATCCTTCAGAGAATACGAGTACAGACTCTCTAAAGATGGATGTGACATTTGTAGGCGAGCGTGAAATGGTCGTGAAAGATGCTTTAAAATTACAAAGCTGGCCTGAACTTCGTAAATTGGAGAATAGCAAAAGAGACTTTGCTTATCGGTTGTTGGCCAAGCGGATGAACGTAGCGCCTGAATGGTCAATGATAAAGCCTGTAAGACTTCGCGTAGACGCCCCACTTTCTCGGCTTTACAGAGGATATGCGCGTGCAGGATATGGCTTAAACAACACCCCCCTTATCGACATTAGCTTTACGGATTTAAGATCACGTGAAGGAACGTGGGGATTTAATGGCTCACATTTCGCCACAAATGCTCCACTGGGGTTGGTTGACGAACGATTTAAAGACAGCAAAGGGAGCGTTTGGATGAGTCGGTTTATCGGCAAGGAACGCGTGGATTTTTCAGCTGACTTGTCAAGAAAAAACATTGTCTTTTATGGCAATGCTCAAAATGACACAGTACGCCCAGTGAATGACCTTGGAACATATGAACGTTATATCACCGTGGGTGCTGATGTAGCCTTTAAGAGCCACCATCGGGACAGCACGGATCTGAATCACGAAATCGCCCTTAGGTGGTTTCAAATGCGTGACCTACAGTCTACTGTAGAAAACAATTACGAAGGCTCATTTGAAGCGGGTAAATTCGTGGGGAAAGAACATTTCTCTCTATCTGGCTATATGAACATCGATCGTTTGGTGATCGGGACAAACAATCCAGATACCGTGAAAACAGATGCTGCAATTGTAAGCATCACTCCTATGGTGACGAGTTATAGAGGGCCACTTACGGTACGTTTAGGTGCTGGATTATGGATCGATGCCGACAAGCAAAGTCGAAATGGTGAGGGATCAAGGTTTCATTTCTACCCCAAAGTCGAAGCATCATTGCGTGTCTTACGAGATGTTTTTGTCCCCTATATCAGTCTGGATGGTAGACTCGACCAAAACCGTCTTGAGACTGTAATCCGTGACAACCCGTTCTACTTCTCTTCTCTGGATTCCGAATTTCGCACAACTAGCATATCAAGAGAAATAGAAGTAGGGATGCGCGGCACAATCACCGACGCTTTAAGTTTTCAAGTCTTCGGCGCATCAGCTCATTATGAAGACTACATGTACTTTACCAACGACACGTCGTTAGATTTTGGAACTCGATTTTCATCCTTCTACGACACGCTCACTGTCACGAAGCTTGGTGGTCATTTAACATTAGATTTAATCGACAATTTAGACCTACGTTTGGCTGGAACACTATTTAAGTATGATGCAAATGGACTTGAAAGTGCGTGGAACCTTCCTTCGGCAACATGGAGTATCGAAGCGAGCTATGAATTCCTTGAAAAATTCAAAGTGGATTGCGCTGTTGAAATCATTGGATCTAGATCTGGTATAACACAGGTCTTACCCTACCCTGAAGCAGAACCCATACCACAAAATGGTGACATCACCTCATACGCCGTGAAGCTGCCTTCATACATCGATGCCAACATCGGGGTCGAATACAGATACAACACTAGAACTGCAGTATGGCTTCGATGTAGTAACATTACAAATTCAAGCTACAGGGATTGGATCGGCTACCCTGTGCAAGGATTCCAGGCACTTTTCGGTGCAAGCTATGCATTCTAAATTGCCTGTTTTCTGACGCAAACTGTCAGACATCCAATTGTAATTTTCATTCTGAAAATTACGGCATGTGTATAACCTCAGATTTACGTGTAAAAATGACTGTTTTCAGTGGTCATTTTCTGCCTCTATTCGTGTAAGATTTCGTATTTTTAAAATCTAGAAATAAGATAAGGATTATGTCAGAAGACAACAAAAATAAAGAAACGAAAAGTGAGTATGGCGCGGGCCAGATTCTTGCGTTAGAGGGGATGGAGCACGTGCGTATGCGTCCATCTATGTACATCGGTGATGTGAACGTCAGAGGCCTCCATCATTTGGTCTATGAAGTCGTCGACAATTCCATTGACGAAGCATTGGCGGGTCATTGTAACAAAATCGATGTCTGGATCACAAAAGACAACGGAATTAGAGTTTATGACAATGGACGTGGTATCCCAGTTGGGATACATGAAAAGGAAGGCGTTTCTGCACTACAAGTCGTCATGACAAAGATTGGTGCTGGAGGAAAGTTCGACAAAGACTCATATAAAGTCTCTGGTGGTCTTCACGGTGTCGGCGTTTCTTGCGTCAACGCACTTTCGTCTCATCTTAGAGCTGAGGTGCACCGAGACAACAAAGCCTACGAACAGGAATACAAAAAAGGTGAGCCACAATATTCCGTCCGAGAATGCGGCACATCAACCAAGAACGGAACGCTTATTGAATTCATTCCTGACCCTGAAATTTTCGAAGTTATTGAATACAACTACGAGACACTCGCTGACAGAATGCGAGAGCTTAGTTTCTTGAATCAAGGGATTGTGATCACTCTTACTGACGAGCGCGTTCTAGCAGAACCTGCTGAAGGTGAAGAAGAAGTTGAAGGTGTCTTTAAAACGGAAACATTCTTTTCTGAAAATGGATTGAGAGATTTCGTTCAATACCTTGACAGTACAAGAGAAGGTCTGATCTCTGAAGTCATTCATATGAACGGAGAGAAGTCAGGCGTTCCTGTTGAGGTTGCCATGACCTACAACACGTCATACTCTGAAAATTTATTTTCATACGTCAACAATATTAACACCCACGAAGGAGGAACTCACCTTACTGGTTTTCGTCGAGGACTAACTAATACGCTCAAGAAATATGCTGACAGTTCAGGCATGTTAAACAAGTTGAAGTTTGATATCAGCGGCGATGATTTTCGAGAGGGATTGACCGCTGTCGTTTCTGTTAAAGTTGCTGAACCCCAATTTCAAGGCCAAACAAAAACCAAATTAGGTAACGCAGAGATTAGCGCACCTGTTTCTCAATCAGTAAGTGAGATGCTCGAAGCGTATTTAGAGGAGCACCCGAATGATGCGCGCATTATTGTACAAAAGGTCATCCTCGCTGCCCAAGCACGACATGCTGCACGAAAGGCCCGTGAAATGGTTCAAAGAAAAACAGTCATGAGTGGCTCTGGACTTCCAGGAAAACTCGCTGATTGTTCTGAAAAAGACCCTTCTCTTTGTGAGATATTCCTTGTGGAGGGAGATTCTGCGGGAGGTACCGCAAAGCAAGGTCGAAATAGACATTTCCAGGCGATTATGCCTCTAAGAGGTAAAATCCTTAATGTTGAAAAGGCAATGCCACACAAAGTCTTTGAAAACGAAGAGATCAAAAACATCTACACTGCATTGGGTGTCCGTTTTGGCACTGAGGAGGATGAAAGGGCTTTGAATCTCGAGAAACTACGTTACCACAAAGTCGTCATCATGTGTGACGCCGATGTAGATGGAAGTCACATCGAAACGCTCATACTTACATTCTTTTTCCGTCACATGAAAACGCTCATTGAGAGTGGATATGTATATATCGCAACACCACCACTTTACTTGGTGAAAAAAGGTGGAAAACAGAAGTATGCATGGTCAGATGAAGAAAGAGATGAATTTGTTGCTGAATTCCGGGGCAAATCTGAATCAGATGGTGGCATTGGAATCCAACGCTATAAAGGTCTTGGAGAGATGAATGCGGAACAGCTTTGGTCTACAACGATGAACCCTGAGCAGAGAACATTGCGTCAGGTGACAATCAACAACGCAGCAGCTGCAGACCATGTATTCTCTATGTTGATGGGTGACGAGGTTCCCCCTCGTCGAGCATTTATTGAAGAAAATGCGAAATATGCAAATATTGACGCATAACGCATAGTAGATGAAGAGCAAGGGGCCAGGTACAGTTTGGATTACTGGGGCAAGCAGCGGCATAGGTCGTGCATGCGCAGAGATCTATGCTGGAAAAGGAGCAAAAGTTGTTTTATCCTCAAGAAGAGAGGATGCTCTAAGAAAGGTTGCAAAAGATATTTCAGAAAAACTAGACTTAAACTCAGAGACGACATTTGACATTGCCCCATTGGATTTGAATGAATCAAAATCCTTTCCCTTGCTCGTAAAAAACGTATTAGACCGAGTGGGTGATGTTGACATTATCGTTCATTGCGGTGGAATAAGTCAACGCTCATTAGCTGCAGAGACCTCATTGGAGGTTGATCGACGCGTGATGGAAATCGATTATTTCGGAACGGTCGCGTTAACGAAGGAGCTACTCCCCCACTTTGTGTCAAAGAAATCTGGACAATTTGTAGTCGTCACAAGCTTAATGGGATTATTCTCTTCTCCACTGCGCTCCGGCTATTGCGGAGCCAAACATGCGTTGCATGGTTTTTTTGAAGCGCTTAGGGCTGAGCACCATGAAGATGGCATAGGCATAACCATGGTGTGCCCAGGGTTTATCGCCACAGACATCTCTTTAAATGCTGTGGTAGGCGACGGCACAAAGCAAGGTACAATGGATGCGAAAACAGGTGCTGGAATGACCCCCTTGGAATGCGCAAGAAAACTGGTGAAAGGCGTCGAGAAACGCAAACCCCAAATCTTAATAGGCAGGACCGAAATTTTAGCAGTATACATAAGTCGCTTCTTCCCCAATCTTTTACGCAGAATCATGCGCAAGGCTTCGGTCACTTAAGCACTTGACACATTAGGTTTAAGAATAAGACAAGGTTCAGTCTTGCTAGGTATACTCCCGACCTTCCACATCGAGAAATTTGGTTCTCTTTTTCAGAAATCTGAGCAAAAGGAAAGCAATGGCACTCGTCGTCAAAAGAGACTGCATAAAGGGCGTTGGAAGTACTGAATCTTCCCAAGTCAATCCAGAAAGCATCCCTTCTCTAAAAGAATGCATCGTATGCACGGCTACATAGGAAATTACCATAGCGAAAGCGCCGTTGTATTCTCGCTTTAGAACATTTTTGATAGAGAAAAAGACTCCAGGGCTCTTCCATTGATAAGTACGCGGAAAGAAGGCTGGAACTCCAGAAGCCCAATCCAAGTATTTGTCCCCAAATTTGTGCCTCAAAAACCGCTCCTCTGCCATGGCAATAAGAGTGTAATAAACCCAAAATGTAACTGAGATTGCGGTCGTAAAAACCCAACTACCTGTGAGCATGAGAATCCCAAGCCACATGAAGAAATTACCAGTATAAAGTGGGTGTCGCATATAACCATACATGCCCGTAGAGTTCAAGGTCATTGCAACCTGCCCTTCTGAGGTGTTGCGTCCGGATGTTCCTTTAGGTACATAGGCAATCGTAAATGCGCGAATGATTTGTCCTAAAAAACCGACACCCAAACACAAGACGAGCCATCGTGGATCATTATATGCGGGGGTATTGTCATCATGATATGACACGTATAAAGCAGCGGGAACAACGACAAGCGGTAAAAAACTACGCCAACGGAAAAGCCAAGCCCCGGAGCGCTCTAAATCTTCAATTAATGGCATTTGTCAATGTCTTCAGGTAAGTTGTTTTTAATCCAGTTGAGTGCATCACCTAAAATGGGCGCCATATATGCATCTTGTGAAAGAAAAGGTACAGTTTCTCTAAGCGAATTCTGAAGTTTCAAGAGCTTAGGTGACATTTCACCAAGGCCAGCCATTCCTCCCAAATCTGATGCTTGAGCAGCACTTAGTGCTTCTATGGCAAGAACTTGCTCTGCATTGTCAATGACTTTCCAGAGTTTCAGAGCGGCATTCGCGCCCATACTTACATGGTCTTCTTGTCCGTTAGAACTGTCGGCATTGTCAGCGGAACTGGGCGTCGTAAGTTGTTTATTCATGGACACCAAACTTGCTGCGGTGTACTGTGCGATCATATAGCCTGAATGTAACCCTGGATCTTTTGCAAGAAATGCAGGAAGGTGACGTGTGCCACTCATAAGTTTAAAAGTTCTACGCTCAGAAATAGTCGCGAGTTCATGTATCGCTAAGGTGAGATGATCTAGGGTTAACGCAAGAGGTTGTCCGTGAAAATTCCCACCCGAAACGACTTTGTCTTCCTCTGGAAAAACCAATGGGTTATCTGTGACAGCATTGATTTCATTTTCGAATAATTTTCGAGCTGCAGAGATGACATCTCTAGAAGCACCATGAACTTGAGGAATACATCTGAAAGAATAAGGATCTTGCACGTGATCTTTGGGTGTGGCCATTTTTTCTGAACCGTCTAACCACTTCCGTACAGATTCCGCCACTGCGATGGCGCCCGCTTGGTGCCTAATGCGATGAATATCGTGATCGAACGGTGAAGGCAATCCACTCCACGCTTCCAAAGACCACGCCCCGATTGCATCTGCCCATTCTAACAATCTTTCAATTCTAAGCATAGAAATCACACCATAGCCCAGCATGAGCTGTGTCCCATTTATTAATGCAAGGCCTTCTTTCGGGTCGAGTTGAAGCTTGTCCCATCCGAAGCTTTTTAAGGCATCTAGAGCTTGGATAGGTTGCGCCCCACCCACACTGACTTCCCCTTCACCAATCATAGGAATCGCGAGATGTGACAGAGGTGCTAGGTCACCGGAGGCGCCGAGTGAGCCTTGAGAAGGAACGACAGGGGTGACATTGTTTTCCAACATGTCTAAGAGACGAAGTATCGTTTCTGGCTTGACAGCTGAATGACCTTGGCTTAGTGACTTTGCTTTCAATAGAAGCATCGCACGCACGATCTCATCTGGCACAGGATCACCTACTCCACACGCGTGAGAAATCAGAATGTTATCCTGCAATTCAGACAATTTATCTGGCGCAATTTTCGTGTGCGCCAGAGCACCAAACCCCGTATTAACGCCATAGATAGTATCTCCTTTGGTGGCAATTCTAGATGCCAAATACCTGTGGCATTTTTCAACTCTGTCAATAACATCTGGGTCCATATCAGATATGAATTCACCCGTCTGAAAATTAGAGAGTCGATTAAAAACATCATCCAGTGTCCACCACTCAGCATCGAGCATAAAATTATCCGCTTTCATACCGGCAAGATAAACCCCGTTCGCGTTAACTTCGTCTTCTATTATTCATCAGTTATTGATATGAAATATATACTTTGTAGCACCTTCGTTTGGTCTATACTATTCAGTACTTACGGCCAAAGTTCAACCAATATTGACTTCACAGAATTCGATTTAAAAAATGGTTTGCATGTGATTCTTCACGAGGACCACTCGACGCCTATCGTAGCTGTGACCGTCATGTATCATGTGGGATCAAAAAACGAGAACCCCAATAGGACAGGGATGGCTCACTTCTTTGAGCACCTTCTTTTCGAAGGGAGTGAAAATATAGAAAGAGGTGAATTTGACCATTATGTTGAAAATGCAGGTGGGGTACTTAACGCGAATACGTCACAAGACAGAACCTTTTACTATGAGCTTCTTCCCTCAAACCAACTCGAACTTGGCTTGTGGTTAGAATCTGAAAGAATGCTTCACGCAAAAATTCAACAGATCGGCATCGATACACAAAATGAAGTTGTGAAAGAAGAAAAACGCCAAAGGGTCGACAACGCACCTTATGGGAGCATGATTGCTGAAACCATGGACGCATGTTACGATGTGCATCCATATCAGTGGACTCCCATAGGATCAATGGAACATCTTGATGCTTCAACCCATGCAGATTTTATGGATTTTTACGATACGTTCTATGTGCCAAATAACGCCACATTAAGTATTGCTGGCGACATCGATCTTGAAAGTGCAAAACACTTGGTTGAAATATACTTTCAAGACATCCCGAAAGGGACGAAGGCAATTCCTCGCCCCACTCAAATCGAACCTAAGAGATCTGAAGAGCGCAGGAGTATTGTCTATGGAAAAGACCGTCTCCCCGTTGTGATTCAGGCCTACCCCATCCCCGCTCAGGGCACACCAGACTACTACGCCGTTGATATGCTCAATCAAGTCTTAAGTGGAGGTGCATCTAGTCGACTAAACACGTCTATTGTCGATGAGAAACAATTGGCGCTTTACTGCGGCGCCTTTAGTTTCGGACTTGAAGATCCAGGGGTGACTTTTGCTTTTGCAATGGTCAACATGGGCATTGAGCCTTCTGAGGTTGAAGCGGCTATGAATGAAGAGTTTGAAAAGATGAAAACAGAGCTTATTACAGATCGAGAACTTCAAAAACTTAAAAATCAAATTGAGTCACAATTTGTGTCAGGAAATTCAACCATGGCAGGTATTGCAGAAGAACTCGCAAACTACCATACCTATTTTGGAGATGCAAACCTCATCAATACTGAGATCGATCGATACCTGGCCATCACACCTGATGATATTCAACGTGTTGCGAAGAAATATTACGACGAGAATACACGTGCAACACTCTATTTCCTATATCAAGAAGAAGAACAATAATGAAAATCTTCCATAACATCACACTCGCAATTCTATTTGCAACTGTATCTCTATCACATACTGGGGTTCATTCTCAAATAGACAGATCTCAGGCGCCTGAACCTGGTCCTGCTCCGCTCATCGAACTTGGAGACTCTAAGCTTTTGACCTTAGATAACGGTTTGAAACTGATTGTCGTAGAAAACCACAAACAGCCCAAAATAAGTTGGACATTGTCATTCGAATACGCACCCATTTTCGAGGGAAACAGAGCTGGAATGCTGGAGTTGTTTGGTGAAATGATGCGCTCTGGCACAACGAATAAAACAAAAGCTGAACTCGACGAAGCCGTTGACTTTCTCGGTGCCTCGATAAGTGTAAGTCCTAAAAGAATTCGTGGATCTAGTCTGACAAAGCATACAAATCAAATCCTTCAATTGATGTCTGAAATTCTTTTCGAACCATCGTTTTCAGAGAATGAATTGGAGCGCTTGCGCACGCAAGCGCTTTCTGGACTTGTTGCTGCGGAAAGCTCCCCTTCTGAAATATCAGATGTTCTTATGCGATCACTGAACTATGGTGACATCCACCCTTACGGCGAAGTCACAACTCCAGAAAGCATCAACACTCTAACAAGAGATGATTTTGTGGATTTTCACAACACATACTTTCATCCAAACATTGCCACCCTCGTCGTCGTTGGTGACATCGATGCAAATACAGCATATGGAAAAGCAAAATCATTTTTCGGCGATTGGAAAAGAAATGGTAACATACCTTATAAAAGATGGGAGATGCCATCCCGACCACAAGGAAATAGAGTGTGCTTTTCACCTATAGACGGTGCTGTCCAGAGTGTCTTAAAACTTACACACACAGTCACGATACCCCCTGGTAGCAAAGATGCAATTGCCGTTTCTGTGATGAATAGCATACTTGGTGGCGGTGCGTTTTCTGGCAGGTTGATGCAGAATCTTCGTGAAGATAAGGCGTTTACGTATGGTGCACGGTCAAACATTTCTACTGACCCACTCTTGGGTTCTTTTACGGCTTACGCAGATGTCCGAAATGAAGTGACTGACAGTGCCGTTGTTGAGTTCCTTTATGAGATACGACGTATGACGACAGAAGCTGTTGACAGCGCTTCTTTTGCGGTCACCAAGAATTATATGACGGGGAGCTTTGCGCGTTCACTGGAAAACCCCAATACCGCTGCAAGATTTGCGCTGAATATTCAACGTTACAATCTGCCAGCGGATTATTACCTCACCTATTTAGAAAAACTCAACGCAGTGACAATAGAAGATGTACAACGCGTTGCCAAAAACCACCTCCATCCCGACCAGCTCCATATTACATGTGTCGGAAACAAAAGTGTCGCCGAATCACTCACCAAGTTTGCGACCAATGGAACTGTAGAGTTTTTTGATGCCTACGGAAAACCTCTGATAGAACTTTCCTCAGCCCAGGATGGTGTCACGGCTGAATCTGTCATCAAGGCCCACTACAAGGCCATAGGAGGTGTTAAAGCCATTTCGAAGCTCAGTGGCATCCTTCGCACTGGATCTATGGAAATGGGTGGCGGTATGACTGTAGGCTTCACGCATACTGCATCCTATAAAAAGAATAAAAGAGGGGCACGAACATCATTCACCATGAGTGGACAAGAAGTGATGACGAGTGTGGTCAATGACAATGGAGGTTATTCATCCCAAATGGGAAATCGTATTGCGACCACCGACAACGAATTATTTAGCGCACAATGGGAAGAACTTGACCCCATATTCCTTCTTCACGCAGAGGAAAATGGGATAAATGCTAAACTCCTCGGTGTAGAAGAAATGAATGGGAGCAAATACCATGTGATTCAATTCACATGTTGTGGCAGTGATGAAAGCAATGAAACGATAAATATGACTGGCTATTTTGACCTCAGCTCTAAAACACTCTCTTTCACAAAATCAATCATGGAGGGTGAGGATGGTCCCATGACTGTTACAACAAAATTCAAGAACTACTTCGACCTTGGAGAAGGGTTTAAATTTCCCATGGAGATTGTCACCGTTGCAGGAACGCAAACAATGGCTATACGTATTGGCTCTGTTTCAGTAAATCCTGAGATTGACCAATCACTATTCAACTTAGATTAACCTAACAGCTACCACAGTGTCAGACTCGCCATTCGTTAAGCTACGAGATGTTTCTCTAAATCAACAGGAACACGCCGTATTAAACAATGTCAATTTAGAGATTGGTACAGGGGAGTTCCTATATCTCATTGGGAAAACCGGGAGTGGAAAATCTAGCCTTCTTAGAGCTCTTTATGGAGATCTTAATATTGCAAGCGGCACTGGGAACGTCTGCGGCATGGATTTGACTTCATTGACAAGAAAAAACGTACATAAGCTTAGACGTAAACTGGGAATCGTTTTTCAGGACTTCGGCCTTTTAACCGACAGGACAGTCAGCAAAAATTTGGAATTTTCTTTGAGAGCCACAGGGTGGAATTCAAAAAAAGACATCGCGCAGAGGATCGATGAGGTTCTTAAACGCGTAGGACTGACGCACAAGGGCTATAAATTCCCACACGAACTTTCAGGAGGAGAACAACAACGTGTTTCTATCGCAAGGGCCCTGTTAAATTCACCTATGTTATTTCTCGCTGACGAACCCACAGGGAATCTGGATCCAGAAACCACAAAAGATATTCTTACTTTAATGCACGGACTTACAGACTCTGGATGCAGTGTCATCATGGCGACACATGACCACGCTTCTATGACTGCGTTTCCTGGCAAGATTTTAATCTGTGAAAAGGGTGAGATAAGGTCCTCTATATGACAAAAGAGACCATGCCACTCCTCAGCATCATTATCCCCTCATACAATCAACTTGAAGGGTTAAAAAAGACGCTGGATGCCTTCTCGTTATTCCGTAATAAACGCGTCGAACTCATCGTCATAGATGGTCTGTCATCTGATGAAAGTCAAACTTGGATAAGAGATCATGAGGCGTCAATGGATTGCTCTCAAATTGAATCCGATCAGGGGATTTATGACGCCATGAACAAGGGCATTGCCCTTTCAAATGGGAAATGGATTATGTTTTTTGGGACAGGTGACCTGCCCAAAAAAGATGGTTTTGAGTTTTTAATACGCACATTAGAAAAAGGCCTGGAATCAGAAGTTTTGGCTTTTGGCGTTCATCTTCTTCCACCAAGAGAGTCAGGTGTCCCAGAATTCTATCAACCCGTTTGGAATTCAGCATTAAAATGGAGAAATACATTACATCATCAAGGCGTTATTTATTCAAGAGATCTCTTACGCAATGCGCCTTATGATATAAAATTTAAAGTCTTGGCAGATTATCATTTACATCTTAGACTTTGGAAACGGGGCGTCAAGTGCATGTGTTTCGACACCGTGATTTCTGAAGTGGCGCCTGGAGGCGTCAGCAGGAAATTTACATATTCACTTTACAGAGAAGAAAGGGCCATGAAGCGAACCCTTTTCCCCTCCATGCAAGACCAAATCGCACAACATGTTTTCACCCGTCTCAAATGGTTAAAAAAACAACTGTTTTAACCTTCCAGATGCGCCAGAATTAAAAAGGAATCTGTGCCCCAGTGAAGATTCTTTCTTGCCGCCATACATTTTTCAAACCATACCTCTCGGGGACTTGAAAGAACTTTTGAGACTGCTCTGGCAATCTCATCTGTCGTGACATCTTCGATCACAACCCCTACCCCATTTTCTTCCACCACCCGTCTTACTTCAACCATAGAACTTGCAACGACAGGAAGACCTACATGAATGAAATCGAACAGTTTGTTTGGCAAGCTTAAAAGATAATTCGCATGCATCCCTTTGTCTAACGAAAGCCCGACGTCGGCAGATGCAGTTAAAAGCCTCAGCTTTTCATATGGAAGTCGAGGTATGCAATGCAATCGGCCACGCCATCTTGGATCATTCATCCTATTGATGGATTCTTCGAATTCAATACCTGCGCCCACCAATACCAGACGCACATCGGTCATGCGTTCTAAGGCGTTGACGGCATCACTTGTCCCCCGATCACGGTCCATAAAAGCGCCTTGTAAAAGCAAAATAGGAAGGTCTGTAGGAATCTTAAATTCTTCAAAAGCTTTCCGGTGAGAAATCTCTGGAACGTCAGACAACACAGGCATATTTCTAAGTACGTCAACCTGAATATCATAACGCGATCTATAATGTGCAGCGATAGATTCATTCACAGTAATCATTTTCTTCAATTTGGGAATACAATATTTTTCAATTGTAAGCCAAACCCAACGACGCCATGGCCGACCAGTTAATCCCGCTGCCTCCGTAAAATATTCATGAGAATCATACACGATTCGAAGCTTGCGTCTTCTTGAAATAAGCACAGCTGGAAAGAGTGTGTCAAGATCGTTTGCCCATATCGCATCGATATCAGCGGTCTTCAACCACTTCCAAAGCGACCATTGTAATTCAGCATAAAAGAAAATGCCTGATGAGTATTTCAAAGGAAATCTTAGAGCAGAACCTGGCCCCTCATATGGTGTCGAGTCTGAAAGAAGACGCCCCACAAGGATGAGTTCGTGCCCTGCATCGACTAATACTTTACAGGTTTTTCTTACTCTTTGGTCAAAAGAAAGATCGTTGGATACGAGAACGGCTATTTTCACTGACAGCTATTTAAGTTCTCCGTCTTTTATTTGCTGGAGCACTCTCTTTGTATAACGCGGAAAATCACCTTTCATCATCCAACCAAAATATCCCGGGTCTTTCTTGAGAAGTTCAATTGCGGACACGCCTTTGTGTTTTCCGAAATTGAAAATGATGACTCCTTCATCGTTATAAATCAAACGCCCCGCGAGATCAACATTTTTCGTGCGTTGGCAGAATTCATGAAGCAACTCCATATCTCCTGGAACAGGCCCTATTTTTTCACCTCGGGTATCAATAATTGACTGATCTGCATATTTGTCGAGTTGAGCGACCAGTATTTCAAGAGTCGCAGCGGTATCGGGGTAAGCTTCATGCGCGCCCTCTAGGTCTTTTCCGCAATAAAACTGATACGCGGCTTTAAGCGTACGCTGCTCCATTTTGTGAAAAATGTTTTGGACATCAATAAGATTTCTTCCCTCTAAGCCAAAGTCGACACCCACCCTCAGGAATTCTTCTACAAGCATGGGAACATCGAATCGATTTGAATTGAAACCTCCAAGATCACAATCCTGAAGAAACTTGACCAAACCAGGTGCGATCGCACCAAATGTATGCTTGTTTTTTACGTCATCATCATAAACGCCGTGAACCAAAGAGGACTCTAAGGGAATAGGCATCTCTGGATTGACGAGAATCCGATGTTCCGCACCTGCTTTCTCTGGCTTCCTGACGATGGACCCATCTGGAGACACTTTAATCATAGCAATCTCCACTATTCTGTCCGTACCTACCTGAACTCCGGTGGTTTCTAGATCAAAAACAACGAGCGGTCGCTTGAGATTTAACTTTTTTAATCCTTCTTCTATACCCATGTTAATTGTCGTGATCTTATTTATTGAGGCCTTGATGTGATATGAATTGTTACGTAGTCAGGCGTGTCTTCGTCTGGGTCCGTCACAACGTTTATTTCAAAAGGTGAGAACGTGTAATCCACCTTATTCTTATATCCTCGACTCGACAAAATCTTTTTCAGTCTGATGAAGACATTTGCTGAACGCTTTCCCGACAAGGTATTCGCGTCTTCAAATGATGTTGTTTCATTTCTGAATGCACTTGAAGAAATAAACAGTTGTGGATGACTTTCTTCATTGATCCTTCTTACAACTTCATCTGCCATAGAAGAAATGTCAATGTTAGGCGTGTGAATTTGAAGTGACATGAGTTTGAAAAATGAAATCCAGATGTCTTCTTCTGGCGCCTGACCAGACAAACTTAAAAGTTCAAGTGAATCTTCCAATGACATAGCAGAATCAATCAACACGGGTTCTGGTTCAATATATTTCTCCACGCGCAATGTCCCGTCACCAGAAATCCCTCCATCAAACGAATCGATGGGGTTTGTATACAAATGGTACCCCGCATCTGTCGCAATTTCTAACGTGTCTGCCATAACGATAGCACCTTCTTTATAGTAATCAATTCTGTACGATTGCCCTCCGTATATAATTGCGCGTAAAAATTGTTCATTGTCTTCGAAAACCATGACATCATCCGTATTTCCAGACTGCAAAGATGTCAGCGTAATGCGATCAAAGTTCACTTCCAGAAGTACGTCTAACAGCATAATATTGCCATTGACAAGTTGTGACGAATCAGTAAACGTGATTTCGAAAATGTCGTAATCATTTAAGGGACGGTTTCTTCGAGAGGCGATATAAGCCCGTGTACCCTCAGCAGAAATAGCAAAATATCTGTCATCATCTACTGTGTTAATCGGAAACCCCAAATTCACAGGGTCACTCCATTCCCCATTTTCAAACACGGAGCGATAGCAATCATACCCCCCCATACTAGTTTGACGATTCGATGCAAAAAACAAAGTGCCGTCTGCAGAAATAAACGGTGACATCTCATTTCTGTCAGAATTGATGGGACCTTCGATGCGTTCAGGACTTGACCAACTCCCGTCTGACAGCTTGGTGTACTGGTAAAGATCAAATCCTGTTCGGCCCTTTCTGTCTGCTATACTCATGATCGCGACTGAATTGTTTGGCGAAAACACAATCACACCCTCAGACGGCGCATCGGGAATGACACTTGAGGAAACAGCTTGTTGCCATTTGTCTTTTCTTTTATTTGAATGAAACACCAATTCATCCCAACCATCTACATGTGCAACCGCAAGATTCTCCCCGAAAGGAGAAATTGCCAAGGCAAATTTGTGCTTTTTCAGTCCAATGTTTACCCACTCAGCTTTCCCCCAAGCTGAGTCACGTTCAGACATGTAAATGTCTGCATAATGATCTTTCGTGTTCGGGTCGAAAGAACCGTGATTTGACCCATTTGACCTGGCCCTTTGAGAAGAGAAAAACAGTTGCTTTTCATCTGCCCTAATCACCGGATGGGTGTCGTCAAACTCAGTATTTATAAGCGGCCCCATATTCCTTACTTGGACATCAATGGGACGTGCAATAAGGTTTTGGGCCATTTCAATATTCGTGAGAAGCAGATCAGCGGTACGTCGAAGTGGGTTCCATTTTTTTGCTTCGACATTGAATTGAGACAACAAACTGAGCGCCTCCTCAAACTCCAAAAGCAACATTTTTACTTGAGAAGCATACACCAAAACATCAACAGGCGCTTCACATATATCTTCATTAAATTCACCTGACCCTGAAATTAAAGAACCTGACATTGAAATGGCATTCGTTAACTCATGGTTCACTGAGGTTATCGGCGCACCTGATTTCAACAGACAAACAGCATAGTGATACCTGTAATTTCCGCAATCTGGATAATCATCAACAAGCCCCTTCCATACCCTGGCCGCTTCGTGATAGACCCCTTCTTCAGAAAGCATAGACGCCTGATCAAACACCAATCTGTCTGAATGAGACAGAGAATGACGCGGAGATTTCAAACGGGTTTGACTCTGAATATTATTTGACGATACAATCGTGAAAAAACAAATAATTACAAATAAGATCGGGTGTTTCAACATCCTCACAAGTTAAGCACTTAATTAATTTAAATAAGTGGACTTTGTTTACACATTATAAAATTCAATATGCGCTATCCTTCTATTGGGCGATCTGACGAAAAATTCTCTAGATAATCAGCGACTCTTCGGACAAAACGACCTCCTAACTGACCGTCAACAACTCTGTGATCATAGCTGTGAGAAAGGAACATCATGTGTCTAATGCCAATCATATCTCCTTCCGGAGTTTCTATTACGGCTGGCTTTTTACGAATCGCTCCCAATGCGAGAATGCCCACCTGTGGTTGATTGATGATTGGGGTCCCCATCACATTGCCAAACGTTCCCACGTTCGTCATGGTGTAAGTGCCGCCAGCAATGTCATCTGGACCAAGTTGTCCAGCACGCGCTCGTGTGGCCAAATCATTTACCGCTCTTGTCAATCCCTGCAAATTGAATGAATCCGCATTCTTAATCACAGGGACAATTAAATTTCCACTTGGAAGTGCCGCAGCCATCCCTAAGTGTATCCCTTTATGGATAACCAAATTGTCACCGTCCACACTCGCATTCACACCAGGAAAGTCACCAATTGCTTTGATTATTGCTTCAGCGAGCAAAGGGGTAAACGTTAGTTTCTCTCCAAATTTCTCAAGAAACTTGTCTTTGTTCTTGTTTCTCCATAGGACCAAATTCGTCACATCTGCCTCCACAAAAGAAGTCACGTGAGGTGATGTATGTACCGAATCAACCATGTGTTTGGCAATCAGCTTGCGCATCCGATCCATTTCAACAACTTCGTACCCACCAGTAATAATCGCTTCCTCCGCGCCT
>PACT01000028.1 GCA_002700285.1 Crocinitomicaceae bacterium | reverse complement strand
CCAGGATGAAATCTCGCAAAATCTTCCGCCCCAAACCCCTTGGCTTCCATAAGGCACATCGCCAAGGCATCCCCCAACGCCATCTGTACAGCTGTGCTCGTAGTAGGGGCAAGGTTATATGGGCAAGCTTCGGCATCACCCCCAGCGAGTAAGACGATGTCAGATTGTTGAGCGAGTGGTGAATCAGCAACTCCTGTGACGCCCACAATTGTATGACCGTGTTCTTTTAACAAAGGCGCCAAAGCGATCATTTCTGCACTCCTTCCACTTTTAGAGAGACATATGACGACATCTCCCTCCTGAATCCCCCCTAAGTCACCATGGACTGCATCTCCTGCATGGACAAAAAGGGCAGGTGAACCCGTCGAATTAAGCGTAGCAACAATTTTTCTCCCCACATCTGCACTTTTGCCTACACCTGTTAAAACGACCCTTCCAGAGGTCTTCATGATGAGATTGATGACATCAACAAAAGGAGTGCCTAGTTGGTCTGCAAGTCGATTGATTGCTTCAGCTTCTAGACGAAGTGTTTGGGTGCCTCGTTGTAGAATTGACTCAGATGAAGAGGGTGGATTTAAATTTTTATGGCCCATATATAAATTTATGGTTGCAAAATAGGTTAAACTTCTTATCTTTATAATGAGCAAATTTAAACATCGATGAGCCTGATTGATGAATCGCCACTAAGCGCTTTACAAACATATTTTGGATTTAATGAATTCAAGGGTGAGCAAGAAACTGCAATCCAGAGTGTACTCAATGGGAAAGACACCTTTGTCATTATGCCTACAGGTGGAGGGAAGTCCATGTGTTACCAGCTACCTGCCCTAATGCTAGAGGGTGTCGCGATTGTCGTGTCACCATTGATTGCGCTGATGAAAAATCAAGTGGATGCCATGCGAGGCAATCACGCCGACCCAGCAATCACTCATTTTCTAAATTCATCTTTAAATAAGTCTGAAGCGGAGCAAGTGAGGGCAGACGTAGTCTCAGGAAAAACAAAGTTGCTTTATGTTGCCCCAGAAACCCTCACCAAAGAAAGCAACATAGAGTTTTTGAAATCTGTAAAGATCAGTTTCGTTGCTGTAGATGAGGCGCACTGTATTTCTGAATGGGGGCACGACTTTCGTCCTGAGTACAGACGGATCCGCCCCATCATCAAACAAATTGCAGATGTGCCTATCATCGCGCTCACAGCAACTGCGACACCCAAGGTTCAACAAGATATTCAGAAGAACCTTCAAATGGTCAATGCAACTTTAATCAAGTCATCCTTTAACAGGGACAACCTTTATTATGAAGTTCGACCTAAAAAAGATGCCCTCAAGCAGATTGTTCAATACAGCCTTAACAACAAAGGAAAAAGCGGTATCGTTTACTGTTTGAGCAGAAAGAAAGTGGAACAAATTGCTGAAACGCTATCCGTCAATGGGATTAAGGCGTTGCCTTATCACGCTGGAAAGGATTCTAAAACGAGAAGCCGAATACAGGATCAGTTTCTTATGCAAGATGTGGATATTATTGTTGCGACGATCGCATTCGGAATGGGCATAGATAAACCAGACGTGAGATCAGTCATACACTATGACATCCCTAAAAGTTTAGAAAGCTATTATCAAGAGACAGGTCGTGCGGGTCGTGACGGAGGAGAAGGGCATTGTATCGCTTTCTATAGCCACAAGGATATCGAAAAGCTTGAGAAGTTTTTACAAGGCAAACCTATTGCTGAACAGGAGATTGGCTCTCAACTTTTACAAGAAGTCATGGCCTATGCTGAAACGTCTGTGTCTCGCCGAAAATTCTTACTTCACTATTTCGGTGAAGAATTTGATGAAGTAAATGGACCCGGCGCAAAAAATTGCGACAATATGAGATATCCAAAGCCTCAATACGATGGTCAGGAAGAAATTCATATGGTCATTAGTGCTACGCTTGAGCATAAAGAGGCTCATAAAATGCAGTTTATTTCAGCGATTCTTATCGGTGAGCACAACAGAGAGGTAGATGATTATGAAGGTGATAAAAGCTCATTTTGGGAGCGAGGAAAAGAGAAGTCAGATAGATATTGGAAAGGCATCATACGTCAGGCGATTGTTCTTGGATTCTTGAAGAAAGAAATTGAGAAATACGGAATTTTAAAGATTACGGAAAAAGGCCAGGACTTTCTTATGAATCCGAAACCAGTGATGCTCTCAGAAGAAAGAGATTACAGAGATGTGGATACTGGAGACACAATGGTGCAAACCCGACGAGGACAGGGAGGGGTTGCAGATGCGACACTTAGAAAGATGCTCGTTACCTTGAGGAAGGACATCGCTGATGAAAAGAGTTTACCTCCTTACGTTATTTTTCAAGATGTATCACTGGACGAAATGGCAATTCACTATCCAATCAAGGAAGATGAATTGTTACGGATTACCGGAGTGGGCGCAGGTAAGGCAACAAAGTTTGGTCTTCGGTTTCTAGAACTTATTTCTAAATATGTCATGGAGAATGACATAGAGCGAGCAGAAGATTTGCTGGTGAGGACTTCGTCCAAGAAATCTTCCAACAAGGTGTCAATTATTCAACAAATTGACAGAAAGATGAATCTTGATGACATGGCGGCTCGTACGAATTTAACGCGACAAGAAGTATTTGGTGAAATAGAACAAATCGTTGCTGCTGGAACCAAAGTTAATATCGACCACCTTATTCAAGAATCTATGGATGAAGATTGCGTGGAGGAACTGTTTGAGTTTTATAGTGAAACAGAAGACGAAGGGATTGACTCAGCATTGGTTGAATTTGAGGGAACCTACTCTGAAGATGAACTTAGATTGATGCGGGTCAAGTTTCTAAGTGACGTCGCGAATTAATCTTACTTAAGTCGTTGCTGCGGCATAAGCCATAAGTCCAGCGCCAAGTTTTAAAGCGTCTTCATCGACATCGAAATGAGGTGTGTGTAGTCCACGATGTCCCAAATCAGAAGTGGGGCTAGACGTTCCAATTCTATAGAAACAACCAGGAATTTCTCTCGCGTAAAAGCTAAAATCCTCCGCGGTCATTCGTACAGGAAGATCATGCACTTTTTCCTTCCCCAAGAATGCAATGGCACTTGATTTCATCCTTGCGGTTAAATCAGGATCATTATAAACACTCGGATATCCAACAGGTATTTTTAGGTCAGCTGAAGCACCTCTTTTCTTGCAGATCTCTTCCACAATGGATTTCATTTTCTTGTGAACTTCGTATCTCCACGTTTCGTTAAGTGATCTGAAGGTCCCTTTAAGATGAACTTGATTTGGGATGACATTTGTCGCACCCAACCCTTCAATAAACCCAAATGCAAGCACTGTCTTGATGCTGGGGTCTGGCCGTTCATGTATTAACTTTTCCAGTGCCAAAATTATTTCTGATGCCACAATGAGTGGATTTGACTGATTCTCGGGGAGTGCCGCATGGCCCCCTTTCCCTACAATGGTAAGATGAATTTCATCTGCGGATGCCATATACGTTCCTGGACGCATCCCTACATGACCGGCAGGGAGTTCAGGGAATACATGTGATCCAAGGATGTGAGATGGTGTAGGGTTTTTAAGGACGCCTTCTGCCACCATAAGAGAGGCTCCGCCGGGAAGCTGTTCTTCTCCAGGTTGGAAGATCAATCGCACCGTGCCCTTCCATTGATCTTTGGTTGTGGAGAGTATGTGAGCAGCACCTAGAAGTGAAGTCGTATGTACATCGTGTCCGCACGCATGCATCACTCCGGGGTTACAAGAAGCATAAGGAACATCGTTAAGTTCTTGAATAGGTAGAGCGTCTAGATCTGCACGCAATGCCATTAACCGAGATGTGGGGTCATTGCTTTCAATTGTAGCAACGATACCAGTATTTGCGACACCCGAAGTGTGGCTTACCCCCATTTTATCTAATTCTCCAGAGACATATTTCATCGTTTCATATTCCTCATATGAGAGTTCAGGATGAGAATGAAGATGCCTTCTCCAAATAGAAAGTTGAGGGGCTAGGTTTTCAGCAGCGGATTTAAAAAGATCAGCCAAACGTATGTTTTTAAGTTCCATTTCCTGGGAAAATATCACGAAAAGCCTTCACAGCCATGCCTATCGAAGCGTAAAAAAGAATTGCGGAAAAAACCAATCTAACCACAGATGTAGGGAGTTTTAACGACCATTTACTGCCGAGCCATGCACCCAATATAAATGTCACAGCAATGATCACTGAATACGTCCATTCAACGTGTTGTTCACTGTGGTATTGCATGGCAGCCATTATCCCTATAGGGGGTAGCATGAGGGCCAGTGAGGTTCCCTGTGCAGTGTGTTGGTCTAAACCCAAAAAGTATATCAAGGCAGGCACAATAATTAACCCGCCACCTATCCCCACAAATCCGCTTGCAATGCCCGCTAAAACGCCGATTGTAAGTAGAATAAATAAAGTGGAGAGTTCCATGGGTGGCTAATTTATTAAAGACGCATTTAGAAATCAAAATTTAGACTTAAGGTGAATCGTTTGGGCATCATCATACCATTGTCAACGCCCCATCCCCAATCCGCGCTAAGCCAGTATCCAAGGACACGCGACCTTACTCCAAACCCAAAGTCATATACGATCGGTTCCCTATTGTTATCGATTGTTACCGTAATCGGATTGTTTTCAAATGTGGTCGTATTGAATGTGTTTTCTTCGGAATATGGATGCGCTCCGATCCAAGCAGAACCGATGTCCGAGAAAAAGATCAGCTGAAGATGTCTCAGTAAGTCCGACTTGGCAGGTTCAGAAAAAACGGTGCTCCAAATAGGGATGCGTATTTCTGCATTGATGATCGCAGCGTTCGTTCCGTTTCGTGCGTTGTTTGCAAATCCTCTGAGAGGCGTTATGTTGGTTTGGTATGTATACGCTTGATTTTGGTCAATTGGAGATGCGTTATTGTTACTGGCCGTCAGGAGTCTGTTGTCTGTACCACCTAAAAGGTGAAGTAATTTCTTTTCACCGATCGACCAATTGCCGGCGGCCCTAATTGCAAATATTGCGTTTGCATATATTTTGAAATATCTCCGCACATCAAATCCGACGGTTCCAAAGCTGCTATCGAATCCATCTAAGTATAACTCAGCCCACACTTTTGCGCGTAATCCTTCTCGAATATTCAGCGTAGGTATTCTTGTGTCATCGTGAACCCACGCTACAGATAGACCGACTTGTTCTGTCCATCGATTTGGGGCTGTTAAACTGAACATTTCAGTTCCTTGCGTCACCGCTCTGTCAAGTCGAAGACCGATACCTGCCCGCACGCTTCTGACCTCATCTAATGGGTATGAAAAGCGATATCGTGCGAAATGTGATTGGCTTTCCACAAGATTAAAACTATTGGGTTCCAATGACGTGGTGCCTTGTCGCTGAATGGAGAACATTTTATCTACTCTGCCTTCTAGGTTATAATAAGCGACACCGATCATGCTGTTATTCAGATTTGTAGAGATGTTGTATCCACCAATAATATGCTTGTCTTCAAACAAATCGCAAATTCGAATCTCTGAGGCATTTCCTAATCCCGGCAAGGAAGAGACGGACCCGTCGTATGTTCTGTAGAACTGAGAGCGAAAGGCATTGCTCACTTGGCTCTGCAGTTTCTGCAGTGCATAATTTAATCTGTAGTTTTTTGGTTTGAGCGTTGTAGATGATCTTGCAATCGTATTTACAGGGTTTTGATCAATACTTTTTCTTTTCGTTTTTTCTATCCGTTTCTCGAATTCAAATTGGTACGCTCTGATGTCTGCTTCGGTATCTTCAAACGTCATTGACCAATCGGGAGCTTCGAAATCTTGCAATCCACTTTCGTCTTCGAAATCTTTTATGGATTGGAATTTTTCGGCAGACCTTTGCTCGGTTTTGGGCATCTTCCCGAGTTTGGTTCTATATGAGTGTTGAAGGATTTCGGTCACACCATAACACATCCCATTTGCAGTATCACAATGCATGCTTAAAATGGGAACGTCGAGATCATTGAGGACTCGGGTATCAAAAAAATACCTGTATTTGATTACGGTATCTATGCTCAGAATGGTGCTGTCAGCCCATCCCCAGCTGTATTCTTGACGTCCTCCACGATACTCAGATAGGTAGATAAATTCGTCATTTGGAAGCGGTATAGGGAATCGTTCATCAATGTTGGGTGTGTTGATGAGTCTTTCTAATCGCGGTTCATCACCCTCTAAATGGCATAGAAATAAATCCAAGGGAGCAGCAAATGGAATATTCTCTCTGTCATCACGAAGGGTTTCATCAGGTCTGTTTGAAGAAAAAATAATTGATTTTCCGTCCGAAGTATATCTTGGATTTAAATCATCAAACCGGTCTTTCCAAAGGGGTTCTTGTAAATTTCCAATAATTCGGTAGATGTAGAGATCAGATCTTCCATTTGTCATGCCAGAAAAAACAATACTTCTTCCATCTGGAGCGTAGTCCATAGAGAGTACTTCGTCAATCTTAAAAAGTTTTTTTTGAATGGCCTTGTTATCGTCCAATCGGATGGTCACAAGAACGGGTTGTCCCTTTTGTATGATGCTATAGGTAAACTGTGTTCCGTCGGGATGCCAAGCAATCATTGGCAACAAGTCATTTTTTAACACATCAAGTTTGTGTCCGTGTTTGGCTCTTCGTACAACATTGCTCCCTTCCTCAACGCCGCAAGTCCAAACCTTCCATTGTCCTCTTTCGTCAGTGATGAATGCAATATTTTCGCCGTCGGGGGATTGGCTTATGGAGATATAGTCATATCGCTTCTTGAGCTTGAAAGGGATTTCTCCTCCGTCTTTTAATGCATTACGAACATTTTTCCGTCCTGCGTTTGTTGGAAGATTTTTATCGTAATTAATGGGGGTTTGTCGTTTATGATAAACGATTGCTTCAGACATGAGTTGAGGCAAACTCAAGCCAGTCGCAAACCTGAATCCCCCTTCTACGCTTCGACTTATTCGTATCATATACAAAACATTCGCAATCGCCGGAACACCATAGATATTTGCAATGTAATCCCAAACTGCGCTTCCGAGTTCTCCTGCTTCATCGCCTTCACTGCTTTCAATGTTCGCGAGCGCACCAGATCTGGCTGCATCAAATGCATACACGTTTGCGCGCGCTGATTTCTGCCACGAAAGGTGACTGACAAGCCCCTCTTCAAACCACTCAGGAATTTGTAACATGCTCGAGTTTTTCAAAGCATCTTTCCAACTGCCACTATAAATTGTTTGTTGCAGCCCTATTCTTGCCAGCCCACCCTTCAGATCTCTTTCTAAACCAGCACGGTCCCCTCGTCCATATATAAAGAGCTTATTCCCGATAATCTTTGCAGTTCCGCCAATGTTTATAGCTTCTTCTTCAATGGACAAAACCCCCAAATTACTTTGTCGGAATTCAGCAATATTATTGTACACAAGGATTTGAATTGGCCCCTCTAATTTGTTTCCAAAATAGGGGGTCAATTCCTTTGCTGTTTCTTCTACGATTCCCGCAATTGCTCCAGCGAGTTCTTGACCACCTTGATAAAAGTAAATTTCAAAGTGCCCCACAGTATGATATTGCCAAATAAAATCCCTGTACTGTATTCTGTTTTTTCCATACTCCACTTGTAGTCCATCGTAAAATTGCGCTGTAACTCCCTGGTTACAAAGCATTAGTGCTCCAAATAGGAGAATCGTTAATTTAGATGTGAGATTTGGACTCATGCTTCCCGAAATTACGCCCTAAATAGATCATTTCCTTTATATTTCATGAACCATCTTCACTCCTTCAGATTTAATGCCTTTAGTGAGCAAACGTATTTACTAGATCACGGCAATGGCGAAGCAACGGTCTTTGATCCGGGAATGAGCTCTCTGGAAGAGAGGTCCCACTTTGAGGAGACTTGCAAAACACTTGGAGTCGTGGTCACCCAGTGCTTACTTACGCATGCTCATCTGGACCATGTTATGGGTACAGCTTGGGTGTCAGATAAATTTGGCTGTGGTCCCAGATTACACCCGACTGATGAAACGACCTGGAAACAGGCACCTATTTCGGCCAAGCTATATGGGATAGATATGGATGAGCTTCCCACTCGGGGAGAGGACTTGGGTAATCAAGGTACTGAGATCTCGTGTGGAGATATGAAACTCGAGATTCGATTGGCCCCTGGACACAGCAAGGGGCATGTGATTTTTGTGTGCCATGCCCATAAATTTGTTGTGGGAGGTGATGTTCTCTTTGAGGGGAGTATTGGCCGCACGGATCTGCCTGGTGGCAATCCGGATGTTCTTGCGCGAAGTATCACCGAACAGTTGTTCAGTTTAGAAGACGATTACATCGTATATCCCGGTCATGGAGCACCAACTTCTATCGGGAAAGAGCGGGCCTCAAATCCTTTTGTGAATGGCGCTGGAACAGGAATGTTACAACAATGAACGCAATCAGGCCTTATTGCTTTGAGAGTCGTTTTGAAAGCTGAACGAGTAGTAGGAGGGCGGGAACCTCAATCAATGGGCCTATGACCCCTACAAATGCTTCTGAGGAGTGAAGTCCAAAGACGCCGATCGCTACCGCGATAGCCAGTTCAAAATTGTTTCCGGCTGCAGTGAAGGCAACAGCGCGATTTCTGGGTTCATCGGCTCCCAATTTAATTCCAGCAAAATAACTGATTAACCACATCCCGAAGAAGTAGAGCAGGAGGGGTATTGAAACGAGAAGAACGTCAGAGGTTTGGTCTAAAATCCGAGCGCCCTGAAGACTGAACATCAAAACGATTGTGAACAGGAGTGAAATTAATGTGAGCGGTCCGATATGTGGGAGATATGATTCAGTATACCACGATGCTCCTTTTAAACGAATGAGAACCGCGCGGCCTCCAATTCCAAGTAAAAAGGGGATGCCGAGATAGATGCCCACGTTCGTTGCGACCATCGTGAATGGGACGTCAACCAGAATACTTCCCAAGCCAATCCAGGTTGGTAAAATGGTCAAAAAGAACCACGCATAAAAACTGAATGTGAAGACTTGGAAAAGAGAGTTAAGGGCCACCAATGCTGCCCCATAGGTGCTGTCTCCGTCGGCCAAATCGTTCCAAACAAGAACCATTGCGATGCACCTCGCCAGCCCTATCAATACCACACCTGTCATCAGTTCAGGTCTGTCACTCAAGAAATATGAGGCCAAGAAAAACATGAAAAGTGGACCCACTACCCAGTTGAGGATAAGTGATAGTGAGAGTAGTTTTTTGTCTTTCAGAACGACGGGAAGGGTACGGTAATCCACCTTTGCAAGCGGTGGATACATCATCACAATCAGACCTGTTGCAATCGGAATATTTATTCCTTTATATGCGATAAGATCGATCGCATCCGAGACGCCAGGAATCCATGCGCCAATGAGAACGCCCAAAGCCATCGCTAGGAAGATCCAAATCGTGAGATACCTGTCTAAAAAACCGAGTTTCTTCAAGTTATTCTTGTATAGTATCGGGTGATTCTATCGAATTATATTGAATTGAATCTTGAGGTGCAACTTTTGATTTATGGTCAAGGATGTTACTATTATTAGATTTGGTTAATTCTAATTTGTCAGAAGCAGCTTGATTTAATTCTTTTTGGTCTGTACCATAGTGTATGCCTAAGACGATGGCTACGCTCACCATCAGTCCCACAACGAGTTTCAGGAAATCCTTGGCCACGATAGGGAAAATCATTTTAATGTTGCCCTTTTTTGTAAGTCCAGTATTTAGCGCAAGTTCACGGCCACAAAGAAGACCTACAAACACCCATGTTGTTGACATAGGGATTTCATTCATTTGTTTGAAATAAAGTAAAAGAAAGGCGTAGGCAAGGTCAATTAAGGTTGCAGATCTCACGTATTTGGTGCTCTGTTTGTCGAGAACGATTTGCTGAATTTTACCTCCTTTACTGTAGAAAATATTTGCCAAACCAGCAACGAAAAAGACAATAATGAGGATGAGTTGCCAAGACTCTAATTGGCGAGGGAGGAAAACAGCGATGTTTGCGACATCATGCGAAAGCCATGTGTACCAAAGGAAACCTGTACTGAACCACTGGAATGTTCTCCAGAAGGGCTTGTATTTGTCACTGATATCTTCTTTCTCATTGACCAAACGTGCCACAACAAGCCAGAGAACATAAGCCACGAGTGCAGCCAGTCCATAGCCCAGCATGCTTTTAATGAGCATTTTTTCAAGGACGAAGGTGGAAGCGAACGCTGAAAGCACCAGAAATGAAGTAGATACAGGTATTCCTTTCCTTGTGAGGACTACCAAAGCAAGAGGTGCCATGGCGTGGTACCATTGTGGTTCTATGTATGGAATCTTTGAGAGACGACCAAAAGAAATATCTCCATCTCCTGTGTACCATCCATAGACAAGCGTCACAATAAGCACACCTGAAGCTGCAATCCAAAGTTGCCACCACTTAAACCGTTCTCTATTTGAGGCGATCCATGTTCCGAGTGTTTGAACACTGTCGTTTGCAATTACTGAGTATCCTGCGAGGATAAATCCGATTGTCGTAAATAAAGCTACCATGTCTTCTTAAATAATTTGAGTGCAAGGTCTTTTAAAAGTTCTCAAGCTTTATGAATTCTAGGTTAAGACAATGTTAAGTTTTTCCTATGGGTGCTTTTTGTAAGGTAAAACTGAAAGTAGTTCCTGTACCTAACGTTGAACGGACATGAAGGTTCCCTCCGTGGGCTTCCACAATATGCTTGACAATCGACAGTCCAAGTCCTGACCCACCAGCATGTCTTGAACGACTTTTGTCAACCCTATAAAACCTTTCGTAAATGCGCAGCAGATCCTCATCTTTAATCCCTATTCCGTCGTCGGCGACCTCGATCAAAATATTGTCTCCCATGTCATAAAACCTCACCACGGTTTTGCCATTCTCCACACCGTAATTTATTGAGTTTACGAGAAGATTAGAGAGGACTTGACCGATTTTATTTGGATCGCAGAGGACGTTGAATTTCTCTTCTTCTTCTTGAATTTTTAATTGTACGTTGGCGTCTTTTGCCTGCCGGTCAAGGTTTTCTGCAATTTCAGAACTTAGTTCGGTAATATCCACAGTCTCTAGTTCGATGTTCATCGCTCCCGATTCTATTTTTGAAATACTGTCTAGATCTTCAAGTAAGCTGGTCATTCTATCGATGTTTTTCTCCGCTTTAGATAGAAATTTTCGATTGATTTCGGGGTCGTCAACACCTCCCTCTAGGAGTGACAAGATAAATCCTTGAATATTGAAAAGAGGGGTCTTCAGTTCATGCGCGAGGTTTCCGATAAAATCCTTGCGAAAGGAATCGGTTTCTCGTAGAAGATTGATTTCCTCTATTTGGCCATCCGCCCACTCCATGACATCTTGATTTGCGAGTTCTACGACATCTTCATCCATATTGATGGTTAGATCTCCACCACCTTTCACTTTGCTGATTGTTTTATAAAGGATTTTGATGCGGTGGTCTATGTACTTCTCTATCGCATTGTAAATCACAAAATAACTAAGCTCTTCAAGAACGACTCCTACGATGATGGAAATGGTCCACAGGTTCAATGAGTTGGATAATCTCAATACGATAAGCACAGCCACGGAACTGAGCACTCCAATGAACACAGAGGATTGCCTGGCGACGTCTTTGGGTGTGCGTTCGGAGGACATTTAAGAGGTTTTTACTTTGTATCCAACCCCTTTGATCGTCACAATCAAGTCTTCTCCGAACTTCTCCCTCAGTTTCCTGATATGTACATCAATGGTTCGGTCTCCGACAACGACTTCACTGCCCCAAATTTTCTCCATGATGTCTCCTCGAGTTTGGACCACCCCGGGTTGGCTACAGAGCAAAACCAACAATTGAAATTCTTTCTTTGGCAGATTAATTTCTCCCTGCTTAAACGACACGATGTGCTTTTTCATCTCAATTTTAAGTTCACCAACCTCGATATATTCCACGTTTTTCGTAGTCGATTCCAACGTTCTATTTGTTCTTTTCATCAGAGCGTTGACTCTGCTCATCAGAACTTTTGGCTTAATCGGTTTTAAGATGTAATCATCTGCGCCAGCATCGAATCCGGCTATTTGGCTGTAGTCTTCTCCTCTCGCTGTGAGAAATGCGACCATTACATTTTCTAATTCGGGGATTCTTCTGATTTCCTCACATGTTTCTACGCCATCCATTTCGGGCATCATCATGTCCAACAGGATGAGGTCGGGCTTGAATGCTCGCGCAACTTCGATTCCCTGTTCGCCATTGATGGCTGTTCTTATCTCGTATCCAGATCGCAATAAATTGTATGACAGAAAATCTAGAATATCGATCTCATCGTCTACGAGTAAAATCTTCTTTTTGACGTTCATGATTTAATTCTGTTGAATTTAAGTGCATAGAGCATCCACTTCGGGAGTGGTTTTGATGGTTCCCGTTTCTGAACATTTAGAAATAACCCCAACTTTTCCAAAATCGGAATTTTGTGAACCTCAATCATCTCTATCCAACATTCATCGGGGTCATCAATGTACGTGCAGTGAACCGAAGTGTGATCCCCCATGCTTAATGCATTATCTGTATCACATCTAAATCCAAACCCATCTTTTTCAAGCGCTTGTCCCAGCGCTTTCATTCCCCTCACATCGAATCCGAGATGAACGATGCCAGTGTCTGCCCAAATGCGGTCTTTAAAAATAAACTCACCTTTTCTGTCAAGTGCAACAACCAGCTCGATATATGTAGGGCCCATCAATGATGAGAATCCACCTGTACCAGGAGACGTTTGACTTAAGAGTACCCTGCGGTATCGTTCTTCCCCACCAGGCAAATGTGCCCAATCTTCAAAAGTACCACTCTTGTCGTAAACGATTTGATCATATCCCAGAATGGTGCAATAAAATTTGAAGGCAGTATCCATGTCACTGACTCCAATTGTGCCTCCCATTATGCCCCCACTGGGATGCCCGTTTCGGGTAAACCATTCGTCAGACTCCAGTATTTGAAATAAGTTCCCATCGTAATCTCGAAGGAAAAACGTAAGACGTCCCATGGGGTCCATCACCAATATGTCGTCACAACTGTCTGGGAGGATTGCGTATGCATGTTCATGCATCTTACGTATGTCTGGCGTTTTAACCATCGTCGACCCGATGCCCAAATCTCCTTGTCTTAACTCGAACACCGGCCCTCTAGGGGTAAAGGAAGTAGGTGAGACCACTTCAACAGCGCATCCACCCTGATGATTTAAAACCATACTTGCCCGCTTCACAATTGTCTCTCCCTTGCAGTGTGAATCCATCAGTGGCGCAGCAGCGATGGCATCAAAAAAAGGAATATCTAACCCGAAGAGATTTCTATATAGTTTCAGACTGGCATCCATGTCAGAAACGGCAATTCCCATATGCTGAATACCTTGGATTACGTAACTCATGCGGCAGTGTCTTTTTGTATCATCTCAATGTAGTGTGTCCAAGCTTTTCTTAAGTCATGGTTCCCCTCAGTCTCCCAAAACCTCCTTCCTTCGAGTGCATCACAGTGGTCGTGAAGATGTCCTTGTAACCATCCGTAAAATCGGTTACCAAAAGTCGCCCAAGTCCAAACACCAAGAAATCCCACCCAGAACTGTGGAGTGTAAATGCCTGCAAATATTGCAATGAAAGTCCAAGATAGCGGATAGATAAACATTGCGGAAACGGCTTTCAGTGTGCTTCTAAATTCCAAAGCCTTAATTTGGTCTCCACGACGGTTAATCAGATATTGCTGAATTGCGGTGGGTGCATTTGCTATCCATGAAAAAGGAATCAGCGACACTGCCCAAACTTTCTTTTTCGCCATATGATTGGCATCCAATCCCCAAGGTTCCGATCTCATCGAATTGTCAAATCCATATTCACGCAGACTTTTTGCCGCATCGATGACGTCACTGCGCCACTTTTCACTTTTACCTGCTTCCGCAATTCGATCTAACTCTGTGAGAATGACTCTCCACGCTTCGTTTTTCGCTTTCGTCGTGTTCATCGCACGAACGTATGGGTATAAATCGTCATACATTTCAGCGGGTCTTATATCAATAGCGAGGGTGCTCATCGCTTCTTGAACACGCGCTGTAAACTTCAGGTAATCGATGCATTTGGTTTTAACATCATATAAATCTCTCCATTCGATTTCTTTTCCTATTCTGAAGCTGAGGCGTCTTTTATATCCCGGATAATCTTCATAATCAATGCCGACAGGTATCACTTTAAGTCGCATTAGTTTTTCAGACCTACTTACTGCCAATCCGATTAAGTCACTTAGTCCTCTTTTTAATTTTCTAATTGTTTTTTTTGAAAGGTGATTGCCTTCAGGAAAAAGAGACAATACAGCACCTTTTTCTAATCTTTTGGTGCAACAATCCCAAATGATTTCATTTCTTTTTATTAAATCCGGAAGCCTGTCTCTCTGTCTGTAAATGGGAATCCCATTGCATTCCATAAGATACTTGCGTGCGAAGGGATTCCAAAATACATCAGCGCGTGTGAGCCAATGAAGCTGAGGCTTTAATAGCCCGGAAACCACCATGGGGTCCATCAGTCCATTCTGATGATTAGAAACGAAAATCATCGGACATTTTTCATTAGGCAGATTCTCACCACCTTCATGATTCACAATTCTGTGAAATCTCTTAATGCCCTGTCTCACCAATTCTCTTGTCAGAAAATGAGTCAATGTTACCCTTTGAACAGGCGGTATGATAATGGGTCTGCGATCCATATTCATCAATTAACGGAGTGTTGCGCCAGTTGCCTTTGTGATAGCCTCTAGGATCCTCGCCACGCTCTTGTCAATTTGTTTGTCAGTAAGCGTTTTACTTGCATCTTGTAGGATGAGTCCGACGGCGTAACTTACTTTTCCCTTCTCGAGTTTATCTCCTTCATAAACATCAAATAAGGATACTTTTTTTAAGATTTTATTTTCTGCTTTAAAAGCAACCTCTTTAATCATTTCAAAACGGACGCCTTTGTCAAGAATGAATGACAGATCTCTTTTTACGGAAGGGAATTTAGGGAGGTCTTCAGCCACCAGTTTTCTTTTCTTCCGTGCTTTCAAAAGCGGTTTTACAAGTAAATCAGCCCAAAACACAGGAGCGTCAACTTTACATGTTTTTGTCACATCGGGATGTACTTGTCCAAATCTTCCGATGACGTTGTTGCCAATTTTAATCAGATTGCCCTCCAGAAGTAATCCACCTTCATCCACCATTTCACTCACTTTGGCGCGAACGCCTACTTGTTCAAGTAAAGCGCCGACAGCCTCCTTTAGCGTAAACATATCAACTTGTTCATCTTGTGCGTTCCAGTTTACAGGCACTTTACGCCCCGTCACCCAGAGACTCAAATGTTCCGTTTCTTTATATCCTTGTGTCTGCCCTTTTTCATTCACCTGGTAGGTTCTTCCTAACTCGAAAAACCTCAAATCGGACGATTTGTAATTCCGGTTTCTAGAGATCGCTTCAAGCCCTTGGAACACCAATGACTGCCTCATCACCCCCAAATCTCCACTAAGCGGATTGAGGATCTCTACTGATTTGGATGGATCCAAATCACCATCTTTCACGCATTNAGCATAACTTGATTTTGTNAGAGAATTTGACATGATCTCATTAAATCCACGTGCGACAAGTGTGGCGCTTAATCCGAAAAGAATATCTTCTCTGTCTGGTCCAGAAGGGATCTCAAGTGTACTAGATATACGCGTAGGGATATTGATTTGGTCAAAGCCATGTATTCTCAGAATCTCCTCAACAATGTCTGCAGGACGCGTCACATCGCTTCTGTATGCAGGAACCATCAAGTTTAATTTGACTGCACTTTCTTGAATCACATCTATCTCCAGAGATTTTAAAATGGACATCACATGTGTTCGATCAAGTTTTTGTCCAATCAACTTATCTAACATTTCCCATTCAAGCTCAACCTGATAACCAGGTGCGACTCCAGTCTTGCCCAATTCTATAGCCCCCACAACATGACCTCCACTCCATTCACAAATAAGTTCGGCGGCCCGCTCACCAGCAGCTTGAATTAAATTCGGGTCTACTTCTCTTTCAAATCTGAATGATGCATCTGTTGATAAACCATGTCTTTTCGCTGATTTTCGGATTGATACAGGATTGAAAAATGCGGATTCTAGAAGAATACGTTTCGTCTTATTGGTCACGCCATGTTTCTTACTTCCAAATACGCCAGCGATACACATGGCCTCATGTGAATCAGAAATGACCAAATCTTTTTCATTGAGTTCACGGTTTTCTTCATCAAGCGTTGTAATCTTCTCGTCTTTTGAGGCAAGTCGCACGCTTAATCCTCCCTGAATGGTGTCAGCATCAAATGCATGAAGCGGTTGGCCTAACTCATGCAGCACGTAATTTGTTGCATCTACGATATTATTTATGGGCGCACATCCGATACTCCTCAGAAATCTTTGAGCGTGATCAGGTGAAGGGCCAATTTTAAGCCCTTCAATCTCAATTAATGTATATCGTGGTGTCAGCTCCGATGCACTTACGTCTATTTTTGCTTTCACTCCATTACTTAACCCCCTTTCGAAGTCAATTTCCATGCGTTTCAGCATACGCACTTCAGGAAGATTTTTTTGAGTGAATTCTTGAACGGTTCCATGTAAAAGCCCTGCTCTAAGATCTCTTGCGACACCCCAATGTCCCATGGCATCATTTCTGTTGGGTGTCAGGCCGATTTCTAAAACGGAATCAGATCCCACGCCGAAAACTTCACTTAAACCAGTCCCGGGCCCCCACTTTTTGTCGAGTTCAATAATGCCTCCATTTGGCTCTCCAACTCCTACTTCCTCTGCACCACATAACATTCCATTGCTTACTTCACCGCGTATTTTTCCTTTTTTAATTTTGAACGGTTCTCCACCTTTGGGAAACAGTTCTGTTCCAATCGTCGCCACAACAACCTTTAATCCTGTTGCTGCATTTGGCGCCCCGCAGACGATGTCCAATGGCTCACCCTCTCCAATATCTACTTTGCAACAACGAAGTCTGTCTGCATTTGGGTGTTGTTCACATTGAATAATAGCCCCCACAACGAGTCCTCTTAATCCACCTTGAATGTCATCAACTGTTTCTACGCCTTCAATTTCTAGTCCAGTTGCAGTTAATACAGTGGCCGCATCCATTGCGGACAATTGAAAATCTAAGAATTCATTTATCTTTCTATATGATACCTTCATAACTGCTTTTAATGTGAGGCTAAGTTACTAACTTTGCGTCTCCAAATCGGGATGTAGCTCAGTTGGTAGAGTACGCGTCTGGGGGACGTGAAGTCGCAGGTTCAAGTCCTGTCATCCCGACTATTAAATGAATGCTGTTGCGCTCATTATTTTAAGGTATTCCAGAGAAAGGATTATCAAGTAAAAGGTAGAGGTTCGTAGTCTAATTTTACCGCAACGAAGAAGTAAATATGGATTTTGAATTCGAACGGGAGTGGAATAAACTTTTAAAATTGATGTTGGAAAGGTTTGGCGATCAGCCAGATGTCACCGCCATTGTTTTTGCCGTTGGGCTTCAAGAAGTCTCACTCGGCCCACGTGAGTATAAAAAAGATGACAAAGTCAACCTGATGCATGTTGGGGTTTGCACCTTGCTTGAGCCACTTGGGTATTACAAATCTTTGGGACTTGATGAGGATGGTTGGCCGCATTTTGAGCGGATAGGGGAGTTGCCAGAATTAAATTCCGACGAACAAGAACTTATGATGAAGCGTCAACTTATCGAATACTTCGCGGCTTGGATCTCGGATTAATTCAGTTATTCTACGACAACTTCCTCCTCGTTGGTCACCATCTCTTCAATTTTAATGAGACCTGATCCATAAAGCGAACCTTTTGAAGCCTCAACATCTAAGACTGCGAAACCTGCTTGTCCTCCCACATACATGTCAGAGAAGTTAAATGAGACAAACCCTTCTTCTGATGTTGTTTGAGTGGTGTCAAACCTTGGCTCACCGACGAAGTCTTCATCTAATGACCCCAAAGCATATAAGCGTACATCACATCCAGCTACAGGAATCTTCTCCCCGACTTGGTCTACACGATAAACCTGAATATTTGCGATAGTGGGGTCAACTTCATAGCAGCTAGAAATTGCGATTGCAATTGCTGCGAGAGTGAATGTGGGAAATAGGCGGTTCATTGCAGGTAGGGTTATAACTTAGCGGATTGAATTCCAAGGAACACAAATATCATGAAAAAATCTCAGACACAAACATTTTTAGGGACATTCGCTGTCATTTTAGCGTCGTTTTTTATGATGTCCGCTTCTGGATGTGATCAAAATAGACAGTCTAACACTCCGCGAAAAGCCATCATTCACACGGATTTAGGAGATATTACCGTGGTCTTGTCGGATTCGACTCCCGAACACAGAGATAATTTTATCAAATTGGCAGAAGAGGGGTTTTACGACAATCTGCTTTTTCATCGTGTGATGCAAGGGTTTATGGTGCAAGGTGGAGATCCAAAAAGCTTGAATGCGGATTCTGGGGTGCGTTTGGGCAGCGGTGGTCCTGGGTATACAATTGAAGAAGAGATGAGGTCAGACCTCGTTCATATCAAAGGCGCTCTTGCTGCTGCACGACAACCTGACAATGTAAATCCTAAAAAGAATTCATCAGGGAGTCAGTTTTACATCGTACAAGGTAAAACATGGAAGCCTGGTGAGCTTATGAGTTTAGAGCGTAAGATTCAAGCCCAATTTCCTGACTTTGCCTATACTGAAGAGATGAAATCACTCTATTCTGAAATAGGAGGGACGCCATTCTTAGATATGAATTACACTGTATTTGGCCTCGTCATTGATGGATTGGATATTCTTGATTCCATTGCGGGCGTTAAAGTCGCTTCAGGTAACAGACCCGTTGAGGATGTTAAATTTATAGTTGAAGTTTTGAAATAATGAAGGAGGAATTAGAGGCATTGCTCATTGATATTGAAAGCAGAAAATTTGATTCTGCAGATCAAGTAGAAGCGTTTCGTGTTGAATTCATCGGACGTAATGGAAAGATGAAGAACTTAATGGTGCAGTTTAGAAACGTTGCTCCTGAGCTCAAGCGTGAACTCGGCCCCCTTATTAATCAAGTGAAAGGTGCTGTTGAAGCAAGAGTGGCCCAAGAACAATCAAACTTTAACAACAAAGAAGCTGCAAACGCAAGTGGAATTGATTTTTCACGACCTGCAGGTGGCGTTTCACTGGGCACGCATCACCCACTACAGGTCGTGCGACGAGAGATCGTCAGCATCTTTAAGAACATGGGATATGGCGTTGTGGAAGGGCCGGAAATCGAAGATGATTGGC
This sequence comes from Crocinitomicaceae bacterium, assembly GCA_002700285.1. Lineage (GTDB taxonomy): Bacteria > Bacteroidota > Bacteroidia > Flavobacteriales_D > Sanyastnellaceae > UBA974. The sequence continues at coordinate 95,486 of PACT01000028.1, read as the reverse complement.
ATGTGTTTAGTGGACTCAACTTCCCCCCAGAACATCCTGCAAGGGATATGCAGGACACGTTCTTTGTGGAACGAAATCCAGATCTCCTTCTAAGAACGCATACAAGTTCAGTCCAAGTTAGAGAAATGGAGAGACGTCAACCACCTATGAGGATTATCATGCCAGGGCGAGTGTTTAGGAATGAAGCTGTTTCTGCGCGCGCACATTGTATGTTTCACCAGATTGAAGGACTGTATATAGATGAAGATGTTTCTTTTGCAGATCTTAAACAGAATTTACTGCATTTTGCGAAACTGTTTTTCGGTCCAGAGACAAAGATTCGTTTAAGACCATCTTACTTTCCTTTCACTGAGCCCAGTGCTGAAGTGGATGTGTATTGGGGTCTAGAAACGGAGGTGGACAAGCGAATCACCAAAGGTACTGGATGGTTAGAAATTCTTGGATGCGGCATGGTTGACCCTCATGTTTTAGAGGCAAATGGAATTGATTCAAAAAAGTACAGTGGCTTTGCTTTTGGAATGGGAATTGAACGCATCACGATGCTTAAATATCAAATCTCAGACCTTCGACTTTTCTTTGAGAACGACAAGCGTTTCTTAGATCAATTTAGTGGAGAGCGCTAATACAACTTTTAAAAAGTTGTACAACTTAAAGTTTACTTTGCGTGCGGAAGATCTAAAACGACTGAATGAGCGCCGATTTGATTGCATTCTAACAGGACTCTTCCAGCCATTCGTTCGGCTTGTTCAAATACCGGTGACCAAGTAGGGGAGGATGAATGTCCTGAAAAAAGCGATTTCAATTCTTGTGTTGCAGAACTCGGTGCTCCCTCAAACATAATTCGGACGCCTCTCCAATCATTTCGTATTGTCGCTTTTAATGGAGATGCTGTTTCTTGGGAGACATCCTCAGGGAGCAATCGCCTAAGTGTAATTAATAGGAGAGGAAGCAGTCCTTCAGGCGCTTCAGGTGCTTTTTTGTCATTTTCCAAATCCCATTCTACCACAGTTCCAAGCTCCATTTCGAGAGATGCAATGACATCATCAAAGTCAAGTGCATTTGCACTTACTCTTCTTTCCCAATCTTCAGATGAGTTGGCAAATTGTGTTTCTAATATTTCGACGATTTCTTCTGTGGTTTCACTTTCTAAGGTGCCGATATCAGGGGTGCTGTTTTTACCAAACATGGTGTGCAGTCGCATCGTACGAAGTCGTTCTTTTCGTAGCGTACGTCTTAAATCGAAGTTCCTAATCATGAATGCAATAAGTCCAAGAGCGATTAAAGCAGCTGCGAATGGCCATGCCCCGGGCTCTGAGGTTTTGGCAGCATTTGCAGAAGCGAGATCGAAAGGGTCAAGCTCAGGAAGCGGGTGGTTTTTAAACGATTTGGGTTCCCGGCCTATTTCTGCAGCTGCGATCATTGCAAGCGCCAAGCTATCCGCTTTGTGCAAATAAATGTACGCTGATTTGTCGTCTCCTCTCATTGCATCAAATCGAGCGCGTTCTCTACACGTGCGTGCAGTTAATAGGTCATTCCCTAATATTTCAGCGGCTCTCACAGCTTCATGATGCGCCAAAAGCGCATCCAATGTTTTTCCTGATAACTCGGCGGATGTTGCGATTCTAATTTGGCCTAAAATCCAACCCTCCGGATGTGTCACCGGGTCAGAATGCAGAAGCATCGATTTGGACCAATCAAGTGCTTCAGCGTATCGATTCTCAGTGACGAGCAACGTGTGCAGGTTTGCGTAAGCAGCATCAATTTTCCCGATGTCCCCTTCCGTTCTCATTTTTTCTAGATGTTCGATCCCTGACTCATCAATTCCTAACCCTTCTAGGACACCTGACTGCACCCACAATATTAATCGGTCAATGTCGACCTCCCCGTTCTCCAAATCGGGAATAGATGCCTCACGTGCTTTGTTCCATTCACCATTTAGGAAGTATATCCTCGCCCGAAGAAGTGCTAGTTTTGATTCCCATGTTTGATATGGCTTTCTGCTGGTTTCCAAATCGATTAAGTTCATCGCCATGGTTTCTTCTCCTTGACTAATCCATCCTTCTACAGTATAATAAACCAGCTCACTCCTGATTTTGGAAGGACACATTGAACAATTGTTTTCCACGGACCGCCATGCTTTTGACGCTCTTTCTAAATTCCCTGCGCTTTGTTGAATACGCCCTTTTCCTACTTCAGATTGGGCAATAATGCAGTAATCTAGAGTCGTTTCACCTACGGACCGATATAAACTGAGTGCAGCGACTGGCTTGCCTGCTTCAACAAGGCTGTCAGCTCTGGATAAGAGAGACAAGGCGTTCTCGTTTTGGGCTGAAAAGCCACTCAATGAGAAGAGGAAAATGAAGGATATGTTGACAAGCCTTATGATGTCACTAAAATACCTTGCAGTTGCTCCGACTTGGAGACAATCAAAGCGGGTTATGGACTACTCACTGTAGACAACTGAAAGGACTGTTTCACCCACTGCCTGTAACGTGCCTTTGTCGATGATGCTCATGTTGTCCCCGTGAGTATGGTGAAATGGACCGTATCCCATAGGGATGACTTGCATGCGATAATCCACAATATTTGCACTGGGCACGCCGCCCAATTCACTCACGAAGAGGTTGTCGTCGATTGTGGGAGGAGTCTCTCGGTTGCGAAACAGTTTGCCATGACCCAATTCTGAGGCTCTAGACCAAATCTTTCTGACGATATTCGGCGCATACTTCATCGAAGTGCCCTCTCTATTAAAAACCGCATCCTTTGCGCCGACCATGTCGAGTAAGATGCCGAATCTTGCACGATAACCGTATCTGTGAGGTTGTTTGGCCCATTCTTGGCTCCCTAAACACCAATACAAATAACTCGTATTTGTAGATGGTAAACCGTCAGGACTCCCATAGTCCTCTCCGTCAAAGAAAACAATATCAACGCCAATGCTCGGCGCTTTAATGCTGAATTGACGTGCAACTTCCAACAGTATTCCTACCCCAGAACCACCGTCATTTGCCCCGTCTATGGGGTCGTTTTTACGCACGGTGTCCTTGTCGGCAAAAGGTCTTGTATCCCAATGAGCATATAGCATAACGCGGCTTTTCGCTTCTAGGTTATACTGTCCTACAATGTTCTGTAATTCAAGGATCTTTCCGTCAAAGGCCTTTGCTCGAGCCTCCTGAACGATGACCTCCGCTCCATGTCTCCTTAACTCATCAGCAAGCCAAACCCCGCATGTGTTGTGTTCTAATGTATTTGGAACCCGAGGCCCAAACCCCACTTGTTTCTCTACATAATAGTAAGCAGAATCACTCGAGAAATCCGGTGTTACAATGACCTCTTCAACTTCCAGTGTATTCTTGTCATTTGATGGCTTCTCATCTGAGCAACTTACTAGCGCGAAAATTACAGCGCTGAGTAGGATAACTGCGATAGAAGAAAGATGTCTATTCATGAGACCATGAACTTCCGTCTTTTCCATCCGTGACATTCACACCTAAATCACTTAATGTGTTCCTGATTCTGTCTGCGCCAGCATAATCTTTGTTTGCTTTTGCATCTGTTCTGAGCTCCACCAAGAGGTCCAATAAATTTGTCGCTAAATCTTCTCCGCCACTGCTTTTTTCAGCGTTCAGGTCTTCGTTTTCGAGGCCCAATACATTTCCTAAGAATCCTGTATAGATCGTTTTGAGGCCATCTATTTGGTCTTGATTTAATTCGATTCGCTCATCAGAAGCAGAGTTAATCCATTTCACTCCCTCAAACAATGATGCAATGAGAACAGGTGTATTGAAGTCATCATTCATCGCCGCATAGCATTTGTCTGACAGATCACTCACGCTGATATTTTTGTTTTCCTTTTCTGTTGGCGTTAGCTTTTGAAGGGTTTCTACCGCTTTTGTCAACTTTGTAAGTCCTTTTTCAGCTGCAATAAGTGCATCATTCGAGAAGTCCAGAGTGCTGCCATAGTGTCCCATAAGCATAAAGAATCTTACCGTCATAGGACTGTAACCTCTTTCAAGAAGTTTGTGGTTTCCTGTGATGAGTTCCTCGGGCGTAAATCCGTTGCCCTCTGACTTTGCCATCTTCCGGCCATTCACGGTAAGCATGTTGCCGTGAATCCAATAGTTAACTGTCTTTTCAACTTTGTTTGCAGCGACATTTTGGGCGATTTCACATTCGTGATGAGGGAATTTTAAGTCCATTCCTCCTCCATGTATGTCAAATCTATTCCCCAAATATTTTGTACTCATGACAGAGCATTCCAGATGCCATCCTGGGAATCCCATCCCCCAAGGTGAAGGCCATTGCATGAGGTGGGTTTCGTCGGCTTTTTTCCAAAGCGCAAAGTCCAAGGGGTCATGTTTTTCACTTTGGCCATCCAGATCTCGTGTATTGCTCAGAAGTTCATCTATTTTCCTCCCTGAAAGCTCTCCATAAGGGTAGTCTTCACTGAATCTTCTTACACTGAAGTAAACATTTCCATTGACTTCATAGGCATATTCGTTGTCTAAAATTTTCTCTATTGCTGTAATTTGTTCAATAATATGACCTGTTGCGGTCGGTTCAATTGACGGAGAAAGGATATTAAAAACACGCATCACATCGTGGAAGTCATTCGTGTATTTCTGAACGATCTCCATAGGTTCTACTTTCTGTAGGCGAGCCATCTTCCCGATTTTATCTTCGCCTTCATCGGCATCACCTACCAAATGTCCCACATCAGTGATGTTTCTTACGTATCGGACTTTATATCCGATAAATTCAAGGTAACGGTATATGATGTCAAATGACAAAAATGTACGAACGTTCCCCAAATGAACATTGCTGTAAACTGTAGGTCCGCAAACGTACATCCCGACGTTTGGGGGATTCAGAGCTTCAAAGACTTCCTTCTTACCCGTTAAGCTATTTTGAATTTGAAGTGGTTGCATGTCTTTCGTTTAATATCCTACAAAGAAAAACCAATCAGGCGCGTTAACCGAATTTAATTGTCACACTTTCAATGCTTGGAGCATGGCTTTAATTAATTCGGCCATGTTATACTTTGCCGACCAACCCCAATCTGCACGCGCTTCATCATCGTTTATGCTGTCAGGCCATGACGCAGCAATCTGTTGTCTCAAATCAGGTTTGTACGAGGTCGAAAATTCCGGAATGATTTTTACGATTTCAGAATTTAATTCTGAGGGGGAGAATGAACAACCCGCCAAATTATATGACGTCCGGACGGTAATATTCTCTTTTGACGTTTCCATCAATTCCAGTGTCGCCCTTACGGCATCTTCCATATGCATCATGGGAAGTGTTTCGTAATGTTCCAAATAACATTCAAATGGCTTGTCCTCTAGGGCACAATAAAAGGCTTCTACTGCGTAATCTGTGGTCCCTCCTCCAGGTTGAGATCGATGCCCTATGAGTCCTGGATATCTGATACTTCTTACATCTACGCCATAATGTTCAAAATAATACTTTGTCCATAATTCGCCAGCGACTTTAGAAACGCCATATACAGTCGTTGGGTCACAGAACGTATTTTGAGGGGTCTGTGTTTTAGGGGCGTTTGGGCCAAATACAGCAATAGAACTTGGCCAAAACATCTTTTCAAATAAACCTTCCTTTGCACACTCTAATACGTTTATAAGTGACTTCATATTTAAGTCCCAAGCATCCAAAGGGTTTTGTTCTCCTCTTGCTGATAGCATGGCAACCAAATGATATACGTGTGTGAACTTACCTTCGGTAAGCACTTTTCGAACGGCATGAGCATCTGAAGCATCAAGAAAAATAAACTCACTTCTATTTACTTCTGGGTCAGTAGACTGCCGAATGTCAGATACGACAACGGCATCAATGCCATATCTGGCTTGCATCCCTAAAGTCAGTTCAATTCCGAGCTGACCAGATGCGCCTATAACAAGATGTTTTTCCATTGGGTGGAAAGATAAGACTAGATACCTTTGTACCGTGCAATCTGATGAGTTTGAATATACATTAAATGACGATGATATCGCAAGATATCCTGTCTCTCCACGCCGCAGTGCAAAACTTCTTCGTATAAACCCGCAAGGAGGATTTGAACATGGAACGTTTGAAGATCTCCCCAAATATTTAAAGGACATTGGGTGTGATGGTCTTTGGGCAAACGAAACAAAAGTCATCCAAGCCCGTCTTTATCTGAGAAAACCCACCGGAGGACGACTAGAAATTTTTCTTCTTGAACCCGTAGATGTTGTCCCCGAAGTCGCGCTTTCTGCCGTTCAGACATCTTCTTGGAGATGTCTCGTCAGAGGAGGAAACAAATGGACAGCTGAAACAGCTTCAATTGTAACAGATGGTTTGACGCTTCATGCTTCACCGATTGACCCTGCTGCTGGATTAATAAGGGAAGATGGAGGGTCTTTTCAGCTGACATTCACATGGACGGGCGCGCTTTCGTTTGCGGATGTTCTTGAGAAGCTAGGTCGAATGCCACTTCCCCCATACATGCAACGCGATTCGGACATCAATGATGCAAATGATTACCAAACCGTTTTTGCACGTCTCCCAGGCAGTGTAGCTGCGCCTACTGCCGGGTTGCATTATGATGACCATTTGCTCACGAAACTTGCAGATCAAGATCTCGCGCTTAGTCGATTAACGCTTCATGTTGGGGCGGGGACATTTAGGCCGCTTTCAGAGGGTGATATCTCGGATCACACAATGCATGCAGAACGATGTATTGTGACACGAGATATACTTGAAAATCTTGCGTCAACTCGTAAAAGAGTCGCCACAGGAACGACAACACTGAGAACGCTTGAGAGTTTGTTTTGGATGGCTGTAGTGCATATGGAAACGGGTGAGTTTCCGGAAACTCTAGGTCAATGGATTCCCTATAACGAAGACCATTCACAAAGTAGAGATGTGGTTTTTGCTTCGTATGAGGCGTCTATGAGATATCTCCTCAACAACGCCCCGCTGGATTCACCTTGGGATTTTAAAACCCAAATCATGATAAAGCCAGGGTATAAAATCCAATCAGTGATAGGACTTGTGACAAATTTTCATCAACCGGGCAGTACGCTACTGTGCCTTATCGCAGCATTTTCAAGCAAGCCTTGGAGAGATGTATATGCAGAAGCAATTGAGAAAAAGTACCGATTCCTCAGTTATGGAGATGGTTGTCTCTTTGAACTATAGTAAGAAGTTGACTTCTTTCTAATTCCTATTATCGATCACGTCAGACCCATCGCGGATCGCATTCTTGATCGAAAGAGAAAATCCGTTAAGCGCCTTAGTGACTAGAGCACTTTGTTCAGATAAGAAGTCTGTTTTCTCAGCAGCCTCAGTGATGTTTGAAGGCGCAATGACCCATACGCCATTGTTGCCAATAATCGGGTTTGACATTTCGCCAACAGGAATAGAAAAAGCCAATCCTGCAACTTCTGGTTCAGCTGATGCACCACTTCCTGCGATTGTAGATGTTTTAATATTTACATTCAGTGCAGTCTTTACAGTTGCGCCTGCAGCTGCAGCCACTTCGTCTAAATTATCGCCTGCCATAAGTAGCGCATAGTACTCGCCTTTTGCTTTTTTAAGCGCCCCAGCTCTCATCTTCTCTTCTACAGCGTCAAAGTCTGGTGTGCCTTTTTCTCTTGAGGAATTAAGGGTTGCAACAATGTAGTTATTATCGATCAATAGAGGTTGGCTGATTTCGCCTACTTCAGAATTGTACGCCCAATTTACAAGTTCATTGACGTTTGTCATACCTGCGATTGAAGTAGAGTTTCTTCTCACATCAACGGCTTCGCTGACAGTATATCCGGCTTCTTTTGCAGCGCTTTCTAAAGTAGCTCTGTCAGAAGATTCAATGGCAAATTCATTGGCGTCCGAGTAAGCGTCACGCCTTGTTTTGTCAGATGCATCAAGTTGACGTGTGATTTTTGCAACCTCCACTTCTTCTACTTTTTTACGTCGATCGAGAACTTCAATCACATGAACACCGTAGCTTGTTTCAACAGATCCAATTGAACCCACAGGCTTGTTAAAACTGAAGTCATTAAAGGGTTTCACCATTCTATTCTGCGGAAAAAAATCATATACGCCACCGTTAGATTTCGAGCCGGGGTCATCAGAGAATCTCGTTGCAAAATCTGTAAAGTCAGCACCATTTTTAAGAAGCCTCACCAAACTATCAGCTTTAGAATTAAGGGCAGCCATTTCTTTGGCATCTTTCACATCTTTCGCTTGTAATAGGATATGTCTTACAGAAGCAGCTGTATCTGGTACCATAGATCTACCAAGGATGTTTGCAACCGTAAGCACATTGCCTTTTTGATAAGGTCCGACGATTGTTCCAATTTCAATATCAAAGAATGTTGACTCATTCACATCAGTTTCAACGTCAGCAAGACGGATGGTGCTGATAACTTCCTCTCCGGTGCCATTTGATGTTGCAAATTCAACAGCATCATCGGCCAAATCCCATGCTGTTGCAATGCCTTCAAGTTCTGCAGTAATGTTCTCGACATCTCCAGAAGACGCGCCTACTGGAATCTTTACGATTGTAAGATCTCGACCTTGTAATTGTTGAAACTTTTTGTCATCTTTATGTTCGTTGAAGTATACCTGTACATCTCTTTCGCTCACATTGACAACGCTGTCAGCGATTGACGTAAATAATTTGACAACATATTTAAATTCTGCTTTACGTTCTGTACTCAGGTAATCATACTTGCCTTCGAGTGCATTTGAATATGCCCCAGCTTGTGCCAATGCTTCAAACTTCTCTTTTTTACGTTTCGCAACAATGACACTCTTGTACTTAAGGAAGTTTGCCTTTCCTTGAGGCGTTGAAAGCATATTTTGAAAATTCTGTACCCATGTGCGTTTGTTATCTCCATTGCTATAAAAAGCACTAGAAACATATGGGGATACAAGATCGCCAAAAAGCATTTCTTGGTATTCTTTGTCGCTTACAGTTAATCCAATATCAGAGTATTCATCACTCATATACTTTGAAGTCGTCATGTCTTCCCAAACCTCGTTAGGGAGCTGCTCCCCTGAAAAACCCAAGCCTCTCCTTTGTTGAACAGCAACTTGATACTCTGTACTTGTTATTCCAGCGCCGTTTACACTTCCAACCTCAGTGGATGCTCCTTGGCCCATGAGCGCTAATACAGCATCAAAAGGGACTAAGAAACCTAGCATACCTATTCCTAGGAACACCATCAACAAACCTTGTCGGTTGCGAATATTTTCAATCATTGCCATGGTAAAGACGTTTTAAATGTCAGGTGCGCGAAGATAAGAAATTATTCCGCATCATAATAACATGAGATGAACCAGGATTATTTTAGACCCCTTGACTTCTTTTATTTCCACATTTATATCGTTAATTGTTAACTGATCTCCCTTTTTTGGCATTGCTGCAAGTCTATGTAGAATAAGGCCTCCCAGAGTTTCGTAAGCATCTTCCTCGGGCATATTGAGGCCCAGTTTTTCGTTCAGGTATTCGACATCATGTCGCGCTGAAAGGATCCAAGATTTGTCATCAATTTGGTCTTCAATCAGAATTTCTACGTCGTGTTCGTCCTCTATTTCGCCTAATAACTCTTCCACAATGTCTTCCATTGTAAGAATCCCGGCCGTACCACCAAACTCATCTAAAACAACAGCCAAGTGGCGTTTTCTGACCATGAATTGCTTTAACAAAATGTCACCAGTCATAGGCTCAGGAATGAAAAAAGTGGGCAGCAAAACTTCTTTGATTGATTGTGGTGATTTGAAAAGATCTTTCACATGTATGTACCCAATGATATTGTCAATATCATTTTCGTAGACGACTATTTTCGATAATCCAGTATCTGAAAAAATTGTTTTTATGTCGTCGATAGATGTATTTGTTGACACCGAAACCACTTCATTCCTGGGGACGAGGCAATCTCTCGCTTGCACCTGGTTAAGTTTCAGGGCATTTTGAAGCATCAATAACTCGTGTTCTAGATCCTGTTCTGGAATCATATTTCCACTTGCTGATTCTAAAAAATGGTTTAAATCAGTGGGACCTAATCCCCTTGTGACGGACTCCAAGCGGCCTGTCGTAAATGGAAACAAGAAAATCTTACTTAGCCCGATGATGATCCATGCTGGAATTGCCAATACGGTATTAATCATAAGAAGGGGAACACTTAATCTCTTCAGCCATTGCGCAGGGTTTCGAAGAAAGAGTGATTTAGGGATGAATTCAGCAGTGACAATGACCACTAAAGTTGTGACAAGTGTCTGGACTACAAGCGCAAAAATAGGTGAAGGTGCTGATAACCAATCGCTGGAGCTGAAAATCTGTTGGCTTATTAAAGCGCCTGATTCCATACCGCAGATCACGAGAGCAATGTTATTGCCCACCAGCATCACCGCAATGAACAGTTGGGGACGCTTAAAAAAGGAAGAAGCAAGTTGTCCTCTCCATCCTTGTTTTGCATTAAGCTCAATTTGCAACCGGTTTGCAGAAACAAAGGCAATCTCCATTCCTGAAAAGAATGCAGAAGCGGCCAAAGAGGCAAGAATTATAAAGATTGAACTGGAGGGGTCGGGGTCCATTTGTTTGTTTGATTAATTACGCGACTTGTTAGAATCCATGTCCTTCTGAAGGCGTTTGCGAAACCCTCGTCTCACAAAATACCACAGCCATGACAGCGCAGGGACAAGTGGAAGCATTTGGTTGTTCTCCCAACCTTCACTCAAGATTATCCATAAAGATACACCTGTGACAATGATTGAAGATACAAGCCAAAATTTTTCTGCTGCACGTGTGACTTGCAAGACTCGTTTAGGCTCCATGTCCCTAAGGTAGGTTAAATGACCCTGTGGGGTCAAGAATTCGGTAATGTTCAAATCTACTGTCTGCCTCTAATCCTTTGCCGTGAAGTGTTCCTGTTGAGGTATGAATACTTACAAGACGGTCTGTATGTACTTTGTCAGAATCGTGAGACCAAACAAGGTATTCAGTATTCAATCGTTCTCCTTCAAGATTCACTAATTCCACATCATCTAGTGCGATTAAATGCCCAGAATTGGGGTCGTAGTTGCCTCTTCCTCCACTTAAGATCGCTTGATGATTATACTTGTCGCCACCTATAAATAACCGAAAGCCTGCACTCACATCCCAGATTTCGGTATCGTCACTACGTTCCAATCTTCCGGCCTCCAAAATATTTTTCACCTCCCCTTTTTCAGAATAAACAAACTCTCCACTTGTTATGACCTGAGTGGACATATCCTCCATTTCTGAGATGGATTCCGTGAGGGTGTCATCACTCGTGATGCATCCCATGTAGAATATTGAAAAGATCAGATGTAAATAGATTGAAAATCCGGATGGTGTTTTCATTAACGAACCCTAATATTTGTGGTCATGCCTGAACAAGGACATCCAGAAACTTGCTTCACTGTAAATGACGTTCCGGCTTGAAGACCTTGCGTGAAAACCTCATCTATTGTTGGGAATTGCTTGGACATTTTACTCATCCTAGCGTTTGCTTTTTCTGCCAACTCTGGATTCATTCTCTTTGCTCTGGAATAATAATCATGCGCGACCCAATAAACGGATCTTTTTCCTAAAGCTCCGTCGTTACAAGCACTAGAGGCTCCTGCGATAGCATCTCCGATAAGCATATATGCATCTGCGTTATTTGGGTCTAGTGCGATGACTTGATTGGCATAACGTTTAGCGGTGCCAGATCGTTTTAAAGCACTTGCTATTTGTCCTGTTTTCAAAAGGTAAGCCATCTGTTTTGGACAACTGTCACATCGTGATATAGCCTCCTCCATGTACTTAAAGCTGTCAGTTAGTTTCGATTGCTTTGCGTATCCCATACCGATCGCGAAGGCGGCGTCATGACTGGGTTCAAATTCATATACAGCAGTAGCTACAGGAAGGAATAAGTCATTTTCTGTGCATTCTCTGTTCGTGAGAATTCGCAACACCTTTTTCTTAAGATCGAAATTTTCTGGATCGGCATCTATGCTTGCTTGAAGCACCTCCACCATCTCGTCACATTTTGCAATGGCAACAAACGTCTTCTCAATGTTTTCTTTTGCCTTTGTGTACCCCTTGATGTTTCTGTTATTTTCAGCAGCTTCAGCATTTGCGAGAGCCTCATTGCAATAGTCCATTAACATTAGGTAATCCGTTAACATTTTAATCTTCTTTGCTGTTCCAGCCTCTTTGTCAATTTTGTTGACCTTTTTCATCGCGTAGAAGGACGTGACATAGTACCCGCTTAGCACTGACGCTGAACTCATGGCTCCGAGACATTCGACGCTTTCTTTAAACATCTCGAATGCACCCTGAATGGAGTCCTTATTGAAGCTGTAATAATCGGACGCTTTGCGTCCTAAAATGTGACAACGGTTGTTTGGCTTTTTCTTCGTTGATGGAAAAAGTTCCATTCTCGTGTCGTACACCCACATCAAGCTATCCACAAGAACTGCCTTGCGTTCCAGGTCCCCTGCTGCTTTGGCTTCTTTTATCTCATACTTAATAAAAGTACTTCCGTTTGTGTACAATGATTCCTGGACTTGTGGCGGGCAAACCGCGCATGCCTTCTCCCACTGATCATAAGCTTCAGAGTAGTTTTTCTGAGTTTTATAACTCTTATAGACGCTTAGCGCTTCTTTGCAAAGGATTTGCTTGTCTTCGGTATCCCCATATTTTAAATCATTCTGAGCGAAAAAATTTAAGGGAATGACGAACGATATTAAAAGAAAGAGTTGTTTGCTGGTATTCATCATTTTATTAATCGTAGAGTTTTGGTGTAAGCCAAAGATTTTTAAAAAATGGAGCGAGTGTCACTCCAATTTGAATTTTTAATAAAGATTCTTCTAGGGTACCTTCTAAAACTGTGCCATTCTCTGAGTCAAGGCCCCGATGTCCCATTTCTACACCGAAGTGTAGACGACTTGTAGAGCGACTTCCTTCAAGAGGAATAGTCATTCCGGCAGATGCGCGCCATCCTGACAATTGGCTTCCATTGTATGCGACTGGGTAAGCGTCTAAAGCGAACCCTGCTTTATAAGATGCGCCCCCTGAACCTGGGATGACAGTCACCCCTAGAGAAGTACGTGAGGCCTTTGCCCAAGATGCATCTCCATCAAGAATATCTATTTCAAAAGAATCGGAAATAGATCCCCAATCTTCTTGCATGTACTCTCCAGAAATCAGGAATCGACTACCGTTTGCGTTTTCATAAACGAGTGCGCCACCCGCTGAGAATTTTGCTGGAATACGTCCTTCAGCATCCAAGGTGTTGATGTATGAAGCTGTGTCTATCACAGTCTCTATACTGCTTAGCAATTGAACGTTTTCTACACTTTTCTCGTAATCTGTATATAATAAGGATCCTGGGGAATATGTCGCGCCGACATATAATGTTGCAGATCCTTTGAAGTTTCGTTTTTCATCATATTTGGCCCACAGCAATTGTAAAGCCTGAGCACCAAAGAGCCCTCCCAGAGATCGATGTCTCATTGATGTCCTCGTTCTGTTATCAAGATAGGTCACCTCTTCAATATCTAACCGCCCTGTTGACGTTACTTCCCCAAATAACATGGAGACTTGAGCGCCAAGAAAAAGCGCGCGACTGGATACAAGTACACTGTCTAACTTGCCCGCAGGGATCCATTTCTTGCCCTTAAAACCATGAGATATTCCCAGATAACTTTTGGCTGTTCCGCCCGCGCCTGAATACGTTTCGACAATATTCCCAATGTTGTTATTTAAGGAGTCGTTAAATGATCTTGATACACTATATCCTTTCGCTGAATAGGGCGTAATCCCCATCATATAAGCTGTCTTTCCACCTGGCTTTTTAACGACCAAGGATATTGAACCCAGTGAGCCACTGTTTACCGTCGCTGTTGAGTCACCCTCTGTCATATTCACATTTGTACCATGAAGAGAAGTCTGCAAAAGCGTTGTTACACTTCCAGCTGCTGAAGCTGGTTGATCGGGATTAATGACATGCCCATCTAAAATAGGTGCGCTCACTCCTCCCATCATCAATTGAGGTGAAGACAATGTGGGTATCGAAAGCCCCATGCCAAACCTTGACCAAGGTGATGTCTCTGTTTCTTGACCTAAAGTTCGAGTGGATGTTGAAGCACACAAAATGAGTGCGAGTATAAAAAACAACTTGATACGAATTAATGTCAACATGGTGTCAATATTAAATTTTCGATGAAAGTTGTAGGTGACTAAATATTGCATAATACCCTTTGAGGGTCAAATTAGAATCCGCGAATCTCGGCATTACTCGGCCGAGTTCCAAAAGTGTGCTGTCTCCTCCTGTTAAGATGACCCCAACGACCTGTTCGTCTCCAACCTGCTCATTTAAGATCTGCCATCTGCCAATTATTTCAGCCGAAATCCCGTCAGCCGCGCCCTTTATTAAGGCTTGTTGAGTTGTTTTTCCGATGGTTTCTCCTTTAAACGGTTTCAACCTCACCCATGCCTCTTTCTCTACTCCAGGAAGTGCTGCAGTTCCTTCTCTCATGGCGTTTATTCGCATTGATAATCCAGGAGAGATGCTTCCTCCCAAATGGCGTCCGTCTCTAACCACGTCAGTTGTGACACAAGTCCCCACATCCACAATCATCCATACCTTGCATTGTTCGAGCCCCTGAATCACTCCTGACTGAACCGCAAAGGCGTTTGCCACACGATCTGTTCCCAGAGAGCCGGGATTTTCGACGTCTGTTTCAAGTGGATGGGGATCTCCATGTTTCATTTCGGTGACGTCCCCCTTTGAACGTGTGCGCAACATGTCTGCGATTTCAGTATTCCACTCACCACTTCCAGCCAACAATACACCATCTATTTGGCCTTGAGGTAGATGCTCAAGACATAACTCTTCTCCAGGATTTAAATGTGTGGCATCAACAATTTTGCCATCTAGAAACACCCCGATTTTCCATCTTGAGTTCCCCTTTTCCACAATCCACACAACGTTGCCGCTTGACCTTACTCCCATGTCACAGTTCTCATAAAATGTTCTACATCTGAGATCAATCGCGCGATGACTGGAGCTGTGCTATCTGGATTTGGTTTGTTGTCAAAGTACAAGGATCCACGCAAGAAATGCTGCGTGCTATCTGTGACAAAAAATTGAATGGGAGTGGCGACAGGCCCTTCCAAATGGTAAAGCACACCTCTTGCACCACCGTTTGTTTGTTCATTAACAACTCGAATACGACGGATCCCATTTGCTTTGTGGTCGTGGCTAAAGACAAGGTCTTGCGCATCTTTGATTAAGACCTCGAGGTTGTTGTCTAACATCAGATCAGTACAGTGAAGCCTGGCATTAAAAATGGGGAAACGAACATTGTACCAGCACACATCTTTCTGCGATGATTTCACTTCTTCTATAATGCTGTATTCGGGGATTTCAAATTCATTCCCGCATAATCCATCGCTTTTTTTGAAATCTATTTTAGGCAATTCAATCCTGAAATATCCTTCTGGTCTCGGTATTGCCGGAGAGCTGCAACTTAAGAACCCAACGCATATAAAAAGAGCACAAATAAAAGGTCGATCTTTCATCATGATGATATCTCAGTGCTATCCGTACCAGATTCATCATCTTGTTCAAGTGGGGGTAGAATGATCTTCACCCGATCGATACGTTTGTGATCTCCGGCATCCACAAAAAGAGTGACATTGTTAAACACAATAAATTCCCCTATTTTAGGAATATTACCTGCTTGTTCAGTGACAAATCCACCGATCGTGTCGCTTTCCCCTTTTGATTCTTCCCACGCCTGTTCATCTAAATTCAGGATTCTATAGAAATCAATAAGCGCTGTTTTACCTTCCATTAAAAAGGTGAGATCATCTAGTCTGGAGTAAGCTACCTCTTCGGCATCAAACTCATCTGTGATATCTCCGACGATTTCTTCCAAGACGTCCTCTAAGGTGATGACTCCACTTGTGCCGCCATATTCATCCACAACTAAAGCCATATGAACTTTTCTCCCCTGAAATTCACGAAGGAGGTCGTCAATTTTCATGTTTTCTGGGATGAAAAATGGCGCGCGAAGCAAAGTATTCCAGACAGCACTCTCTGTACTTAACAAAGGAATCAAATCCTTGACATGTAAAACACCGACCACATCATCTACGGTTCCTTTGTGGATTGGTATTCTAGAAAAGCCACTTGCGATTACTGCCGCTTTAACCACATCCCATGACTCTTCCATACTGAAGGCTGTGATGTCGGTTCGGGGAGTCATTACCTGTTTGGCGTCTTTGTCACCAAATTTTACAATCCGTTCTAAAATTTCTTTTTCGTCCGTACTTCGACTCTCGTTGTCAGTCAGAAAAAGCGCGTTCTCAAGATCTTTTGCAGATAAATCTTGTACAGGACTTTTGATGTTCTTGTCTAAGGCGTGACCGATTGCCACAAGTGGTTTCCAAAATGGAAAAAGTAGTTTTTGGCAAACAAGGAGTAGGCCTGAAGTAAACCGTGCGACTTTCACATTGTGAGCTGTTGCAAAAAGCTTAGGGATGACCTCTCCAAATAACACCAACAGCAAGGTTACGCCAGCAATGTGAATGACAATTCCCAGCCAATAAGGGAGTGATTCAATTGGGAATAATTGCTGCGCCGTCACAGTAGCAATCAATACGATTGCCACATTAATCAAATTGTTTAATACAAGTATTGTGGCGAGTAGATGTCTGGGACCTTCTAAAGCGTTGGGGTGCCTAAGAAGTGAAAGCACATTCATTGAGGCGATTCTCTCATCTCCCTCTAAGTCTTCTAGGTCTGTTGGTTTAAGCGAGAAAAAGGCAACTTCAGACGCAGAAATTAGCGCACTACACATCAACAGTACCAAAATGAGTCCTGTTGCTAAATAGGGGTTTAGAAATACCAAAATATCTGGGTCCACTGGTTGTTATTTGGTCAGAACGGCAAATCGTCACCTTTTATTTCCTCACCCATTTCAGAAGAAATAGACGGCTCAACCGCTTGCTTTACTTCAGTGGTTTTAGAAACAAAAGACTCAGGTGAGTCGGTTACTTTCTTGTCAAGCATTTGCATAACATCAGCGACGATTTCTGTAGAATACCTTGTGATGCCTTGCTTGTCATCCCATTTCCTGGTCTTCAGTTTACCTTCAATGTAAACTTTGGATCCTTTTCTGAGGTATTTTTCAGAAGTTTCGGCCAAACCGCGCCACAATACAATATTATGCCATTCAGTTTGTGTGATTCGCTCTCCAGAATTTTTATCCTTGTAGGTCTCAGAGGTCGCTACTGAGAAAGAACAAACCGCTATACTGTTAGGTGTGTAGCGCATTTCTGGGTCTCGGCCAAGGTTGCCGACTAAGATTACTTTATTGATTCCTGCCATGTTAGCTAAGGTATGTATTCTTCACGAATTAGAACATTTTTTTACAACTTTTGATAGAAACTTGCTTCCACGTTTCGTTTTCAATTGAATAGATGTATTTTTGCATCCCAATTCATGGGAACTTTGCATAATTATTTGCAGAGCATTATTAGTCAAGCAACTACATTTAAAAATGACAAAAGCGGATATTGTAAGTCAAATTGCAGATAAGACAGGTATGGAGAAGCACGATGTGCAGGTAACAGTTGAGGCATTTATGCGTACCGTACGTGACAATGTTGAAGGTGGAGAAAATGTTTATTTACGTGGTTTTGGTAGCTTTATTGTGAAAACAAGAGCAGCAAAGACAGGTAGAAATATCCTTGCAAAGAAATCAATCCGTATACCAGCTCATAACATCCCTTCATTCAAACCTGCAAAGGAATTTATGGAGAACGTTAAAACCAAAGTTGCGGTTTAACTCATTTCATGGGTTTTAGTTGAATAAAAACATTAGACTCAAAGTCAACATCAGTGTGGTGTTTGACCCAAACGAATAAAATTAGTTATCATGCCAAGCGGAAAAAAGCGCAAGCGTCATAAGATGGCCACCCACAAAAGGAAGAAGCGTCTTCGTAAGAATCGTCACAAGAAGAAGAAATAAGCCACATCTCTAAGCTGTTTTTCAGCTTTGAGATGTATGTTTCTTTACTGCCTAGGTTTTGCTAGGTGATAATTTACGTGCCTTGAAATCAGAACTAATAATCAATTCAACTTCCAAAGGAGTTGAATTAGCGATCCTTGAAGAAGGCAAGCTCGTTGAGCTTCATCGTGACCCAGGTGAGACATCCTACAGAGTAGGTGACATTTACTTAGGTCGTGTGAGGAAGGTGATGCCTAATTTGAATGCCGGTTTTATCGACGTTGGATATGACAGAGATGCCTTTCTTCATCACAGTGACCTAGGTGTTCAATATAAGACGCAGCAGAAATGGACGAAACGCGTCATGACAGGAAAGTTGCCTGTGAGCGATATCGAAAAGTTTAAGCTGGAACCTAAAATTGAAAAGCGGGGGGCTATGAAGGACTATGTGAGTTCTTCTCAACTCGTTCTGGTCCAAGTGACAAAAGAACCCATCAGTTCGAAAGGGCCACGTCTATCTGCAGAAATCACCCTTCCAGGTAGGTTTCTCGTTCTCGTACCTTTCTCTGATAAAGTCAGTCTTTCTTCTCGCATTAAAGGCGAGACAGAGAGGAAGAGACTTAAGAGTTTGATTCAAAGTATTAGGCCTCCAGGGTTTGGTATCATTGTGAGAACAGTTGCTCAGGAGAAGGGGTCCGCAGATTTACATAGTGATTTGTCGGATTTAATTAAAAGGTGGGGAGAGCTGTTTGACAATCTCAAACGCGCCAAACCAGGCAATAGAATTCTTGGGGAGCTCAATAAGACGAATACAGTACTAAGAGATGTTCTCAGACCTGAGTGTGAATTGATTCGTGTCAATGATGAAAAACTTGCGGATGAGGTAAAAACCTATCTAAGTAGCATTGGATCCGATCAAGCCGACATTGTCAAATTCATAAAGGACAAGGATCTCTTTAATTCCCTTTCTATTTACCGTCAGATTAAAGCCACTTTCGGAATTAAAGTCAGTCTTCAGAGTGGCGCGTATCTTATTATTGAGCAAACCGAAGCGATGTTTGTCATTGACGTGAACAGTGGAGGGCGCAAGAAGGGCGCATCTAGTCAGGAAGAGAATGCGCTCCAGACTAATTTAGAATGTGTAGCTGAAATCGCACGTTTACTTCGCTTAAGAGATATCGGGGGGATTATTGCCATTGATTTCATTGATATGGCAAAACGAGAGCATAATAAACTGCTTACTGATACCATGAAAGCAGCGATGAAGGGTGACAAGGCGAAGCACAATATTGCATCACCAAGTAAGTTTGGTGTGATGGAGCTTACGCGACAAAGAGTTCGTGATGTCGCGAATGTCCAAACACAAGATCGTTGCCCTTCTTGTAATGGC
Source organism: Crocinitomicaceae bacterium (assembly GCA_002700285.1). Lineage (GTDB taxonomy): Bacteria > Bacteroidota > Bacteroidia > Flavobacteriales_D > Sanyastnellaceae > UBA974. Next base: position 76,084 of record PACT01000028.1, on the reverse strand, counting down.
TCAGGCAATATTCAAGCAGCCATATTGGTTACTGATACAATTAAGTCTAGCTTAAAGTATTTTTCAAAAAGTAAAGGTCATAAAAAAATCACGATTTTACTTCATCCAATTCTTGAAGCCTACTTAATCCATGGTGAACCCATCAAGCTTTTTAAAGGATGGTATGGATCTTCAGTTAGAATTAAGTGGGAAAAGGAATTGGGTATTTCACTCGAGTTAGAAAGCAACTCTTCGATGGAAATTTTAGAATACCATCTATACACAGAAAAGGGAGAAGAGCTCGTTGTAGCTGAATGATTTATCTCTCTTTAGTTACAATGTCTTTTGGATAACAGAGGAAGGATTTTACAACTGGACGTGTCAGGTGTGTCAGTGAAAGATGATCGTTCGCTTCTGCAAAATCTAAAACAGATCCATCCTTATATTTGATCAGGATGCCATTTGGCGTATAAGCTTGGTTTTGTATTGTGTCATTCGATACAAAGTAAGAGGCTTCATCTGTTGTGAGGCCCCATGCTTCAGAAATTATTTTGACACGCTCATGCACCTCACGGTCTGTAAAGGGTTGAGATCTCAGCTCTATGCGGAACAGTTGCCTGTCGAGGAGTCGACCGCTTAATTTGGAGAGAACTTTATCGCCGTGATAACGCCACGACTTCATGGCACAATAGATGTCGGAGTCGTCGAGGTCACAAAAACAATCGAGTACTTTCGGGTTTGACATGAAAGATTGGATGTCATAATCGTTTTGTAAAAAACGTAACAGTGACGGAGAAGCAAATAACTCCACCTTGTTTTTTGTGAGATATTTGGCTCTGCGTAGAATTAAAGTGAGCATATGTTCTGCACTAATCACCGTTCTGTGTAAATACACTTGCCAATACATTAAGCGGCGAGCTACAATGAATTTTTCGATGCTATAAATGCCTTTTTCTTCAATCACTAACTTGTCGTTCACTACCGAGAGCATCTTTATGATCCGCTCAGAACCCACTTTTCCTTCTGTTACACCAGAGTAAAAGCTGTCTCGCGCCAAATAATCAAGTCGGTCCATATCTAATTGGGAGGACACGAGTTGGTGAAGGAATTTTTTCTTGTATTTGTTTTTGAAAATCTTAATTGCCAAATCGAGCTTGCCATGAAAGTCAATGTTCAGGCGATCCATAATGATTGAGCTGATATCTTCGTGATGGATTTCATTCACAATGCTGTGTTCTAAGGCGTGGCTGAAAGGTCCATGACCTACATCGTGAAGTAAAATCGCAAAACAAACGGCCTCGTCCTCTTCAGGCGTGATTTCCACGCCCTTAGACCGAAGGCTATCAATCGCTTCCTGCATAAGGAACATACTTCCCACTGCATGATGAAATCTGTTATGAACAGCACCTGGATATACCAAATGACTTAGACCCAATTGACTTATTCGCCTTAAACGTTGCACAAATGGATGGTCTAATATGTCCAAAGTAAATGCATGACGAAGTGTAACGAAACCATAAATGGGGTCGTTTAGAATTTTATGACGATTTGTCTTAGACATAATTGTTGACATGAATCTGGTATACGAAACGCAAATTACGTACGTTGATGTTTCTTTGCGCAAGATACTTAAGCACATGACGAGACAACCACATATACTTTGGGCCGATGATGAAATCGATATGCTCAAGCCTCACATTCTTTTTTTGGAAGGAAAGGGATACTCTGTAACACCAGTAAATAGTGGCGTAGAGGCGCTTGACATGGTGGGGGAAGCGTTGTTTGATTTGGTCTTCTTAGATGAGAATATGCCGGGGATAAATGGTATAGAGACACTTCAAAGAATCAAGAAAATGAGGCCTCATCTGCCTGTTATCATGATTACAAAGAGTGAGGAAGAGCATATTATGGAGGAGGCCATAGGATCTAAGATTAGTGATTATTTGATTAAACCAGTGAATCCCAATCAAATTTTACTTGCGGTTAAGAAATGTCTTGACGGCAAAAGGTTGTTAAGTGAAAAGGTGATGACTGACTATCAGCTTGAATTCCGTGAACTCGGAATGAAAATGGCAGGTCGGATGGAAGCTGAGGATTGGTATGAGGTTTACGGTCGACTGACCCATTCGACGCTGGAGCTTGAGAAGTCGGATGATGACAGTATGCAAGAGGTATTATGTATGCAGTTTGAGGATGCAAATAGGCAATTCGGTAAATTCATAGAAAGTAATTATGAAACCTGGGTGCAGCATGGAGACGGAAGCGGTCAGGGAGATGTCCCTTTGTTATCACATCGGGTGCTTCCACATTATTTGCCCGAAGCCATTAAGACAGCCGGTGGTAGACAGGTGTTTTTGGTGGTGATAGATAATTTGAGACTGGATCAATGGCGTGCCATTGAACCGATGTTAAAGAATATATTTTCTATCGTGCTAGACGACAAATACATGAGTATTCTACCTACAGCAACCCAATATGCGAGGAATGCACTGTTTGCGGGGATGATGCCTGCAGATATTAAGCGTTTACATCCCGATTATTGGATTACAGAAGAAGATGAAGGCTCGAAAAACAAGTACGAGGCAGAATTGCTCAAGTCCTTGTTAGATAGACTAGGCATTGAGGGCAAGACGAGTTATCACAAGGTGACAAACTTGGCAGCAGGAAGAAAACTCGCCGATCAATTCCATGAAACAAAGGGTGAGACTTTAACTACTGTGGTCTATAATTTTGTGGATATGCTCAGTCACGCAAGAACAGATATGGAGGTGATTAAGGAACTTGCAGATGATGAAGCAGCATACAGATCATTGACGTTAACATGGTTTGAGCATAGTGCATTGAAAGAACTTTTAGATAAAATGGCCGCGGCCAACGGCAGAGTCATTGTCACAACCGATCATGGAACGGTCAGAGTGAACAATGACATTAAGGTTCGAGGGGACAGAAGTACGAATAGCAACCTAAGGTATAAAGTAGGGAGAAACCTGGGTTATGAGAAAAAGGAAGTATTTGCTGCAGTTGATCCAGAGAAGTTTGGCCTCCCTAAAAACCACGTAAGTACAGGATATGTATTTGCACGTGAGAGAGACTTTTTTGTGTATCCAAACAATTATCATCAGTTTGTAAAATATTTTAAGGATACATTTCAGCATGGTGGTGTGAGTTTAGAGGAAGTCATTGTCCCTTTTGCGATTTTAGATGCCAAGTAAATAACATGAAAGAAGGAGCAAGCTTAGAGTGCATATTAGAGATTGAGGCCTATGCTTTAAAAGACTTGGATGATGTCGCAAGTCAGCTTGTCATGAAGTTCCCCGACCACGGAGTGATTGCACTCCACGGAGAAATGGGAGTCGGAAAAACCACGCTGGTGAAGACATTATGTAGAATGCTGGGTGTGGTGGATGAAGTCTCAAGTCCGACCTACGGATTGGTGAACGTCTACGAAATACCTGGAGAGTCGCAGGCGACAAGCAGAACGATCCATCACATTGACTTGTATCGATTGAAAGATGAAGACGAGGCTCAAGAGGCGGGGGTGTTTGATACTTTTGAGCAGCAAGGCCTATCGTTTGTGGAGTGGCCAGAACGCATTTCCCGTTCCTTGCCTGATCATGTTTTGTTGTTAAAAATTGAGGAATTGATGTCTGAAAATTCAGATGAGACCTTCAACTCAAAAAGAAAACTAACTTTACTACGTCAAATACGCAGTTAGGCGTAAAGAAATCGTTAATTTCACCAAGATATGGATACAGGACGAAAAGCCATTAAAGCATTAGCAAAAGAAGCGGCACTATTGCCGCAAGAAGAACTGCTCCAAGTAAAGGCGGGTCAGGAAAACCTTACAATTGGAATTCCAAAAGAAACAAGCTTACAAGAAAAGAGAGTGGCATTGGTGCCTGAGGCCGTAGCGTTACTCGTCGCCCATGGTCATGAAGTATTGGTTGAATCTGAAGCGGGAATGTTGTCTCATTTTACAGATATCGACTACAGTGAGTCAGGTGCGAGAATTATTTATGATAGAAAGAAGGTCTTTCAGGCTGGTTTGGTCTTAAAGGTCGAGCCACCTTCTTTAGAGGAAGTTGATATGATGTCTCGAAGCGCAACGCTCGTAAGTGCGCTTCAACTTAGCGTACAGAGTGAAAATCTTCTGGAAGAGTTAGGTAAAAAGAAGATTACAGCAATTGCTTGGGATTATTTAAAGAACAAAAACGGACTTTACCCTCTGGTGCGTGCGATGGGCGAAATCGCCGGAAATGTATCAATTCTCATTGCTGGGGCATTGCTCTCAGGAGAGAAGAGCAGGGGAACCCTGCTGGGAGGAATTAGTGGCGTGAGGCCATGCGAAGTTGTCATATTGGGCGCAGGTACTGTGGGGGAGTTTGCTGCAAGAGCAGCGATGGGTTTGGGTGCACAAGTGAAGATATTTGATGACAGACAGCATCGGTTGGTTCGTGTTCAACAGAGGTTGGGGGCAAGGGTATGGACGTCCACGATACAGCCTTCAGTGTTAAATCAAGCGTTAAAAACAGCAGATGTTGCGATTGGTGCGTTGCGAGGGGAAAGCCAAAGAACGCCTGTAGTTGTAAGCGACACCATGGTAAGCTCGATGAAAGAAGGCGCTGTCATTATCGATGTAAGTATTGACAAAGGAGGATGCTTTGAAACATCGCGGATGACCAGCCACGAAAACCCAACATTCGTTCATCATGACGTCATTCACTACTGTGTTCCTAACATAGCTTCAAGCGTATCTGGAACAGCAAGTCAGGCATTAAGTAACATCCTCGCACCATTTATTTTAGGCGTCGTTTCTGATGGAGGTCTTGTTCCTTCTATCAGAAGCTCCAATATTGTGAAGTCAGGAATTTACATGTATAAAGGGGTGATTACACATCAAGGGATTGCAGAAGAACGTGGTCTCTCTTATAAAGAATTAGACCTTCTACTTGCGGCCTACTGATTCATCAGTTTGTGTCGTCCCTCAAGGGTGAGGATGGTTTTTATTTCCCGCCCACAACTTTTCTGATCTCATGAAGCTTCATGAGCGCATCTAGCGGGGTAAGGTTGTCAATGTCGAGATCCAACAATCGATCACGAACATCTTCAAGTGCAGGGTCGTCTAGTTGAAAAAAGCTCATCTGCACGCCATTTTCAGAGTGTATATTTGAAGAACCTGGAAGCTTCACGGGGTCTACTGTAGGTCCTGTTTGCGTTTCGGATCTGTCTCGCTTGTGTTCTTCTAATTTGACAAGGACTTCTTCTGCTCGACGAACAAGGCTTCGAGGCATACCTGCAAGTTTTGCCACATTAATTCCGAAACTGTGATTTGAACCTCCAGCGACAAGCTTTCTGAGAAACACAATCTTTCCGCCAACTTCTCGAACACTTACGTTGTAATTTCTTATCCGAGAAAAGATGGCTTGCATCTCATTTAGCTCGTGGTAGTGTGTTGCAAATAATGTAAGGGGTCTTAATTTATCTGACCCGTGCAGATACTCAGCAATGGCCCATGCGATGCTTACACCATCGTATGTACTTGTGCCTCGTCCGATCTCATCAAGAAGAACCAAACTTCTATCTGTGACACTGTTAAGTATCGATGCGGTTTCGTTCATCTCAACCATAAACGTAGATTCTCCACTCGAGATATTGTCCGAGGCACCGACGCGCGTAAAGATTCGATCTAGAATCCCGAGTTCCGCACTTCTTGCTGGAACGAAACTGCCACATTGAGCCATCAACGAGATAAGCGCTGTTTGTCTGAGGAGTGCACTTTTACCAGCCATATTTGGTCCGGTAATCATTAATATTTGAGCGTTTTCTGGATTGAGCGTGAGGTCGTTTGCGACGTACGATTCGCCCAAAGGAAGTTGTCGTTCAATCACTGGATGACGACCTCCAACGATGCTTATTCCATGCGATTCCTTCATTCTCGGTCGTGTATATCCGAAATCTGTAGCCACTTCAGCAAAACTGACCAGTACATCTGTTGCCCCTATGGCCCTGGCGTTTGTGATTAATTCAGTGGTATTTTTTACAGTCTCTGATACAAGGGATTCATACAGGCGTTGCTCCATATACAACGCCTTGTCCTTTGCGTCTAGAATACGTGTTTCCAGTTCTTTAAGCTCTTCTGTAATATACCTTTCAGCTTGCGTCAGGGTTTGCTTCCTGATCCATTCTTCAGGCACTTTATCCTTATGTGCATGCCTTACTTCCAGATAGTATCCGAAAACATTGTTAAAGCCGATCTTCAGTGAACTTATTCCTGTGAGCCCTGTTTCTCGAATTCGAATTGCTTCAAGTGCTTTGTCACTTTCAAAGGCCAAACTTCTAATTTCATCAAGTCCTGCATCTACCCCTGCTTTGATTACCGCTCCTTTCCCCACTTGTGTAGGTGCGTCATCTTCTAATTCCTCAGTCAGTCTTTTTAGTAAGTCATCACACGGTGAAAGACGCTCCAATGTTGGAATCAGGGCTTCCTCCCCAGCAGTTACTTCTGCAATCATCAGAACCGCTTCGAGTCCGCGTCTTACCTGAACGAGTTCTCTTGGATTAATTCTTGCCGAACTGGCTTTTGACGCCAGGCGCTCCAAATCTCCAACTCCAGATAGTATTTTCTTCAATTGACTCTGCAGTTGTTCGTCCTCAGACAAAACAGAAACAGCATTTTGTCTCAATTGAATTTCCTCAATATCCGTAAGGGGCATCACCAACCACCTCCTCATCATTCTGGCTCCCATAGGGGTCGATGTTCGATCGATGTTATCAGCGAGTGACTGTCCATCGGGGTGTGTGGGGTAGATAATCTCCAGATTTCTCACCGTAAATCGATCAAGCCACATCCCATCTTGCTCCCTCAACCTTTTCACACCTTGAAGATGCCCAAGTTTTGTGTGATGCGTAAATTCCAAATACTGAAGAATGACGCCTGCTGCAATCTTGGCCAAAGGCGCATCATCGAGTCCAAAGCCTTTCAGTGAGGTCGTGCCAAACTGACCATGTAGTTTTTCGGTCGCAAATTCCTCGGAAAAGACCCAATCATCGAGTTTGGAGATAGGTGTATCATCTCCGAATAGGGATTTTAAATCATTTTCAAATTGTTTTTGGCATACCCACTCTTTGGGGTTGAGACTCTTCAATAGCCTATCAATCCAATCGGAATCACCCTCTGCCGCCATAAACTCGCCCGTGGAGATATCGAGAAACGCAACCCCACACCCTTTTCTAGTCCAGTGTATCGCTGCCAGATAATGGTTCTCGCTAGATTTGAGGACTTGATCGTGCATGACTACACCTGGTGTCACCAATTCTGTCACACCTCTCTTCACAAGCCCTTTTGCCTGCTTAGGATCTTCCAGTTGATCACAAACGGCAACCTTTAACCCAGACCGAACCAATTTTGGCAGATAATTGTCTAACGAATGATGAGGGAACCCTGCGAGTTCGATCTCCGATGCGCTTCCACTTCCACGTTTGGTTAAAATAATATTGAGCACACGGGCCGTCACAACGGCATCTTTTCCGAAGGTTTCGTAAAAATCGCCTACGCGAAAAAGCAAAATGGTATCCGGATGTTTTTCCTTAATCCGATTATATTGCTTCATCAAAGGTGTAACCTTACCTGCCACGTCTTTTTTAGTTTAGAATAGTCGTGACCAAATTAGAAAGGTTCGTCCCTATAACACCTCTAGAAGTTCAATGATTGTTCACAAGTGACAAACAATTGGCGGGGATTTATGCCACTTTTAATTCTTGAGATGCAATATTCCCCTTGTGACCTTCGCAATATTTCCTATCTACGACGAGTTCTTTCACGTCGCTACTTGGGAGTTCAAACATATCGTCTGTAAGAACCGTCTCAAGGATCCCTCTCAATCCACGTGCACCAAGCTTAAATTTTAACGCTTGTTCCACGATCCAATCTAGGGCGTCTGCTTTGAATTTTAATTCAATATTGTCTAAACTGAATAGATGTATGTACTGCTTGATAATCGCATTCTTGGGCTCAGTGAGGATGCGTCTCAAAGCTTGGCCATCGAGGGTGTTTAAGTGAGTGAGTACAGGGAATCTACCGACAAGCTCAGGAATTAAACCGAAACTTCTTAAGTCTGACGGCGCAATGTGAGAAAGTATATTCTCATCTTTATTTTCTGTCCCTTTGCTTTTGAATCCAATTGTAGATCTGCTGATACGACGTTCTATGTGATTCTCAATTCCTGAAAAGGCACCACCACAAATAAAGAGAATGTTCTGGGTATTGACTGTAATCAGTTTTTGTTCTGGGTGCTTTCGACCTCCTTGCGGGGGGACATGTACATCGGTTCCTTCAAGCAGTTTAAGCAATGCTTGTTGAACCCCCTCTCCACTTACATCTCTTGTGATTGATGCATTGTCACTCTTCCGAGCAATTTTATCTATTTCATCGATAAAGATGATTCCTCTCTGAGCAGCGTCAACATCAAAGTCTGCAGTTTGTAGAAGTCTTGATAGCACACTTTCTACATCTTCACCAACATAGCCCGCTTCTGTCAAAACAGTTGCGTCTGCAATACAAAATGGAACATCTAGCATCCGAGCTATTGTTTTTGCTAGCAGTGTTTTTCCAGTACCTGTCTCGCCGACTAGAATGACATTTGACTTGTCAAGTTCAACTTCGCAATCATCTGTCGGAGGATTGAGAAGGCGTTTATAATGGTTATATACTGCAACTGAAAGTGTTCTTTTTGCCTTTTCCTGCCCTATGACATAGTCATCGATATGTGCATTTATCTCGACGGGTTTCTTGAGCTTTAAATCAAGCTTTTCGACAACATTCTTGTCACTTTCGTTCTCGACAATTGTGTCGGCTTCCTTCACACAAACATCACAGATATGCCCCGAAATTCCTGCAATAAGGATTTCTACATCCTCTTTTTCCCTTCCGCAAAAGGAACAAACAGCCTCTATTTCTTTTGCCATCTAACGCTCAAATTTTTCTCGTAAACAATCTTATTGACGACTCAGTACTTCATCAATCATCCCATATTTCTTAGCTTCTTCAGCCGTCATCCAGTAATCTCTGTCACTGTCCTTCCAAACGTCGTCGTATTTTTTACCACTGTGGTGCGCGATAATTTCGTAAAGCTCTTTTTTAAGCTTTTGAATTTCACGTGCCGTAATTTCAATATCAGATGCCTGTCCTCTTGCGCCACCTAAGGGTTGGTGAATCATGATGCGACTGTGCTTAAGACCGGTCCGTTTCCCAGCTGCACCACCACACAGAAGAACCGCTCCCATAGACGCAGCCATGCCCGTGCATATCGTTGCGATGTCAGGACGGATGTACTGCATGGTATCGTAAATTCCTAAGCCAGCGTATACACTTCCGCCTGGTGAGTTAATGTAAATCTGAATGTCTTTTTTCGGGTCGGTTGACTCGAGAAACAACAGTTGCGCTTGAATAATGTTGGCGATGTAATCATCCACCCCTGTTCCCATAAAAATGATCCGATCCGCCATTAAACGAGAAAAGACATCCACTTCACGAAAGGGCATTGTTCTCTCCTCAATAACTGTACGGGTCATATTCTCAGGGCCGTATGCAGACGATATGAAATCCCCAACAGTGTGGCTACTTAACCCCTGATCTTTGACGGCAAACTTTAAAAATTCTTTACGATTGTTCATGGTGCTTGATAATATGTCTGCAATTTAGTCTTCAACACTTGATTTTACACACGTGTTTTTCTTGGATATTCACAAATGATAGATTGTAATCTATCGTTGAATACCTACATAAATTATTTGACCGCTGCGGCAAGTTCAGAGAACTTTTCATAAGACACTGACTTGTCCTTAATGCTGACTTTCGTCTTTAGGTAGTCAACGACTTTTCGTTCGATAATGACATCTGCAATTTTCCTTCTCTCTTCTTCTTTTGCAAGAACGCCTTTCGCCACTTGATCCATCGCTTCTTCATCTAAAGGCATGCCATACTGAGCATACTGAGCGCCGACGAATTTACGCGCCTCAGACTCCAGTTCATCCGCTGTAATCTTCATCTCCTGATCCTTCATGACTGTTTGTTGAAGCAATTGCCATCTCAAGGAATCAGCATATCCAGCAAACTCGCTTTCGATTTGTTCTTCAGTGACGGGTTTGTCATTAGAAAGCTTAATCCAGCGCTTTAAAAACACTTCTGGAAGAGGAATCTTCATGTACTCGATCAAATCCACAATAAATCGACGTCGAAAGACCCATTCAGCATCTCTGTCAAAATGGCCTTCAAGATCTTTTTCGATGCGAGACCGAAAATCCTTTTCGTCTTTTACTTCCCCCTTTGGATAAATTTTATCAAACAATGACTGCCCTACTTCATGGGGATGCAGTCTTTTAATCTCTTCAACAGTAAATTTAAAGTCACCCTTCAAATCGTGAACCTGCTCAAGTGAAATTCCTAGCATTTTGCCTAGGTCCTCGTGGTTCTTACTCACTTTATGTGGGTCCACCACGATGTCCGACCCTACAGATATCCCTATAAGCTTGTTTTTTGTTGCTTTGTCGTCAGTGAATTCTATTGAAATAGAGCTTTTGTTGTTGATTCCGCCTTCCAGCTGCGCGCCACTTTCTTCAAGTTGAACAAATGTTCCAATGAGCATATCTTTTCCCTCAGAGATCGACGCATCGCTGACCGAACCATGCTGACGTTGCATGTCAAGGACACGGTTGTCAATGGCTTTCTTGTCAACTGGGATGGTGTGTCTTGTAAACCGAGCTCTCCAACCAAATTTTAAATCTACCTCTGGAGCGAGGCCCAATTCATACGTAAACGTAAAAGCATCAGGATTATCCCAATCCCCATTTTCTTCTTGTTCTTCTGCTGGTATAGGGTTTCCTAAAACATGAAGTTTATTTTCCGTGATGTGCTTCTGAAGGCTCTCACTCAAAAGTTTATTGAGCTCATCCGCCAAGATAGTTTTCCCATACTGCTTTTTCACAATGTCCATTGGAACCTTCCCTTTTCTGAACCCTGGCATCACAATTTGTTTGCGTTGATGTTGCAGAATCTTCTCACATCGTCCTTCGTAATCCTGTTTTTCTAATTTAACAGTGACTTGCGCTCTCAGCGCATCAATAGGTTCCTGGGTAATATTCATGGCGTTCTAATATAGAATCTGCCCGTTGTTTGGAATTGTGCGGGTGGAGGGACTCGAACCCACACACCTTGCGGCACCAGAACCTAAATCTGGCGTGTCTACCAATTTCACCACACCCGCAATCCAAATCGGGGCGCAAAGATAGGACCTAGGAGCGTAACAACACTAATAAATTTATAGCGAACACGTGTTTGTTTGTTTTCAAGGTGTTTCCCTTGAGATCGCACCTTGCCAAGATGAAAGTTCAAGGTATAAATATGGCTGTTATTGTTAGGATTTGTTGTGTTTACCTCATTCTACTACGCCCTTCGATTTTCATCGCTCAAAGTGAGTTTCAGTCATCCTTACGTACGGATTTTGTGTTGTCTGACACATTTGATTGGCGGATACGTGGAGAACAAATCATTTGGGGGGCCAAATTACACGCATTCAATATTGAAAAAACCATCAAGTCAATTCCCGGTTCTAGAGCAGGTGGGAGTTGGTGTGGATGGGAAGCGTGGAACAGGAGTGAGGTATGGTGGGGCCATGAAAAACTGATAGGTGTTGTCGAAGAGAATATTGTGATTTACGGTTGGCTTCATTTAGGTGCGCATTTAGAAGTCTTGACAGAATTACAAAAACGCTCTTTTCGCATGTTATCCAGTATAGGCGTAACAACAACTTTTCCATCTGGTATGTGTTCGTTGATGATTTCACCGGATGTGATGGGTGGTGAATGGCCATGGCGTGTGTCGGGGTTAATCACCCCCCCCAATACGCATGGGTTTCAAGTTGGGTTAGGCATGAAATCAAGTTTATATGGCAGGGACTGGCACCTTCTTGTGGGCCGTAGATTGGGCAAGTTGAATGCTCACTTGATTGTTGAGGGACCAGATTTGAGAATGTCTTGCAGTCTCATTCTTTATGGAGCATTCACGAAGTCTCTCAGTCATAGATATGGCTCGTTTGGTGGCAATTCTCAATGGATGGTGTCGTGGTAAGAAAAAAAGTGACTTTGATTTTCTTGTTGTTCTTTGCCATTGGTTTGTTTTATAATGGTCTTTTGTCTCAGTCTCTTTTGGCCATCAATAAGCTGCTTATACCTGCCATAGAAGAAGGTTGGATGGAAGTGTCGGATGCTGAACTCATCAGGATTCATATAGAAAAGTATGGTTGGCCTGTGGTTCCAGAAGAGGTTTGGGCGATCTCTGGATTGAGACCAGAATGTTCCGACATACTATCAAAAAGTGCAAAGTGGAGAAAATGGTGTGGGTGGGGAAAAGAAGAAGGCTCTGGAGAAACGTACAGACCTCAACTGAGTCAAGTAAAATCAAGTATTGTGGGGCAGGTTGATTTAAATGATGAAGAATATGTGGGTTCTAATGTGGGGTGCGTCGCACGGTTAAAGGGAGGGAATTGGGGATTGGTTGCTGAGCGAGATGTCGGAGAGGTTGGGCTAGATTTTATAGGAGGATATATTCAAGGGACAGGACATCAAGGGGTCACCTGGATTATAGGTGATCATCGTATTCATTGGGGTTCAGGTGCAATAATTAACAGGTATGACCCCTTTCAATCCATGAGGTCTCCCCATAGATTAGGTCAGGTGAGCAGAGGTTTTGATGGTGTGTATTCAGGAGATGGCTCCCCCTTTCGACGCGGCATTGCATGTCGGAAAAACATGGGTTTATGGTGGTTTGCATCCTCATTTGATTCACAAAAGAGAGCATTTACTCAGAATGCTTTGTCTGAATTTACGTGGTTCGATACAGGTCTCCACCGAGACCAAAATGAACGCAATAGATCCGAGATTCATGTGAATCGATTCGGGTTTTCTGCATTTCGCGTGAATAAATTGTCTCAATTTGGTTTTATCGGTGAACTCGGCCAAACCGTCGGGTCTACTTTCTCTGGATTATTTGGAGCGGTGTTTCGCATGGAAAAAAATGCATTTAGTTTTGAAACAGAGGTGGGATTTTTTAAAGGGGATTTCAAGATGCATAATCGCGCAGTGCTCACAGCGAGTAGACATTTCTTTCTGTTTTATTCAATCGATAAGACGAGTGTTCTTCATCCAGGAAGAAATTGGGGGGTGAAGACGGGCGCTGTAAATCAATGGGAAGGAATAGTCGGATTTTCTTTAGGTCCTGACAATAAACGATTTGTTGTGAAATCTGAAGTGGATCAAGGACGTGCTTCGCTTCGATCGACCATGAGTTGGAATCATACGATTGTTAATGCGGGTAAGATATCATCTAGATTTAGCATCGATTGTAACATTGATGGGGTATTTTCATGTGGTGCGAGAATGAGGTGGGATCTGAATCTATTCAGATTGACGGCTGAATGTTATAAATCGTGGGACAGTGCCCCAGGTTTTGGTAGAGCATTCAGGGTGGATGTTAAGCATCGAAGATCAATGACAGTTGCCGTAATGAATGGCGTTGTTGGGATGGAAGGCAGGTTGTTCCAATTGCTTCCTACAGCACGAGGATATCGATTGTTTTCAGTAGGTGATCCGACATCTCGGGCAATTTTTTCCTTTGATATCATACCAGATAGGTTGGTTTTTTCGATTGAAAAGGTTTGGTCTGTTTGGGAAAACACAACTTCAATACATCGAATCTCAATACGACTTGAAGGCAAGTGACGGTAGATGTATCTTGCAGACTCATATGAATTCAAATTGACCTATGGCAACTACTTCAGATATTAAAAATGGCATGTGTTTGAATCACAACAATGGTTTGTGGCAAATCGTAGAATTCCTGCATGTCAAGCCGGGTAAGGGGCCTGCATTCGTCAGGACCAAGTTAAAGAATATTGAGACAGGTCGTATTGTGGATCACACCTTCAATTCAGGTTTTAAGATTGATCCTGTGAGGATAGAAACTCGAGAATATCAATACCTATATAATGATGATATGGGATTTCACTTTATGAATTGTGAGAATTATGAACAGATTTCTATAGAGAAACATCTCATTAACACCCCTGAATTCCTTAAAGATGGCCTGCATTGTCTTGTGGTGTTCTACGCTGAGGAAGAACGGGTGATTTCTTGTGAACTTCCACAGTTTATTGAGGTCGAGATTACGTATACTGAACCTGGGATTAAAGGAGATACTGCCACGAACACGCTTAAGCCCGCTACGGTAGATACAGGCGTTGAAGTAAGAGTTCCCCTGTTTATTAATACAGGAGATTTCATTAAGGTGGATACAAAGAAAAAGGAATATTCTGAGAGAGTTAAGAAGTAATTTGTCCAAAAAAATCAGATGACAAAATCGCGCGAATCAAGACTTATTGAAAAGCTAGAACTCAGAGAGTTTAAGCTCAAAGCTCTATTGGAAGTGACGCGCGCCATTAACGCTCAATCTTCAGAAAAGGATCTTCTTAATCAATACAGTAAAGCGCTTCAAACATATTTGGGCATAAGTAGAATTGTCCTGTATGCGCTTGATTTAGGGGGGGCGTTTTGGCGATTACTTATTTCAACTGGTGTTTCGGGATTTGTGCCAGAGACACAGCCGGCTCATTTTTTTGAAAAACTAAATTCTGGTGGGATTTCTATAGTGGGAAGTGATGGCTTAGATAACCATGCCTTCGATGTCGTTGTTCCCGTATCTCAAAATGATGAAGTCATCGCTTTTGTTCTTGCCGGTGACGAGAAAGAAGACACCAGGGGGATGAGCCCCGTAGTTAAGCACCTTAATTTCCTTCAGACACTGACGAATGTTTTAGTCGTTGCATTAAGAAACAGGGAGCTGGTAGATGAGAATTTAAGACAAGAAGGACTCAAAAGAGAATTGGAACTCGCGGGTGAGATGCAGTCTCTTCTCGTGCCTACGTCTTGGCCAGTAGATGCGCAAATTGATGTTTCTGGTTATTATCAGCCGCATCATCAAATAGGAGGTGATTACTACGATTGCTTTGAATGGGGTGCAGACTGTCTCGTTATATGTATGGCAGATGTAAGTGGAAAGGGCATAGGTGCTGCGCTTCTCATGTCAAACTTCCAGGCAAATGTAAAAGCAATCTTTCAGGGAGATGACAGTGATCTTATATCAAAAGTCAAGATCTTAAATGAGCGGGTGATGGACAGTGCAAAAGGAGAAAAATACATTACTTTTTTCGCAGCCATTTACCACCGTTCGTCCAAACTCATTAAGTATGTGAATTGTGGTCACAATCCTCCGCTTTGGATAGACGAGAAAGGTGTTTCCTCATGCTTAGAAATCGGTTCAGTAGGTTTGGGAATGTTTGATCGCTTACCTACCATTGAATCAGGTGAATTGATGGCCCTCCCAGGGAGTTCTTTGATCTGTTATACCGATGGCCTTGTAGAACAAGAAAACGCTGAGGAAATTGCCTTTGGGATGTCTCGAATGGAAAAAGTGGTGAGAGATAACACGCGCTCATCCTTGGATGAAATGCATGTTGAGATGGTCAAAGAATTGTCCAATTTTAGAGGAGAAACGGCGCTCTTAGACGACACGGCTTTGTTGAGTTGCAGATTTAAGTAATCTGGAATCTCCCCCTTGTTTCAGTTCGATGTCAAGAATGACTAAAAGCACCAAGAACCCCCAAAAGGGAGCATTTGCTTTGTCTGTGTCGAGATAGTTGTTGAGTACCCCATGAATAAAGTAACTCATCAATCCCAGATAAACGGAGACCGCTAAATTTCGGTCATCGAGATTCTTGATATGATGCCAGAGTCGAAATCCAATTTTTGAGGCCCACCAAATTAATAAAATCATAAATAGTGCGCCAAGAACGCCTTGCTCTGCGAGCGGACCTAAATATTCACTGTGCGCATTTCCCCCATCTGCATTGTTTGTGCTTATGATTGTTTTGAGGTCAGATTGTTGAAACGGCGCGTATACGAATTGGTATGTACCGGGACCCCACCCTGTAACTGGTCGTTCTTTAAATAAGGCGAGGGCACAACTCCATCGATTTAACCTTTCAAGATTCGAGTCATCGCTCGAAACATTAGAGATGGACTCCACATGTTCCGTAAGATTGTCTGATGAGTCCTGTTTGTTGCGTTGTAATTCTATGATGATTGCATCTTTACTCGTCCAAACCAATGCGAGCATAATGACGCCAATGCCGACAAGCGTCCTCAGTTTGAAGCCGAATCTCATTGCAGCATAAATCGCAGCAACAACAACGAGTGAAACCCAGGCAGCTCTTGTAAAAGAAAAGACGAGCCCCAAAGCGATGACACCAGTTGCAATCGCCAACATCACCTTCGTTAAGGTGGGGCGGCTGCGTTTTGACAACAATGCAATGGCAGGAGGTAAAAACATGGCCATCACTGCGCCATATGACGTGTGGTCCTTGAAAAAAGGCTTCATGACCCAGTGGCCGGCATGCTTTTCAAAACCAAATTCAGCATGACGAATCAGCGTGTAGACAATCACGATACACAATGGAAAAATCATCAGCATAACCATACGTTCACGATACTCGGGTTTGTGAAGCATGATGTGTCCTAGAAAAAAGAAAAAACCTGCAATAAACCACGCTCTGGAGATTGTAAACTTAAGAGATACGATGGGGTCAAAACTCGTCACAGTTGTGATCAGCATCCACAACATCATGAGGCTGATGATGATGGATATAGGGTGCGTCAAGAGTCTTTTGTCAACGGGCCATCCTTTTAAGGATCTAAAGACAAAGATTAATAATCCAAGAAACAGCAAGGGTTCCGTTGGCATATATAAACCAAGGGAAGTGTCACTAAATTCCTGTAGATTTAAACTTAATGGGACTGTGATTAAGATCGTGCCGATGAACAAATCCAATCGTTTTATTCCCCACCAAGACAACAATATCAAGAAGGGCAATAGCGCGAACCATATAAAGTCAAAGTAAACAGCAATGCCTAATAAAGCAGAGAAAATTGACGCCCCAATCAGGGCCGTTCTATCCATCCATCCAGCGTTCACTTATTGCGAATTTCAGCGCCCTTGATGCTGTCAAAAATGAGTAGTAAGATAAGTGTCATCGCAAGAGAAGACATTGCACTAACAACGACGATAAACCAACGTACCGGATATGACTTCTTATCTGCTGTTTGGGCATAATCGACAACCAAGCTAGATGGCAATTGTGTTGAGGCATCAACTTTCATCAAATCGTACCTCTTTTTAAGTGTGGCGAGTTGTTCGTAGGCGGGTTCGAGGAAATTTGTCAACTTGTTATACTCGTTTGCCAGCGTCGAAATCCTTTCCAAATCCTTCTGAATAATTCTGGCGCCTTTCATGTTATTGTCTGCCACAGCTCTTCCATATTCTGCAGTAAGCCCTTCAACTTGTGCTTCAAAATCATAAATGCCTTGCGCGTGAAGTTTTCCAAGACCATCCTCTGCTTCTTGAATTTCTAGAACCGCATTGTTATATGAATTTTCAGCCAATATTAACGCATTTTGAGCGCGGTCATTTCTGAGTGAATTCGCAAGGCTATCGACCAAGAAAACCAGGTCATTTGCGATGTCCTTTGCAATGTTTGGGTCTGTATCCAACACATGTATTCTGATAGAACCAAACCTGGTTAAATCAGCGCCCACATTACTGTCGTATTCTTTTTGAAGGAGTGTTCTTGCGCCGGGTTCATTGAGGTCGATGTCGTAGTGTTCGCTCAAGTTGTGGTTTCCGATAATTTGAGCACGAACGCGATTAGAATTCAGGAGCTGTAAAAGACGTTCTGCGTCCTCCGTTTCTCCATAAGCCAATAGATCGCCTTGCTTACTTTCTTCAAAAAACTGTTCACCAATCGAACTTTGCGTTGTCGCAAACATGATTACGCTTGACTCGAATTTCTCATCCATTAACAAAGAAACTCCGGCCGAAATAATGACAGCAAGTAGGCCTACGAATATGAAGGTCCTCAATCTGTCGTATACAAACAGAAGTAGATGAGTCGAGTCTAAACGCGATGAATCACGGTTGTCGTTTATTGATGTCATACCTGATTATTTTGAAAATAGAACGTCGCAAAGTTACGTTTGTTATTCTCTTACTACTAAACTTTAAAGTTGCCGTAATTATGCCACCCTTTGTTTTCTAACTTTGGAACATGGCAAGGATTGCTTTAAACGCTAGATTATTAATTCCAGGTAAGCTTGAAGGAACGGGGCGCTTTACTCATCAGTGCTATAAAAGAATTATTAAATCAAGGCCCAATGACACTTTTCTTCTCATTTTTGATAGGAAACCTTCTGTAGAATTTGACTATGGATCGAATTCAACTTCCGTGTGCTTATTTCCTCCTGCTAGGAGGCCTTGGTTGTTTGATTTATGGTTTGACTATGCCATTGCCTGGAAGCTTAAACAGTGGCGTGCGGATGCCTTCGTCTCCACAGATGGATATATTTCAAGGAGAAGTGCTGTAGCGCAACTCAATGTGATTCACGATATAAATTTCGAGCATCATCCAGAGTGGCTTCCCCCAAGGTTTGCAAGACATTTTAGAGCACGTTTCCCTCAATATGCCAGGAAGTCTTCAAAATTATGCACTGTTTCTGAATTCAGCAGAGGAGATATTTCTCGAACCTATCATATCGATGAAGCGTCAATCTCAATCATCCCCAACGCACCTGATGCTTCTTTCAAACCTTTGGTTTCCGAAAAACGTAACGCTTCAAGAATAAAGTTTGCTTCGGGGAATAAATACAATGTCTTTGTAGGTTCAATTCATCCGCGAAAGAATATTCGCGGCATGCTCAATGCGCACAAGGTCTATCGAAGTATGGGAGGCCATTCAGACCTTGTCATTGTAGGCGCTGAAATGTGGAAGCAAGAGATGTTTGACACTGCAAATGTTCATTGGGTAGGGCGCTTAAACGACGATGAACTCGTAAGTGCTGTCGCAGGAGCAAATGCGCTTCTATATCTTCCTTTTTTCGAAGGTTTCGGAGTCCCTATTGTCGAAGCGATGGCGTGTGGGGTTCCTGTGATTGCAAGCAATACGACTTCAATCCCAGAAGTATGTGGGGGTGCGGCGGCGGCGTTGGTAAGTCCGACAGACGCAAAGGGCGCAGCTGAGGCATTACTGAGACTTGATGAAGACAAGGATTTGCATGAGGAAAAATCTAAACAAGGCATCAAGCGCGCTGCCGAATTCTCATGGGAGAAGAGTGCGCACCTGTTTTCACAGGCCTTAGATGAAATGTTAAGTGAACTATGATAAAGCTGCTTCCGTATGTCAAACCCAATCGAGTCGAGGCGGGTTGTGATGAAGCAGGAAGAGGTTGTCTCGCGGGGCCTGTTGTGGCTGCCGCAGTTATTTTAGATCTAGAAACAGCAACTGAACTCGGGTTAAACGACAGTAAAAAGCTTTCTGAAAAAAAGCGAAACGCACTCAGAATTCAAATAGAATCAAGGGCCATTGCCTGGTCAGTTTCTTTCGTTTCTCACGATAAAATTGATGAAATCAACATCCTTCAGGCCTCCTTTTTGGCCATGCGAGAATCGGTTGACACCCTTTTCATTCGTCCGGATCACATCCTTATTGACGGAAATAGATTTGTGTCTTCTCCGACAATGCCACCTCATACATGCATCATCAAGGGTGACGCCAAGTTTGCATCTATTGCCGCTGCGAGTATCCTTGCAAAGACACATCGGGATCAGTTTATGCACAAAAAAAGTATTGAATACCCAGCGTATCACTGGGATTCAAATTTCGGGTATCCGACTAAGGCTCATAGGGAAGCGATCAAGACGTGTGGTGTATCACCCTTTCACCGCATGACGTTTCAATTGCTCCCTAAATAGTGAGTGTCGATAAAAGTTAATAAAAACGCCACGAAACACCTTTTTTTGTACATAAATCGTTAAATTGCGTCATCATAAAAACCAAAACGTTCCAAATGAAACGCATTAATATTTTCTTTCTAATAGCCACTTTCTTTTCGCTATTTACAACACACGCTCAGTGTGACCTTTTCTTCTCAGAGTACGCTGAAGGGTCTTCTAACAATAAATATTTGGAGATTTTCAATCCCACAAATGCAGATATTTCCCTAGATGGCTATGCTTTTCCGAGTGTTTCAAATGCTCCAACTACACCAGGTGAGTTTGAATACTGGAATACTTTTACTCCGGGCGCTATAGTCCCAGCTGGTGGTTTTTATATCATATCTCACGGGTCATCCGATCCTTCTATCCTTGCCTTGTCTAATCAAAATCATACTTACTTATCTAATGGTGATGATGGTTACGCACTTGTTCAGGGTACAGAGACAGACTTTGTGGTTCTTGATGTCATAGGTCAAAATATAACAGACCTAGACTATGCTGATCCAGGGTCTGGATGGGATGTTGCCGGAGTTACAGAAGCAACGAAAGATCATGTTCTGGTTCGTAAGTCTTCAGTCATCAATGGAAATACAGATTGGGCTTTATCTGCAGGAACAGATGAAGCTTCTTCTGAGTGGATCGTTATGCCAATAGATACATGGACAGATTTAGGTCTCCACACTTTTACAGGCTCTTGTGGTCCTGTTGTGCAAGGTTGCACGAATTCAAATGCCACGAACTACGATGCCACTGCCAACGAAGATGATGGATCTTGCACATTCGCAAATGCATGTAATCTTGATGGTATAGAAGTTGCAACTTCTGGTTTAACATTTGTGCCTGCTGACTTAACAGTTGATATAGGTTCACTTGTGTTTTGGGTAAACAATGGTGGATCACACAATGCAAACGGAGATATTGACACACAAACTGGACTTTCTTTTGGAAACCCTGAATCTTTTTACTTTGATATTGTATCTGGTGATGCTTCAGGCGTATGTATAGGCTCACACACTTTTACAATCCCAGGCGTTTACGCTTATGATTGTTCACAATATGGGCACGCTGCTGCAGGTATGGTAGGAACCATTACTGTGGGTGTGGGTGGATGTACGGATGCAGTTGCGCCCAACTACAATTCGGCTGCTGATTTCGATGATGGATCTTGTGTGGCTTCTCCATACACTTTAATCTCTGACATTCAAATCGGTCAGGAATCAGCGCTTTTTGAGGGTGTCGCAGTTTTGACTTCAGGTATCGTTACAGGCGTGTATGGTGGCAGAGCGACTATACAAGATGGCGCTGGTGCTTATTCTGGTATTTGGATAGATGGATCAAATGTGGCGCTTCAGGTTGGTGATTCTGTTGATGTGTCTGCTACTGTTGCCGAGAATTTCGGCTTAACACAACTCACTTCGCCTTCAGTCACGATTAACAGTCAAGGCAATGTACTTCCTGCTTCTGAAGTGCTGTCAACATTAGATGTGTCTGCAGAACAGTGGGAAGGTGTTTTGGTTCAAACTTCTGGAGTGGTTGAAAGTGATGCATTGGGCAACAACGAATGGTCTGTGAACGATGCTTCTGGCGCAGTTGTACTCGATGATGCAGGATTCAATGCAATCGCTGCGGGTCTGACGACTGTTGGCGCAAGTGTTCAAGTTTCAGGGTCTGTTGATTATTCCTTTGGAGAATTTAAAATCCAACCACGTGATGTCAACGACGTTCTTCTCTTCGGTTGTACATCAGACGCAGCGGACAATTATGATTCATCGGCTTCAGTGGATGACGGAAGTTGCGTGTTTACTGGCACATCTTGTACACTCTTTGTGTCAGAGATAGCAGAAGGGTCTTCAAACAATAAATACATTGAGCTTTACAACCCGACTGGTTCTACTGTTTTTCTAGATCAGTACACAATGGCCAATTGTAGCAATGGATGTGATACTCCTGATGCACTTTATATTACGGATCAATTTGATTACTGGTCATTAACTTTTCCCGCTGGTGCAACTGTTGCTCCAAACAGCACGTACATTATCGCACACCCTTCTGCAGATCCATTGATTCTTGCGGTTGCAGATATGACTTACATATACCTGTCAAATGGCGACGATACGTATGCACTTGCTGAAATTATGGGTGCTGATACTGTACTTGTTGACCTCATAGGTGATATAGGACCTGATCCCGGTTCTGGATTCACAGTGTCAGGTATCTTAAATGCGACTCAAAATGGTACACTGGTTCGTAAGTCTGACGTAAATGCTGGTAACGCTGGAATGTGGCTCGCCTCTGCGGGTACAAATGAATTTGATGGTGAGTGGATTGTAAATCCATCTAACGATTGGAGCAATATCGATTCTCATGAGTTTACCAGTGGATGTGCTGTTAATACGGGTGGATGTACTGACCCTGGAGCGTCTAACTATGACCCCGCTGCCACAACTGATGACGGATCTTGTGTGTTCATTCCCAACTTAACAATTCAGGAAATTCAAAGTGGACTTGTGACAGGCCAAGTATTAACGAGCGGTGTCGTCACAGCAGTCTATGCAGCTTCTGGTTCTTTGGGTGGAAGCGCTTCTTATGTCATTCAAAATGAAACAGGACCTTATTCAGCTATTTGGTGTCTTGGACAAGGTGTGGTCGCAGGAGATTTAGTTGATATTTCTGGAACTGTATCTGAGATATATGGCTTACGCCAAATTGTAGGTGCTGTATCGATCGTTGTGTCTTCAGGAAACACACTTCCAGAAGCAGAACTTCTTACTACTGATGCAGTCAATGACGAGCAGTGGGAAAGCGTACTAACTCAGCTTCTCGCTCCAGTTTCTAACGAAAATGCAGGTTACGGTGATTGGTTACTAGACGACGGCTCTGGTAACGCTAAGGTTGCTAACTTGGGTTACGATGCAGTAGATGACAGTGTTGATGTGGATGGTATTATGATGCCGGTTGTTGAATTGGGTGTTACTTACCGTGTTACTGCGCCGAATTTTTATTCATACGGATCTTGGAAATTGGTCCCAGTACTTGCAACGGACGTTGTCCGTCTTGGGTGTATGGATGTCTCATTTGTGAATTATGATCCTTTGGCTGCGGAAGATGATGGCTCTTGTTCTAACATCCCAGGATGTACAGACCCTACAGCAGACAATTATGATCCTGCTGCTGTGACTGATGATGGAACATGTATTGTTACAGGATGTTTTGACCCACTCGCATTAAACTACAATGCCAATGCGACAGTCGTTGATAACACGCTTTGTTACTACACTTTACCTTCCATCGTAATCAATGAGATCCATTATAACTCTAGCATTGCTCAAGGGGATGATTTTGATTGGGAATTCTGTGAATTATATAACACAGGAGATCTTGCAGCAGATTTGAGTGGATATCATTTCTTTAACTCAGCATCTGGTTCGTCTCAATTGGGATTGGTCTTCCCAGCAGGAACTTCTATCGCTGCTGGAGAGTTTGTGATTGTGACTGTTGCTGGAGGTGGAGGAACACTTAACTATTCTGGAAATGGATATCAGGTGTTCGAAATGGAGCTTGGCAACTTCTCTAACGGTGGTGAAGCAATTTCACTTGAAGATGCCTGGGGCAATGTTGTCGATGCAGTAACTTATGCTTCATCAGGTCTTTGGCCAGGTGCAGGGTTCAGTATTCTAGGCAGTACGCTGATTGGTAACCCGAACGGTGGCGGAGCTTCACTCGAATATATCCCGGAAATTCTCGCGACTTATATTGCAGGAACAATTTCTGCAGATAACGCGTTTGGAAATAACTGGCAAGCGTCTTGGGTGGATGGAGGTACACCTGGAGCGGCGAATTCATCTGCTTTTGGATGTAACGATGCTGAAGCTTGTAATTACAATGCGACTGCATACTTGGCAGACAATTCATCATGTACTTACGACTGCTATGGGTGTACGTACACTGATGCTGAGAACTTCACAAATGGAGCTACTGTAGATGATGGTACTTGTACTTTCGCTCCCGCAGGAAGTGATTGCCCAGCAGATATAAATAATGACGGTACGATCACAGCTGCCGATCTTCTTTTATTTCTTTCTGCCTTCGGACAAAACTGTTAATAGCATATATAAAATAGATATCGGACTTTCTGATCGTACTCTATTTGTATAGAGAAATGGGCACTCGTAAAGGGTGCCCATTTTAGTGCAACACGATTTTTCTACTTCACAATTAACCGTGTGGTGTCTTGATTGGAGATGTTGAGGTCTCTATCTTCTAGCGTCATTCTAAATCTCAGTGTATCGAAATTAGACTGAAGATACCAGGTGTTCATTGCTATTTCAATCGTGCCATTAAGCGCAGGGTGAGTTCCGGAGGGTTCAACGCGGGGAACTCGGTAGTAAAACGGAACCTGTCCTTGGGCAGGAATTAAAGGGATGTGCGTCCACACACCATTTCGGAGTTCGTCGTATTCACATTTCAGATTGAAGTGATGGTCACATGTACTACAATATGGTGCAAGCGTATCGCTTTGATTTAATCCCAAATCCCCATCCCCATCGGTAAAATGAATAGAGAGTAACGCATTTTCACTTTCATCAACGTTAAAAGAAAGGAATTCAATTTCAGGTTCAATGGGATAATTGGGATCTGGAATGCAGCCAGCTAGACCAAAACAAGCAGAAAGTGCACATATTAATGTGACGCGAGAACTTAAATTGACGTTTTTCATTCATTCAAAGCTACCACTTCCGAACTTGCGTCCATGAATTTATCTGAAAATTTCCCTGATACATCTCGAAATGAGTTAATTTCTCGTGTACGAAACCTTGGATTTATTGGTCATGAGGAAGATTTTCAGTCACTTGCCTTAGATGTCTTTAGATTTCAGTACCAAAACAACAAAGTCTATAAAAATTTCACAGACTTCCTTCATGTCCATCCGGAGGATGTCAGAGACTACAGAGATATTCCATGTCTTCCGGTGGAATCTTTTCGTGATCATGACATCTGTACTGGTGTATTCAATCCTGAAGTCATCTATCGAAGTTCTGGAACAACGCACTCAAAATCTCGTTCAAAACATCTTGTTCGGTCTCTAGAGTGGTATCATGAAATCTCCAATCGCATCTATAGTAAATTGGTAAGTCCTGTAAAGAATTCTGTTTTTTATGCGCTTCTTCCAGGATATATTGAAAGAGAAGATGCCTCTCTGGTGGCCATGGCAAAGTCATTTATGCGCATATCAGGTCAGGATGATAAATTTTATTTGGACAATCACAGAGCATTAGAAGATGAGCTTGAGAAGTCGATAGACAGAAATGAAGACGTTGTTGTGATAGGTGTTACTCACGCACTTTTAAAATGGCTAGAGAGCATTGAAGCAGGCGTTTGGGCAAAAAAAGGAGTTGAAAAAGGGTGGTCTCTCACAATTATAGAGACAGGAGGGATGAAGGGGCATGGTCGAGAACCTATCCGAGAAGAAGTTCATGCTAGAATTCAAAGTGTACTTCCTTTTGTACGAATCATAAGTGAATATGGAATGACAGAGCTTTTGTCTCAGGCGTACAGTCTTGATGGTCGATTCTTTCAATCGCCACCATGGATGAGAGTCATTGTGAGAGACCCTGCTGATCCAGGATGTATATTGAATCCTGGGAGAACTGGCAGGTTGCAGATCATTGATTTGGCAAATATTGACAGTTGTGCATTTATCTCCACCTCTGACTTAGGCCGCATGAAAGTCAACGAAGACACGCCTATGTTTGAAGTGCTTGGTAGATTTGATCACGCTGAGGTGAGGGGGTGTAATCTGCTATCGCTCTGAGTCATTCTACTGATACGAGGAAATAGGTCTTCTTGCCTCTTTGGAGAAGCAATTGACGGCCGTTCAGAAGGTCGGATGTTGTAATCGACGTCGTATCATCTACAAGGTCTTTGTTGACTCTTATACTGTTTTCCTTCAATGCGCGTCTCGCCTCACCTTTTGAAGGGAGGAATCCAGTGAGTTCACTAAGTAATTCTACAATTCCTATCCCATTTGATAACACATCGGCCTTGATGGTCGTTTGATCAACACCTTCAAAGACAGATAAAAACTCCGATTCAGGCAACGCTTCTAAGTCAGCCTTGACGCTTTTTCCAAACAAAATACCAGACGCCGCTATTGCGGTTTTTAAATCCTCTTGTCCGTGTATGCGAAGCGTGATGTCCTCTGCCAATGCTTTTTGTAGGATTCTGGCACGTGGGTTTTCAGCATGCTGAGCTTCAAGAGATTCAATTTCCTCCTTTCCTTTTAACGTAAATATTCTGAGATACTTCCCAGAATCTTCATCTGCGGAATTGATCCAGTACTGGTAGAATTTGTATGCAGACGTTTTCTTTTTGTCGATCCAAATATTCCCTCCTTCAGACTTTCCAAACTTACTTCCATCGGCTTTTGTGAGCAGCGGAGCTGTCAGAGCAAATGCTTGACCTCCACCTTTTTTACGAATCAGCTCAGTGCCAGTCACTATATTTCCCCATTGGTCACTACCACCCATTTGCACCATGCAGTTTTCATTCTTCCAGAGGTGGAAGAAATCGTACCCCTGAACAAGTTGGTAAGAGAATTCCGTAAAACTCATCCCTGATTCCAGTCTATTTTTCACACTGTCTTTTGACATCATGTAATTAACGGTGATATGTTTCCCCACGTCACGAATGAACTCAAGGAAATTAATATTCTTAAACCAATCAAAGTTGTTGACGACGGCCGCTCCATTCTTTCCTTCAAAATCTAAAAAACGACTCAATTGCGCTTTCTGACAGTCAAGATTGTGTTGCATGACTTCCAAATCCAGAAGCTGTCTTTCTTTTGTCTTTCCGCTTGGATCCCCGACCATTCCAGTCGCTCCACCCACCAAAACCATGGGTTTGTGCCCCGCTCTTTGCCAATGCACAAGGAGCATCACCGGAACGAGATTCCCGATATGAAGTGAGTCCGCTGTAGGGTCAAACCCCACGTATCCCGTGGTAGCTTCTTTTTTTAATTGGTCTTCTAGCCCGGGCATGATGTCGTGTAGCATTCCCCGCCATTTTAATTCTTCGATCAAATCCATTGTCGCAAAGATATGATTAGAGGAGGGGGAGTAAACGTTCCATTGCCATTCCTCTACTTCCTTTTAGTAAAATATTTTCACCTTTGATCTTCCCACCCTTTATTTCAGAGATTAATTCCTCTAAGGAAGAGAAGAAACGCCCGGTGTTTTTGACTTGTGAGACTTCTCCAAAGGCTTCCCCCACAAATATTGCATTTAATGCCAATTCATGACAAAGTTCCACGATTCTGGAATGTGAATGCATTGAATGTGTTCCGAGTTCTCGCATGTCACCTAAAATCACCAATCGCGGGTTCTTTTTGTGTAATGCGAAGGATTTTAGCGCTTGCTCCATGCTTGAGGGATTTGCATTGTACGCATCTAATAGAATCTCATTTGAATCAGTTGTGATCGTCTGTGATCTATTATTTGTTGGAACATAGTTGCTGATTGAAGCTGTTATAGCCTCTCTTTCGATGTCGAAGAACCGACCCACAGCGATGGCTGCAGAAATGTTATCTAGATTGTAATCACCCTCCAATAGAATCGGGGCTGGGTTGCTTTTGTATCCGTCTTCATCCCACATAAATTGGCGTCTCATTCCTTCTCCGCTAAACACAACCCGCGGTTTTTCTTGATCAGTTCCAAAGATAATTCTCTCCATCCCTTCAGACACTTCAATTAATACAGGATGTCCTCCGTGTACAAAGGCCATTTTGTGACTTCCATCCAAATTATTTGTGCTGCGCAGGTAATCAAAAAGCTCCGTCTTTCCTTTTTTCACGCCTTCTGCACTTCCAAATCCCTCTAAATGAGCCAAACCAATATTTGTGATGATGCCGAAATTTGGTTCTGCAATGTTTGCCAATTCTGCGATTTCACCCATGTGGTTTGCGCCCATTTCGACCACTAGAAATTCACAATCAACGGGCATTGATAAAAGGGTCAATGGCACTCCAAGGTGGTTGTTTAAATTTCCTTCTGTTGCGTGAACGTTATACTTATTTGACAAAACGAGCTTGATGAGCTCTTTTGTGGTTGTCTTTCCATTGCTTCCCGTAAGTCCCAGTACGGGGATGTCAAAGTTTCTTCGGTGCATTGTCGCCAATTTCTGAATCGTCGCAAGGACGTTATCGACATGAACTATCCCCTCTGATTTACCGATCTCCACGTCATCGACTACTGATGCAATACATCCCTTTTTTAAGGCTTCTTGTGCAAACCTGTTGCCATCAAAATTTTCTCCCTTGATTGCAAAAAACAACATCCCAGGGCCACATTTCCGAGAGTCTGTGGTGACACCGTTTTCTGCGCCTTGGTAAAGTTTATATAACTTTTTTAAATTCATTTATCAACCCTGATATATTTTCAACTAAAAGCCCCAACGTACAATCGTACGTTGGGGCTTTTATTCATGTCTCAAGTCTTTGTATACCTTACGTTTATTGACCCTGGAAAGGTACCGGTGCCCCTACACGCGTCATTGCGCAACGAAACCCTACAGTTGATGAAGATTTCCTTTCGTCTAAAAATCGTCTGGTACCAGGTACAAGCCAGTACGCTCGATCATTCCAACTTCCACCTTTGTATACGCGAGATTCGTTGTTGACCAATGTCGAATTCCCGTAATCATACATGCGGCTCGAATTTGCATTTGCATCCTCTGGCGTATTATATGATGTAGAACTATGTGTGTCTCCATCCCTGTAATCAATGTTGTCAGAGACGCGGTAGTTGGATCGACCTAGATTTTCTTCCAAAGTAACGTCACGGTATTTCATGTCACCTGGCACAGCAACAATATTTTCACTGAATCCTTTTCTCAAGTCAGCTGCGATTAATGCATCGCTGTCTTTAATGACCTCCATCACGTCAGCAATCAAAGTCATCACACTTTCTTCGTCTTGATTATCCTGACTTTTCTCAATCGCTTCATCAACCACAATTTCGACAGCACCAATCAACTCTTCATCTTCTTTACCCATTCCTCTTCCTCCTTTGCTTTTTTCTGTCATGTAATCGGATAGGAAATTTCCAATGCGGTTCAGATCGTAAACAACATACTCGTATTTTTCATCAGGATCTCCTTCAGCATTAAGCACCTTTGTTTGGTAGTTATTCCCTCTGAATGGACGGAATTCCTCGTTGTCTAAACTTGAAAATGGACGATACACATCCATTACCCATTCGTTGACATTTCCGGCCATATTAAATAGCCCGTAATCGTTTGGTGCATATTGATGAACATCTACTGTAATGTCGCCAAAATCATCTAGATCTCCAGCGATACCCATAAAGTCACCACGTCCACGAACAAAGTTCGCGTTGATGTTTCCATATTCTTTCGATCTCAGTTCATCATTTCTGATGTAGTGCCCGTCCCATGGATACGTTCTACGCTCTTCAATAAGTTCGCCGTAGCTATTTCCGATGAGGCCCAGCGCTGCATATTCCCACTCTGCTTCTGTAGGCAATCTGTAGTCGGGGAGAAGCAATCCATCTTCAAGTGAGATGTCACGGAATTCAGATTGACCATAGGATTTCACGCCTTCTACTTCGCCAGTCCCTACATACTGATTGTTCAGATAAGTCTCTGTTGTAAAGTGCTCCAAATCTGATTGACCGTATGGATTGTCAACCAACAGTCCCTCTCTAATGAGAATACCTTCATTCACACGGTCGGTGCGCCATTTACAGAATTCATTAGCTTGTCTCCAAGAAACCCCCACAACTGGATATTCACGGTAGGCAGGATGTCTTAGGTAGTATTTCACCAATGGCTCATTGTATGCAAGTTTTTCGCGCCAAGCAAGCGTGTCAGGGAGCGCTCTTTCTACTATTTCAGAGTTGTTGTCACCATAAATTCGTTCTAACCATGCGATATATTCTAGCCAAAAATGATTCGTCACTTCTGTTTCGTCCATATAGAAGGTGGAAACGGTCACCCTGCGTGGCGAATTGTCCCATGACCCCATCAAATCGTCTTCGACTTGTCCCATGGTGAATGTTCCTCCTTCGACAAGAATCAATCCAGGGCCAGTTTGTTGTTCAAAGAATGTGCTTTTTTCAAAACCACCATTTGCTGCGTCGTTGTAAGCCCATCCAGTCGCACCAGAACGTTCGTAATAACAGCCAGAAAGTACCGTCAGTAGTATAAAAAGCGAAAGAATGCTTGAAGAATTTTTCCAGGTCATCTTATATATATTTTGAGAATGTTAGTTTATCGTTCTTGCAGGTTAGCTTGACCGATAATAGATCTATAGGTTCATATATAACTAAAAAGTAGGGCAAGGTATTTTGCGGAACTTGCCTTTTTTTTGTGAGCAATCGAATTTTAAGGTCATACTTAGCTCGTGAGCACCACCAGTAGCGGGCGTGAGCTCTGATATTGTTATATCGTAACTGTACCCGAAACGCATGATGTCTGTTTCGACACCTACAACAGCAATTAAAGCATCGCGGTAGTCAGTAAAAACAACGCCTCGGTACCAAACCCCTCCAAAGAGAGGTCCTTTATTGACGAACAGGCCGAGATTCATTTGCTTAAACTCACCTTGTTGACGGAAGAGAAAACTTGGAGAGATAGATGCGACTACTTCTCTACGAATATTTGTCTTTAATGGGAATTTACCGCCTCCATGAATTGTGAGCTTCATAGGCAGACGACTTAATCCTACAACCAAAGACTCATTTGGCTCATTCAGATGGTGAGCAGCGAAACCGAGATGAAATTTCTCAGTGAATACGAGCATCCCTGCACCGAAATCTACATTTTGAACTGTGCCGCCTCTGGGGGTGTCTTGGGTTTCATAGATGAATCCACGTCGGGGATCAATCATGTCACCAAATGTCAGATTGCTCCAATCGAGTGCTTTCTGAAAGTAACTTGCTTCCAGCGCTGCGCGTATCGAAATCTTACGCGTAAGTGCTTGCTGATATGCATACATTCCAGTGACTCGAGTCGTAGAAAGTGTGTTTTGGCCAGCCTGATCACGCAAGACGGTAAGACCTAAACCACCTTGAATACTTTGAAGGTGTTGGTCATATGAAACAGCTTGAGTGACATAGGATCCACTCATGGCAGGCCATTGATTTCGGTATGCCATAACCATGCGAGGGCATCTGTCGGACCCAGCGAAAGCGGGGTTTAAGAACAGAGGGTTCGCATAGTATTGCGTGAATTCTGGATCTTGAGCTTGCGCATCATTGGATGTGCAAACAAGCATGATTCCCGCAAGTAGCGCGAATCCAAAAACGGATATTAGAGGTGTTTTCAACATAGAGGTTCCCATTGAACCCACAATAATACGGAAATTTTATCGACTTTAAGGTGGCAATAACCTTGTATTGTTTGCGTTTGTTTCATGATTGTGCCCGAAATTTGGCATTATTATTATAATAAATGACATGCAGTATAAAATGATATTCACACGACTTCGTTTATTCGCTCTGCTTTTCAGCTTAAATGTCATTTTTTTATGCGGTGTTTTTGGGCAAGATGAAGTCTCTGTTTTAGGTGAAGTTGTTGTTGCAGATTTGTCGTTTAATGACGAAAATTTAAATTTTGTCATAGGTGAAGTGAAAATCCCCTCACATTGGTCTGGAATCGAAGTGCTCGATCAAGATTTGAATTGGATACTTGTTCAAGGCAACGGTGAAGTGGAGATTAACGATAATATTCAAACGGGTTGGAGAATTGTGAGGGGGACACATTCTAAAGAATGGTATGCGCAGTTCAGATCTCCCAAATACAGAATGAACGCGGAGGGGGGCATAGAGAAACTCACGAATTGGTCAGGCATGCTAGGGAGTTCACCTGTGGGGGGAAGTAGGTTTCAAAGAGTATGGCCAGAACATTCGGTCTTATCTGATGGTGCCTGGCTGAAATTTGCCACAGGCCAAGAGGGTATATTCAAAATTGGTTACGCAGACTTGGTCGCTTCGGGTGTGAATCCAGATACGATTGATTTCGCATCCATTCAATTGTTTGGAGGAGGAGGCAGGGC
This sequence comes from Crocinitomicaceae bacterium, assembly GCA_002700285.1. GTDB lineage: Bacteria > Bacteroidota > Bacteroidia > Flavobacteriales_D > Sanyastnellaceae > UBA974. The sequence continues at coordinate 44,102 of PACT01000028.1, read as the reverse complement.
TTTACCCTTTCAAAACAATGATGACAGACCACTGGACTTGCCATTGATAAAAGTTCATGCAGATGGCGCTACAGATGGCATATTTAATCAAGAGGATGCCATTTATTTTTACGCTTCGGGTGTTGATTCTTGGAACTGGAATCCATCCTCGGAGCGATGGCAACACGAACTCAATCCTTGGTCTGACAGTGCATATTATTTTCTTAGAATCAATGGTCCTCAAAATGTATTCGGGAGTAGAATTGAAAATGCAGCAGATGTGTCGTTGCCTGTTTTAGATGAATTAGAGACTCATTTGGCAAAAGAATTTCACGAAATAGAGTCTCATAACATTGCGAAGAGTGGCAGAGAATTTTATGGAGAACGCTTTACCAGTTTAGGGAGTCAAATCTATGGTTTTTCATTTAACATCCCCAATCTCATTGGAGATTCTGGATGGGTGGATTCAAGAATCGCAGGAAGAACCCTTGGCGCTACGAGCAATTACTTGATGCAGTGTAATGGGACAGAGGTGAGTACCACTGACATCTCTCTCAGTGAGAGCAGTTTGCTTCTCGCTCAGAAACGAAACCTATCGCTTCATGTCCCTATGAGTGGTGATGGTGTCAATGTTGAAATGTCTTTTGAACCAGGAAATGCGGATGCTGAAGGTTGGATTGATTATGTCAGGGTACAGGCAAGGCAGGCATTGGTTTTTTCAAGTGGTCAATTTTTTATAAATGGCACAGAAAACATGTCGTTCAATCATGCGGCAAGATATCGTTTGACAGAATCCTCTTCAGTCGACCAAATTTGGGACGTCACCGACCCCCTTTCTCCCCGCCGGAATCTCCTGAGCCAAGAAGGAGACGTAACAACTTGGAAAGCCCAACAAGATACAACAAGGCGTTTTGTTGCCTTTAGATATGGTGCTGCCAAGAGCGTAAGACCCATGGGATCCGTTGATAATATAGATTTGCATGGCTTGGGCCATTTGGATTTGGTCATTGTAACGGTGCCTCTTTTGGACTCAGCAGCACGGAGACTCGCAACGTTACATGCAAATCAGGGAATGCGTGTGGCGGTCGTGAGTCAACGCGAAGTTTTTGATGCATTTTCTTCTGGTTCTCCTGATCCCACCGCTTTGAAAATGTTGATGATGATGCTATGGGATAGGGCGGAAAGTGATGCTGATAAGCCCAAGTATCTTCAGCTTATGGGTGACGGTTCGTACTTTAATCGAAACCTTGACCCAGATGGGGTTAATCTTCTTACGTTTCAGAGCGCCAATTCAGAAAGTACAGTAAGCAGCTATGTGACGGATGATTATTTTGGACTTTTAGAAGAAGGTATGGGAGAATCTCCTGGGGACAAACTTGCAATAGGTGTGGGGCGTATTCCCGCGCCAACTTTGTCGCAGGCCCTTGCATTTGTGTCAAAAGTAGAAACGTATTCAGGTGCGAACGAGGATTCTACAGCTGGCGCAGGATGCGAAACAGAGGGGTCATCGACCACTTTTGGCCCTTGGCGCAACAGAATCATATTTGTCACAGATGATCAAGATGGCAACAACAATGATGGTTGGCGTCATATGTCTGACAGTGAGGTGCATTCTAATCGGGTTTCAGAAGAACACGGTGAATACGATATTATTAAAATATACCCAGATTCATATTTGCAAGAAGCGACACCCGGAGGAGAACGATATAATGAAGCAGAAGCAGAAATAGCTCGAAAAGTTGAAGAGGGGGCTTTGATTATTGATTATATCGGTCATGGAGGTGACAGAGGTTGGGCGCATGAACGCATTCTCAATACGACCACGATTAGGGAGTGGACGAACAAGAAACGTCTGCCTGTCTTTATGACTGCAACATGCGAATTGTCAAGATATGATGACCCCGAAGTCGAATCTGCAGGGGAGATGATCGTGTTTAATCCTGATGGTGGAGCGGTAGGAATGCTGACGACCACACGTACTGTTTTTAGTGGAGGAAATCAGGAACTCAATACGGCTTTTTTTAAAACAGTTCTTGATGAGGATGAAGGGACAGGGCAGTTAAGATGCCTTGGAGATATTTGTAAGGACACAAAAAACAGCTCAGATGTTACGAGTGTCACAAATATGAGAAACTTCTCTCTTTTGGGAGATCCAGCAATGCAATTGGCCTATCCAACTCACAGAGTATTTGTGACTGAAATACCTGATACGATTAAATCACTCGATCTCGTTAAAATGAGTGGTTTTGTCGGAACGTCTTCGGGCGACACTTTACATGAGTTTAACGGATTTGTTTATCCCAAAGTTTTTGACAAACGCTCTCAAATAAGCACTTTAGACAATGATAATGTGGCGGGCGCATTCTCCTACACAATGTATCGTAACGTCATCCACAAAGGGGTTGCGAGCGTGATAGATGGTGTTTTTGAATTCGAGTTTGTCGTACCCAGAGACATTGATTACACATACGGTTCAGGCAGAGTAAGTCTCTATGCCGTTGATGGAGATTTGGATGCGCATGGGGCTTCTGAAGACTTTGTGATCGGAGGTACTTCTGAAAATGTGGGGAATGACAATCTGGGACCCACCATTCAATTGTATATGAATGATTCTTTGTTTGTAAGGGGCGACATTACCAATGAAGATCCCTGGCTGTATGCGCGGCTATTTGATGAAAGTGGAATTAACACTGTAGGCAATGGAATAGGTCACGATCTTAAAGCGGTCTTAGATGACAAATTTGAATCGCCATTTATTTTAAACACCTATTTCTCTGCTGATTTGGATACCTACAAAAGTGGTGTGGTAAAGTACCCATTCAATGACCTTGAGGACGGTGCGCATTCTCTTGAGTTAAAGGTGTGGGATGTTCAGAATAACAGTGCGGTTGCATCAACGGAATTCTTGGTTGTTAATTCCTTAGAAGTGGCATTGGCGTCGGTGATTGCCTATCCTAATCCAGCATATGATCATGTTTCTTTCCGCGTGTCACATAACCAAGTTTGTAATGTTGTAGATGCACTTGTCGAAGTTTACGATGTGACTGGAAAGAAAATAAAAGTGTTTGAATCGGAACTTTTGGCACATGGAAACCGTACAGATATTGCAGAATGGAATTTGCGTGACGGAAATGGCGGTGACGTTCCTGCTGGTGTTTATGTTTTTAAGATTAAAATGACAACGAAAAATGGTGTTTCTGCACAATATGGTAGTAAAGTTATCGTTGTGAGGCCATAATCCAGAATTTGAGTCATTACATTTGTTTTTTTAAAGAAATCCATGAAGAATATCTTTCTTTTATCTCGAGTGTCAGTAATGACAGCAATTATGTTGTTATCTCTCAGCAACTTTCAGGCTCAGTTAGATCCTGGCGAGGCGGCTTCATTAGTTCAGCTTAATACCATTACTACTGCCGTTCCTTTTTTGATGATCGCCCCAGATTCACGATCAGGTGCCTTGGGAGATGCTGGCGTTGCACTTTCCCCTGATGGAAACAGTCTCCATTGGAATCCGTCAAAAATGGCTTTCTCAGAGAATGAATTAGAGGTGAGTCTAAGCTATGCGCCATGGCTACGTGCGCTTGTGGATGATATGAATCTTGCCTACTTGACGATGGTTCGTAAAGTAAACCGCAAGCAAGCTTATGGAGTAGCACTTCGATATTTCAGTTTAGGAAACATCACATTTACGGATGAGGTTGGCACAACGATTCGGGATTTTAAACCTGCTGAATTAAGTTTAGATGCAGGTTTCTCTCAACGTTTTACAGATAAATTTAGCGGAGGCATCGCGGGCCGATTTGTGCATTCAAATCTCACCGGAGGCGTGAGTGTTTCAGGCGCAGAATCAAAGCCAGGAATCTCTGTAGCTGCGGATGTGAGTATGTTTTATACAAACGATCAAGCAAATTGGGGAGGAAAAGATGGAACATTTAATTTCGGAATGAACATTTCAAATATTGGCTCAAAAATGAGTTACACGGAGACCGCTGCCCGTGACTTCATTCCCGCGAACCTCCGATTGGGGGTGGCCTATAAAATGGTGCTTGATGATTATAATGCATTGACTTTTACAATAGATGGAAATAAACTACTGGTGCCTACGGCGCCCGTCTATGATCAGAATGATGGGAATACAATCGTGAGTGGATATTCACCTGATGTAGGTGTCGCAACGGGCATCGTTCAGTCTTTTTATGATGCACCGGGTATTGTTGATTTTAATGATGATGGTACATTCGCAGTAACGCCTGGCAGTATTTTTCGTGAGGAGTTGAGAGAGATTAATCTTGGTGGAGGTTTGGAATATGAGTTTGCAGAGGTTTTTGCCTTCAGAGCGGGATACTTTTATGAGCACTTTTCAAAAGGAAATAGACAATTTATCACAATGGGTGCTGGTATGAAGTACACGGTATTTACTATCGATCTGAGTTATCTCGTGAGTACAACGCAACAAAATCCACTAGCGAACACCCTTCGCTTTACTTTGAGAATGCAATTCAGCGATTTAGCTTCGGCGTCTCAATCGATCAATTAATGGACATTAAGATTGGATATGGTTACGATGTTCATCGTCTTGAGGTGGGTGAGGAATTATGGCTAGGTGGCATTTTATTGCCACATCATAAAGGCGCGGTGGGTCATTCAGACGCTGATGTGTTGCTCCACGCGATATGCGATGCTTTTTTAGGCGCACTTGCATTAAGAGACATCGGGTTCCATTTTCCAGATCATGATCCTGCATACAAAGGCATAGACAGTAAGAAATTACTTTCTGAAACTTGGCATAAGATTGAGGATCTGGGTTGGGAGCTTGGGAATCTCGACACGACAATCTGCCTTCAGACACCGAAGGTGTCAAATTCTATTGATGCCATGCGTAAGGTCATCGCAGAGATCCTTCACGTTGAACTTGACAGGATAAGCATCAAGGCCACGACGACTGAAAAATTAGGTTTCGTTGGAACTCAGGACGGCATAAGTGCCCATGCAGTCGTTCTCTTAAAGGAAAGGAAAAAGAAGTAGGTTTCTCTATGATATTTGGTTAGAATCCTCAAAATGATCAGGCTGTAAGTCTGCATAGAAATGAACCCTTATGACTGCAGTATCTCTTAGAAGATCAACTTTTCCGATCATAATTGAATGGATATCAACGCCTGTGCGTTCTTCAAGGTCAGCTTTCAACTCCTCTCTTCTTCCAGCATGAATTAAATCAACTCTGTCATAAACGACAATTTTTGTGGCCAGATGCTTCACAAACCAAAGTCGTTCTAGAACAAATGCAATCGCCCAAATACCCGCGTTTGCAATGACGATGATACCCCATCCTGTTGCTTGTGGAGCCAATGCGTTTATCACGGCAAGTGTAATAACAATAAAGAGATAGGTCATCTCCCTGATTGGAATTGCATCAGTTCTGTATCGAATGATGCTGAAAATAGCAAATAGACCAAGCGCGAATCCCATCTCTATTTCAACTCCACTGAGGAGTGTGCAAAGGAAAAAGACAGATGATGATACAAGCATAAATGTGAAAACATAGTCTCGTCGCTTTGATGCAAGGTGGTAAATAAGTCTAACAACGATAAGACTGGACACAAGATTTGCAATAAATCCGATGATGAGAGATATGGTTTCTGGGTTCATTATTTTTTGTTCAGGTAATACTTATGCTGACTTGTTTTGCACGAGTCAGCTCCTTCAGGCTTTCATGATAAGCTTTGGCAGATAGGTGTTTGTTTGTATGCAATCGCCCCAAGATATATTTACTTATTCTAATCGTCCTTCCCAAAGGGGATCTTCTGTCATTTCGGTTTCGAAAGATACTAATTAAAGGAGATCTTCTGTCTGTCTCGGCCTGCTTTAATTCAACTACAGCTAATCCATCAAGGGGTTTGTATGTTTCTCCTGTGAGTGTTTTGTATTCAAGATTGGTGTCGAAAGTGATGCGCTCACCTTTCTCAATATTGGCGATGGTATATCGAGAATAACTGCTATAAAGAACAGGTTTTAACTCAGCAGCAAAAGACACACACTTTTCAAGAAATTCTTGTTCTTTTGAGGTAAGAGGACTGTCCCATTTCTCAGACGTTCTTTGAATGCGCATCTTTTGTGATCTGCCATAGACATTTCGTGATTTGACTTCCAAAAAGCTGATGTTAGAATTGGAATATGATCTTATGCGCACTTTAAACCTGATTTTTCTGCCTCGAATATGATCCTGTAGACATATGTTATCTGGTGTGTCGAAGTACAGGTTGTCATATCTAAAGTGCCTTTTTTTCTTAATTTCAAGGATATTATAGTCTGTGCTCAGCTTCTTCGAAATGTCACCACACCATGCGATAGGAATGACATATTTCTTCTCGCTTCTATCCATAAGCGCAACATCTTCTAGCTCTTGTAAGCCGATATGTATATACGAATTAAAAAAGTTCTCGATTGCAGACACAAAAAATGGGTTGATATTAGGTGTTGCAAATGTACAGGAAGTTATATTTGCCTGATAATTAGACCATCTTTATTTTAAAAGGTTTAATAAGATGAAGAAATAATTTGCATACGTTGCTCATGGCAAAGAAGAAATTAAACAAACTCCCTCATTCAGAGGCCGTGTACCGCAAGTGGTATAAAGACATGTACCTCATGCGTAAGTTTGAGGAGAAGTGTGGTCAGTTGTATATCCAACAAAAATTTGGTGGCTTCTGTCATTTATATATCGGTCAAGAAGCAGTGCTTTCTGGTATGCAAGAGGCGATCAAACCCACTGATAGAGTCATTACAGCCTACCGTGACCATGCGCATCCATTGGTTTTAGGGACGGATCCAAAAGTTGTAATGGCCGAGCTGTATGGTAAAATTACAGGCTGCTCCAAGGGAAAAGGGGGCTCCATGCATATGTTTGACAAGGACAAGAACCTGTTTGGTGGTCATGGTATTGTGGGAGGCCAAATTGGGCTCGGTGCAGGCATTGCTTTTGCAGATAAATATCGTGAAGAAGACAACGTGACCGTTTGCTTTATGGGTGATGGCGCTTCTCGTCAAGGTATTCTGCACGAGACCTTTAATATGTCTATGAACTGGAAATTACCAGTTATTTTCATCATCGAAAACAATCAATATGCGATGGGTACAAGTGTCGAGCGTACCACAAATGTGCATGATTTATCTAAGATGGGCGACAGTTATGACATGCCCTCAGAAACTGTGGACGGTATGAGTCCTGAAGCAGTATGTGATGCGATAAAACGCGCGGCAGATAGAGGGAGGAAGGGAGAAGGTCCCACGTTGTTAAATATTGAAACGTATAGATATAAAGGTCACTCGATGTCAGACCCTCAGAAATACAGAACCAAGGATGAGGTATCTACTTTCCAGGATCAAGATCCTGTGAAGTACGTACGTGGTGTGCTGTTAGATCAGAAATGGATGACTGAAGCGCAGTTGAAATCTGTCGAAAAGAAAGTGAAGGAGGTGATAGAAGAAGCCGTTAAATTTGCGGAGGAAAGTCCCAAGCCTGATGCGTCAGAGTTATACAAGGACGTTTATGTTCAAGAAGATTACCCTTTTGTTAAAGACTGAAATATCTAAATAATAGAGCCATGGCTGAGATTGTACGTATGCCCAAATTAAGTGATACCATGACTGAAGGAGTTGTGGCTGCTTGGCATAAAAAAGTGGGTGATGTGGTTGAAAGCGGAGAACTTCTGGCCGAAATAGAAACAGATAAAGCCACGATGGAATTCGAATCATTTCAAGACGGCGTTCTATTACACATCGGTGTTCAAACTGGAGATGCTGCGCCCGTTGATGGTGTGCTTTGTGTTTTAGGTGAAAAGGGAGAGGACATTAAAAAACTATTGGCCGATGCCGCCAAAGCAGATATTGTTTCAGATGAACCTGCTTCAGAATCGAATGACACACCTCCTGTTGCAATTGTGTCGAATGACGTCACGCCACAAAAACCTCCGGCTTCACCAGCGCCAGTAGCTGCCGCTACTGCTCCGGTATCCCGGCCCCAAAATACTCGTGTAATTGCATCTCCTTTAGCGAAGAAATTGGCTGACAAATTGGGCCTCTCTCTTGATAGAATCCCTGGATCTGGTGAAGGTGGACGTGTTGTCAAGAGTGACGTGGAGAATTTTAAAATGGCAAGCGCTACTGGCATGCCTGTCATAAGTCAGGAAAGGTTTTCTGAGGTCGGCGTGAGTCAAATGCGTAAAACCATTGCACGTCGTCTGGCAGAAAGTAAGTTCTCGGCTCCCCACTTCTACCTGTCCGTATCCGTTGATATGTCAAATGCAATCCAGGCTAGAAATGCCATCAATGCCCAAGGTTTGTATAAAATCTCATTCAATGATATGGTTGTTAAATCTGCTGCTGTGTCTTTAAGGAAAAACCCAGCTGTAAATAGCAGTTGGTTGGAAGATAAAATTCGCTACAACGAACATGTAAACATTGGTGTTGCAGTTGCAGTTGAGGATGGATTGTTAGTTCCTGTGGTGAGGTTTGCTGATAGCAAATCATTTGCAACCATAGGAGAAGAGGTTCGAGAATTTGCTGGAAAGGCAAAAGACAAAACATTGCAACCCAGCGATTGGGAGGGAAGTACGTTTACAATTTCTAATTTAGGAATGTTTGGTATAGAGAATTTCACGGCGATTATTAATCCGCCAGATGCGTGTATTCTTGCCATTGGAGGGATAAGTGATGTGCCTGTCGTTAAGAATGGAGAGGTCGTGCCAGGACATGTGATGAAAGTAACACTTAGTTGCGATCACAGAGTCGTCGATGGCGCAACAGGTGCTGCATTCTTAAAGGATTTTAAAAACCTTCTTGAGAATCCCGTTTTAATGCTCGTTTAACTTGTATGAAAGGCGATAGTTTGCAGATATTGTAATCGCCGCGATGACGACAAATCTTGAATCACCAATAGCGTATCTGAAAGGAGTGGGGCCCAAACGCGCCGAACTTCTTAAGGTTGAATTGGGTGTCAATACTTTCTTCGATTTACTTCAGCATTTGCCATTTCGTTATGAGGATCGATCTGTTTTTCATAGCATATCTGATATTGAAGCGGATACAACTTCATTGCAGTTAAAGGGTAAGATTACAAAAAAAGAATTGGTGGGAGGGAAGAAGGCAAGTAGATTGGTTGCGGTCTTTCAGGATGGTGATGGGGAGTTAGAATTGGTGTGGTTTAAAGGTGCAAAATGGATTATCAATCAATTGCCGTTAAATGTCGAGGTGGTTGTATTTGGAAGACCTACAAAATTTGGACGCAAGTGGAATATCGCTCATCCTGAAGTTGAGAAGGCAGATGCGTTTGAGAAACGACGTGGCGGAGGGCTTCATCCTGTGTATTCATCGACTGAAAGATTAACGAATCGCGGATTAAATAGTGCAGGTCTGGCGAGGTTAATTCGGGTGGCTTGGGATGCTACTCAATTTGAATTCACGGAGACATTGCCAGATCATTTGTTGTCAGAATTAAAGTTCCCTTCTCGTAGAGAGGCTTTTGAGATGGTCCATGCTCCCAGGACCCCCCTTGAGGCTGACAGGGCATTAAAGCGATTGAGATTTGAAGAATTACTTTATCTTCAACTTGTTTTACTTCAACACAAAAGAACCCTTACTGTTGATCTTCCTGGGGTGGTTTTCTCACACGTTGGAGAGAAATTCCATCAATTTTACAGTCAATATCTGCCATTTGAACTCACGAATGCTCAAAAAAGAGTCCTGAAGGAAATCAGAGCCGATTTTAAAACGGGCTGGCATATGAACAGATTGCTCCAAGGAGATGTGGGGAGTGGAAAAACCATTGTTGCGCTCATGGCGGCTCTTTTGGCAATTGACAATGGCTTTCAAGCATGTATTATGGCACCCACTGAAATACTCGCGTTCCAACATGCTGAAGGGATTGGGGATTTGCTCAAGGACATGGACGTCAGCGTTGAAATTATCACAGGTTCGGTCAAGAAGTCTGCCCGTAAACCTATTTTGGAAGGACTAGCAGATGGCCGCGTTGATATTTTAATTGGCACACATTCCTTAATTGAGCCTACCGTTGTCTTTAAAAATTTGGGATTGGCAGTCATTGATGAGCAACATAAGTTTGGTGTGGCCCAACGGTCTAAACTTTGGGCCAAATCTAAAATCCCTCCGCATGTATTAGTGATGACGGCAACCCCTATTCCTCGAACACTTGCCATGACGGCGTATGGAGATTTAGATATTAGTGTCTTGGACGAATTACCCCCCGGTAGAAAAGAAATTGTAACAGCTCACCGAACGGATACAAAACGATTAGAAGTCTTGTCTTTTATCGAGAAACAAGTGAAACAAGGCAGACAGGTCTATATGGTTTACCCTTTGATTGATGAGAGCGCGACCATTGATTATAAAGATTTGATGGACGGGTATGAAAGTATCTCTCGAAGATTTCCGCCTCCGCAGTATCAAATCGGAATTGTACATGGCCGAATGAAGCCCTCAGATAAGGATATAGAAATGAAGCGCTTTGCAAGTGGACAATCACAAATTCTAGTGGCTACTACTGTGATAGAAGTGGGTGTAAATGTGCCAAATGCGACACTGATGGTGATTGAAAGTGCCGAGCGCTTTGGCTTGAGTCAATTGCATCAACTTCGGGGGAGAGTGGGAAGAGGGGGCGATCAGAGTTATTGTATTTTAATGACAAAAGATGAATTTAGTAGTGAAGCGCGGCGCAGGTTAGAAACCATGTGTCGGACAAATGACGGATTTGAAATAGCTGAAGTAGATATGGAAATTAGAGGTCCGGGAGATATTTTAGGAACGCAACAAAGTGGTGTTCCTGATTTGAAAATCGCCGATTTGATCAGAGATAGGGAGATCATGTCGACAGCGAGGTACATTGCTCAACGTGTTTTAGATGAAGATCCTGGTTTGGAATTGCCAACCCACGTGACGCTAAAAAACAATTTGGTACGGATATTAAAAGATCGACCAAATTGGAGTCGGATTTCTTAAACTATGCCTGAACTTAGACACATGAAATTGTTGCCAGTCATATCTTTTTTGCTGTCCATACTTGCAGCCTGGTTTTTCTTATTTGGCTCACACGTTGATGGGGAACCAGCTTCAGACCCCACATTAAAAGCTTCCGACGCTTGGTGTGTTTGGGAAATGTGGGATGCCTCCAGGGTGCCAGTGGATGGGGCAACGTGGTGGCGTCCTGGTACAGATGAAAAGCTGCATAAATTTTCGAATGACTCTCTGGTTGTGTTTCATACTTCTCGAGCCATTGACACAGATTTATTGCCCGCCAAAGTGTTGTCAATGCCATACAAGGCTGGTTATTTGTTGGGAACACAAGCTGCATTAGATGGGTGGAGTGAGAATCCGGGAGAGATGGCTGCCAAATGGAAAATTTCCAACGAATCATATACCAAACTCACTCGAAAGGACTGCGCCAATGGTTTTTTCGAGCTTCAATCTGGTGACGATAGAATAGTGGTGTGGGGAGAAGCAGATGACATCGTTGGCTTTAAATCACATGTATATTCGAATCGGACTGTATTCATTCGTGAACAAACAGGGATGGACTCACATCTTATTGAGAGGGAGGATCCACCTCGTCTTGATCATTATGAAAACCACGCTTTATTAGGGGTGACGAGAGATCACAAAAAAGGGATTGACATGGACATTGTTTGGAATCCGGAAAACGCATCCGTCGATGCTATAAGCGCTGGAGGACAAGTGGTGTGGTCAAAAACGACAGTAGGTCCTCCAATAGGCAATTCGTTTGAAGTGGATTTATATGCAAATAACAAATACCAAACTGCATTTGCGACCTCTTCTGCCCTTTATGTCGTTGACCGATTAGGCCATGATGTCAAGGGGTTTCCATATGAAGCGGAGGTGTCCGGATTTGCTGTTTTCGATTACGATAAAAATAAAAAATTCAGAATTTTACTGGCAACCACTGGTGGTGATATCATCAATCTTAGATCTGAGGGCCGTTATACTGCGGGATGGAACTTCAAACGTCTCACAGAGGACAAACACGTGGTACATCTCGCCCATATTCGTGTCGGCTCTAAAGATTATATCTATGGTGGTTGTTATGATGGTAGTGTAATTTTGTTAAAGCGTTCAGGACAAGTAAGGGGTTCAACTCCAGTGGTCATCAACCCCAGGTCTAAACCAGCTTTTCGTTTGTCTAATACAATCGGTAAATCAACCGTGATATTTATAGATTCAGAGGGTTGGTTGCAAGAACTAACTTTAGCTGAGGCCGAGCCAGTAGGAATTTCTGGGCGAACGCGTGCAGATAAAGTCACCGTTCAAGACATCGATGCAGATGGAAAAAAAGAAGTGGTGACCTACTTGAATGGCATACGTTCCGTTTGGAACTCAAGAAATGAGCTAGTCCTTTAAGATGCTTCGACTGATGACAATTTTCTGCACCTCGCTTGTGCCTTCATAGATCTGCGTAATTTTCGCATCTCGCATGAGCCGTTCTACATGATACTCTTTAACAAAGCCATACCCACCATGGATTTGGACAGCTTCAACAGTTTGTTTCATCGCGACTTCCGAGGCATATAGTTTTGCCATACTCGACGCAAGGTCGTAGTTTTCTCCAGCATCTTTTAGTGCTGCAGCTTTGTAAACCAGAAGTCTTGCACTCTCAATTTGAGTTGCCATGTCGGCGAGTTTGAAGCCAATAGCCTGATGCTTGTAGATTTCTTGGCCAAATGTCTTTCTCTCCTTTGAATATGACAGCGCGAGTTCATATGCACCAGATGCTATCCCGAGGGCTTGTGCGGCAATACCAATACGCCCTCCTGACAATGTTTTCATTGCGAACTTAAAGCCAAAACCATCTTCACCCAGTCGGTTTTCTTTCGGCACTTTGACGTCAGTGAACATCAATGTATGTGTGTCCGAACCACGGATGCCAAGTTTATCTTCCTTCGCACCCACAACGAAGCCTGGCATGTCTTTTTCAACGATAATTGCATTGATTCCCTTATGTCCTTTTTCGACATCTGTCTGAGCAATGATAATGTAGGTTGATGCACTGCCACCGTTTGTAATCCAATTCTTCGTTCCGTTGAGCAGATAGTGGTCTCCCATATCTACTGCAGTCGTTCTCTGTGATGTTGCATCCGAACCCGCTTCGGGCTCACTTAAACAAAACGCGCCAATCTTTTGTCCATTTGCCAATGGTACTAAGAATTTCTGTTTCTGCGCCTCAGTTCCGTATTTTTCTATCCCATAACACACCAGTGAGTTGTTCACGCTCATGATAACACTCGTAGAAGCATCTATCTTGCTGATTTCTTCCATCGCCAAAACATAGCTTATGGTATCCATCCCAGCCCCACCATATTTAGTATCAACCATAATTCCAAGAAACCCAAGCTCGCCAAGCTGTTTGACTTCCTCAGCTGGGAACTTTTGTTCTCTATCACGTTCTATGACAGCTGGTTTTAGCACATTTTGTGCAAAATCTCTTGCTGCATCACGTACGGCAATCTGTTCTTCTGTAAGTTCGAAATTCATAATGAGAATGAAATGGATTACGAAGATACAATAAGAGCATCCTCTCAGGAGCCTTGGGTTGTGATAGGTTTGATGAGCGGAACGTCTCTTGATGGTCTAGATGTTGCAATATGCAAGTTTGTCGCAGTCCCTGATTCAACAGAATGGTGTGGGCAAATTTCACGTTTTGAGTGTTTTAAATATCCACCTGAGCTTGCATCGCGCCTGAGGGAAAGTATGGAGTTGACGTCTGAAAAATTATTTCAATTGGACAGAGATTGGGCTCATTTTTCGGCAAAGTGTGTGAATACATTCAACACAAAGGCGGATCTGTTGTCTTCTCATGGACACACCGTTTTTCACAATCCAAAAGATGGGTATACTGTTCAAATTGGTTCTGGCGCAGATCTCGCGGCGCTAACTTCTCTTCCTGTCGTGTGTGATTTACGTCGATTGGATGTTGCCTATGGCGGACAAGGGGCACCCTTAGTTCCTAAGGCAGATTCTATTTTATTCTCACAATATTCAGCGTGCCTTAACCTTGGAGGCTTTGCAAATATCTCTCACACAAATTCTCCTCACAATACAAGAGCTTGGGATATAGGTGTGTGTAATAATTTGTTAAACCTGCTCGCATCTGAACTGGGATTGGCGTATGATAATCATGGGGAAATTGCTTCTTCTGGAAAGGTCATTCCAGCATTTTTGACGGATCTCATGTCATTGTCATATCATCAGCTCCCTCCACCAAAAAGTTTAGGATTAGAGTGGGTAAACGCTGAGGTTTTGCCAGTTTTGAATACATATAAGCATGTGCCTTTGGAAGATAGAATGTGCACATCGGTTGAGTATATCGCTTTAACAATTATCAATTCTTGTGAATCCTCCGGAGAAATATTGGTCTCAGGAGGGGGCGTATTTAATACGTTTTTAATGTCCCGTCTTGATGCACTTTCTCGCAGTCATTCTTTTGAATTTGTCACGCCAGATGTGAGTATGATTCATGGAAAAGAAGCGTATGCATTTGCCTTTTTGGGACTCCTGCGATTTTTAAATAAACCAAATACCTTACAATCTGTCACTGGAGCTTCGATTTCTTCATCAAGTGGCGCTGTTTGGTTGCCTAATAGATGATAAGATGTGGTTATATTTGCCGCTCGAAAGTCACAAGATATTTTCATGAAAGAAATTCTTAAGCATTACGAAGAACGTAAGCCTGAAATCGTTTTTAGTTGGAATGATACTGAGACCGAAGCAAAAGGTTGGGTCGTGATTAACTCATTGCGAGGGGGTGCTGCTGGAGGTGGAACACGGATGCACTTGGGAGTAAATCAAAACGAAGTGGAGTCTCTTGCAAAGACGATGGAGATCAAATTTACTGTGTCAGGGCCTCAAATTGGCGGAGCAAAATCCGGCATTAATTTTGACCCAAACGATCCACGTAAACGAGGTGTACTTGAGCGCTGGTATGCTGCAGTAACACCTCTCCTCAAGCATTACTATGGTACTGGAGGTGATATGAATGTAGATGAAATACACGAAGTGATTCCAATTACAGAAGAAAATGGTGTTTGGCACCCTCAAGAGGGAGTTTTTACGGGACACTTTAAGCCAAACGAAGCCCAAAAGGTTCATCGCATTGGAAATCTTCGTCAAGGCGTTTCTCAGATTGTGGAGGATGTCAATATCTCGCCCGATATTCAGCGCAAATACAGGGTGGCTGATCTCATTACGGGATATGGTGTGTCAGAATCTGTGCGTCATTTTTATAATATTTATGGCGGCGACATCTATGGCAAGAGAGTGATCATTCAAGGCTGGGGCAATGTAGGTGCAGCTGCAGCGTACTATCTTTCTCAAGCGGGAGCAAAAATAGTGGGTATTATAGACAGAGCCGGTGGGCTTATCAAGGCGGAAGGGATGGATGCCGATCAAGTGGCCGATCTTTTCTTTGCAAAAAGAGGGAATTCACTTGTATCCGTTGATGCCCTTTCATTTGATGAAGTCAATCAATCAATTTGGGATGTAAAAGCAGATGTGTTTTTACCTTGTGCAGCGTCCAGACTTGTCACACAAGATCAAGTGGAAAGGATGATTCATGCAGGTGTCAGACTTATGTCGTCTGGGGCAAACGTTCCATTTGCAGACAAAGCTATTTTCTATGGACCCATTGCAGAATATGTCGATACTAGAATTACGTTAATTCCTGACTTTATTGCAAATTGTGGCATGGCAAGAGTGTTTGCATACCTCATGAGTGACAGCAATGTCGACATGTCTGATGAAGGGATATTTAGAGACACGTCAGATGTCATAGGTCGTGCGCTTGAAGCCACGTTTGCCATTCATTCAGAGACGACATTGCTCACAGCAACAGCATTTGCGAAGGCGCTTAAAACATTAAACTAGAAAGTATGGATTATATTTTACTTGCAGTTTTTGTAATCGGCTATGTGGGGATTATTCTCGAGCATAATATTAAAATTGACAAAGCCGCTTCGGCGTTGTTAACAGGAACAGTTTTGTGGGGTTTGTTTGTGACAGGCTATCCAGAAGTGCCGTCACACCTGGTTGAATTATTCTCATCTTTTTCCCATGATGGACATGCCTCTTTAAGTGTTTTCTATGAGCACAGACTTCTTCACCATATGCAGGAGATCTCAAGTATTTTGTTTTTTCTTTTAGGTGCGATGACCATTGTGGAACTTGTGGATGCACACGAGGGATTCAGAGTCATTACAGATCGGATCAATACAAGCAGCAAGGTGAAGTTGATGTGGATTATTTGCATTTTAACTTTTTTCTTTTCCGCCTTACTAGACAACCTGACGACCTCCATCGTGATGATTTCGCTATTGAGAAAGTTGATACATGATAAAGAGACCCGTTGGCTGTTTGCCGGAATGGTCGTTGTTGCTGCAAACGCTGGAGGGGCTTGGTCTCCTATAGGAGACGTGACAACAACGATGCTTTGGATTGGTGGACAGCTGAGCACCTCTATAATTATTGTAAATTTAATTCTCCCCTCAATTGTCGCGCTTTTGGTTCCACTCATCATTCTCACTTTCCGTATTAAGGGTACAGTTACAAGGCCTGTGATAAACCAGGATACAAATCAGGAGCACACAACACGTTTTGAAAGAAATTTGGTGTTTGCATTTGGTGTTTGTGGACTCCTTTTTGTCCCCATATTTAAAACGGTCACACACCTTCCTCCCTTTATGGGGATGATGCTTTCATTGGGTGCCATCTGGTTGCTGACCGAACGTTTACACAATTCAAAGAATCAAGAACAAAAAAAGGACCTCTCCGTGATTGGTGTTTTGAAAAAGATTGATGTCTCTTCAGTGTTGTTTTTTCTCGGGATACTTCTTGCAGTCGCTGCATTACAGGAAGCGGGACACCTTATTTTTGCCGCTGAGTCACTTCGTTCAGCTCTGAATAATGTGTATTTAATTGATTTGTCAATTGGACTTCTTTCGGCCATTGTAGATAATGTTCCCTTGGTTGCTGCATCAATGGGCATGTATGATGTTATTCCAGTTGATGCAGTGACAGATGCGTGGTCTGCCGCATTTGTCAAGGACGGGCACTTCTGGCAGTTCCTTGCGTATTGTGCGGGTACAGGAGGTTCGGCTCTAATTATTGGTTCTGCAGCCGGTGTGGCGGTCATGGGCTTGGAGCGTATCGATTTCATTTGGTATTTGAAAAAGATAAGTTTGCTAGCTATAGCTGGGTATTTTGCTGGCGCAGGGGTCTATATCCTCATGTTTGTATAAACTAGGTTTTAAACCTGTTTGACTTGAAAACGATTGTGATTTGATGTGAATACGTATACGAAATAGAGGAACTTAGGCGTTAGGTTTCATTATAGCGAATACACACATGCTCCATACATTTTTATTACAAGCGAATACGGCTGAGACAGTCACAGATACCATTTCTGAAGTTGATGTGAATATTCTTGAACTTCTCATGGAAGGAGGATGGTATATCATGTTGCCACTGGCGCTCATGAGCATCTTTGCAATGTATGTGTATTTCGAAAGGTATATGGCCATTCACCGCGCGCAAAAAACATCGCCGGATTTCATGCAGCGTTTAAAAGACTATATTTCTCAAGGCCAGATCTCCAGCGCAAAGAACCTGTGTGCGGACAACGATACGCCGATGGCGCGTATGCTCGATAAAGGAGTCTCTAGAATTGGAAAGCCACTCAGTGATATTTCCACGGCAATAGAAAATGTGGGGAAGCTAGAAATTTATATTCTAGAAAAAAACATGAATATTTTGGCGACTGTTGCTGGTGCTGCGCCGATGGTAGGAATGCTTGGAACTGTCATAGGAATGGTGAACGTATTTCTGGATATGGAAGCGGCAGGAACAGTTCAGGTGTCAGATATTTCTTCAGGTACAAAACAAGCCATGGTGACGACCATCGTGGGTCTTATCGTGGGGATTTTGGCTTATATGGCCTACAATCATCTTGTGGGAAAAGTATCGAAGGTGGTGCATAAAATGGAAGCGACGTCTCTTGAGTTTATAGATATTCTTGAAGAGCCAGCAAAAAGCTAACGCACCGAGATGAATTTAAATACGCGAAATAAAATCAATGTAACAGGTGGCATGAATACCATGACGGACCTTGTATTTCTGTTGCTCATTTTTTTCATTATTATCTCAACGCTTGTGAGCAATGGTGTGAATGTAGATCTTCCCCAGAGCAAGGGGACCACCTCTGTAACTTCAAACCTAACGTTGAGTATTCAAGCCGATGGCAGCTACCATTTGAATGGTGATTCTCGCCCCATGAGCAGAGAAGATTTAGAGCCTAAGCTTCGATTGGAAATGGCCAAACAAGATGAGAAGGTGGTCTATCTTCAAGTCGATCAATCTGTTCCTACAGGTCAAACCGTTGAGATCATCGGCCTCGCAAAGGCGAACTCATGGAAAGTGATGTTGGGCGCCAATCCAGCAAAATAATTAAAGATGGTGAAGAAAACATTGCATGAACATAACGAAAAAAAGAATAGGATTCTCGCCGGCGTGATGACGGGGATTGTGTTTTCGGTGGTTCTAATGCTTTGTTTTTTCCTTGTTGCGTTTACAATTCAAGACCCACCTCCAGGTGAGCAGTATGTCGCAGTAGGCTTTGCGGATATGGGTTCTGTCGATGAGGCGGGGGGCGTCACGGAGTCAGAGGTTCCTTCGGAAGTGGTAGAGGAAGTCATCGAAGAGGCAATCACAACACCTTCAGTTGTGGAACCTGTCGTTGCTGAAGAGGTCGTCACACAAACGGAGTCTGAGATTTCTATTCCTGTGGAGAAACCGAAAGAGGACATAGAAATCCCTGTCGTCGAAGAACCCGTGCGGACTTCTGAAGCCGCAAACTTGATCAGATCAAATTCGGCATCCAATGGTGGTGGCGGGTCAGATGGAAGTTCTAGCGGAGTAGGGAATCAAGGTAATGAAGATGGAAAAATAGATGGGGCGGGTGTCGTCTCTGGAGACTTCGGGAATGCCTCTTTAAATGGCGGTTCACTTGTCAATAGACCTCAACTTAAAGAAAAGCCCAAACGGGAAGGTGAAATCCGGATGAATATTGTCGTCGACGCAAATGGCAAAGTGATTTCTGCAAAATTTGACGGTGGGTTGAACTCTACTTTTTCGGATTCAGAACATATCCGATTGGCGAAAGAGGCAGCCTTGTCTGCCACTTTCACGTCAGACCCTTCACGACCGCGCAGGTCTGGGTTTATTACGATTAGATTCGAGTTGGAGTGATGTTGTATGACGAGGCCATAGACATCCTCTTCACAAAACTCCCGATGTTTCAAAGGTCTGGGCCTGCAGCTTATAAGCCAAATTTAGATGGAACGAAGGCGGTATGCGATCTTTTGGGGAATCCAGAAAGGAGACTGAAATTCATTCATATTGCCGGCACAAATGGCAAGGGCACAGTAGCTCATATGGTCGCTTCTGTAATGCAAACTGCGGGATATAAAACGGGCCTCTTCACTTCGCCTCATCTCATTGACTTTCGTGAACGTATTCGTCTCAATGGAGAGAAGATTCCAGAAACGCATGTCGTTGATTTTGTAGAACGGTTCCAGTCGAAATGGGATACGCCCTCTTTTTTTGAACTCACTTTCGGAATGGCACTGCGGTATTTTGCAGATGAAGACACAGAGATTGTCATCCTAGAAACCGGCATGGGTGGGCGTCTCGACAGCACAAACATTATCCCCACGGCTGAAGTATGTGCGGTCACAAACATCGGTTTGGATCACATGCAATTTCTAGGCGAAGACATTCGCAGTATCGCACGTGAAAAAGCAGGGATTTTCAAAAACCAAGTGCCAGTCGTTCTCGGAAAAATGAGGCCAGAAGCCCAATCTGTCGTTTTAGAACACGCATTAAAGATGAGTTGCGAAATGCATTTTGGGAGAGAGGTCCCAGAGTCTGTTTCAGAACTCATCACGTCCCCTTTTGCCTCGGAGAACCTTGCGACCGCATTGAAAATAATTGAGGTGATGCGCCTTCAAGGCTGGGATGTTACTTTGGCATCAGAGCATGAAGGGTTGTTAGAATACAAATCGTTAACTCATCAAAAAGGCAGATGGCAACTCATCCCTGAATCATCTGATGCGTCATCCGTTCTCCTTGATTGTGCTCACAATACCGATGGGATGAATGTATTGGTTCACTCACTAGAACAAGAGCATCCAAACAAGGTTCTGCATGTCGTGTTCGGAACAGTAGCAGACAAAGACCCCTCGCAGGTTCTTGCAATACTTCCAAAGAATTCGGTCATGTATTGGTGCGCCGCCGATGTCCCTCGTTCAATGAATGTTGTCACACTCCATTCCCATGGATTAGAAAACGGGCTCACTGGAAGTAGTTACCCATCTGTGCGTGATGCAGTTTATGCGGCGCGTAAATTTTGCTTCTCAGATGAACGGAGCATAGCGATTGTCTGCGGAAGCGTTTACGTTGTGGGTGATGCGCTTCATCACCTTTAGAACTTGTCTCCGAAGACCTTTGTCAATATTTCAGATGTTCTCGCATCATGATTCAGTCTGA
Organism: Crocinitomicaceae bacterium; assembly: GCA_002700285.1. Taxonomy (GTDB): domain Bacteria; phylum Bacteroidota; class Bacteroidia; order Flavobacteriales_D; family Sanyastnellaceae; genus UBA974. The sequence goes on along the minus strand of PACT01000028.1, from coordinate 23,507 downwards.
TCTCTTTTTCTTGCTCCGCAATGAGGACAAACAAACCGTCAATGGCTTGATGTGTAATATAATCTTCTAAATCAGGGTTGATTTTTTGAGTCAGAGGTATCGCATTGTATTTCGTCACCAATACATTCCATTTTTGTGCCACTTTAAATTGTTGCATGGAAGTGATGACGATCGGTTTGAAGGATGCATACAGGGATTCATTTGTTTCACTTCGTAAATATGTTGTCGCGGCATTGTCTTCTCCTTCTAAAATAGAATAGGCATCTGTGATATTCATGTTTTTAATCGCAAGTCCTAAGATATTGAGCGCTTCTTTCGAAGCCAATTCAGCAGCTTTATTCATCTTTGTTTCAAAAGATTTTATTTGCTCCTCAAAGCCTATTTGTGACAATTTTGTTTTTATTTTCCTTGCTTCTGGTGGGAAAGGAATGCGGATAACGTCATTGTTATAAAATCCATTGACTGCAGATGCTTTTTTAACAGCATATTCAGCGCCATTGCTTAAGGCGGTAGTTAATCCTTCGATCATTTCATTTTCTGAAAGCCCTCCTTCTCCATTCACTACGCCATCAATCGCTCCACCGATCAGTTTCTGGGAATTTTCTTTCGCTTTTTTGAGGAACCCGACTTGAGCTGAAGCAGGACATGAAGCCAAGATGCAGAGCATTGTCATGAAGGGTAAGAGGTGTTGCATTGAAGTCTAATAATTATTGATGAATCAATTCCTATTTCTCAGTGAGATGATATTCAATACTAATATATAACACATTCACATTTACTGATGTGGTTTTTATGGTGGACTTCAAACTATGGAGTACGTTTACATTTTGGTAAAATCAGTCATTATATTTTTATTCAAAGTCATATCATGAATACATTTGAAATCAAATACCAAGGAGATTTAAGAACAACGGCGACGCATTTAGATTCTGGATCTGTCATCAGCACAGATGCGCCAAAAGACAACCATGGACTTGGAGAAACATTTTCACCCACAGATATGGTATGTTCTGCTTTAGCAAGTTGCATTTTAACCATTATGGCCATTGCTGTGGAGAAAAATGATGTTGATATCAAAGGCGCAAAAGCAACGGTTAAAAAAACGATGGGAACGAATCCGAGAAGAATCATGAAGATTGACATTGATTTGATTTTCCCAAAAGAATACGATTCAAAAACGAAAACAATCTTAGAACGAGCCGCTTATAATTGCCCAGTCCATCATACATTGTCAGAAAAGGTAGAAAAAAATATCTCGTTTACTTATTTAAGTGGATCTTATACCACAAGCTGATCTAGAGTCTATACTTCTGATCTAAAATGCGCACGTTTTTTATAAATCCGTGTATAGGAATAACAAAAGCGGAACACTTCTCAGTTTTCCGCTTGGGTGGACCTCTCGGTCCTTATTTCGAACTTTTTAAAATTAGGAATAAACAAAAAGCATAGCAATAATTGCAGCAAGGGATAATATTGAGATTGTATATACCCACCATTTTTTAGGTTTTTCCTTATTTATCTCACTACTAATAGTCATAGTAGTAATCCAAACGAAAAAAGATATTTCACCCAATGGTTCCATGTCTGTTCCATAGAACTCATATAAAACTGAGATGGTTAATCCAATCAATGCTAAAAGAAAACCAACTATCCCTAAATATTTTTTAATCATTTTTTAAATAAAGTGCTCGTGTAAATAAAAACCCACTCATTTGAGTGGGTTTGTTTTTGGTGGACCTCTCGGTCCTAATTTTGAACTTTTCTAGAGAATTAAACTATGCCTTTTTTAGAACTATAATATAACAGTGCAAGAGAAACAAGACCTAATAATATGACTGGAAGAGGCGCAGTCATATTAGAACCTTGCAATACCGCAACTAAGTCTGTAGAAGATACGAATCCAAAGAATACAAAATATAAGAAAGATTGTCTTCTTAAAACTGATTCATCTGTAAAAGACATTGATCCAATCATATGAAATATTACTCCTGTAAATACAAAACTAAGAACTAGAGCAAAATTCTCAAACATCTGCATAGCATCACCAGAGGGGGTGTTACCAAAAGTATCAGATGCTAACATTAGTCTAAATTCTGGTGAAAACAAGCTAATAATGAGAGGCATAATTTGAAATATGCTAATAGCAATAACTATTTTAAAAATTGTTTTTATTTTCATAATTTTTCTTGTTAAGATAGAGAAACCCACTCACTTGAGTGGGTTTCTCTATTGTGGGCGATGAGGGGCTCGAACCCCCGACCCCCTCGGTGTAAACGAGGTGCTCTGAACCAACTGAGCTAATCGCCCTAAAAGGAGGGTGCAAATATAGTAACTACTTCTCATCTTTGGCATGTGAAACGAAAAGAAAAAAAAACATACTGGAGAGGGATTCATTCACCCTTTTTTTTCGATCTGGCGCGTCATCTTGAAGGTGGGGGTAGATATGTAGATGTAGCATACGACCAAGGTCTTGTAAAAGCAATTGATCAGATAGAAAGTTTGAGGCACAGCCTACGAAGAAGTAGCGATTTCATAGAAGTGAATGATTGTGGCGCTGGTAGCAGGGTTTTTAAAGGTAGATTCAGGGAAGTGAAAAAAATAACACGCCATGTGCTTCAGGGTAAGAAGGTTGCATTTGCTTTGCTCAGGGTGTTGATTTTTTGGAGAACGCAAGGGCGCAGTAAAAAGATTTTAGAGATGGGGACCTCGCTGGGTCTCACGACTGCATACCTGGCAGCTTCTGGATGGGACGTCGAAACATGGGAAGGATGTCAACAGACTGCCAATTATGCCCGTAAGAATTGGAAAGCTTTGGGATGTGAAGATCAGATTAAGAGTCAAGTTGGAACTTTTAAGAGCCTAATGGACGATTCGCAAGGGGGGTGGGATGTTGTTTTTCTAGATGGTCATCACGACAGAGATGCGACATTGGCGTATGTTGAGTGCTTGAAAACCAAACTAAACCCAGGGGGTGCAATCTTAGTAGATGATATAGATTGGTCTAAGGGAATGAAAGGAGCGTGGGATAAATTATTAGATGATCCCCATTGGAATGCAACAATGACCTGGAGGGGAAAGGGTTGGTTATTTAACAGAGTTGGTGAAATAGAGCAGCATCTTAAGTTGAGAAAGTCGTATATTTCACTTTCAAAATTTAACAAGATGAAACTATTTACTATTGTGTTTGCTGCGATAACGCTTCTTATGTCTACTCAAGTTCAAGCTCAGGGAACCAAAAATCAAATTAATACGAAAAGCAATGCCGAGAGTTCAACGTCTACTGCAGGTGCTTCTAAGATATTTGGTGAGATGCTCGTCTTTGAATTGAATGGAAAAACAGTCGTTAAGGTTTCGTTCGATCCAATCATGGACAGAATGGGGTCAGACAAAGTGGCACTTGCGTCATCTCAACAAATAGCAAAGTTTAATTTCCAATCTATCGGCCAAGCGCTTAATGTGCTCTCTTCTCATGGATGGATGGTGGAGCATGTTTGGACGACAATGGAGAGAAGTGGAGCAGAGCAACATTTCATCATAAGCCATGAGGTGTCTAAGTTATCTCCCGCTTCACCTTGGCTAAATAAAAACAAGAATAAAGGAACGAAAGGGTAATTTGCCTCTGTGTTTAAAAAACAAAAAAAAATGAAAGGGGGACGGAGAGCGCGGGTCCTTTTTCTTGTTTTGGCGACCTATGTTTTTCTGCAATTGGCATGGTGGGTGAACCTGTTGATCAGTTCTGCAGCAACACTTTTTGAAACCCGTACAGCGTTTAATCCCTCCACAGATGTTTTAGAATCTGCGCTACACGATTGGGAGAAGACTGTGTTAATGGTCACTGCTGAAGGTGTCTTCTTTTCACTTCTTTTCATGTTTGGACTCAGTTGGATATGGCGGGTGATGCGTGCCGATAATTATATCTTAGCAAGAGAACGGAATTTCGTGATGGCTGTGACGCACGAATTAAAAACACCGATTGCATCTACGAGGCTCGCAATTGACACTTTAAAAAGACTTGATCTAGAAGGAGCAGACAGGGACGAGATGTTAGATGTTGCACGGTCGGGGACGCTCAGGTTAGAACGTCGTGTAGAAGACATTCTTCAGGCGACACGTCTAAATTTGCCAGATGCGCTCGTCAGAAGTCCGTTTGATATCACAGAGTTTGTTGAGGATACCGTTTCGACATTCATGCACCTTCAACCCAAAGCGAGTATTTCAGTCACGTTAATTGGTGACTCGGGTTTGCTTCTCCAAGGTGATGAAGAAATGTGGCGTCTTTGTTTGATCAATTTATTGGAAAATGCTATAAAATATAGCCCTAAACACTCCCCTGTCGAGGTGATTTTAGACACATCAACTTTAAAACCAAGTCTCTCAATTATTGATCACGGTCCTGGGATACCTCCAGAAGAACAAAAGAAGGTTTTTGAAGCGTTTTATAGGCTACCTAGAAATAAGGATGTTGAAGGGACCGGACTAGGACTTCATTTGGTCTATAGAATTGTGAAAATGCATGGTGCTGAAATTCAGCTCACTTCAACTGCAGGTGGTGGGGCTACCTTTGTCATCGATTGGCCAGTAAATTGAAAGAGACTTAAGTCATGCATAAGATGGTTAAAAAGAAAGTTGCGCTTGTGATTTTAGATGGGTGGGGGTATGGCGCACAGGATGATTCCGATGCGATTTTTAATTCGCCAACGCCATGTGTGGATGCTCTTCATCAGGATTTTCCTCATGCAGCTTTAAGAACAGATGGTGAATGTGTGGGCCTTCCCGAAGGTCAAATGGGCAATTCAGAAGTGGGACATATGAACATTGGCGCAGGGCGCGTTGTCTTTCAAGATCTGCTCAGAATAAATAAAGCAATAGAACTTGGGTCCTTTCACTCAGAACCCATTCTGCAAGATGCTCTGGAGGCCGCAAAAGAACCTGGAAGACGTCTTCATATTGTGGGATTGGTGTCCCGTGGAGGCGTCCATTCGCAACAACAACATCTTCACTCTATTGTAGATGCGGTGAATAGTGCAGGTGTGCCCGATGCGGTCATTCATGCATTTACCGATGGACGGGATACTACGCCTAAGTCTGGATTGGGTGATCTTAGAATCCTTGAGGCGCATATAAGCCAAACGAATTCTAAGGTTCAGATTGCATCCGTGCATGGACGATATTATGCGATGGATCGAGACAAACGTTGGGAGAGAATCGCACATTCATATCATGCGCTGTGTAAAAATGGTGGGGACGCGTTTGAAAGTGTAGAAGCGGGCATTCAATTATCTTATCAAGACAATATAACGGATGAGTTTATAATGCCCTTTAGGATTCAAGGCGTACAAGGCCAAATTCGTCCCAATGACGTGGTGATCTGTTTTAACTTCAGAACGGACCGTTGTCGGCAAATCACAACAGTGCTTACTCAAAAAGATTTGCCAGAATTTGGAATGTCAGTCCTTCCGCTATATTTCGTCACAATGACGAACTACGACGATAAGTTCGAGAATATAAAAGTCGTGTATGACAAGCCTAACCTAAAGAACACGTTAGGTGAAGTTATTTCAAACGCTGGTTTATCTCAACTTAGAATCGCAGAAACTGAAAAATATCCTCACGTGACGTTCTTTTTTAACGGAGGAAGAGAGGCCCCATTTGAAAATGAAAACAGACTGATGGCGAGTAGTCCTCAAGTCGCCACTTATGATCTCCAGCCTGAGATGTCTGCCTGGAAGCTTGTCGAGTTGGTGTCGAAAGAAATGGCGTCTGAAAGCCCGGATTTCGTTTGTCTCAACTTTGCAAATCCTGACATGGTAGGACATACTGGCGTGTACGAAGCCATCGTTGAAGCCGTTGTTACCACGGATAATTGTCTCGCAGAAGTTCTTAAGGTCGGAAAGGAACATGACTACATGTTCGTCATCATTGCCGACCATGGGAATGCCGACCGTGTTGTCAATCCTGACGGTTCTCCACATACTGCGCACACGACGAATCCCGTGCCGATCATCGTTGTCGCTGATGGTGTGCGTTCTGTCATGGACGGCCAGCTTGCCGATGTCGCACCTACTGTTTTAAACCTATTGGGGATAAATCAGCCAAGTGACATGACAGGACGCTCGCTGATTTCCTAAGTGACGTATTATCGCACGATCATGACGTCTCCAGAAAACTTCACGACGCCTTCTACACTGAGGTCAGTGACAACATCACCTATGTATTCTAGAGGATCATCTCCCACATAGTTCACCGAAAGTGTGTAATAGTATGTTCCTTCAGGAAGTGGTGCGTTTTGATTGTTAATCCCTCGCCAAGCACCGATATAGTTTGAATTGGTATAAACCTGAACACCCCATCTGTCATATACGGACAATTGACTGCCAGGATAACCTTGAAGCCCCATAATTTCAAAGGTGTCATTTTTCCCGTCACTGTTGGGTGAGAACACATTGAAGAATTCTAGTTCGCATATCTCTACGCTAATCGTGCTGTAAGCAATGCTTCCACATCCGTCAATAAGCTGTACTTCTATGGACCCGACTCCTCCGCTTCCAGAACTGTAAAGTCCGTCATATAGACCTGTGATGACATCAATGTTGTCTAGGAATGAAATTAATGTCGTATCCAATGAGGCTCCTACAATGCTGACCCAAATCATATCACCGTCCGGATCTTCAATCTCAGTCAAGATTTCACTAAACCCGCCTGTGCCACCTGAAGAGGGAACCGTCGCGTTTTGGCCCAAACAAATGGTTTCATCGCCACCTACAAAATCATCTAAAATGTCCCATGTAATGGTCGCTTCTGTCACAGATTCACATACATCCGTCACAGTGACAGTTGCAGATCCAGGAATGTATCCCGTATTATACGTGAAGGAGTTTAAGGTGTCATTTTCAGCCGTGTTCCACTGAAAATCAAACGGGCTAAAACCGCTCAAGGTGTTAACAGTAAGGTCAATATTTCCAGCACCATCAAGACATCCCACCGGTGAAGTGAATAAAGTGATGGGTTCGGGGTCTAATATGACAATCGTTGCACTTGAAAGAATCGTGTCTCCGCAGTTATTGACGTATTCGTACTCTATTGTTACGGTCTCTGCGCCCTCATTTGCACTGTCATTGTATGGGTCTAGCTCTAAATCAAACGAACTTTCGCCAGGTTCTAAAATCCAAGATGTTGGAATCTCGATGAAGTCACTGCCGTTCACGGCTGTTCCGAAAATATTTAGCGTAATGGTATCCTGAAGGGTGTCATCAGGTCTAATCACAGTGAAGATAGCAGTATTGCATCCCTCTACAACAGTTGTATCGCCAAGGAATACCTCTGCGCCATCAATCGTGGCGCTCGCCACAATGTCAATGGCGTTTGAGCTAAAACTCCCCTCTTCAAGAACCACAAAAGACTCTAAAGCATTGTCAGAACCGTCTGCTATTGCGAGTTTGATGTGATAAACCTCCCCACATTGTACAGACGCAGATGCAGTGAATGTCTCTGTATAACCATTGATGCAGATGCCATTGTTGGCTTGGTTGTCAATGTAGTAAGCTGCGTTTGTGACATTGTTTACCGAGCTAATTGTGACAGGAAGTAGAGGGTCACTGTCTGGAACTGAAGCAATGTTAATCGCGCCGTCTGGAAATCCTGCCGGAGATGCATAAGGTCCTGTAATTCCAGGTCCAGAAAGGAAAAATGCAAAAATATCGTTGTACGAGGAGTTTACCCACTGTAAATACTCATCTGAACCAAATACGTAATTGAATGAAATGCTGTCTCCTCCTGCTTCGAAATCAAATTCAAGAATACATAGATCGTTGACTGAGCTCACGGTGAAGGCTTGATTTATAAGGGGTGGAACAGAATTGGCGACATCTAGAAGATCCTGGTCATTTCCAAGGCCTTGACAGTCGGCACAAAACTGGATGTCCATGCACCCGGGGTCACTAAGGTGTGTGGCATGATCTGTACTAAGAACAAGGCCTGAATTCACAGAAAAAAGACCTTCAGCTCCTGACAGATATCCCAGTTGTTCTTCAGATCCAGTATAGGTGATGTTGGTCGCCGTGACGCCATTTCCAATCAGCACTTCACTGACATACTGCTCGATTGTATAAGGCTGCTCAACTGTGAGTTGAGAGAATGCTGGTATTGAAAATAGACAACAAAATAGCAGTGTGTAAAAAATTCTCATTGGGGTTCGTTTCAATTGTTTCAAACTTACAACTTATTTTCTTTACAAGAAATTTATAAACTTAACTTTGCCCTATGACTCATCCCATTATTCAAGCAAAAAACCTCACGAAACATTACACCGTGGGTTCCACAATTGTAAGGGCGCTTGATGGTTTGGACATAGATATTCATAAGGGATCATATATTGCGCTGATGGGCCCATCCGGATCCGGAAAATCAACACTTATGAATATTTTGGGATGTTTGGATACACCTTCCTCAGGCGCATATTTTTTAAATAACCAAGATGTGAGCCAAGTAGATGATGATGTGTTAGCAGGGATTAGAAACAAGGAAATTGGTTTTATTTTTCAAACCTTTAACCTGCTTCCCAGATACACTGCGCTTGAAAATGTTGCCTTGCCGATGATTTACGCAGGTATCCCGAAAAAGGAAAGGTTGGCCAGAGCAACGCAAGTTCTCCAAAAGGTGGGGTTGGGAGATCGCGTGACCCACAAGCCAAATGAGCTTAGCGGAGGCCAAAGACAACGTGTGGCCGTTGCGCGTGCACTTGTCATGAACCCCTCAATCATTTTTGCGGATGAGCCCACAGGGAATCTAGATTCCAAGACATCAGAGGGGATTATGCAACTTTTTGATGAGATACATCACGACGGAAATACACTAATCTTAGTGACCCATGAAGAGGAAGTTGCCGCAAGAGCTCAAAAAATAATTCGTTTGCGTGACGGAAAGCTTGACGCGGAATACTCGTAATTGCCCTTAATAGTCAAGGGTGGGTCACTTATCTTTGTCTGACATGGAAAGACTAAGAATAACAAAGGTGCTTGAAACTGCACCCTCTGAAGAAAAATTGACGGTTTGCGGTTGGGTGAGGACTTTTAGAAACGACAGGTTTCTTGCAGTGAATGATGGTTCAACTTTAAGAAATCTCCAACTGGTCGTCCAAAAAGAAGATTTTGATGACGACGTTCTCAAACAACTTAATACCGGAGCGGCAATACGTGCGGCAGGTGTTTTGGTTGAAAGTCAGGGAGGAGGCCAAACAGTCGAGCTTCAAGTCGAAGCATTGGAAGTTTTAGGCGGTGCAAATCCTGATGAGTTTCCAATCCAAATGAAGAAGCACTCTCTTGAGTTTTTGAGAGAGAAGGCGCATTTGAGATTTCGTACGAGCACCTTCGGTGCTGTTTTCAGGATCCGCCACCTTCTTCAATTTTCAATCCATCAATTTTTCCATGATAAAGGTTTTTTTCAGCTTCATACGCCAATCATTACAGGAATGGATGCTGAAGGTGCAGGAGAGATGTTTAAAGTCACAACGTTAGATCTTGAAAACGTGCCAAAAACTGAGGATGGGACAACAGATTTCTCACAAGACTTTTTCGGAACACAATCAAATTTGACAGTGAGTGGTCAATTGGAAGCTGAACTTGCGGCGATGGCGTTGGGTCAAGTTTATACCTTCGGTCCCACTTTTAGAGCTGAAAACTCAAACACATCAAGACATTTGGCAGAGTTTTGGATGATAGAGCCTGAGATGGCATTTGCTGACCTCAAGGATGACATGAAATTGGCGGAGGATTGTTTAAAGTTTGTTTTAGCGTATGTCTTAAAGCATGGAGAAGAGGATTTAAAGTTTCTTGAAAACAGAGAGCTCCAAGCTGAAAAACAACTTCCACAAAACGACCGGAATGAGTATTCACTATGCGATAGACTTCGGAATGTGGTGGACAGTGAGTTTGCGCATATGACTTATACTGAGGTGATTGCTGCACTCAGAAATTCAAAGCCATTCAAGAAAAAGAAATTTAAATACCCTTGTGAATGGGGGGACGATCTTCATTCAGAACACGAGAGATGGTTGGTAGAGAAGCATGTTGGAGGTCCTGTTATTGTGACAGACTACCCCTCTGAAATTAAGGCGTTTTACATGCGTGCAAATGACGACGGTAAAACGGTTGCGGCAATGGATGTTCTTGTGCCTGGGATAGGCGAATTAATCGGGGGGTCACAACGTGAGGAGCGGTTAGATGTCCTTAAAAAGAAATGTGCGGACTTTAATATTCCAGAGGATCATGTTTGGTGGTATCTTGAAACAAGAAAGTTCGGTTCTGCCAAGCATTGTGGGTTTGGCATGGGATTTGAAAGACTAGTCATGTATTGCACAGGTATGTCAAATATCCGTGACGTCATTCCATTTCCAAGAACGCCTCTGTCGGCTGAATTTTAACAATGCTAAAACAATCTCTACAACAAAAGCAACTACAAAGACTGTCTCCTCAGCAAATCCAGCTGATGAAACTTTTGCAGGTGCCTACTGTGGAACTAGAAGCTAGAATTAAAGAAGAACTCGAGGCAAACCCGGCCTTAGAAGAAGGCGTGGAGGAGGCTGAGGCTGTCTTAGAAGATGAGACAGAGAAGGATGATGCAATAGAGGAATTCGATTTTGAAGAATACTTAGACGATGAAACGCCGGATTATAAAACAAGCATCAGAAATCATGGCGCTGATGTCGAAGACAAAGACGTTCCCCTTGGCGCAGGTGCTACATTTCGCGAGCTGTTAGTCAGTCAACTTGGGATGGTTTTTCTAAATGACAGTGAGCGCATGTTAGGTGAGCACATTATAGGTCAACTTGATGATTCGGGATATCTGAGGCGTGACTTAGAGAGTATCGTAAATGATTTGGCCTTTACCCAAAACCTGATGGTTGATAAGGAGGACCTTGTCTCTGCGCTTAAGGTTATACAAACTCTTGACCCTGCTGGTGTTGGTGCGGAAAACCTTCAGAATTGTCTTCTCATTCAAATTAGAAGAAAGATTGATAAGCTTCAAGATTCAGTCAATTTTGTAAGACTTCAAGCAATGATTTCTGCTGAGGAAATCCTGAATAATCATTTCGAATCGTTTTCAAAAAAACATTTCCAAGCGATCACCACCAAGCTTGAAATTACGGATGAAGATTTAAGGGAGGCACTAGGTGAAATCACCAAATTAAATCCCAAGCCCGGGAATTCAGGAGGGGAGTCTTCTCGAAATGTGCAACATGTCGTCGCGGATTTCATCCTGAGTATTCATGACGATGAGTTGCAGATTTCACTTAATCAAAGAAATGCCCCAGATCTGAGAATTAGCCCATCTTATAAAGAAATGATGGACACCTACAGCAGCGGCGCAGAAACCTCAAAATCCCAAAAGGAAGCGTTGAGTTTTGTGAAACAAAAGGTGGATGCTGCCAAGTGGTTTGTTGATGCAATTCGTCAAAGACAACTCACTTTGATGAAAACGATTAAAGCGATTGTAGATCATCAGGAACAATATTTTTTAAGCGGAGATGAAACAGATATTAATCCCATGATCCTGAAGGATATTGCCGAGCGAATTCAAATGGATATAAGTACAGTTTCAAGAGTCGCAAACAGTAAATATGTCCAAACACCCTATGGAACCTTTCTCCTTAAAACATTTTTTTCAGAAAGTTTGTCTACCGACAGTGGTGAAGATGTAAGTTCAAGGGAGGTGAAAAGAATTCTTCAGGATGCGATTGCTGAAGAGGATAAAAAGAAACCTCTCACTGACGAAAAACTCGGCGTCATTTTAAATTCGAAAGGATATCACATCGCTCGTCGAACTGTGGCAAAATACCGTGAGCAATTGGGGATTTCCGTTGCGAGATTAAGAAAAGAACTCTGAGTTTCTAGATTGCATGGATACAATCGCAAAACTTATATCAGTCTTTCTTCATCCTTTTGTGATGCCCATGGCCACCTTGTTATTGTTGCTTCACTTTGATTTATATCTTACCCACCGAATTGACATGTTTATCTATTTGGCCATGGTCATTGGAATCAATTCTTTGGCGCCTGCGTTTTCACTGTGGTTTATGTACAAGCGAAATCTCATTTCTGACTTAGACATCAGAAACCGCAAAGAAAGAGTAAAGCCTTTTTTAATTGTGCTTTCTTATTTTACGCTGGCGTATATCTTGACACTCGAAATATCTGGCATTTTTGTCCCTGAGCTCTACAGATCCTTAATGTTGGGATTGGTGCTCTCTATTTTTGTCGGATGGTTAATCACACTTAAGTTTAAAATAAGCATGCATATGCTGGCCTCCGGGGGCGTTCTTGCCGCGATACTCATTGCTTCTCTAAGGTTAGGCACCCTAGATTTACAATGGATTTCGTCTATAATAATTTTGGGAGGCTTGTTGGGGTGGAGCCGACTTTATCTAAAAGCTCATACGCCTGTGGAAGTATATTCAGGGTATGCAGTGGGATTTTGTTGTGTAGGAATGACAATGCTATTGGGGCTTGGCTAATCTGTACTAAGCAACATCTGAAAGAAAGCCGCCGTCATTCTCTGTGTTAGAAATATAAACAGAAAGCGCCTTTTGAGCTCTCTTCAATTCATAAACCAACTCAAAGACCATTCCTGGCAGTTCACTTGTATCTACATTAAATTTAGATCTGTGTTCAATGCCATGGAGCAGATTTTCAGTGTCTCTAAGTCCCAGCATTTGCACACTTGATTTCAATGTATGAGCGACAGTATGTAGGTATGCATAATCTCTAGACTTCACCCGGTTTTCAAGTATCGCACAGTAATCGGGGTTTTGTTTTAGAAATAATTCGATGATACCATTCACCAAACGCCGATTCCCTTGGAATGCATCTTCTAGATATGTTAAGTCAAAAGGGGAAATCATATTATTCCTTACGCATTTAAGTTCAAAAGGTTTCATATTGTATGACTTCAGTCGGAATTCTCTTTATTAGCTTTGAGGTATGCAATTGAAACCTTCTATTTTAGTAACTGGTGGCGCAGGATATATTGGGTCTCATACTTCGGTTTCTCTTGCAAAAGCAGGTTTTAGAGTCATTTTGTTAGATAATTACAGCAATTCTGATGTCAAAGCCGTGCATGGTATCAGATCTCTCATCAACGCTCAAGTACCATTCTATGAAGTGGATTGTAGGGATAAAGATGGTCTGATTAATGTGTTTAGAACAGAACAGGAAATGGGCCATGAAATCAAAGGGGTTATCCATTTTGCAGCACTTAAGTCAGTGGGTGAAAGTGTTGATAATCCTAAAATGTATGAGGAAAATAACATCGTCGGTACAGAGCGATTGTTAGAAGTGATGCGAGAGTTCGATGTTGATAATTTGGTTTTTTCTTCAAGTTGCACGGTCTACGGAGAACCCGAAGTCGTCCCCGTTGATGAAAATGCCCCGTTTTTAGAAGCTGAATCTCCTTATGGATTCACCAAACAAGCTTGCGAGAAGCTGATTGTAGATCACTTGACACCAAATCCTAAATTTAACGCTGTTATTCTCAGGTATTTTAACCCCATAGGCGCACATCCCAGTGCGAAAATTGGCGAATCTCCACATGGAGTTCCTAATAACCTTGTCCCTTATTTATGCCAATCTGTTGCTGGAATAAGAGGTGCCCTGCAAGTTTTTGGGACCGATTATCCTACACCAGATGGCTCTTGTATCAGGGATTATCTACATGTGATGGATTTAGCCGAAGCGCATGTCTCTGCACTTGAATACCTTTTTAAGGATAAGTTGAGGGGAAAGGATACGGGCTGGAGGGCTTATAATTTAGGGACTGGAAAGGGTGCTTCTGTGTTAGAAGTCATAAAGGCATTCGAAAAAGTTACTGGGCGAGGGGTTCCTTATTCAATAGCTGAAAGGAGAGAAGGGGATGTCGTGGCTATTTGGGCAAATGTTTCTAGGGCAAAAGATGAATTGGGGTGGGAGGCAAAACGTTCCCTTCAGGAAGCCTTAAACGATTCCTGGCAATGGCAAAAAAAAAGACCCGATTCACAATGAACCGAGCCTTTTTTTTATGAGTAGGATGTCGTCTTCCAACGATTAATATTAATTCTTGATTACAGTTGTGTGAGTCACCTTTTTACCGTGAACAACACGTAGTGAGTAGAAACCTACATCGTTTAAGTCGTCAGTGTTAAAGTTGACCACTTTGTTGTCTGGGTTGATGTTGATCAAGTCTGCACGAAGAACGTTTCCGGCAAAGTCAAGCAACTGAACGATGACTTTACCTTCTTCGATTCCGTCGATACGAATACCAAGTTCGTTTTGAAATGGGTTAGGGTAAGCAGTTACCTTAAGCTCTGTTTCAGATAAAGATGAAGGCGTATCGTTTGTTTTCTCCTTAACAAGTGCAGAGAAACATGCGTTCGTTTCAAGCTCTGTACCGTTGAAAGTACATGTTCCAAGCGCATCAGCAGGGTTTTCGTTTGCCAATACAGCAAGACGCGTTCCATGGATCGACTTAAGGAAGATTGTGTAATCAGCTCCCTCACGCACTTTTTCGCTCATCGGTACAACCAATAGACCATTTCTCACATTTCGCGCACTCACTTCTTGTGAGAACAATGTGTTGTTACGTGCATCTTTCAAAGAGATTCTTCCTACAAAGTCACCATCGATGTGTTGTATTTGGTAAGAGATCTGCTCAAGGTGACCTGTCGCACACGCTGTAAATGTTTGACCGATTGTTTCACCACTGGTAGCAATACGTCCAGTGTGTGCAGACACCTCAGTGTTACAAAGGCCATTCGCAGACTTTTCAGTAGCAATGCCATTGTCATCGTTTGTTTGACCTGTACGTCCTTCATCATTAGAAAGGCCGTTCGCTTCAACTGTTTTAAAACCAAATTCTCCAACTAACTTTCCACGGTAAGGTGATCCGTCAATTGTAAGTGTTCCCATAGGACCATGCTGAGCACGAAGGCTAAGCTCATATCCACTGTCAGCACTTACATTAAGGATATAATTAAGACCAGATTTAACACGCGTTTCCATCGGAAGAACAACTTGTCCGTCTACAACCTGTCCTTGCTTAAAGCGTGCAATGTCAAGTACCACACCATTCATAGATCGTACTTCAACAGTGTAAGTGCCGCGATCATTTAATGATTTAATGTCTAACGTTACTTCCATTAACTTTCCATCAGTACATGCTGAGAAAATTTGAGTGGCATTAGAACCGTTTAATAAAATTGTTTGGTTTGCATCCTTGACTTTATAAGAGCAGTCATATGCAGATGCTGTACCTTCTAATGCGTTAGTAAGCGCAGAAGCGTCCTGAGCTAGGAGGTTACCAGTAGTAAAAACTGCGAGCGCAGCGAGGGTTGAGTAAAACTTATTCATAATATTTAGATTGATAGGGTTATAAAAAAAAGATTCACTCCCTTTTACTCTTGTCGATCCAAATAAGTTTCATTTTTTGTAAAAATAAATCACAACACCTTTTTAAGTGACTGATTTAAAGTGCTTTGTGTGTAAAAAAAAACATGTGAAATTTTATCCCACCCCCTCATTTATGTACTGCTTGGCCTGCCTATCCTGCGATACTGGGCAGAATCAGAATGGCCCCCTAACGATTCCTTTGTTGGATTCACGAATGAAGTCCAGTACGAAGTCTTTGTCCTCACATACAGGGAATTCAGCATCAGCAACTTTCAGGGCTTGGCTCATATTTACATTTTGAACGTAAAGCGTTCTATAAATATCTTCAATGCGTGTGATTCGATCGTGCTCAAATCCCCTTCTCCTAAGCCCTATTGAATTGACACCTATATATGCCAATGGTTCTCTGGCAGCTTTAATATAAGGTGGGATGTTCTTTCTTACCAATGACCCTCCAGCTACAAATGCGTGCTCCCCAATTCTGACGAATTGCTGAATGCCTACCATTCCCTCTATGATCACCCAGTCATCAATGGTGACGTGGCCAGCTACATTAACAGCGTTTGCCAAAACAACTCGGTTTCCTATCTGAACATCATGCGCTAAATGGACATATGCCATGATCAAGCAATCATTGCCCACTGTTGTTTTAAGTCTGTCCGAAGTCGCTCTGTGAATGGTGACACACTCTCTTATAGTCGTGCGGTCTCCAATCTCTACAGTTGTGTTTTCATCTTTGAACTTAAGATCTTGTGGTTCAGCGCCGATGACTGCACCAGGAAAGATTTTACAATCTTCACCGATGATCGTGCTTTCTAAGATGGTGACATTTGGCCCTATATATGTTCTCGGTCCTACTGTTACATTAGGTCCGATGTATGAAAACGGTTCAACAATCACACCTTCGCCTAATGAGGCGTGTTCGTGAATGAATGCTTGTGGACTGATTTTCGTTGTCATAGTAAGTTTGAAGGTAGTAAAAATAGACTCTACTTTTCAGCGGGTGCCCTGTCCTTGATCACTTGGGCGAGGAGTATGGCTTGAGACACCAAAGTGCCTCTCACATATCCTTTTCCTTGCATATGAACTAATCCTCTCCTCATAGGTGAAATCAATTTGAGGTGGAATACAATTGAATCTCCTGGCATTACTTTTTGTTTAAACCTGACTTCATCAATTTTTAAAAAGTATGTAGACCAAAATTCAGGGTCTTCAACATTTGAAAGTGCGAAGACACCACCTACTTGTGCCATCGCTTCTACTTGCAGTACACCAGGCATCACCGGGTTATCTGGGAAGTGGCCCTGAAAAAAGGGTTCATTGATTGTCACATTTTTAACGCCTGTAATACTTTGATCATCCATTTCAAGAATTCTATCTACCAATAGGAATGGATAGCGATGTGGCAGAAGTTTAGAAATTTGATTTACATCTAGAATTGAATCTTTATCTGTTCTTAGATCGGGTAAATCTTCAAGTTCCAGTATTTGTTTGTCAAGTGCTTTGGCAAATTCCACATTTGCTTCATGTCCGGGACGTGCCGCAAGCACATGTCCATAGATATAATAACCTGTCAGTGCAATATCACCAAGTATATCGAGTAGCTTATGTCTCGCAGGTTCATTAGAGAAGTGTAACGGAGATGTACTCACAACCCCTGCTTCATCTTCCACCACTCCCAATTCTTTTCGACCCATCGTGTCAGCAATGGATTGCAATTCGTTTTTTGAGTATGGCCTTTCCGCAAGAACGATTGCGTTACCGACATCACCTCCTTTTATCAGCCCTTTGTCCGCCAATTCTTTAAGCTCCTTCATAAAGACAAACGTCCTGCTCGGTGCAATTTCTTTACTGAAATCACTGAGCTTTTCAAGTCTAGCATGTTGCGTCCCAAGAACAGGACTGTTGTAATCGACCATAACTGTTAGACGGAACTCATCTTCTTTGAGAGGTACGAGTAACATTTCGACATTGTTCTTTTTGTCTGTATAACTTATGTTTTTTCTAACCTTAAAGAATCTTCTGTCTGCCTCTAACTCGGTGGTGCCGACTTCTTCAATGCCATTGGTAAATGCAAGTGCACTGCCATCTATAATCGGGACTTCCTGTGCGTCCAGTTGAATTAAAGCATTGTCAACACCGGCTGCGTATAATGCAGCGAGTATATGTTCAGTTGTATTTATGACTACACCACCTTGAGATAGTGATGTGCATCTAAATGTAGAAATGACATTTTTTGTGCAGGCTTTAACAATGGGATGGCCTTCAAGATCGATACGTTGGAATTTATATCCATGATTTGCCTCTGCGGGTTGCACTGTTAAAGTACACATTTTTCCAGTATGCAGTCCAACTCCCTTAAAGGTCATTGTACTTTTAAGTGTGTGCTGCTTAGTTGAATGAATCATGTATTTTCTTTTTCTTTAATACGCTCTGCCCTAACAAGCTTACGAAGCGCTATTTGGAACCTCTGGAATGCTTTGATGGGCATTGCGGGATTCCCTTGATATGTGCCTTTTGGATGCAGTAAGCTCGCAGAGACACCAGATTTTGCTGCGATTCTTGATCCATTTGCTATTTTAAGATGCCCGCCTATTCCCACTTGCCCTCCAATTAAACAGTGTGAGCCGATTGTCGTTGAGCCAGCGATTCCAGTTTGGGCCGCGATGACTGTTTTTTCACCGATGACCACATTGTGTGCGACCTGAATAAGGTTATCTAGCTTGCACCCATTGCGGATAATTGTAGAGCCCAGTGTTGCTCTGTCCAAAGTGCATAAAGCACCGATATCACAGTCGTCCTCAATGACAACATTTCCCGTTTGAGGGATTTTTGCATACGATCCATCTTCTTTTGGCGCAAATCCGAAGCCATCGGAACCGACGATCGTGCCGCCTTGTATTGTACAACAGTTGCCTACAATACATCGGTCTAGAATTCTCACGCCTGAATGAAACATGGCGTCTGAACCTATCGTGACATCTCGACCTATATATACGTTTGCACGAAGTTCAGATCTATTTCCGATTACAGCACCTTTGTCTATGACGACTCCAGGACCTATGGCACATCCCTTTCCTATGGTTGCATCAGGGTGGATGATCGCCGATGAGTGCACGCCTTCATCTCTCTTTAAAATATTGTCATACGCATCAAGCAAAGTTGCAAATGCCCTGTATGGATCTTCAACCTTCACCAACGTGATCCCAACTGGCAACTCTTTCTTTGGTCTAAAGTCCATTTTAACCACAACTACAGTAGCGCGACATGAGTACACGAATTTTTCGTACTCCATGTTTGCGAGAAAAGTCACTGACCCTGGGCCAGCGGATTCTATTTTACCAAGCCGACGAACCCTCGCTTCTGGGTTCCCAGAAACAGACCCTTCTAATAGTATCGCTAATTCTGCAGCAGTTTGTTCCATAATTAAGGCAAATATATTTATTAGCAGCTTGTTAATTCATATCTCTTACGGAATTGCTCCCACAAGATTGTGAACTCTTCGCGTTCCCAGGTAAAGCTCCAATCTACATCTCCGGGATTGCGTAACAACACGTCCTTAACGTTGCCATTTATGTTTTTCTTGTCTTTGCACATTTTAAGCCAAATCTCTTTAGAACCCCACATTTTCTCACGGTATCCAATGATGTCGACAATCCACTTGATTAATTCTTTGGCCATGGCATCATTAAACCCCATTTTTATTACTGAAACTTCAAGTGTAAATACGATCCCCCAAGCGACCGCAATGCCGTGCTTAATTTCTGATTCGGTAGAAGCATCTAACTCAAGACTTTCAATGGCATGACCGACGGTATGTCCCAGATTTAAAAGTACGCGCTCACCATTTTCTTTGACATCTCTCCGCACAATACCTTCTTTTATATTTCCAGACTCTATGATGAGGGGGGCTAGGCTCGCGATATTGGGTTCTGCGTTTTTCAATTGTTCAAGATGCGATCCGCCTTTAAGAAGCGCATGTTTAAGCATTTCTCCCCACCCACTCTTAATCTCATCTTGTGGTAAGCTGTCTAGCCACTTGAAATCTATCCCTGTCAGTTTTGGTTGATGAAATGTCCCAATCTGATTTTTCAGTATCCCTACATTACTTTCGAGATTAATGCCATTCTTTCCACCTATTGCAGCATCTACCATGCCCACAACTGTCGTGGGAAGAATGACGAGATCAATTCCTCTTTTATATGTACTGGCTGCAAAGCCTCCTAAATCACTAATTGTTCCACCCCCCAAACAAATAAGCACACTTTTTCTGTCTGCTCCAACGACATCTAATTCATTGTAAATTTTGATAAGATGTTGGTGCGTTTTAATTTGCTCCCCTCCCTTGATCTTAAGCAGGTGTGTCTTATTCTTGATTTTACACACCTTCATAATGTCCATTGAGTAGCTGTCCGGTAAATTGCTGTCAGCAAGTAAAAATACAAGAGATTTTTCTCGGATGTGACTTTTGAGTTCCTTCCTCCAAGATGTCGATCGAACACTATTCATATTGTTTCCCAATTATTCTAGCAAAGTAAACACAACTTGGTTTTTTTAAGTGAATCTATCGCTACTAAATCAACACTTTCAAGGTGGCTCAGCAGCGATCAAGAAAAAAGCCCCGCACATTTGTGGCGGGGCTTGTTTCTTTTGTGGTACTACCGGGATTCGAACCTGGGACACACGGATTTTCAGTCCGTTGCTCTACCAACTGAGCTATAGTACCGAATAAGAGACGGCAAATATAGTGTTTTACTTCTTAGTAAAAGTGTATAGTCTGAAAAAATAAATCTTGAATTATTTGAGGGTGAGACGGCTACTGGTGTCTGTCACATGTTTTTCATTTTAAGTAAGTTCTATTAATCCATGTGTTTTTTTGATAACGTTTATCCTTCGCGAATATGAACAAAACATATAATGTCACACAAGCAACCTCGATATGGTGTTGTATATCATGATCATTATTTTCGACGAAAAATCATATTTACTAGATAATGTGTACATAATCCTATCTAAATATCAAATAAATAGGAATTGCATTTTTTATGTAATATATTAGCGCCGTTAATTGCTTAACTATTGAATCTTAAACCAAACTGTTTTCAAATGCGTAGACTTTTATCCTTTTTTTCTTTGTCGCTTTGTCTGTTATTTACAGCGCAAGCACAATTTCTTTCTCCAGGCGTTTTCGATACTGCACCCGATGGTTACTGGGTTGGTATAGAGGAATTTGTGTCTCATGCAGATGGTGGGGACCTCTATGGTGAATTAGATGGTTTAACAACCTACAGAGTCTATCTTCATTGCTTAAATTCAGGGGATTATTTATCTTCTGTTTCAGGTTCTGTATTGAATCCGCTTGAGCTTACGACAACAACATCGTGGTATCAAAATGATACTGGAAGTCAATTCGGTTCAATGATCAACCCCGCTTTTTTCCAATTTGTTCCAACAATGGAATATGACAGTTGGTTGACCATTGGTGCAGAAAACAGCACAGAAGGGATAGTACTCAGCCAAGCGGTAGGTGATTTTGATCCTTTTGTAATTTTCGAAGCGGGAAACAGCATCCTTATTGACGACCCTACCGGTTCTGCTTGGTTCGTTCCATTTCCTGGGGCTGGGTCTTCAGATTTACCTTCTTTTGCAGGTGATGATCTTAAAATTCTACTTGCACAGTTAACAACAGATGGTGATGTTTCAGGCCAAATGCAATTTCAGGTATTTATGAACTCAGATCAAAGTCAAGAGTGGCGTGATCTTCTTCCTATTTTATCTAGCAATCCCAATGGATGTACCGATGCTACGGCCTGTAATTACAATCCAGAAGCAACAATTAATGATGGGTCTTGTGAAGGCATCCCTGACGGAGATTGTGATTGCGACGGAAACGTAATCGATGAGTGTGGGACATGTGGCGGGTCAGGTATCTCAGAGGGCGACTGTGATTGCGACGGAAACGTATTAGACGCGTGTGGTGTTTGTGGTGGATCAGGTATCCCAGAAGGAGACTGTGATTGCGACGGAAACGTATTAGACGAGTGTGGTACATGTGGCGGGTCAGGTATCCCAGAGGGAGACTGTGACTGCGACGGAAACGTATTAGACGAGTGTGGCGTTTGTGGTGGATCAGGTATCCCGGAGGGCGATTGTGACTGCGATGGAAACGTACTCGACGAGTGTGGCGTTTGTGGTGGATCAGGTATCCCAGAGGGAGACTGTGACTGCGACGGAAACGTGTTAGACGAGTGTGGTGTTTGTGGCGGATCAGGTATCCCGGAGGGAGACTGTGACTGCGACGGAAACGTATTAGACGAGTGTGGCACATGTGGCGGATCAGGTATTCCAGAGGGAGACTGTGATTGCGACGGAAACGTATTAGACGCGTGTGGTGTTTGTGGCGGATCAGGTATTCCAGAGGGAGACTGTGATTGCGACGGAAACGTATTAGACGAGTGTGGTACATGTGGTGGATCAGGTATCCCTGAGGGCGACTGTGACTGTGACGGAAACGTATTAGACGAGTGTGGCACATGTGGCGGTTCAGGTATCCCAGAGGGAGATTGTGACTGCGACGGAAACGTATTAGACGCCCTTGGCGTTTGTGGTGGAGATTGTTCTGCTGACGCTGACGGAAATGGAACTTGTGATGATGCTGAAATAAGTGGTTGTACAGATGCTATTGCATGTAACTACGATGGCTTAGCGACTCAAGATGATGGTTCTTGTGATTATTGTTCTTGTTTGCGTGCGCCTGTAGCTTACACGCTCACAGTTGAAGCGAGCACACCTGCTGTTGCACCAGGAACGACTTATCGTTTCTATGTTGACATGACTGATGCTACCGATCGTTTTAGTGCAATCTTCGGGAACAATGACTTTCCTTTATCAATCAATACACCTGATGGTGCTTTTAATTCGTTTGGAAATTCGAGCTGGAGTGCTTCAGGTATAAACCCTGCTTTCCTTGCCTTCTTCCCAGATATGGCAGATGACACCTATGCGACGATTGGTTTAGATGGTCCAGCTGTTGCCCCTGCAGCAGATCCTTCTCTTGTGGAGGATGCAGGTCAGCCTATCACACCTTTCTTTACTACAAATGGCGCGACTTCATTGTTGTCAAACACATTAACTGGATCTTCTTACTACGTTCTTAACACTGCATCTAACGGATTGCCTGATGCGGATCTGCGCGTTCTTGTTCTTCAGGTCACAACGACTGGTTCGATAAGCGGAGTTCTTAATTACCAAGTCTTCCCATTGGGATTAGGTGCTGATCAAGTTCAGATCAGTATGCCATTTAATGGCGTTGGAACATATAACGGAGATGGATTCGGTACTGCATGTGGTTGTACAGATGCTACGGCTTGTAACTACGACGAGACAGCAACCTACGACGATGGTTCTTGTGCAGTAAATGACGCGTGTGGTGTTTGTGGCGGATCAGGTATCCCAGAGGGAGACTGTGACTGCGACGGAAACGTATTAGACGAGTGTGGTGTTTGTGGCGGATCAGGTATCCCAGAGGGAAACTGTGACTGCGACGGAACCGCAATTGACGAGTGCGGCATTTGTGGCGGTGATAATTCTTCTTGTTCAGGATGTACAATATCTCTTGCGTGTAACTATGATGCAGATGCACTAGTTACCGATAATTCATTATGTGATTTTGATTCATGTGCAGGTTGTACTGATTCTAGCGCTTGTAACTATGATGAGAATGCAACTTTTGATGATGGAACAAATTGCATATTTGCGGTAGAATTCCTTGACTGTGACGGTAATTGTTTAACGGATGTGGATTCTGACGGATTGTGCGACGAGGTAGACGATTGTATAGGGGAATTAGATGAGTGTGGCGTGTGTAATGGACCAGGCGCAGTATACGAGTGTGGATGTGCTGATATTCCCTCAGATGATTGTGATTGTGACGGTAATGTCCTTGACGCGTGTGGTGTTTGTGGTGGCCCTGGAGCTGTTTATGATTGTGGCTGCTCTGATATCCCAGAAGGAGATTGCGATTGTAGTGGAAGCCAACTTGACGCCATAGGTGTTTGTGGTGGAGATTGTAACGCAGATGACAATTTAAATGGT
>PACT01000027.1 GCA_002700285.1 Crocinitomicaceae bacterium | reverse complement strand
CCTGGTAAGGTTCCTCGCGTATCATCGAATTAAACCACATGCTCCACCGCTTGTGCGGGCCCCCGTCAATTCCTTTGAGTTTCAACCTTGCGGCCGTACTCCCCAGGTGGATTACTTATCACTTTCGCTTGGGCACTGACAATAAAGCCAATACCGAGTAATCATCGTTTACGGTGTGGACTACCAGGGTATCTAATCCTGTTCGCTCCCCACACTTTCGTCCCTCAGCGTCAGTAACGGCTTAGTAGGCTGCCTTCGCAATCGGTGTTCCATGACATATCTAAGCATTTCACCGCTACATGTCATATTCCGCCTACTTCAACCGTACTCAAGATCATCAGTATCAATGGCAGTTCGACAGTTGAGCTGTCGGATTTCACCACTGACTTAATGATCCGCCTACGGACCCTTTAAACCCAATAAATCCGGATAACGCTTGCACCCTCCGTATTACCGCGGCTGCTGGCACGGAGTTAGCCGGTGCTTATTCATATACTACCGTCAGCTTCGGACACGTCCGAAGGTTTCTTGGTATATAAAAGAAGTTTACAACGCGTAGCGCCGTCATCCTTCACGCGGCATGGCTGCGTCAGACTTTCGTCCATTGCGCAATATTCCTCACTGCTGCCTCCCGTAGGAGTCTGGTCCGTGTCTCAGTACCAGTGTGGGGGATAGTCCTCTCAGACCCCCTACCCATCGTAGTCTTGGTGAGCCATTACCTCACCAACAAACTAATAGGCCGCATGCCCATCTCTTACCGTAACCTTTAACCATTAGATCATGCGATCTTGTGGTGTTATGAGGTATTAATCCAAATTTCTCTGGGCTATTCCTCAGTAAGAGGTAGGTTGCATACGTGTTACGCACCCGTGCGCCGGTCGTCAGCGGAAAAGCAAGCTTTTCCCTGTTACCCCTCGACTTGCATGTGTTAAGCCTGCCGCTAGCGTTCATCCTGAGCCAGGATCAAACTCTCCATTGTAAGTTATAATCCATAATTGACTCTCATAAAAATTAACGTTGGAACATCATCTCCTAAGAGAAGATGTTAAAAACACCAGTAAGTAAACTTACATGGTGTACCTATCTCAATTAAGAGATAGGATTTGGGCTGCTGCATCAAGTCAAAGAACTTTATATTCAAATCAGCTCCGAAGAGCGTCATAAATTACTTCTTTCAAAGCGGACGACAAAGGTATCACAGGATTTTCATTCTGCAACTTAAAAGTTAAAAAATTTTTAACTCTTTTTTACGACCGTTTGTAGAAAAAACAAATTGCTTTCCTTTGAAAGCGGGCGCAAAGATAGTGCATCTTTTTAATAATGCAAGTTAAAAGTGATTTTTATTAAATTTTAAAAGTCATCCGTTTGTCAAAAAACTCACTTTCCTTCGAAAGCGGATGCAAATCTACACTAGGTTTTCTTCCCAGCAAGATGTTTGTTACTTTATTTTCTTATTTTCTTCAATTAACCTCTCTAGGTCAAGGTATAGCTGAGAAATATTAGCCTGTTTCGTGCCGTCATAGAACCCCCTCAGCCTGCCTTGGGTATCTACCAATACCACGTTCTCAGTATGCACAAAGTCTTGATAACCACCATCTCCCTCGTCCAAACAAGCGAAATAGCTCTTCCTGGCCAATTTATATATCTCATCCTTGGGACCAGTGAGAAACCACCACAAAGATGGGTCTGCACCGTGCTTATCGGCATATTTAGAAAGGACCGACACACTGTCCGCAACAGGTGTGACTGTATGACTAAGGATGCGAACACCATCTGGCAAACGGTCATGAATGAGTTTTAGGTTGTTTGTGAGAAGTGGACAAATCGTGGCGCATCTCGTGAAAAAGAAGTCTACAATAAGAATTGAACCCGCTACATCTGACAAAGAAACGGTGTCACCAAGTTGATTGATGAGCGTGAAATCAGCTATTCGATGGTCAACTTCTGACCGCAAACTGGGGTCAACCAGGGCTGGATTAATTTGAGATGGCTGATATATAGGTAACCTTTCTTCGACACGCAATAAAAAAAAGTAGGTATACAGAATAGCACTCGAGGCTATTGTCACAAAAAGTACGACGGCTTGCTTACTCCCCATAATGATTAATTAGATGACTGATAGACTTGAACTCCTGATACAAATGTTCTTATCGTTTTGGCTCCTAAAATTTGATCTGGGTCAACTGTGAGGAGGTTGCGGTCCATCACAACAAGGTCAGCCCACTTACCTACCTCTATAGACCCTACTTCTTTTTCGTGAAAATTTGCAATGGCAGCCCAAAGCGTCATTCCATAAATAGCGGACTCTCTCGTCAGGCTTTGGTCTATGTGATAGCCTTCAGCAGGAAAGCCCTTTGAATCCTTCCTCACTGTAGCTGCGTAGAAGGTTTTACGGGGATCAATATCTTCTACAGGCATATCTGTACCTAAAGGAAGAATTCCAATTGCGTTTTGCAGATCACGGTAGATGTAGGCAGTCCTTATTCTATTTCTTCCAAGACGCTCTCCGGCCCAATACATGTCAGAAGTCGCATGGGTAGGTTGAACTGAAGGGATGATGCTCCCTGATGAGAATAAAGGTAAGTCCGAAGGAGAGACGACCTGAGCGTGCTCAATGCGCCACCTTTTGTCATTTTGACCTCCCAGAACAGCGTTATATAGGTTGAGGACATTTCTGACTGCAGAATCGCCGATGCAATGTGTTGCCACTTGAAAGCCTCGCGCGTATGCCAAATCTAAGTTTGCACGAAACTCCGCAGAATCCTGAAAAATAAAGCCACTGTGAGATGGGCGGTCTGAATAAGGTGCCAAAAGTGCGGCACCACGTGAACCTAAGGATCCATCCATATAGAATTTAATGGATTGTGCAATTAATCGGTCTGATCGATGTGGCCCTTTTGCAAAAGCGGAATCTAGATTGGGCTGAGTGCCACTTGCCATGGCTACGACTCTAATGTGGAGGTCTCCTGTCCTGTGAAGCGAATCTATCCTTCTGATATCAGATACATCTAAACCGGCATCCACCACCGTAGTCAAACCCAACGCAAAAAGATCATGTTGTGCCTGAATAAGCGCCGCATCTTTTGTGGGGCCATCATGAGGAGGGATGAATAACAAAAGAGAGTCTGCTGCGCCATCTATAAGTACACCTGATGGAGACCCATCTTCAAGTGCAATCATTTCTCCCCCTTGAATAAAGCGTAGGTCTGACATCCCAGCGATTCTAAGCGCAGCCGAATTTGCCAGAAGTGCATGTCCATCAATTCTTCGTATCGCAACAGGTCGTGAAGGAAACAATTCATCCAATCGTTGACGTGTGGGGTAAGTTGAAGGTGACCACTTGTTTTGGTCCCACCCCCTACCTGACAGCCATCCAGAAGAATGGGTTTCCGAGAAGGATTCCAGTCGAGTTAACACCTCATCATAAGAGGCCGAACCGACAAGATCAACCTCTAACTTGCTTAAAGCATACCCCGTGAAGTGCGCATGGGCATCGATTAATCCAGGATACACAACAGCCTGCTTAAGGTCAATCTTTTCTTCAGCCTTGTATGCATTTAAAATCTTACGCTCAGGCCCTACCGCTAAGATTTTTCCGTTTTCGATTGCGATGGCGATTTTATCTGTACTAATAGGTGTGCCATCACATACCAAACCCACTGCGTTATGTAGGATGAGATCAGCGTGTTGTGATTTAAAATGACAACACGTAAGTATAAATGGTAAAAGTGACATTGCCAGAAAACGAAAAAAACTGCTCATCTCTTTTTATGAATAAGGATACACTATTATAAGGTATAACGCTCAGTAATTTTGAACTAAATTGCCGCTCAAATATAACACCTAAATCATGCTAAATTCTGTACGTTTTTTCTTTACAATCACTTGCATCTTTGTTGCAAGTTTAACATCTGCTCAAGATGTAACACATACAATTGCTCAGGTTCAAGGAGAACTTTTCGCTTCCCCACTTATTGAACAAGTTGTTACTGTTCAAGGCGTGGTCACTGCTGCAACTGATTACAGCTACTTCTTACAAGATGGATCTGGCCCTTGGAACGGCGTCTACATCTATGACAACACAAATCTTCCAACTGTAGGAGATTTAGTGATCTTGACTGGCGAAGTCATTGAATATTACGACCTCACAGAGATTACAAATGTCACCGCATTTACAACGGTAAGTTCTGGAAACGACCTTCCTGCTGCAGTTAACCTCACAACTGGATTTATAGCTGCTTCTGGAGAAGCTTATGAAGGCTGCCGAGTCAAAGTAACAAATGCAGCTTGTACGAATCCAGACCTGGGGTTCGGTGATGGATACTTTGATGACGGAACGGGTGACTGTATGATCGACGATATGCTATACTCACCTGATCCAGCGTGGATGCTTGGAGAATACTACTCCGTAACTGGCGTTCTAACATATACCTATGAACAGTATAAAATCGAACCAAGCAGTGCCGCAGATGTGAGTATAGGGATGGCCGTAGAATCAATCGCAGTTTCGGCGATGAATATTTACCCGAATCCGACAGTTGATGCGATCAATTTCAGACTGGACGCTAATGCCAAGGCCTACGTATATGATACAAATGGTCGCCTGGTGTTCACACAAGACATAGCCTCTGGAGATGTAAACTTAGATGTGAGTGGACTTCGTCACGGCACATACAGAGTAGATTGCGTTTCTGAAACTTCAATCCTGAGCGCAAGCTTCGTGAAGCAGTAAGGCTCTTAAGACTTATTGCGCTTTATTGTTATCCGCGAAGCGAGAGCCCGCGTACAATTCATATCCCAACCACCGACATTCTAAAGGGCCATTGTGCACTTTATGTCGGTGGTTGCTTTTTAACCCGATGTGTTTAATCGCTTCTGGATTCGATGAGATGATCCACGCCTTAAATCCAGGCCAATGAAACTTGAGTCGGTCGCCAATGTCTGCATACATCTCATCAATGTTTTCAGGCTCCATTCGTTCTCCATATGGCGGGTTGATCACAACCACACCTCCCTCGGTTTTTTGAGGTTCTGATTGGAAGAAATCGATTTCATCGACACTCACATTGTGAGAAGGCAGATCAAGTTGTGACAGCGCATATTTGGTTTGAGATATCGCATCTCCGCTTATGTCAGACGCATATATGGCTGTAGGAACAGGTGGATTGAAATCCATCGCTTCATCACGCACAGCAATCCAAGCAGATCGATTGAAATTCATCCATTCCATGAACGCAAAGTGAGAGCGATTCATTTGGACGGGCATCCCCGAAGCCCAAAGCGCAGCTTCACATGTAAAGGTTCCCGACCCACACATCGGATCGTATAAGGGTATACCAGGATGCCACCCGCTCAATGCAAGAAGACCAGCAGCCAACACCTCATTTAAAGGTGCAATCGCTTTTCTTGACCTGTAACCTCTCCTAGACAAAGGCTCTCCACATGCATCTAGTGAAATGGTCACATCTTCCCGACTGATGTGCAAGTGAATCCTCACATCCGGATTCTGCCGATCAATAGAGGGGCGTTCACCCTTTTTTGCACGAAATCTATCGACAATCGCATCCTTTAAACGAAGAACAGCAAATTGATCATGCGTAAAATGATCTGAGTATATCGTAGAATCAATCGTTAATGTTCCATCTTCTTTCAGGACATCTTCCCACTTTTTTCTCGCAGCCATACGATAAAGTTCATCGGTATGCTTCGCTTGAAATTGGTAGAGTATACGCAGTACTTTTAATGTAAAACGTGCATGCATACAATGACGATACATGACTTCAGCAGTTGCTGTAAAGCCAACCCCTCTCCGACCGATTTTAATTTCTGTCGCCCCATGCGCCAGAAGCTCATCAGCAACCAACTGTTCTAAGCCTGCAAGTGTTTTTGCATGGTACGCTGCTGTGGGAATGTTTGTTATATCCATTGTTGTTGTATCATCCGCCTTTGCGTTTTACATTAAATCCATCTTTTTCAAGAATAGAGACTACTTTATCTCTGTGGTCGCCTTGGATCAGAATACACCCCTCTTTCACCGCTCCCCCAACACCACATTTTACTTTAAGTGTTTTACCCAAAGCCAACAGTTCTGAAGGGGGGCCGTCATGGCCTTCTATCAGTGTGACAGGTTTCCCTGCGCGTTGTTTCCTGTCCAAACTGACATATAGCTTACACATTGAAGGCGACCAATTGCGGTCATCTTCGGCACCATTGTCTTCATCCCAATTGAACCCGGAATTGGTGCTAAAAACCATGCCGTCGTTATTTCGTCTTCGTTTTGCCATTTTATTTACAAGTATTGCGCAAGGTACGCGGTAGATTTGCTGTATGGCACATTTTGAGGACGCAACACATGAATATTCGGAAGATCATTCATCTCCTGAAGGAGAGGTGTTGTCAAGACTGAGAAGGGACACATGGTTAACAACGACAAAACCACAGATGCTCAGCGATCCAATTCAAGGTCGATTTCTATCTACAATAAGTAAAATGGTTCGCCCGAATCGCATCTTAGAATTTGGGACATTTACAGGATACGCTACGATATGCCTGTCTGAAGGCCTTGCGCCGCAAGGAGAAATACATACTGTCGAAATTAACGATGAATTGGAGCGCATACATGACACGTACTTTAAGGAAGCGGGGATTTGTGAAAAAATCACGCGGCATTACGGTCATGCTTTAGACATTATTAAAATGGGAGAAATCAAGGGCGAGTTCGACCTTATTTGGTTAGATGCCGACAAAGAACATCAAATAGAGTATGCGGAATTTGCGATCTCTAGACTCCGGAGTGGAGGATGGCTCCTTATCGACAATGTGATTTGGGGAGGAGCCGTTCTCGACATGAAGAAACGCGCAAACCCCGAATCTGGAGCCTCAAGGATACACCTATTAAATAAGTATATCCTAGATCACAAAGAGGTTGAGAATGTACTGATGCCTGTTTGGGATGGCCTACAAATCGCTATGAAAATTTAAGCGACAACCGCAGCAACCGCATCTGCAGCTTCCTGAAGAAGGATGACAGAGGTTACTTCTAAGCCTGACTCGTCAATAAGCCTCTTCGCCTCGGTGGCATTTGTTCCTTGGAGACGGACGATAATAGGAACATCAATGTTCCCCATATTTTTGTATGCATCGACAACACCTTGCGCCACTCTATCGCAACGCACAATACCTCCAAAGATATTTACGAGTATTGCTTTTACGGAAGGGTCTTTCAGAATAATACGGAACGCTTGCTCTACTCTAGATGCATCAGCAGTACCGCCTACGTCAAGAAAATTTGCAGGATCACCTCCACTTAATTTGATAATATCCATGGTCGCCATCGCGAGCCCCGCACCGTTCACCATACACCCCACATTTCCATCGAGCTTGACATAGCTAAGCCCTATTTCGTCCGCTTCCAGTTCTGTAGGATCCTCCTCGGTTTTGTCGCGCATCTCTTCATATGCTGGATGACGGAAAAGGGCATTTTCATCTAGACTCACCTTCGCGTCTACCGCTATGACTTTGTTGTCAGATGTCTTCAAAACTGGATTAATCTCAAACATTGACGCATCACAACCGATATATGCATCATATAGTTTGAATACAAATTTGATCATCTGCTTATATGCTTGACCACTTAGACCCAGATTAAATGCAATACGTCTCGCTTGGAATCCCTGAAGTCCTGCACCTGGATCTATGGTTTCTGTGTAAATAAGCTCTGGGGTCTTATCAGCAACTGCTTCAATATCCATCCCTCCTTCTGGAGAATACATAATGATATTTTTACCCGATGATCTGTCTAAAAGAACCGAAACATAGTATTCCTCTGTTTCTGTTTCGCCTGGATAGTATACGTCCTGAGCAACAAGAACCTTGTTGACCATTTTTCCTTTTGAGGAAGTCTGAGCTGTGACCAAATGGCCTCCCAGAATGCCTGATGCCACTCCTTTGACTTTGTCAATCCCTTTTGCAAGAACAACACCGTGAGACCCCGTTTCGATGACGGCTCCTTTGCCTCGGCCACCAGCATGAATTTGAGCTTTGACAACAAACCATTCTGTACCCGTATCCACTGCTAACTTTTCAGCCATGCTGTATGCCTCTTCTGCAGTCTCTGCCACGCGTCCTTCTTGAATAGAAACCCCAAAACTTTTAAGGATAGATTTACCCTGATACTCGTGAAGATTCATTTTCCTGCTTTTAAGAGTTGATTTTACGGGGCAAAGTTAGGCAATTTAAGGGGCACGATTGCGTAGATTGCAACTGTGATTCACGTAAAAGATATTCGGAAACAATTTGGGGATTTAGAGGTCTTAAAAGGCATTACTCTCAAGGTCTCAGAAGGCGAAGTCGTCAGCATCGTTGGAACCTCTGGTGCAGGAAAGACCACTTTACTTCAAATCCTTGGTACACTTGATGTTGAGAGTTCAGGCGAACTTCAAATAGGCGGAGAGAACGTGTCCAAGCTGTCACGATCATCACTTGCCGATTTTCGAAACAAACACATCGGATTTGTGTTTCAATTTCACAGACTCCTTCCTGAGTTCACAGCGCTAGAAAATGTGATGATGCCTGCATGGATCGCGGGGACATCAGATTTGGAGGCTGAAACCCGAGGCAGAAAGCTTCTGAAAGAACTCGGACTTCTCGACAGAGCCAGCCACTTGCCGTCTGAACTTTCTGGAGGGGAACAACAGCGTATTGCCGTCGCCAGAGCGCTCATGAACGAACCTAAAATACTACTCGCAGATGAACCATCTGGAAACCTAGATTCTGAAAATGCCGCCATTCTTCATGATCTGTTTTTCGATCTTCGCGACAAACTTGGGCTTACAATCATTATTGTCACCCACAATGAAGAACTTGCGTCAAGAGCGGACCGAAGTTTAAGAATGGCAGATGGTGTGATTGTCTGAATGTAATTAAAACCATGATGAATAAAATCAATTCTCTTAAGGAATACAAGGAAGAGTACAGAAAGAGTCTCGATAGTCCAGAGGATTTTTGGTCAAAAAAGGCTGAAAGCTTCACATGGAAAAAGAAGTGGGATAAAGTCCTGAAGTGGGAATTCCAAACACCTCAAGTGGAATGGTTCATCGGAGGACAACTCAACATTACAGAAAATTGCCTGGACAGACATTTGGAAACGATGGGGGACCACACTGCCATTATATGGGAACCAAACGATCCGAATGAAGACACCGTTCGCATCACATATAAAGAATTACACAAGCGCGTATGTTCATTTGCCAACGTTTTAAAACGCAATGGAGGCAAGAAGGGTGATAGGATATGTCTATACATGCCCATGACACCTGAGCTTGCAATCGCTACGTTAGCATGCGCAAGAATTGGGGCGATACATTCCGTGGTATTTGCAGGATTCTCCGCAAGATCTCTAGAGGACAGAATTAATGATGCGACCTGCAACATTATCGTGACAGCAGATGGTGGGTATAGAGGGGCAAAAACCATAGAATTAAAACAAATTGTAGATAAAGCACTTGAAACGTGCCCCAGCATTGAAAAGTCGATTGTGCTTAAAAGAACGGGTGGAAAAGTGAACATGAAATCTGGCCGGGATGTCTGGCTTCATGAAGAACTTGAACATGTAAATAACATCTGTCCTGCTGAAACAATGAAAAGTGAGGATGCGCTATTTGTCCTATACACATCAGGATCTACAGGGAAGCCGAAAGGGGTTGTTCATACGTGTGGGGGGTACATGGTTTATGCCGAATACAGCTTTCGAAATGTCTTTCAATACAAGGAGGGTGATGTTTACTGGTGTACAGCAGATATCGGCTGGATAACAGGACATACATACATCGTCTACGGTCCACTGTTATCGGGCGCTACAACGGTCATGTTTGAAGGGGTGCCTACATATCCTGACTCAGGAAGGTTTTGGGAGATTTGTGACAAATATCAGGTCAACCTATTTTATACTGCGCCAACAGCAATTCGAGCGCTCCAAGCGCGTGGGAAGGAATTTGTGAACCCATATAAACTCACTTCACTTCGGGTTTTGGGATCTGTGGGAGAGCCTATCAATGAAGAGGCATGGCATTGGTACAACGACGTTATCGGAAAAGGCAGGTGCCCCATCGTCGATACATGGTGGCAAACAGAAACGGGGGGAATCATGATTTCTCCATTGGCCGGAATTACAAAATTAAAGCCCAGTTATGCGACGCTTCCCCTGCCAGGAATTCAACCCTGTTTGGTCGATGCTCAAGGAAACGAAATTGAGGGAAACGATGTGCAAGGAAACCTATGTGTCAAATTTCCATGGCCAAGCATGATTCGGACTACTTATGGAGATCATGAAAGATGTAAGCAGGTTTATTTCTCAACGTATCCGGGGAAATATTTTACGGGAGATGGATGCAGACGAGATGAGGATGGATACTACCGAATTACAGGACGGGTGGACGATGTTATCAATGTCAGTGGTCACCGGTTCGGCACAGCAGAAATAGAAGCCGCACTAGATGAGCATGAAAATATTGTTGAGACGGCTGTTGTCGGATATCCGCACGATATCAAAGGCCAGGGGATCTATGCATATGCCATTTGTCACAACATACCCACAGATATGGAAGCCTTTGTTGCGGAAGTCAACA
Organism: Crocinitomicaceae bacterium; assembly: GCA_002700285.1. Lineage (GTDB taxonomy): Bacteria > Bacteroidota > Bacteroidia > Flavobacteriales_D > Sanyastnellaceae > UBA974. Next base: position 97,859 of record PACT01000027.1, on the reverse strand, counting down.
ATACGGTCGTGGACATTATCGGCCCGATTGCAAAACCAGACAAGATCCAAATAGTGATGGGTCTTCCTAAGACTCGATCTGGAAAGATCATGAGGCGAATTTTAAGAAAAGTAGCCGAGGGTGATGTAACAAACCTAGGGGATACATCGACACTCCTTGACCCAAGTGTTGTCGTGGATATTATAAAAGGTGCAGGATTGTAAGAGAGGAGACTTAGATCAAATCTTTTTTATGATAAATCGCTGTTTTCGCAATCTTATCGTGCAATGCTTGACGTTCCTCTGAAAGCGCTAAAAAGCAACCAAAAAACATCACAATTCCAATTAATGTTCCAATGGGTTCAAGGAAAACAAGACCAGTAAATAGGGCGAGCATGGAAAAAACACTTGATGCATTTTTAATAGCCCAACGCTTTAAATACAGACCCGTATCTCCAGCACGACCGTCTTCATTCCCCACTTTAAATCCAAGCACCATTTTCCCTGGACTGGCTCCTGCAAATGCTTCGATCAGAGAGTACAAAAAATAACCGACAACGATGCCGCTGATCAAACCCAGAAGCGCACCTATTCCGGCGCCAAGTCCTGCGGCCTCTAATGCACTTTCCATTTCAGCTTGCTCATCAACGGCCAAACCCAAAGCGCCTCCAGCCCCCAAGCCTAACATCCCAAAGATGGCCGCAAAAACACCAGAAAAAACACCAGCAAAAACCCAATCCAATGCTGCTGCACCAAGTCTTGAAGAAAATCCGATACGGTCCATGTTAATTGATAATTAAAGAGGTAGAATAAAGCAGTACATCCGCGTAAATCGATAATATGTATCGTCCGGAAACCAAATCCCCATCAAGGATGACACGCTGAGCGTTGGGAGTCAACTTTTGCGAGATAACTTCCCTTCCTGAAGCATCCGTAATCACAATGAATTTCGCATGTGATGACAAAGCATTTAGATCAATCACAAACTGATCATGAGACGGGTTTGGAAAAACGTTTGGAGAACCTTGAATCGCTGTTTCAGAAACTGAAACGACAGGACAGTAAACACCATCTGGGGCTAGCTGTGGAAGTTTATTCAAGGGATTTGTGATGATCGAATAAATCATGAGGTCAGTCGAAGCGAGAAGTTCTGGAGAGCACAAATCCCATTCTTCAGCAATCGCTTCGCAAATTTCAGGGGTATTTAATACGCCCATATTTGAAGCCAACGCCCAATACAAATATTCAATGGCCATACACTCGTAATCACATGTTACATCTGAATAATGAAACCAAGCTTCATCTGGGTAAGAACCGGGAATTCCAAGAAATTGACCTCCGCGGGCAAGATCCATGGCTTGAGCCAATTGAGATGCTCCTGCTGGCCAAAGAGCGAATATGGCGGGGTACAATTCAGTATGGCCACATCCGTTAATGGTATGTAAAATTTCTTCCAGACAAGCTTCAGAAAACCAATCCAAAGGTGAATCCGGGGCTATTTCGTCAGAATACAATACTGCGTGAACACAAAATGTGTCGTCAAAATTATCCATCATCGCCTCTTCTGCAGGAGAACCCTCTTCCAGAAAAAGTGGCATTGTGGCATTTACATTCGACAATTGTTCACCAAGCGCATCATCATCAATGAGTCCATCTTCATTGTTATCTAAAAGTTCAGCACCTATAGAAGCCGCATGAAGTAGCTGAGCATCACTCACACCAGGCTCTGCATAGAATTGAAGGACCCCAAGAACCTCAATAAATCGATCAAATTCTTGGAATGCTGGAGATGACGTGTTGGGATTTGGGAGAATTTCAAGACACGATGTTGACTGGGAAAAACTGGTCCTTACCAACATTATGACAAAAGAAATCGCCAGCAAATATCGGAGTGAGAAATGAATGATTTGAATCATTTATCTAATGTACGTTAACAAATCCAAAAGTGAACAAGTCCTTAACATAATCAAGGAGTAGAAGTGTTAAAATCTAGCAATATATCTTTTGAGGGAAAGTAATATTTTCTTCAAAAAGTTCTATTTAGATGCATGAAATTTTGGGCCTAGAAGAACGTTTATACATCACTATTTAAATTTATTATAAATTTATTATGCATGCATAGTATTTTATCGTACTTTTATCAATTCAAATGAAACGACAAGAAACAATAGACTTTAACTTGAGGTGGGGATGGGCCAAACTTGCACGCCTTTATTCTGCGGAAGCTGAAAGACGAGGCATCACCTTGTCGGTGGGGTATGCACTGTTAAGTATCGAGAGAGTTGGCACACCCAGCACGAAGCTTGGACCGAGAATGGGCATGGAGCCCACCTCATTATCTAGGACTTTAAAAGGCATGGAAGAAAAAGGTCTTATAGAACGTCGTCCTGACAAGGTTGATGGAAGATCGGTAAGGGTCTTCTTAACGCCACTTGGTCTTGACTCGAGACGCCAAGCCAGGGATTTGGTCATCGGAATCAATGAAAGGTTAGCTACAATGTTAGGTAGCGAAACAATACAACAATTAAATGATGGTCTTCAAAAACTCAATACAATTCTTGAAGATCCTGAACATCTTATACCACTTCAATTAAAATGAATACACCTATTAAAACGCACGATATTCGCAAAGTAGCGGTATTGGGATCTGGAGTTATGGGCTCTGCCATCGCTTGCCATCTGGCCCAAACTGGGTCTGAGGTATTGCTGCTAGACCTTCCATCAAAAGAGGGGCCAAGGAATGCTCCTGCAGAAGGGGCATTAAAAGCATCCTTGAAATCAAAACCTGCCCCGCTCTACTCAAAGCGATTTACGAATCGCATTGAATGTGGGAATTTCGACGATGATTTAGAGAAGATTTCTAGCTGCGACTGGATTATTGAGGTCATCGTAGAAAGGTTGGATATCAAACAACAACTATTTGAACGGGTCGAAGCGTTTCGCAAGCCAGGAACGCTCATTTCATCCAACACCAGTGGAATCCCTATTTCTCAATTAAGTGAAGGACGCTCTGAAGACTTTCAAAAACATTTCTGTGGCACACACTTTTTTAATCCTCCGAGATATCTTCAACTTCTTGAAATTATTCCCGGACCTAAAACAGAGCAGAGGGTCATTGATTTCTTTATGGAATATGGTGAAAGCATCCTTGGAAAGCAGTCAGTACTTTGCAAAGACACTCCTGCATTTATTGCAAACAGAGTAGGTGTTTTTGCAATTCAAGCACTCTTCCATACTGTAGAAGACATGGGGCTTTCTGTTGACCAAGTCGACAAACTTACAGGACCAGCAATGGGAAGACCTAAGAGTGCAACATTTAGAACGTGTGATGTTGTAGGTCTTGACACACTGGTTCATGTTGCAAATGGAGTCGCCTCAAATTGTCCAAATGACGAACGGTCTGAATCGTTTGCCATTCCCAAATACGTTCAGCATTTGGTAGACAAAAACTGGCTTGGAAGCAAATCTGGACAAGGTTTTTATAAAAAATCTAAAGACGACAAAGGCAAACGCAAAATACTGGTGTTTGACCTTAAAACGTTAGAATATAGAGAAAAGGAAAAAGTGAAATATGCAACTCTGGAAGCGGCAAAACAAGTGGACGATTTACAGGATCGTACAAAGTTGCTTTTTAACGGAACAGATGAAGCGGGAGATTTCTATCGAAGAATATTCACAGATGTATTCTCATATGTGAGTTACAGGATTCCTGAGATTAGTGATGAAATTTACCGAATTGATGATGCATTAAGAGCAGGATTCGGATGGGAATTGGGGGCTTTCGAAAGTTGGGATGCAATCGGCATTCAAGCGGCTTCGGAAATTGCGAAAGAACGTGGTCATCAAGTTGCGGGTTGGGTGAATGACATGCTTGAATCAGGTTATGATACCTTCTACAGAGTCACAGGTGGTGTGAGAGAATGTTACGACCCTTCAAGTAAGACGTATAAAGTGATTCCTGGTCAAGAAGGGAGAATAAACCTGGCGTATGTTGACAATGTGGTTTGGTCCAACAGTGGAACAACCATTAAGGACATAGGCGATGAGATCCTCAATATTGAATTCCATACAAAGATGAATTCCATAGGCGCGGAAGTCTTACAGGGTTTAAATAAAGCCATCGATCTGGCTGAAGAAGGATACCGTGGATTGGTCGTGAGTAACAACGGTGCAAATTTCAGCGCAGGCGCAAATGTGGGGATGATTTTCATGCTTGCAGTTGAACAGGAATGGGAGGAACTTGATGCCGCTGTGAAATACTTCCAGGACACAATGATGAGAATGCGTTACTCGGGGATACCAGTTATAGCAGCACCTCACAACATGGCTTTGGGTGGCGGATGTGAACTGTGTCTTCATGCAGATAAAGTCATCGCACACGCTGAAACATACATGGGCCTTGTAGAATTTGGCATAGGCGTCATCCCTGCCGGAGGAGGCACAAAGGAATTTGTATTGCGATTGTCTGACTCCTTAAAGGAAGGAGATATTCGTATTAATGCAATGAGAGAAAGTTTTCTGACGATAGGACAAGCAAAAGTGGCAACATCAGCATACGAGGCATTTGAACTTGGTTACCTGGTTGATGGTGTGGACGAGGTTTGTGTCAATCGCAGAGACCTTGTTTCTAGGTCAAAAGCTGCGGCTATTCAAATGGCTGATTCTGGATACACAAGACCCATCGAGCGCAAAGACATTACTGTTTTAGGCGCGGAAGGAATGGGCATCGTATATGCAGGAGCAAATGCAATGGCAGTAGGAAAGTATATCTCTGAACACGATAAACTAATCAGTGAAAAACTGGGAAGGGTGATGTGTGGAGGCGATTTGACTGCGAAGCAAGAAGTCAGCGAGCAGTACCTATTAAGTCTTGAGCGCAGGGCATTTGTAGAACTCTGTACGGAACGCAAAACGTTAGAACGAATGCAGTCGCTTATTCAAAAAGGTAAAATACTACGTAACTAAACTATCATGGACGCATATATAATTGGAGGGTATCGATCTCCTGTAGGAAGATCAGGTAAAGGCGTGTTTCGTTTTATGAGACCAGACGATCTCGGAGAACAAGTGATTCGTAAACTCATGTCGGACTTCCCTCAACTTGATAAGGAGAGAATAGATGATGTTATCGTTGGAAATGCAACGCCAGAAGCTGAACAAGGTCTGAATATCGGTCGGATGGTTTCGCTTATGGGGCTAGACACCGAGAAAGTTCCTGGGATGACTGTGAACAGGTATTGCGCTTCTGGATTAGAATCGATCGCAATCGCTTCCGCAAAAATTCATGCGGGGATGTCAGACTGCATTATTGCGGGTGGAATTGAGACGATGTCACCGATTCCTTTTGGCGGTTGGAGATTGGTACCAAATGTAAAAGTGGCCAAGAATAACCCTGAATGGTACTGGGGCATGGGGCTCACTGCAGAAGCTGTGGCGAATGACTACAACATCAGTCGTGAAGACCAAGATGCGTTTGCCGTAGAAAGTCACATGCGAGCTGCAGCTGCAATTGACGCAGGTCGATTTGCAAATGGCATTGCGCCGATCACAGTAGAAGAAACATATTTAGACAAGAACGAAAGGCCCGACACAAGAAAAACAATCATAGATACTGACGAAGGCGTTCGCAGGGGGACTTCCCCTGAAGCGCTCGCAAAACTTAGAGCCGTATTTACTCAGGGTGGATCAGTCACGGCTGGAAACAGTTCTCAAACATCTGACGGAGCTGCATTCGTACTCATCGTGAGTGAGCGCATGCTTAAAGAATTAGATGTAGAACCTATCGCCAGACTTAAGGCATATCATGTGAGCGGACTTGAACCTCGTGTGATGGGCATGGGACCCATCCATGCTGTACCCAAGGCTCTGGATAGAGCAGGATTAAAGCCTGGAGATATTGATTTGTATGAATTAAATGAAGCTTTTGCTTCTCAAAGTGTTGCCGTATCACGCGAGTTGGGACTTGACCCCGCTCAGGTAAATGTCAATGGGGGAGCGATTGCGTTGGGCCACCCTCTCGGATGCACCGGATCGAAACTTACCGTTCAGCTGTTAGATGAATTGAAGCTAAGAGAGGGGAAACACGGAATTGTAACAATGTGCGTCGGGACCGGGCAAGGAGCCGCTGGCGTATTTGAACTTCTTAAATAAATTATCATGAGTGATTCAAAAGAAAACAAAGCAATAACTGGAGGAGAATTTATCATACGCGACGTGAGTTGCGATGAAATCTTTACACCAGAAGATTGGACCGAGGAGCATCTGATGATGAAACAGACGGCAAAAGATTTCGTGAATTCCAGAGTTGTACCCAATCTCGAAGCGATTGACAACCAAGAAGAAGGTCTTATGCCAAAGCTTCTTGAAGAGTCAGGGGGATTGGGACTACTAAGTAGCTCGATACCTGAATCATTGGGTGGTTTGGGTATGGATTTTAAGAGCACAATGGTGATTACAGAAGGTGTCGGTGGAGGCCACTCATTTGCCGTAAGTTTCAGTGCACATACTGGAATTGCTACACTTCCGATTCTTTATTATGGGAATGAAGCCCAAAAACAGAAATATATCCCAGGGCTTGCGAGTGGGAAATTGAAAGGGTGTTATTGCCTCACTGAGCCCAGTTCTGGCTCAGATGCAAATAGTGCCAAATCAAAAGCGACATTGAGTGAAGACGGCGCACATTATATCCTTAACGGACAGAAGATGTGGATTACAAACGCTGGCTTCGCAGATATTTTTATTGTATTTGCAAAGATTGATGATGACGAAAATTTGACGGCATTTATTATAGAAAAAGAATATGACGGCATCACGATGAATCCCGAGGAAAAGAAGATGGGAATCAAAGGGTCGAGCACAAGACAAGTGTTTTTCAATGACGTGAAGGTTCCCGCAGACAACTTACTTTACGAGAGAGGGAAAGGCTTTAAAATTGCCGTTAACATCCTGAACATTGGCCGAATAAAACTTGGTGGGGTTGTGATTGGTGCGTGTAAAGAAGGAATCGATTATTCGATACGATATGCAAACGAAAGAGAACAATTCGGAAGACCCATTGCAAAATATGGCGCAATTCGCCATAAAATTGGCGAAATGACGATTCAAACATATGCCGCAGAAACAGCCGTGTATCGTGCAACACAAAACATCGATGACGCTATTCAGGCTTTGGAGGCAAGTGGTGTTGAGCACGGACAAGCTACACTGAAAGGAATCGCTTCATTCGCTCCTGAATGTGCCATGATGAAGGTCGTCTGCTCAGAAGTAGCTGACTACGTTGTAGATGAAGCTGTTCAGATTTTTGGAGGAATGGGGTACAGTGCAGAAACGCAAGTTGAAAGAGCGTATCGAGATGCAAGAATAAATAGAATTTTTGAGGGAACAAATGAAATTAACAGGATGCTTACTGTTGACATGATCTTGAAAAAAGCAATGAAAGGTGAGATGGATTTAATGGGACCAGCGATGGAAGTGGCAAGTGAATTAACCGGGATTCCGGAATTTGGCCCCCCACCCACTGACATTTTTGACCGCCATCATATCTACATCAAGAATTTTAAGAAATCAATACTCATGGTCGCTGGGGCGGCGGCACAGAAATTAATGATGATGCTTGCAAAAGAGCAAGAAATCCTCATGAATATTGCAGACATGATGAATTGGGCATACACTGCAGAATCATTGGTACTAAGAGTTCAGAAACTTCATCAAGCAAAAGGAGAAGATGTGGCATCTATACAACTTGATATGATGCAAACATATGTTTACAGTGTCGCTGATAAAATCAATATCGCAGGAAAGGAAGCGCTGAATAGTTTTGCAGAAGGCGATGAACTTAAAATGATGATGCTTGGCATGAAGCGTTTTACCAAAGTGGCGCCATTTAATTGTAAAGAGGCTAGGCGCAGAGTTGCCGACATGTGCATCGAAAAAAATGAGTACTGCTTTTAAGATTTAAACCATGTGGTTTAATCGGATTGGAAGATTTAACGGTTTTTCAATCCGATTTTTTTTACCTAAATAGGAACAAAAGACGTTGCATAAGGTTTCAAAAAAAGTCACCAAATAAGGAAATCCATGATAATTTTACAACATGGCAAAAAATAAAATCATCACCAAAAAGTCTGAGGCATTTCTAGAAACATATTTAAATAACCCTTCACCGACAGGATTTGAAGCTGAGGGGCAAAAAATGTGGCTTAATTATTTAAAACCCTACATCGACGAACATTTTGTCGATACATATGGCACCGCCGTAGGGGTGATAAATCCAAAGGCAAAATACAAGGTTGTGATTGAGGCGCATGCAGACGAAATCAGTTGGTTCGTTCACTACATTACACCTAAGGGATTCATTTATTTGCGGAGAAACGGAGGAAGTGACCATCAAATCGCGCCGTCAAAGCGAGTCATCATTCATACAGACAAAGGTCCTGTCACAGGATTGTTTGGATGGCCAGCAATACACACAAGAACCGCTGCAAAAGAAGAAGCGCCAAAAGTAAAAAACATCTTTTTGGATGTGGGCGCTAAAGATGCAAAAGAGGTTGAGAAGATGGGGATTCATGTGGGTTGTGTTGTGACCTATCCCGACAAGTTTATGGTTTTGAATAAGAAATGGTATGTGGGTCGAGCGTTAGACAACAGAGCGGGTGGCTTTATGATCGCAGAGGTGGCGAGAATGCTGAAAGAAAACAAAGTCACGTTGCCATTTGGATTATATATCACAAATTCAGTCCAAGAAGAGATCGGATTACGGGGTGCTCAAATGATCGCAGAACGCATCAAACCCGATGTAGCTATTGTGACAGACGTGTGCCATTGTACCCAAACACCCATGGTCAATAAGATTGAACAAGGCGACATCACAGCAGGTAAAGGTCCTGCGGTTACGTATGGACCAGCTGTACAAAACAATCTATTGAAACGCATTATTGACACTGCAAAAGACAACAAGATTGACTTCCAGAGAATGGCTGCTTCAAGGTCTACAGGAACAGACACTGATGCATTTGCATATTCGAATTGTGGTGTACCCAGTGCACTGATATCCCTGCCGTTAAGATATATGCATACAACGGTAGAAATGGTTCACAAAGATGACATTGAAGGGTGTATCAAACTTATTTATGAAACCCTGCTGAAAATCAAAAATGGGGAAGATTTTAAATACCTCTAAATCGTATTTAAACTTTATAATTGCTAAGCTTCTTGTTTGATAAGTTGCTGTAGTAGATATACATCCAGTGGCTTCTCAAGAAATGAAATCACAGAAGGGTCAGCATCTACAAGAGCAAGTTGATTGCAATCAATGGAGACGCTAAGGACATAAATTAAACATTTATTTTGAACGTGATCGGGGAGCTCTCTGAATATTTTAAGCCATTCCATCCCGTCAATATCTGGCATAGATAAATCAAGTAAAATGAGTCTTGGAGATGTCCAAGTAGCCCCAAATTCTTTAATATTTTGCAAAGATGCACGAGGAGAAGTAAAGACCTCTATATCGTCAGATATTCGTGCTAATTTGAGCAATTTTTTATTGACTGCATTGTCAATTTCACTGTCATCGATTAGAATTACATGCATGAGATCTGAAATCTTACGCACAAGATACAACGCTTAAAGACAATTGAACTCGATTGATCAGAAAAACGATTTAAGTGGGAACCTGAAGAAGAGCGATTGCGCCATTGATTGTTCCGATATAGTGCTCCTTGTTATCATCGGATAAATCGCTAGAGGATTTAATTTCTGAAATCAAGGACTCTAATTTATCTTGAGCAGAATACAATCTTTTACTATAATCTGAAGCCTGCATATCTTGGGCAGTTCTGAATTGGAATAATTCACTTGCTTCTTCGACAAGACGTTTTAACTCAGCTTCATTCCATGGCTTGCTGATATACTTGTAGATCTGGCCCTTGTTAATCGCATCTATAACAGCATCTATGTCCGCATGTCCCGTCAATAGCATACGCACCGGATTGGGATGATCTGGCATAATGAGTTCAAAAAACTCCACGCCACTGAGTGTTGGCATTTTTTGGTCTGATATCACAACTTCAATGGGATTTTCTACTAATATCCTTACAGCCTCAGAAGGTTCAGTTGTGACAAAAACTTTAAAATCTCTACGAAAGGCAGCTCTGAATGAAGTTAGATTATGCTCCTCATCATCGATATATAAAACATTTATCATAGTGGAAAGCTAAGAAGAAAGGTCGTGCCTTTATCTATTTCAGATGTAATTTCTATTGTTGCATCGTGATCGTCAAGAATCCCCTTAACAATACTAAGCCCAAGTCCAGTTCCTTGCCCCACTCCTTTCGTTGTGAAGAAGGGATTAAATATTTGTGACTTTTTTTGTTCTGACATCCCCACACCATTGTCGGTAATGTCAACTTGAATAAACTGCTTTCCCGAATCATTCACCAATCTTGTTCGCACTCTGACTTCCCGTTCAGAACGAATAAGCTGGGTTTCCATGGTCGCTTGGGCCGCATTCGTGATGATATTCATGAACACCTGATTCAATTTTCCAGGCTGACAGTTGATATTGGGTAAGTTTTCGGAGAACTCCGTTAAGACATCTGCCTCGTCCTTCAGGTTACTCCTCAAAATGATCAACGTAGAGGTTAACAATTCATTGATGTTTGCCTCAGACGATTGATTTCCATCCATTCTGGAAAAAATTCTTAAACCGCTGACAATTTCAGCAGTTCTTTCTGCGCCATCTACGACACCAGCCAAAAGCTCATCAATTTCCTTGAGTGTGAATGCAATATCTAAGTCCTTCATTCTTTGAATAACCACCTTAAGCTCATCAGACAGTTGGTCACTCATGGGTTGAAGAACAGCAACAGTTTCAATGACTTCTTTTAAATCAGCGAAATCTCTTTTAAGAGATTGAGCACTTGAGGTCACAAAATTGATCGGGTTATTTAATTCATGTGCTATACCTGCCGTTAATTGTCCTAAAGAAGCCAGTTTCTCAGATTGAATTAACTGTTGTTGGGCAGATTTAAGATCTTCAAGTGTCTCGGCCAATGAATCGTTCATTTCAGTGAGCTCTGAGGTTCTCTCTGTGACATTTCTTTCGAGTTCAATGTTCTGTTCTCGTTGTATCTTTTCATTCAAAAGAGAGGTGCTTAGCTCCTTTTCTTTTGCGATCTGTCTGTCCTTTTTAAGTTGATTAATCCGAGATCCTAGTGCCAAGGATAGAACCACCAATTCTATCGCACTTCCAATAGGAAGGGCGTAAAGTGTAGCTTCATTGTAGGGGATTAATCCGAAATCTTTCAACACAAATACAGTAACAGCAGTAATAAAAACCAACCACCCTACTAAAAAATATGCTGCGGACTCATCCCCGCTCCTCCATACTTTAATTGAGACGGGGACAAGCAGAACAATAGACAAAGCAGATACGTTAATCATATCATATGATGCATTAAAATATCCTGAAACCAACAGCAATAAAGCAAAAACATAAGGGATATATAACCAGCCAAAAATTTTATAATAGAGGGGTGCTTTGGCCTTTAAGTGTAAAAAATTTCTCACGAAAAGAATAGAAAAAACACCACTTAAAATACCGAAAATATGCGTTATTCTAAGCGCAAGCCAAGGAGAGGAAATCAGTTCAAAAACCCGATCATATCCATTGAGCACAAGTTGCGTTCCACCTACAGCAATAATAAATAAAACGTACTGTAAATAATTGTTATCCTTTACACTGAAATAAAGAAATAAATTATAAATAAGCAGGGAAATAACAACGCCGAAATAGATCGCAAAAAACACATCGCGAATATGACCATCAGTCAAAAGTTTACGCGTACCCTCTACACGTACAGGCAATATAATCTGCTTTCCACTCCAAGCGCGTATATAGCAAGTGAGTTTCTCACAGTCCTCAACAGGGATAGGAAAAGACGGATAATTTCCCAATTGTTGCTCGCGAAAAGATCTAGGAATCGTCGCGCCTGCGGAACGTTTTGATTTTACAACACCATCACATACCATAAAGACTTGCAGTGAATCAATCGTAGCGTAAGCAATTTCTACGCTTAAACCAGCATCTATAACAGGATCTAAATCCAACCGTGCCCACACCCAATTGCTTGAATTCCCAAGGTTTGGAACATCTAACTCAGATCTAACCCAGGTCTCCTTTAGCAAATCAATTGGAGATTCAACATCTACGTTACGCTCAGACGTAGATAAAATTTCGAGGCGAGAACCAAGATATTTTTGAGCAAAAGAAGAAGACTGAAAAGAAAAACACGACACAACAAATAAGAAAAAAGAAAGCCTAAAAATGGCTTTACGAGTGATCATATCGAAAAGTTAAATATGACCTTTAATTTTCCTTTAGGCCCTTCAAAATGCATCACATTTCCTATAGGAGCTGCCCAAATTCCTTCCATAAATACTTTGACCTCAGGGACAGATTTGGGAAGATCGTCAGGGAAAATAAAATGCTCTATGCTCGCCCTTAATTTTTCAGTTGGGTATTTAAAATACCCCTCATCGCCAAACTCATCATGAATCTTCCACCCCATCCTGTCTCTCATTTTTCTCGTAACAGGTGATGTCAGCGCAAGAAGGTTTCTTAAATCCAACATGGACATAGACGCCATGGCAGACTGAACCATCCACTCAACACCCAATCCCATTCCTGCCAATTCAATTGAATTCCACATGCCATTTAGTTCAATGGTTCCTTCTGGAATAATTGACTTCAACCAAGGCGAAATGTTTTTATCCATCTCCCCTACTGCTTTATAGAGCGGGAAACCTTCAGGTTCAGGGCCAGACTGCAATCTCGTACCTGCAAGCACACGCTCGCCATCCGCAGACATTGCAGCAATGAGAATAACATCCTCTCTACCGATCCAATCAGAATTAAATGACGATATTTTATTGATGCCGTACGCTTTTAAAACACGCCTATGGCCTTCCACCATCTTGTGGGAAAGCGCAAGGTCTTCTGAAGACCTAAGTACCCTTAAGTGCACTTCACTCACACTTTTCGCGAGCTTTAGCTTTTCGGCGCTAGTTCTTGACAGAGAGCTGCTCATCTATTTCAAGGTATAATCGTGAATCAGGTATATCTTCTCCAAGAAGTAATCTGCGGGCAGCCTCAGCTGCAAAAGCACTACCTGAAGCGACATCAGAATATAATTGAGGCCAACCGACAAGTTCAGTTCCCATCTTAGCCAAACTCATTTGGCCTCGTTCAGAAGCGGTTGAGAAGTCAATAAATAAATTTAATGTTTCTGTATCCCAATGAGATTTTTTCCTCAGTGAAGTCATCATTTCTGCATCAATCCGACCATGAAGAAAACCATCTGTAAAATCCAGTATGTCATATCTCTCAATATCTAGCATCCCTCTGTCGCTTGTATCCATGATGATAGGAATTTTTCTTTTCAATGCTTCAATTCGAATCATCGACTTTGCAGCAAGACCATCACAGGCATCAATGACAACGTCGCATTGATTCATGAATTTATCAATGTTTTCCTCCTGAACGCCATCTGGGAAAACCTCCACATTTACATATGGATCTGTTTCTGCAATTGTACGCGCCGCAATAAGCCATTTGGGAAGACCTAATTCAAAAACACCTGCTCTAATCCGATTTAAATTTGAAAGTTCTAGATCATCAAAGTCAGCAATTTTAATTGTCCCTGCAGACCTTTCCATTGCAATCGTTACCGCTGCAGAATGACCTACAGAAAGTCCAACTATTCCTACTGTTTTATTACTCAGAATCTCCTGTTCTTGCGTCGTAATTCTATCTCGGTTGCGATTTGTTCTTACTTCGACAAACGACGAAGGTGGAAGCAACCTAACAGCACAACCGTTCCATGGGTACACAACCCATCGGCCATATGTATCCCAGTTCTTATTACCAATGATGGAGCTTATAGCATTTGTAAGACCTATGGGGTTGTCTTTAAGAGATGGATTTCGAATGATGGCCAATTCTACCACCTGACTTTCTAAAGTATCTATCTCTGAATGTATATGTCCTTTCGATTTTAACGTTGCAAAACGTATTAATCCTTCTTCAGATGAGGGGTCAATCACCTCAGCTTTCCATAGCTGAATATTGTGAAGAGGTGAGGTAGGTTGCATACTGCAAAATCGCCAAACGAAAGCCGGTTAACACATACACTCCTTTGAGTTTTAAACAACAAAACAAGGATAGTATTGTTGGTTATGCGTCGTAATACACTTTAATATGACCCCTTGCCAGCGCATTTGCCCAGTTTCTAAAAGCGATAAATCCAGCTTCAGATTCAGGGGAAATAGCTTGCTTTTTCATTCTTAACATCAACCATCCATACAACCCTATCAGCAACTGCTCAACAGGATGAACCGCTTCATCATTTTGCTTTACACTTAACTCTTTCAGAAAAGGTTTGGCTGTCTCAAATGCTTCTTTATATCTTAAATCTTCAACCGTTCCTAGAAGCATTTCGTGAAGATGTGCCAACTCCACCAATGGCTCGCTCACTTTAGTGATGTGACCCGACGCTTCCTTTCCCTCTAAACGCATCGATTGAGCCAATCCCACAATCCATTCTTTTTCTTTATCAGGATCCGTATCCTCCCGCATTGCAGTTTCTTCCGCCCAACCCTCAAGAATATCTGGATTGAATTTAGCGGCGCGAATAAGGTCTTCAATTTGCCATAAAAACAAAATATACTCAACAATATGCTCCTTCTTTTTTGTGTCAGAGAGAATCATAACAGATAATTATTTAGGGTCGTTTAAAGCTTCCAAAACCTCCATTGTTACATCACGTGAATCTGTCCCATAAAGAACCCCTTCACCACTGAGACCCCAATTTAAAACCAAATCAATTCCTTGATCTTCAGAAAAAGTACGGAGTGTTCCTGTAAGATGTTTGGCAATGGTATCCTGCATCGCTTGCTCATGAAGTGCAAAACTTTGCTCCGCTTCGTATTGCATCCCTTCCAAAAGGCTTTCGATTTCGCCTACCCTCCGACTCGCAATATCAATCTCATCAGCAGATGCCTGTCCTGAATTTGCATAGTTAATTAGTTCCTGCGCCTCTTCTTGTAACGGGAGCGCCTGTGCTTTCAAAACAGACTCCGCCTCTGTCATTTTTTCTCTCAGGGTTGCCTCCAAGGTTTGAATCAACAACATGCCTTGCTGAATGGTGTCACCATGGACATAGGCAATCACAGCAGACCCTTTATCTGAAATCACAACAGGGTCAGATGAAAATTGCAAATATGTAAGTGCGGAAAGCCAAACACCAATCAATACAAATAGTCCTTTATTATTCATGTCATTTCTGTATAAAAATGCGAATATAATATCGCTTATGGTTGAATAACATCATCTTTCCACGCTCTTTTAAGTTGTGGGATTTTCGGAGAAGAAGCACCCGCAATGACGCTTAATAAAAAATGAATCGCTGGCTTATTAACCCTCATGTGACAGGACAATCTTCTGGGACAGGCCCCCAACGAAGATTTAATATCCAAAGCTGTTCTGCCAAGTGAAATCTTATTTGCGCCTCGCGCAATCCCTTGATTTATAAATTCAAGTAACATTCTTTGATAGATTGCATGGACTCTGTTTTCATCTTCATTAAAGCCAACAAAAAAGGCCTCAACAGTATAATTGGTCACGATGCCACACTGAAATCCAACAAGGTTTTCTTCAAAATAATAACCGATGACAGGAAAGTCATCCCCCCAATGTTCTTTAAGGGAAATAATATCTTCTTTGTGCAGTTTCCCAAGTTGAAAACCAGCCCTTCCATACACTTTTGAATATAATTCGTACAATTTATCAGACAGCAAAATCACTTCCTTCAGAGACAAATTCCTTTGGCGTAACTCTTCTGAACTTTTAAAAATCCTTCTTATTTTCGTTCTCGATTTTTTTCTTAAAGCACTGCTATAATCATCAAAGCACTTCCATTCAGACTTCAAATCAATTTCCATCACAGGGTCAAATTCAAGATCCACCCATTTGGGATGCCAACTGGATTTTCCAGCAAACCGCTTTCCCCAAGGAAGCTCACTGTAGTGATCCTTAATAAGGATTGACCTTGGAACAGTTGAATGGGGCAATGGACAAAGATATACTGCCTCGTCAATGGCATTATGTATTTCCTCTTTTGACAAATGATCCGAGAACCTAAATGCATGATCACCACTGGAAAGCACCATTCCTAAAACCCTAATATTTAGTTTAAACTTTCCATCTCCACGATATAAATATCTTTGCGCTAGCTTAAAAACAGGTTTATCTGCTTTCAAAAACTGACCTTTTGATTGACTGACAGCTGAAGTATCTTCTGTGGTAGCAATACCTAAAATATGATGAGAATGATCCACCCAACAAAGGGCTCTTAAATCTCGTTGCGGGACATCTAAGGCTGCTTTAACTGACCTAGAGTCAAGGTAAGCGCTTGGGTTTTTTGCCTGAAAGCTGTCCCATTTCCCCCAAAATTCTTCATCCCAATCGGTCGATAAACTTGTGTGAATCAGCTTCATTACCCTACACTTTTACGGCTTGCCATATAAGTCATAGAGAAAAGAAATATCAATAACACAACTGATCCCACCCCACTCGCTAACCCTGCCAATTTCCTGCCTGAAGGTTCAAAACGAAGTTCAACTGTATGACGCCCAGCCGATATTGGAAGTGCACGAAGTATATAATTTGCCCTCACAAGAGGAACTTCTTTGCCATCGACTGTTGCCTTCCATCCTTCAGGATACCAAACTTCACTTAATACGAACATGCCGTCATGTTCACTATTTACTTCATAAGTGGATCCATCAGGATGATAATGAATGAGAGAAACATCCGAAGTGTTATCCAATGGAACATCACTGTCCGGAATCTCAAATGAAGCTGTTTCCGATAAAAAGTCTGTGTGAATGATTGCCGTAGAAGCGAGGTCTACATTTCTTATTTCTGAAATTTCAGTTTCAGCATCATCAACCCACAGAATATTATCTGCAACCCAAGCAGGCCCAAGTGCACCTCCTAAAGGAAGGGGCTGTTCAGCTCCGGGAAAAATGATATACTTGGTGTTAAGCATTGCAAGTGCTTTCAGACGCGAGGTTGCCAATCCGATGCCTGAAATTTCTGCAAATTCCACAAAATCTTTTCTTTCAGGAAGCAATACACGGTCAATAAAATCTTGATATCGTTGCAGTTTTGCGCCGTGATATCCGCCTACAGATTTATGAAAATAAGAGGTTCTTGCGTCATTATATGGATTTGACCAATCGAGAACACGGTAATGACTTAACGCGTTTAACGCACTAAATGACGCTGCCAATTCAGCCCTTGAATGTCTGCGTGTCAATTTGTGGCCTAATTTCTCCTCTTCAATTTTAATATAAGACTTCCTTAATTCTTCATAACCATTTAAATCTGCAGTTTGTGATGACAATATTGCCATATCTTGAGGGGAGGCTTCAAATGGGTAATCGGCTTCAAACGCAGGCACCCAATTGACTGAATAACGACTGTTAACTGAGATTATTTCTGCAATCATGAGCACTGACAAAATCGCAATCGATGCATGTCGATTGAGGATGTTTTTGAGTGTTAAAATGACCAAACCGACGAACAAAATAAGAAGCCCCAGGGTCCTGAGAATATCATCTCGAAAAAGATCAATCCGCAAATCTACCGCGCTTGATTTGCCCAATTGCAACACCGCTTGATCATTTCTGATGCTCGACGTAAAGTCGAAAAAGACCAAAGGGAGTGCATAAAAGAGCGCCAATACAAACACAATGCCTCCAAACGAATAAAGCCATGGCTTCAAATTGTTGGAATTCGTTTCCTCCCAAATTTCTTTGAGTGCAAGCGTTGCGCCAGTCGCCACTGCAACTTGTACAATAACGAGCATCATCTTCGTATCCCTAAATTTATTAAACAGGGGGAAATGATTGATGAAAAAATCTGATACAAAAGACGTGTCACGCCATGACAAAAGAATTGCCAGAACAGTGACAAAAAGAAGCGGCCACTTAATGCGATCTTTTCCGACGAAAAAGAATGCAAGGCACAGCGCAAAAGCGATGGCACCAAAATAAAAAGCACCTCCAGTGTATCTCTGTTCACCCCAGTATAATGGATCAGAACCTCCTTTAATGTTTGGCACAAATACAGACAACCATTCCCCTCGGGCCATACTGTATTCTAAAATATAATGGTCTGAAAGTCCGTCCTCGGCAAGCAATGTATTCGCAGCGTCAGGATCCGTTAATATTGCCTCTCCACGGGTGGTGTGATGTGCATAATCCTGAGTGAGATATAAGTCTGAAGACTGAGGAAGTGCTGCACAAAATGCGCCCATCAAAAGAAACAAAGATGTGATTAGAGCGTATCTGGTTTGGCCTTTTCGCAAGGACGAAATCAACTCATTAATACCTACTGCGCCGACAAGAAAAATCAGGTAATAAGTCATCTGAAGGTGATTGGCATATAGGTGTAGCGCGAGAAACAAAGTGAACACGCCAACCCCAGCGGCTCTTTTGCCACGAAATGCACAAATAATACCACCGAGTACTCCAGGCATCACCGCAATGGCACGGACCTTTGAAGCATGGCCCGCAGCCAAGTAAAGTGTCGTTATTGTAGAGAGTCCAAACGTGGCCCCGACTACCAACGCAATCCAAGGAGGCGCTTTAAGACACAACGCCAAAACATAGCCTGCGAGCATTGCCATGAATAAAGTCATGAGTTCTGGCGACATGAAAAATCTCAAGATGAGCCAAATGACTTTAGGCAATGTTGTAAATCCCAAGCCCGTAATTTGAATGGTAGGCATCCCTGAGAACATGCTGTTTGTCCAAGATGGTTTTTCACCTTCAACAGATTCATAGCTCAGTGTCTCATGAGACATACCTCTAAACTTCTCAATATCGCCCTGTTTCATTCGCTCGCCCTTCATAAAAGCGGGAGAATAAAAGGCCGCTGAAATCAAAAAAAGAAGAACAACAGCAATCGCATGGGGTACAACTTGATTAAGTACTTTTTTCATGGTCCGTAAGATAGCGTCTAGTCCTCTACTTCTTCAAAATCAACATAATCTCCAATCCGTTCATCGTTGGGTTTTTTGCGCTTGGAATTCGTTGTGGGACCAGAATCACTTCCTGGTGTATTTACAGAATTTTTTCTTTGACGATTGCCAAACATACGATCGAGCCAACGCCAAACTAACCAAACCAAAACGATATAAAAAATTGAACGGAGCATCTTTAAACCAGATTTACTTGCTCAAATATAGATTACGTTCACTATAAATCTTTCTAAAGAAAGGATCCCTTAGGTCTGATATAAAACGAATTGCTTCTCCTGTAGATTTCATCTCAGGACCGAGTTCCTTATTGACATCTGGAAACTTCTCATAACTAAATACTGGAATCTTAACTGCATACCCATCAAGATGGGGTGCATGAGGCATGTCCTTTAATTTCTTCTCACCCAGCATGACTTTGGTTGCTTGGTTTACATAAGGGACACCATATGCTTTAGAGATAAACGGAACTGTCCGAGAAGCACGAGGGTTCGCTTCAATAATAAATACCTCGTCGTCCTTGACGGCAAATTGAACATTAATAAGTCCCCTGGTCTCAAGTGCAACAGCAATTCTCTTTGTATAATCTTCAATCTTCTGAATGACCAAATCACCCAGATTGAAAGGGGGCAATAAAGCATAGCTGTCACCTGAGTGAATTCCAGCAGGCTCAATGTGTTGCATAATGCCTATAATGCGAACCTGATCACCATCACAAATGGCATCAGCTTCACATTCCATAGCTCCCTCTATAAAGTGATCAAGTAGAATCTGATTCTCTGGCATATGTTTGAGAATGTCAATCACATGACGCTCCAGATCTTCTTCGTTAATCACGATTTTCATTTTCTGGCCTCCAAGAACATAGGATGGACGGACAAGCAATGGAAAGCCCAATTCTCTGCACAAATCAACTGCCTGATCAGCACTTTCAACAACGCCAAATTTGGGATACGGAATCTCTTCCTTTTTAAGGAGCGAAGAGAAACTGCCTCTATCTTCAGCTAAATCAAGTGCCTTATATGAAGTACCAAGAACAGGAATATTATAGCGATCTAATTTTTCAGCAAGTTTAAGTGCGGTTTGACCCCCAAGTTGAACGATCACACCCACTGGATTCTCATGCAGAATGATGTCGTAGATGTGTTCCCAAAAAACAGGCTCGAAGTAGAGTTTGTCGGCAGTATCAAAGTCGGTAGAAACAGTTTCTGGATTGCAATTGATCATGATTGTTTCATAACCGCATTCTCTGGCTGCAAGAACACCGTGAACACAACAATAATCAAACTCAATGCCTTGTCCAATTCTGTTCGGCCCACTCCCTAAAACAATAACTTTTTTCTTGTTCGACACGACACTTTCGTTCTCGGAACCTTCAAAAGTGGAGTAATAATATGGTGTCACTGCTGGGAATTCAGCTGCACAGGTATCTACCAATTTATACACCCTGTTTATCCCCTCAACCCTTCTCTTTTCATGAACTTCACTTTCTAGACAAGTGAGAAGGTGTGCGATTTGGCGGTCAGCATATCCCTTTCTCTTTGCATCCATTAAGAGTGCACGAGAAATTGTATCAATCGTTTCTTTTTCGATATCCTTCTCAAGCATTAACAACGCTTCAATTTGCCTTAAGAACCAAGGATCAATTTTAGTAGATTCGTGAATTTTATGAAAAGGAATCCCTAATTTAAACGCGTCATAGATGTGAAATAAGCGGTTCCAACTCGGGTGATTGAGACTACTCATAATCGTATCTCTGTCTTTCAATTCACGTCCATCCGCACCGAGACCGTTTCTTTTTATTTCTAAAGATTGACATGCTTTTTGAAGTGCCTCTTGGAAGGATCGACCTATGGCCATCACTTCCCCAACGGCCTTCATCTGAAGTCCCAGTTCTTTACTTGTTCCTGGAAATTTATCAAAATTCCAACGTGGTATTTTAACAACAACGTAATCTAACGTCGGCTCAAACATGGCCGAAGTCGATCCAGTGACAGAGTTCTTTAATTCATCTAAGTGATACCCAATGGCGAGCTTAGAGGCAAGTTTTGCAATGGGATATCCAGTGGCTTTAGATGCAAGGGCTGAAGATCTTGAGACACGAGGGTTAATCTCTATGGCAATGATATCCTCATTCTCGTCAGGAGATACTGCAAATTGGACATTACATCCACCAGCAAACTCCCCAATGCTTCGCATCATTTTAATGGCCATATCACGCATGCGTTGATATGTCGAGTCAGAGAGCGTCAAAGCTGGAGCCACTGTGATAGAATCACCGGTGTGAATGCCCATCGGGTCCATGTTTTCGATAGAACACACTATGGTAACATTGTCATTAGAATCGCGCAAAAGCTCAAGCTCAAATTCCTTCCACCCCAGCAATGCTTTATCGATCATCACCTCGTGAATGGGGGAGATATGAAGTCCCGAAGTCAGCTTATCCTCAAACTGCTCTTTTGTGTGAACGACCGCAGCTCCTGCGCCTCCTAACGTAAAACTCGCCCGAATGCATAAAGGGTAACCGAACTTTTGGGCAACTTCTTTTCCTTCCAAAAAACTTTTTGCCGTGGATTGAGGTGCCATTGGAATACCAATGCGTTCCATTAATAGTCTGAATTTCTCTCTGTTCTCAGTGATTTCAATCGCAGATATATCAACACCGATAATTTTAACGCCATACTCTTCCCAAATACCCAGTTCATCACATTGAATTGCAAGATTTAAGGCAGTCTGACCTCCCATAGTCGGAAGAACCGCATCAATATCGTGAAGCTTTAAAACTTCAATGATCGATTCTGGCTCAAGTGGTTTGAGGTAAATGTTATCCGCCATCACCGGGTCAGTCATGATGGTCGCAGGATTAGAATTTATCAGAGTGACTTCTATCCCTTCCTCTCTTATCGAACGCGCTGCTTGAGAACCACTGTAGTCAAACTCACATGCCTGACCAATGACAATGGGACCACTCCCTATAATTAGTATAGACTTAATGCTAGAATCTTTAGGCATTTTTTTTTTATCCGACCATATCATTTGATGATATCGCAGGTTAATAATGACTTAAACAATGGCGAAGTTACATGAGGAAACAACTATTTAAGCCTGAAAAATCCAATGTCTTTTCCACACTTTATTAATGTTTATATCGTAACACTACTTAGCCCGAACTTAGCAGAATGAATAATGGGGAATATGTGGAGTGGGAACACCAAGGATGGCAGTTCGGTGCATGGGAGATCCCAGCATTAAACCCCACACCGGAGTCAAAAACAGTGGTCGCATTTCACGGTTTTAACAGAGAAGCAAAAGAGATGGGGAATTTCATGACGTTGTATGATTCGAGTACATCCATGCTCTCAATAAGTCTTTTACATCATGGCAGCAGTAAACCTCTTCCGCCATTGTCACTTGAGGAACCTTTGTCTCCTCAAGTGCTAATCGATGCACTAGAGGCCTACGTCGGACCAGACAATGTTCACATTGAACTTCTAGGCTACTCCATGGGCGCAAGAATAGCACTCTCATTATTTCAAGATTTTCCATATAAATTTTCCAGAGTCATTGCATTGGCACCAGACGGACTGAAGATGGGGAGGTTTTATAAATTCATCGTCAACACACACATCGGAAAATCTGCCTGGTGGATGATCGACAAGTACCCAAAAACCAACAGGCTGATTATCGATGTTATGAGATCACTCAGAATCATCTCTGAACACAAACATCACTTCGGAAGATTTCATACAGACAATCCTGAAATTAGACAGAGAGTCGCACTTGGCTGGATGGGGCACAAGGCGTTTTGGCCTGAAAAAAATAAACTAGCAAAGGTTTTGCATGAGAATACAAGCAAGGAAAAGACCGTATACTTTATCTTCGGAAATCGAGATAAAATTATCCCGTTTTCATGGTCACTTCCACTTCAAAAAAGACTTCAGGAATTCAGCACAAATGACAGCACAATTCATAGTGTATATTTTTTACAAGTGCCTAGCGGGCATGTGATGAGGCATCGAAATATTGTGGAATTAATCAAAGAGAAGATATGGCAAACCATTGGATAGAAAAATTAAACGCAGACAGACTTCAAGGTCACAAGAGATTCTCTGTGCTTTTAGATCCTGACAAAGCACCAAAAGACCTCACATTGGCACATTGGATTAAAGAAATCAATGCCTCTGAATGTTCTGATATTTTAATTGGCGGAAGTTTTTTATCTCGTGGCAACGCAAGTCAACTTATCACGAATGTGAAAAATCACACTGATTTACCTGTTGTCATTTTTCCCGGATCACCAGACCAAATTAGTGAGGAAGCCGATGCACTTTTGTTTCTTAGCTTAGTGAGTGGTCGAAATGCTGACTTATTAATCGGCAGGCACGTCGAGGCAGCTCCCCGTTTGATGACTATGAATATCGAGACGGTTGCAACAGCGTATTTACTCGTAGGAGATGGCCCACTTACCTCTGCGGCATATATAAGCCAAACCCTCCCCATACCATCATCGAAACCTGAGCTTGCAGTCGCTACAGTTCAAGCAGCCGTATTGTTAGGCATGAAAGCTGTGTATATAGATGCAGGAAGTGGGGCAGGAAATCCTATTCCTGAAACACTTATTAAGGCCGTGCGAAATGCAGTTGATGTTCCACTTATCGTCGGAGGTGGAATCACTGATTTTGAAGGCATTGAAATGGCGTGGAATGCGGGCGCTGATCTTGTAGTCTTAGGAACAGTGTTAGAAAAGTCGCTCAACTTTAATGTGCTAAGCCCTTCTTAACTAAACCACTTTCGTAAAGCCACAAGTATAAAACCCCTGGGGTTGGGTTTTCAACCGCTCTGCCTAAAAAATCAAAAACGCGAATCACGCGATCCTCGGGAAGGTCCTCTAGCTCATCCAACCCTACGCCAGTATCTCCGATAGGCTGCTGCTGTGTGATGCAATGCACCATGCCGCCATTGAGAAATATGTTTCTGGAATCTATACCCACAACAGCACGATCTGGATATAAATCTTGAATTATTTCGTTTGCCACATCATCGTTGGGGTCATTGTAGTTGGGCACAAGAACAACGTTGTTTGCGACATAATAATTCACATAACTGGCACGAGTCCCTACGTCCCCCCCCCAGGTCGTGGTGACGTCATTTTGGGTCAAGGGTAAAACAACGATTTCAAATTGTTCACCACTTGAGTTTGCTGAGTTATATAGGAGCGCAATGTCGGAAACGGACACTTGCCAATAAGAGAGGTCGTTGTGACTCATCGTTACAATCGTATTGTTGCCTTGGAATTTTGCAAAACCATCTATGTGTTGATCTGTGATATCCTGGATTCCTCCGAACATCCCATCAAACCAGACAAAATTTGTGACGCCCAAATATTCTTCCATATATCCCTCAATCTGCGACTCAGTCAAACCTGGATTCCTATCTGCTCCTGTCACCGAAGATCTCGTCGCCATAATCGTTCCATGACCATCTACTTCAAAGGCGCCACCCTCAAGGACCATTTCATTTAAATCAATTAATGGAATGGACAAGTAATCCGCAACGGCAATGGGAATGTCATCACACAGCGCATAAGGTGCATTCCCTCCCCATCCATTAAACCCCCAATCGAGAACCGTAAGTTGAGATTCGGAATCATAGACAAAAATAGGTCCGTTATCTCTGATCCAAAAGTCATCATTTTCTGCAACAATGATGTTGACATTCTCCATAGAAACTGAAGCACCTATCAATAGATCCTCAATGTGAGTCATATGGTTTTCATCATACGCCACAATGTGCACTTTCTCCCCTCCGATTAATGCCGCTGTTATTTCTACCCAGGCAGGCTCAACATCAGAAGCACCAAATCCATACGTAAAGTTATGAGGCCATTGCAACCAAGTTCCCTCATGGACCAACTCTTCAAAGGGCATTGTAAATTGAGCCTTGATGCCAACACCTGAGAACACGATAACCAATATGAGAACGATGTGTTTCATTCGATTAAAGTACAAAATATTTCTCTAGAAAGTCATTGTTAAATTCACAAACCCATGTCGTCCTGCTTGGGGATAAACATAATTTTCCGTTGTCATCGCATCCATGCCACCGAATAAATAACTGTATGTCCATCCATTTGCACTGTACATGTTATCTAATATGTTATTTGCGAATACTGAAAGCTTCAAATCACCTCCGCTTTTAATTGACTGTGAGAAGCTTAACACGATGTTATTTACGACATATCCAGGCAACGATCTGTTGTCATTGGACGTATTGTCAAGATATTGTTTTCCGACATATTTCGTAGACAACTCACATTGTATCTGGCTGTCATCATTTGACCAAACGTCATATCCAAACACACTCGCTGCGATGAATGCAGGAGAAAATGAGATGTCTGTATTTTCATGTGTCACAGGGTTCTCATATTCAAAATCGGTGTTGTAATCGTAGAGGATTTCTGAAAACACATCGATTTTATTTCGAGACAAAGTCACATTTCCATCCCATCGAAATCTGGGTTGAAGTTCAACGCCAGCCTGAAACTCAATGCCTTGTCTAAAACTAGAAGGTACGTTTACTCTGACAGAACTGCCCACATCATTTAACATGCCTGTAGCAATCAATTGATCTTTATAATCCATATGATAAAATCCGATTTCTGTAGCCCACTTTTTTGCCACATAACGGTACCCGAATTCAAAATCTATTAACCGTTCATGGCTTATACTTTCTGACCCAAAGAAGGGACTGTCGAGATAGTCACTTCTCGTAGGCTCTCTATTTGCAATTGCAACTGATGCATACCCCCTGCTCGACGATGAAAGAACATAGTCAACGCCGATCTTCGGATTAAAAAACAACAAATCGTCATTTATGAGAACATCTTGAAGATCTGCATCAACTCCATCTGCGGTATAAAGAACAGATCGGATTTGTGCCTCCGCCTGCAACCTTAAAATATCATCCGCAAAATCGTGTTTGACCCTAACAAAACCACTAACATCTGTTTTATTTCCAATATTATCGTAATAGGACGTTCCAGGTAAAACATCAGCTGCATGTTCCATCCAGATGATTTCACCGAAATGACCTCCCTCGTACCTAGAATATGCTCCCCCTGCCACGATTGTTATCTCTTCAAGTGGGATAGTTAAGTTTACAATTGACCCCCACAAACGGTTATCGAGCCACCGTTGCCTAATCACATTTGTCGTCTCAGGTCCGCTTGAATCAGGATAAATTGGCGCGAGAAGCCCATAATCTGAAAAAGCATCTGCGGCTCTAAACTGCTCATAGTAACCTGACCCAGTTGTTGTGTAGAGAGCGATGCCTAAATCTGCAACACCAATATTTTGTTCGAGGTGCAACTGAAAATGGTTTTGATTGTAATCGTCAACTTCATTTTCATATTTATAATAATTGTGGGTTCTCCGATTTTCAATTAAGTCAGAAATTCTCTCGGTGTCAGTGCCGTATCCGTATTCGGAAGATCCTGCTGCCCAATCTTGAATATCTGTATCTGTTGTATTATCTTCTGTGACAATTTGTGGAACACCATACCAAGCTTGATATGTTCTTTCTTGCCCCAACATTGTTGTGAGTGAGACTTTTCCACTGGTCCATCTTTTGACAAGTGACGCATATAGAGAACTTAATTCACTTGAGGCCCTGTCAATGTATCCATCCGAAGAAATATGTGACGCTCTTCCGTCAAACGAAATGCCATCTGCGAGCATTCCGGTATTCCAACTCACACTCTGTCGGTATGAATTAAAACTCCCCATGCCTAAAACAGCTTTTACATTTGGCTTCACAATCTCTCCAAGTGTATTTAAGGCTACTGAGCCGCCGAAAGCACCAGGTCCTACTGTACTTGTGCCCACACCTCTTTGGATTTGTAATCCCGAGACACTCGCTCCCAAATCTGGCAAATCAACCCAATACACATTTTGAGATTCCGCATCATTGAGCGGTACGCCATTAATTGTCACATTGATTCTGCTCGCGTCAGAACCCCTAAGCCTCATTCCAGTGTATCCAATTCCATTTCCGGCATCTGAGGTGATGACGACAGAAGGTGTCAGTCGTAATAAAAACGGCAAATCCTGACCCGAATCTCTTGCGTTTAAATCTTCAGAATCTAAGTTCGTGTGCGCAAAGGGAGATCTTTCGTCAGCAGTAACAGCAGAAACCGCGGCTGGTTTCAAAACATTGATTGAATCTATTTGAGAATAAAAAACAAGCGGTGACAAAAACAAGCCAACAATAAAAATCTTGCGCATAGCAGCATAAATTAAACATGAATAAACATGACGCAGGCGTGCTACTCACTTGACATCTTCCTTTCCGATATTACTCGGTCAGGTTCAAAGGGTATAATCTCAGCTTTACAGCACCCCTGCATCAGAGCAAATATAAGTACCTTACGGGCATGATTCCTAATAAACTTTTTGATCAAATCATTGCCGATTGTCTAAAGGCTGCTAGCGCGGGATCTCATGTTCTGCTTGCGGCATTAAACGCTTCCAATGAAGCATTAAATATCACAAAAAAACATGATGGCTCTGTGGTTTCTAATGCAGATTATGCGTCTGAAAAAATAATATCGGAGATTTTAAAACCTTTAGGAATCCCCATCATCAGTGAAGAATCAGAAATACCGCCATTCGAAGCGAGAAAAAAATGGAAACATTATTTCTTAATTGACCCCCTGGACGGGACTGAATCTTTTGTAAGTCAAAGGACTGGATTTGCAATCAACATTGCGCTATGTGATGAATCCGGACCTATCATAGGGGTTGTCGCTGATCCCCTCGCAAACACAATCTATATTGGCGCATTAGGCAAAGGTGTGTCATCAGCACAGTTAGATGGTTCTAACTTAACATCCATTCAAAGCAAAGACATCCAAAGACCATATCGGTTGGTGACATCTTGGATAGAAAAAGCCGATGTAGAAGAATTGTTACCCCCAGGCATCACATCATCTGAAATAGTGGTCAGCCCTGTCAGTGGCGCATTGAAATTCTGTAAAATTGCACTTGGAGATGCTGAAATACATGCGCGAACGGGACCATATATGGAATGGGACTGTGCGGCCGGAGATGCTATTTTAAGATCCATAGGCGTGGATGTACTAGGGCTTAAAACTCACAAACGTCTGACGTACAACTCGGAAAATTTAATTGTGAATGGCCTTTATACCTCACGGGTATAATTTTAATTTACCTATATGGACCTTCATCAAATCCAATATACATCTCAACATAATTTCCGTATCTCTCCTCTGACACCTCCCCCTCTTCGACAGCCTTCCTGACAGCACATCCTGGCTCATCCATATGTACACAATTGTTGAATTTGCAACCTTGTAATAACTCAAAAAATTCAGGAAATTGATGATTCAGTGTTTCCTTTCTAAGCGCAACGAGACCAAACCCTTTAATTCCAGGTGTATCAATAATAAAACCTCCTCCTGGAACTGAAAACATTTCTGCAAATGTGGTGGTATGTCTCCCCTTAGAATGGGACTCTGAGACATCTGCGGTTGCAAGGTCGAGGCCAGGGATGAGCTTGTTAATAATTGTACTTTTACCAACGCCACTGTGTCCTGAAAGAAGATAAATACCATCTTTTAACGCTGACTTCATCTCAGCAATACCAAGTCCAGTTGTGGCGGATACACGCAGTGTTTTATAGCCAATGTCTTCGTAAATCTTCTCAAGATCCCCTTGTCTCGAAGTGGCCTCCTCATCTCCTTCAAGAAGATCTATTTTATTAAAGACAATGGTCGCAGGAATGCCAAATGCTTCTGCTGTCACTAAAAATCTATCAATAAACCCAGAACTGGTTCTCGGTTTTGCGATTGTGACAATGAGAAATGCGCGATCTAGATTAGAAGCAACGACGTGGCTTTCCTTGGATAAATTTACTGATTTACGTGCAATGAAATTACGTCTTTCTTCAATTGTATCTATAATTCCTATCCCCTCTTCTTCTCTCGAAAATTGGACGAAATCACCGACCGCAATTGGATTTGTCGTTCGAATGCCCTGGAGACGAAATTTACCTTTGATTCTGCATCGCACAGTTTCGCCCTTTCCATCCTGAACATCATACCAAGACCCTGTAGATCTAAACACTACTCCTCTTTCAGTATTTGAACCCGAACTCAAGAAGTGATATCCTTAAATGCTTTTTCCAAACCTCCCGCTCTACTTGTAAATGTTGATGTTGCCTCATCTGCCACCAAATCGCCCTTTCGAATCAGAACAACTCGATCGCACATCGCTTCCACTTCCTGCATCACATGCGTGGATAATATGACGGTACGCTTCTCTCCAATACTTCGAATTAAAGATCTGATCTCAACAAGTTGATTCGGGTCCAATCCCGAAGTAGGTTCGTCTAAAATCAACACCTCGGGTTCATGCATAATGGACGCCGCAAGACCGACTCTTTGACGATATCCTTTAGACAATTGTCCTATTTTTTTGTGCGCTTCAGGAACAAGCCCCACAAGCTCCATGACATTTTTTACTTTGTCTTGAACATGATCTAAATGATAAAGCCCACCCACAAATTTGAGATATTCCCGAATGTACATCTCCTCAGGTAGGGGATTATTTTCGGGCAAATACCCTATTCTCTTTTTTGTCTCTATAGGATCACTATCTACATCGAAACCACACACGTCAATATATCCCGATGTCGGTGGGAGATATCCTGAAATAAGTCTCATCAATGTCGTTTTACCTGCACCGTTGGGACCCAAGAGCCCTAGCACCTGACCAGACGGGATCTGTAAGCTCACATCGTTAAGCGCAGCTTGCCCATCAAATACTTTCGTTGCGTGTTTAACGGAAATAGACATCATCCTTACATCATACCTCCCATGCCACCTGGCATAGGTGGTGCTGAGGCAACGCCTTCTTCTTCTATATCAGAAATAACACATTCAGTAGTCAGCATCATTCCCGAAATCGAGATTGCGTTTTCAAGTGCAACACGCGTGACCTTGGTAGGGTCAATGACGCCAGCTTTATAAAGATTTTCATAGACTTCTGTTCTTGCATTGTAACCGAAGTCATTTTTACCTTCACGCACAGCGTTGACCACTACAGCACCTTCACCACCTGCGTTTGCAACGATTTGGCGTAAAGGCTCCTCAATGGATCTGAGGACTATTTTCATTCCTGTCGTCTCATCGTTGTTGTCTCCTACCATTTTAGAAATTAAAGCTGCTGCACGTATGTATGCTGTTCCTCCTCCAGGAACGATNCCTTCCTCTATCGCAGCACGAGTCGCATGCAGTGCATCGTCTACTCTGTCTTTTTTCTCCTTCATTTCAACTTCAGTGGCCGCCCCAACATAAAGGACAGCGACACCCCCAGCGAGTTTCGCCAAACGTTCTTGAAGTTTTTCTTTGTCGTAATCAGATGTCGTTGATTCTATTTGAGCCTTAATCTGACCGATACGCGCTTTAATATCCGCTTTTTTTCCTACGCCATTGACAACAGTCGTATTGTCCTTGTCAATTGTTATTTTTTCGGCTGTCCCTAAATCATCCGCTGATGCATTTTCTAGC
Organism: Crocinitomicaceae bacterium; assembly: GCA_002700285.1. GTDB lineage: Bacteria > Bacteroidota > Bacteroidia > Flavobacteriales_D > Sanyastnellaceae > UBA974. The sequence goes on along the minus strand of PACT01000027.1, from coordinate 67,194 downwards.
TTTAAGCCAGTTTCCTCCGAAATCACCTGCCCTCCCGTTAGGATTGCAATATCTTGAAGCATTGCCTTCCTTCTGTCTCCAAACCCTGGCGCTTTTACAGCTGCGATTTTTAGTGAACCACGTATTTTGTTTACGACGAGAGTCGCAAGCGCTTCACCGTCTACGTCTTCTGCGATAATAAGAAGGGGTCTCCCTGACTGAGCCGTTTGCTCTAAAACTGGGAGAAGGTCCTTCATATTTGAAATCTTCTTGTCGTGGATTAATATAAATGGGTTGTCCAGTTCGACTTCCATTTTTTCTGGGTTTGTCACGAAATAAGGGCTGAGATATCCTCTGTCGAATTGCATCCCTTCAACTGTTGTAACAGTTGTTTCCATTCCCTTTGCTTCCTCAACTGTAATCACACCTTCGTTGCCCACTGTCTTCATCGCTTCAGCGATCAATGTTCCTATCGTATTGTCATTGTTTGCAGAAATAGTAGCAACTTGTTGAATTTTTGAGTTGTCACTTCCCACTTCTTTACTCATTTTTTTGAGCTCCTTGACTATGGCTACCGAGGCCTTATCCATCCCGCGTTTAAGGTCCATGGGATTTGCTCCTGAAGCGACATTACGCATGCCTTCATTGATGAGCGCTTGAGCAAGAACTGTCGCTGTGGTCGTTCCGTCTCCAGCAATATCTGCTGTTTTAGAGGCCACTTCTTTCACCATTTGGGCGCCCATATTTTCAATGGGATCTTTCAGTTCTATTTCTTTTGCAACAGAAACACCATCCTTGGTCACACTCGGAGCACCAAATTTTCTGTCAATAACAACATTCCTTCCCTTTGGTCCCAAGGTGACCTTGACAGCATTTGCAAGAGCATCAACTCCTGTCTTTAAGCCTCCACGGGCCTCGCTGTTAAATTTAATGTCTTTTGCCATTACTATTTATCTTAATCTGTGTGATTTAAACGATTGCTAGAATATCCGACTCTCGCATGATCATGTAGTCTTGTCCTTCAAGTTGAAGATCCGTACCGGAGTACTTCCCGTATAAAACTGAATCGCCAACCTTCACTGTTGTAGGTTCATCTACTTTGCCTGGGCCAACAGCCACTACGGTTCCGCGTTGCGGCTTTTCTTGAGCTGTATCTGGAATAATGATTCCACTCGCTGTTGTTTCTTCAGCAGCAGCAGGTTGAATAAGAACTCGATCTGCAAGGGGACGGATATTTACTGACATCAAAAGTTTGTTTTTTATTCGAATTTGTACTTTGCTTTAGACGATAATTATGCCAAACCCAAAGGACATGACAAACTGTCAACCGCAGCGTTAATGTGGGCGCAATTTAACTCTACTGAGAAGCAGAATCTATTGAAAAGAAATAAATGATTTGTTTATTCAGCACCTTCTTCTGAACCCGATGTCTCAACAGGCGCAGAAAGTTCAGAAGAACTGTCTGAATCAATAGGTGCAGGTGCAGAATTGGTCGGTAGAAAGCTTTCATCTATACCGACACTTCCTTCTGAGTTTCCGTTATAAATTCCTGCACCAATGCAAGCCACGAAAAGAGCGACAACCAAATACCATGTGCTTTTTTCTAAAAAGTCTGTCGTCCTTTGTACACCGCCCATAGAGGCTCCACCAGTAAAGCCGGCTGCTAAGCCACCTCCTTTGGGATTTTGGACAAGAATTACCGCTCCCAAAAGGAAGGCTATGATTAAAATAATTACTGTAATGAAAGTACCCATTATTAGTTCTCTTTATTGTTGCTTAGCTTTTTAAGCTGGAATGCAAAATAAACACTTTTTTCAGGGTATATCAAGGCGAGCCTCTTGAATGCCTTCTTAGCGAGCCCAATTTGACCCTGTTTTGCATACAATTTCGCCATGGTTTCGGTGACCAAACTAGGGTCATACTCCAAGCCTTTATTTGCCCACTCCTCAACTGGTGTATCGATGTCCCTAATCGCTCCAATCGACGGATTTTTTTTCCTCAAGAACGAATCAATAATCGCCTCTGCACCCTTCTCTACTTGACTATTTAAAACTCCTACTTCTCCGAAAGAAGTTTCTTTCGCTCTTTTCTCAAGCCATTTTCCAAAGAGAGAATTCGCATCTCCTCGCCCCTTAATTTCAATAATTTCATCTGGTTTTACACCCTTGTTTTCCGATGAATCTGGTGCTGTGAAATTTTTTGAAATATTTTTTGAAAATATTTTTTTATCACCGCTTTCTGGCAGCTCTTTTATGCTCTTTTGGTCGTTTTCATCTCGATCCCAACTCTTCATTTCATCTTTTAATGAAGATTCTATTGCCTCGATGGCCATTTCTCGTTCAATGAACATTTCATCTTCATTTGGTTCAATTGAAGTTATTTCATTTGAATGCCAAACCAATTCAATCAGTTCTTCTTCAGAAACTTCTTCCGTCTCCTTAATCACTTCATGAATTTTCCTTGCCTCTTCTCTAAAAGCCTCCCCAAACATTAATTCAAAAAGTGCTTTTCTAGATTCACAATGCGCTGCTGCTGATAATAAATCCTTTCGCTGATCAAGATGACCAGCGTCTTTAGAGGCCTTTGCAAGTAACATCCTGAAAGGACCACTGTAAGGGTGGCCTTCTACCAACTCAACCAATTCGTCTCTAACATCAGCAAAACTCTCGTTTTTACGATGCAGCAATGCATTTATTTTGTCTAGATTTATCACTGTCGGCTTACCAATTACCTAGGCTTGAATTAAAAATATCTTGAGAAAGCAACACACCAATTTCATCGACAATTTGATCTTCGATGGAGAACAAATCATCGCTGCTTGGTACATCGACAAACCTACTGAAATTCCTTTGAAAACTTAACTTTTCATCGAGTGTATTTGTATACACAACATCAACTGTGATTGTGACTCTATTCGCTCCAGCTGTCTCATCCCCTTGAACATTTATGGGCTGAATGGTCCATCCCACAACTTTACCTGAAAACTGCAAAGCTCCTGCATCAGAATCTAACTTTAGAACGGACTGCCGTTGGATTCGGTCAACCAAAGCTTCTGTAATACTCAACGCCGAAGTTGCCGAAACAAGTGGATGAATCGCCTCAAATTTAGAAACGCTAAAAGATGTTGCACCTGAGGTCGCAGCCCCATATGGTGAGTAAACGCCACAACTCATCAAGAGCGCAAAGACAAATATTTGAAGATACTTCATCATTTCAAGTCGTATTCCTTAATCTTTCGATAAAGTGTCCTTTCTGAAATCCCAAGTTCTTCAGCGGCGTCTTTCCTACGATTGCTGTGCTTCTCCAATGCCCGTTTAATTAACTGACGTTCAACGTCGACAAGAGATAAATTTTGCTCAACTTCTTCTATTTCACGTACCCTAGGTGATGCTGTATTTTGGGAATCTTGATCTCTTAATATGAGGGGAAATTTAGAGGACGTTGACTCCGATGATGACTCCGATTTAAACACACGATTCACCAAATCCTGCTCTTTACTCGTCAAGGACTGTGAACTATTTACCAAGCCCAATACCAAGTCTTTCAAATCATTCAATTCACCCTTCATATCGAAGAGCACCTTATATAATATCTCCCGCTCATTCCTTCCTGAATCACTTTCTTCGAATCCATCACTTGAACTTTGCACTTTGACTGGCAATCGAGATCTGTTCGTTTCTGGCAAATAACCCAACACAACATCTGAATTTAAATATCTTTCAGGTTCTAAAACAGAGATTTGTTCGGTAATATGCTTGAGTTGTCGAATATTGCCTGGCCATGGATAATTTTCAATGATCTCTATTGCATCTGGCGTAAGAGACAATGGCGGCATGCGATGCAATTCACTGAAATCTGTGGTGAATTTTCTAAAAAGCAAATGAATATCGCTTGACCTTTCTCTAAGGGGAGGCATCTGAATCGGAACTTGGTTCAAACGATAGTATAAGTCTTCTCTAAATTTGGACTTATTAAACGCTTCATTAAAGTCAACATTTGTAGCCGCAACAACCCTTACATCGGTTTTCTGAGTAAGAGAGGATCCAACCTTCATAAACTCTCCTGTTTCGAGAACCCGCAACAATCTCACTTGCGTCGTGAGTGGAAGTTCTGCGACTTCGTCTAAAAAGATGGTACCACCATCCGCCTCTTCAAAGTACCCTTTTCTTGAATCTGTAGCGCCAGTAAAAGCGCCTTTCATATGACCAAAAAGTTCCGAATCAATTGTCCCTTCTGGAATCGCTCCGCAATTCACGACGATGTATTTGCCGTGCTTCCGCTTGCTGAACTGATGAACAATACGTGGCATCACTTCTTTACCCGTTCCGCTTTCACCTAGAATCAAAACGGATAAATCTGTAGGGGCAACTTGAGCTGCAATATTTATTGCGCGATCAAGAGACATACTTGTGCCGATGACTCCAAACCTTTGTTTTATTGACGCTACGTTCATGGTTTTCCGTTCAAATTAAGCGTCCGCTGGATCTGTTGTTACTTCTCCCAATAACGTCACAGTGGTGCAAGACAATGCTCTAACATTTACGTAATCGCAGGGCTTAAGATCTCCTTTGTCAAAAATCATCACAATGTTATGGGTTGTTCGTCCAAAATACTTTTCATCGCTCTTCTTGCTCGGGCCTTCTACAAGGACCCGGTATACCTTCCCGACCATTTTCTTTGTTAACGCTGATGCGTACTGTCGTTGATGAAGAATGACTTCTGAGAGCCGAGCGGCCTTCACTTCTTCAGGAACGTCATCTTCGAACTTACGTTCAGCCAACGTTTTGGGTCTTTCACTGTATTTAAAATTGTAAGCCATAATAAATCCAACCTCCTTCAACAGGGTCATGGTTTCATCATGTTCTTCTTGTGTCTCGCCACAAAATCCAGTGATGATATCCGTTGACAATTCACAGCCTGGAAGTATTTCTTTAATCGCAGCAATTCTATTCAAATACCACTCTCGGGTATAGCCACGATTCATACGTTTGAGCATGGTGCTTGAGCCTGATTGAACAGGTAAGTGAATATACTTACATAGATTTTCATGACGTGACATCGCATGCATGACGTCATCGACCATATCCTTGGGATGGCTCGTGGAAAATCTAACTCTTAGATCTGGGTTGACTTCAGCAACCATTTCAAGAAGTTCTGCGAAACGGACGACTGGTAAATCTGGGTTTTTAACTTTCCCTTTTATATCTAAATTCCATTTGAAAGAATCCACGTTTTGGCCCAAAAGCGTCACCTCACGATACCCCTTGTCAAAAAGATTTTTTGCTTCTGCCACAATGCTTTCAGGGTCCCTGCTGCGCTCACGGCCTCGCGTAAAAGGCACCACACAGAATGAACACATATTGTCGCAGCCACGCATGATACTTACAAACGCCGTAACACCTTTGGAATCAAGGCGAATAGGACTAATCTCAGCATAGGTTTCTTCTCTCGAAAGCAGAACATTCACTGCTTTCTGGCCGCCATGTACTTTCTCTACCAAAGTTGGCAAATCTCTATAGGCATCAGGACCCACAACAAGATCTACAAGCTTCTCTTGCTCAAGTAAACTTTCCTTTAGTCGTTCAGCCATACACCCCAACATCCCGACCACAAGTTGTCTGTTCTTCTTTTTGTAGCGCTTAAATTCATTCAATCGATTGCGAACACGTTCCTCGGCTTTTTCCCTAATAGAACAAGTATTCACTAAAATCAAATCTGCATCTTGGGGAACTTTTGTCGTTGTATATCCAACGTTATTCATGATGGATGCAATAATCTCTGAATCACTGAAATTCATCGCACAACCATAACTTTCTAAATACAATTTTTTTTGAGCCAATGAATTATTGTCAACTGCAAAAGCCAAAGTGTCAACGATCATCGCCTCACCCTGTCTTGCCTCATCAATATTTCTATCTCCTTCTCTCATCTACTCAATTTTAGGCAAATGTACTCGTATTATTTGGTGCTGACAAATTGTCACCCCTAAAGGGGTACCCCACAAAGCGGAAAAACTAATGAATATTTTGTTGTTATTTATTGTCCTTTTACATTTCCTTTGCGACTCAAATTTAAAAAATGTCGAAGAATCTAGTTATAGTCGAGTCACCTGCTAAAGCAAAGACGATAGAAGGATACCTTGGTAAAGACTTCACAGTTAAGTCAAGTTTTGGTCACATCCGAGATCTTCCTAAGGGCAACAAAGCGATCGACATTGAAAATAATTTCGCGCCAAATTATGAGGTGACTGATGACAAAAAGAAGGTTATCACCGATCTCAAAAAAGCATTAAAAGGCGCTGATATGGTATGGTTAGCGACGGATGAGGACCGAGAAGGAGAAGCGATTTCATGGCACCTTGTCGAAGCACTTGGCTTAAAACCGAAAAACACAAAACGCATTGTTTTTCATGAAATCACCAAACCTGCAATTCTCAAAGCCATCGACAACCCCCGGAAAGTAAATACAAATCTTGTCAATGCACAACAAGCACGTCGCATACTAGATCGTTTGGTCGGATTCGAGCTAAGTCCAGTACTTTGGAAGAAGGTAAAGCCTAGCCTGAGCGCGGGTAGAGTTCAAAGTGTAGGTGTAAGAATTATCGTAGACCGGGAAAGGGATATCGAAGCACATCAGTCATCTTCGAAATTCAGAGTTGTGGGTCATTTCAAAACTGTTGGAGAGAAAACAGTACAAGCGGAATGTAAAACACGTTTCAAAACAGAGGCCGAGACACAGGCTTTTATGGAAAAATGCATTCAAAGTTCTCACTCCATAAAGTCACTTGAAACAAAACCGGCCAAGAAGAAACCTACTGCACCATTTACAACGTCAACACTTCAGCAGGAAGCTTCTCGTAAAATAGGGTTCTCCGTATCAAGGACCATGAGCGTCGCTCAAAAACTATACGAAGCTGGACGAATCACATATATGCGTACCGATTCTGTGACTTTGAGTGATACAGCTCTGGATAGCGCTGCATCGGCTATAAGCGCTTCATATGGGGATGAATACTGCGAAAGGCGAACATTCTCGAACAAATCTAAAGGCGCACAAGAGGCACACGAAGCCATTCGCCCGACTGATTTTTCTGTAAGCCAACACAACGGCAAGCCCGAGGAAGATAAACTTTATTCACTGATTTGGAAACGCGCTATTGCCTCCCAAATGGCCGATGCTCGATTAGAGAAAACAACGGTAACCATCGACACCAGTGGCAGCAGTGAACTCTTTGTCGCGAAAGGAGAGGTCATCACTTTTGAAGGGTTTCTGAAAGTATATCTCGAAGGTACTGATGAAGAAAATGATGATGAAGCAAAAGGATTGCTTCCTGCGATGACCAATGGGGATCCCATGGAGAGAATGACAATCGTAGCAACAGAACGTTTTGCAAATCACCCCCCTCGCTATACTGAAGCGAGCTTGGTAAAAAGACTTGAAGAATTAGGCATCGGAAGACCTTCTACGTATGCGTCAACCATCAGTGTCATCCAAAAGCGAGGATACGTTGAAATGCCTGAAAGAGAAGGCACTAAAAGGAACTACAGAGTCATCACACTCGATGGATTAGACCTTACAGTCAGTACCGAATCTGAAAATACCGGTGCGGAGAAAAACAAACTTGCGCCCACAGACATCGGGATTGTTGTCAACGATTTCCTGATCAAGCATTTTGACAAAATTATGGACTACAACTTTACTGCGGGGGTTGAAGAAAAGTTCGATCTCATTGCTGAAGGTAAACAGGATTGGCAGGATATGATTAAAGGTTTCTATTCTCCATTTAAAGATCAGGTGGATGATACGCTCGAAAATGCAGACCGTGCTTCTGGAGAGCGAATCTTAGGTATGGATCCAAATACGGGGAAACAAGTTCTCGTTCGTATCGGTCGATTTGGCCCCATGGCTCAACTGGGCAAAGCGGATGATGAGGATAAGAAATTTTCCTCTCTTCGTAACAATCAAACCCTAGAATCTATTACATTAGAGGAAGCCCTCATGTTGTTCAAACTCCCCAGGAAATTAGGGGAATATGAGGGAAAAGTGGTGTCAACATCTATTGGTAGATTTGGCCCATATGTGGTCCACAACAGCAAATTTGTCTCAATTAAAAAAGATTCAGACGATGATCCTTATACGATAGAATTAGAAAGAGCCATAGAACTTATCCAAGAAAAGGCCGCCGCTGATGCAGCTGCTTTGTTAAAAGTATTCGNAGAAGACGAAACTGTAAGAATCATTAACGGACGTTGGGGACCGTATATTAAAGCTGGGAAGAAAAACGTCAAAATACCCAAAGGCGAAGATTATGAAAAGATTGACTGGGCAAGAGCTCAAGAGCTTATCGTAGAACACGATAACAAGCCCAAAACCAAGAAAAGAGGGTTCAAAGCAAAGAAGTAGTAACAATCCAGTGTGAACGGATAATGTCTTCTGTCGGTAAATTTGGTTATTCCATTAACTAAACTTGTGCCTAATTGTAGTTAATACTATAAACTGCAAGGAATTAGCACCATGAGTCAAGGAATATACGACCTCTTTCAGCCGGTTGACCAACCGGTTTTCAGCAATGCAGAAGGAACATCGCGAATCGCTGACAGGATAGATATACATCGTTTTGACTACCAACCAGAAATTGAGGGTTGTCGCATTGCGATTTTTGGTGTGAATGACGGCAGAAGAAGTGGCGACAATGAAGGATGTTCTGCTGCACCTGATGCGATCAGATCTTGGCTGTACCGTTTAACACCACCGACCAGATGGGCACCTGTAGTAGACCTCGGAAATATCCGAGCTGGTTTCGAAGATTCTGACACTGAAAATGCGTTAATCACCGTGGTCTCTGAACTCGTACAAATGGGAGTAATTCCTATTGTTTTGGGCGGAGGGCATGACCTAACTTACCCGTTGTATGCAGCATTAGAATCTGTAGGCAGACCTATGAATGTGGTGACGGTAGACTCAAGACTGGATTTTGGTGGTGATCCTGAAGTACATACATCGAGAAATTTCATGAACCGTTTGGTTTTACATGAACCGAATTACTTATTCGACTATACAAATGTTGGGCATCAGGGATATCTGACGGATCCTGATACACTTGAACTTCTAGAACGCCTTGAATTTGAAGCAATTCGCCTAGGGACTGTACACAGCAATGCGAAACTTCTGGAGCCTACGTTCAGAAATTCAGATCTTATTTCAATCGATGTATCTTCTATCAGAGCCGCAGATCATCCCGCAACAACTCACGCAGGGCCAAACGGACTTACAGCTTCTCAGATTTGTCAACTTGCGCGCTATGCTGGGCTCAGTGACAGAATGATCGCACTTGGCGTGTTTGAACACAATCCAGACCTTGATGACAGAGGTCGAGGCGCACATTTGGCCGCGCAAGTAATTTGGCATATGCTTGATGGAATATTTTGCCAAACCGGAGACTACCCCAAATGCAGCGCAGAAGAATACACAAAATATGTTGTTGATTTGCCAGGCAATGATCATGAAGTTGCCTTTTTCAAATCAGCGAGAAGTGACAGATGGTGGATGGATGTTCCGATTCCTACGTCAAAGAAAAACAACAAAGATCACCATCATCTTGTTCCATGTGCTTACGAAGACTATCAGGAAGCTGCTGAGGGCCAACTTCCAGACAGATGGTGGAGGACTTATCAAAAACTAGCATGATGTTATTTGCGAATAAAGTGTCCCTTTTCATAAAATTCCTTATCTTGCCACACTCAGCGAAAGCTGAATCCTGTGAAATTATTGAAAATCAACGAGTTAACATGATACGTAGTTTACTGCTTATGTTCGTAATGGGCCTTTTTACCGCTTCACTAAGCGCACAACAAGACCCACAGTTCACGCAATGGTACATGGACCATGCCATGTCGAATATTGCCGCAGCCGGTAATTCAGATTTAATTCAAGTCAATGGTTTTTACCGAAATCAATGGGTCGGATTGGATCGTGCGCCTGTCACAACAATGTTAAATGTAAATGGAAAACTTGGTTTTATGCCAGGTGGCTTTGGCGTTCAATTCTATCAAGACGAATTGGGGTTTGAATCCAACACAATGGCAAAGGTGGGGTATTCATATTCTTTGGCACCTTTTGCAGGCGGAACAACTTTAAGCTTGGGAACATCTGTCAGCTACTTCAGCAAGACCTTTAAGCCAGAATGGCTCGCAATAGATGACTGGACACAAGACAATGCTATTCCATCAGATGGAGAAACAGGATCTGCTATTGATGTCGACTTTGGCGTTTACATCGCAAAGCCTAAAACGTTTTATGCAGGTCTTTCTATGACGCACATCGCGCAATCTGAACTTAAGGATGGCGGAACGATCATGAGTATCACACCTGCAAGGCATTTTTACGCCATGGGTGGATACAATTACGCCATTGATGGAGACATCTTGGTGTTAAGAACAAACCTGCTGGCAAAATCAGATCTCAATGCGACAGCCATGGACATAAACGTAAATGTTATGTATGATGAAATGGTTTGGGCGGGCGTTTCATGGAGGCCCGGAGATGCGATATCCCCAATTGCTGGACTCCAATACCGATTGAGCAGCAAAGATGCGACAAGCTCTAAAGAACAACTTTTCAAAGTGGGTTATTCATTCGATGCGACCACTTCTGAGCTGCAAACATATTCTTCAGGATCACATGAATTCTTTCTGTCGTACAGCTTTAAATTCATTTCTACACCAATATTAAACAGATATGCGAATCCAAGATTCCTATAATAAAAGGAACCTTTCTTTCGTTCTATCCGTAACCTCCTAATAAACCTACAAGAAAACTCTATATGAATAAGTTCCTTCTGATACTCATGACGCCAGTACTGCTTGCTGGTTGTTATATGGGACCCCAGGGTGAGCTCGTAGGGGTTCACCCCCGTGAGTACTGGGATCAAGCGAATCCCTATGGTATGAATTACATCCACTTCGGATCGTATACCATGGGCCCTAGTGATCAAGATGTTCCATACGCTTTAAACACACGCGCTAAAACTGTGACTATCCCAGCATTCTATATGGATGTACACGAGATCTCTAACAATGAATACCGACAGTTTGTAAACTATGTTCGCGATTCATTATTTTTAAACACACTCGCTGAAAATGACGATGACCGTTATTTCTATGCCGAAGATAAAGATGGCAAAGAACTTGATCGGTTTATTGACAAGGGTTTTGTCCTTAATTGGGAAGAACCTGTAGACTGGACTGACGAAGATGTATTTGACCTGCTCTATGATGAGTATTACCTTCAAGGATCTGACAGATATTACAACCGTAAAGAAATAGATACACGTAAACTAAATTACCGTTACTATTGGTTTAATCTTGAAAAAGCAGCAAGTAAAGAAGGTCGTGATGAAGATTACGGTGAACCAAATGAATTGGGTCAATGGCACTCCGTCAAGCGCTATTCAGACCGTCAACAATTTGTGGTAGAGGAAACAATTAATGTCTATCCTGACACACTTGTTTGGATTCACGACTATGCCTACTCATACAACGAGCCTCTGGCAGAAAACTATTTCTGGCATCCTGCATATGATGACTACCCAGTTGTGGGAGTTACGTGGGGTCAGGCAGTCGCATTTAATGCNTACCGCACACAAATCATGAACTCCTGGAGAAAAAATGAAGGCCAAACATACATTCAAAAATTCCGTCTTCCTTCTGAAGCTGAATGGGAGTATGCTGCGCGTGGAGGCAGAAATCTAGCGCCTTACCCTTGGGGGGGACCATACATTCGAAATGAGCAAGGTTGTGTACTCGCAAACTTTAAACCCATGCGTGGGGATTACGTAGAGGATGCAAACGCCTATACCGCACCTGTTGAATCATACAGCCCTAACGATTACGGCCTATACCAAATGTCTGGAAATGTGGCCGAGTGGACAAATACTGCGTTTGATGAAACGGTATATGATTTCGCTTATGATCTTGCACCTGATTACGTTTACCATGCAAAAATGGAAGACAGTCAAGCACTTCATAGAAAAGTCATCAGAGGAGGCTCCTGGAAAGACATTGGTTACTATTGCCAAACAGGTACGCGTACTTATGAGTACAGTGACTCTGCAAAAGCTTTTATAGGCTTCCGTTCTGTGATGTCATATTTGGGACGCGGAAAGTCTGGCCCCAAAGAGGAGTGGAATTAAAAACCCTTCACATTAAATTAGAATACCTGAAACCCTGCTATCGAGATTTACTCGGTAATTTATAATTGAAACTAACATTTTAGAAGTATGATACCCGCAAGCAAAAGAATACATCCATGGATGCCCGGTGGAAAAAAGTTTAAAGAATTTATGTCTAAACTTTATGGCTTTGGTGCTGCCATTGTAATTATAGGCGCCCTGTTTAAAATTGAGCACATGCCTTTTGCGAGTGAAATGCTTATTATCGGTCTGAGCACTGAGGCCTTGATTTTCTTCTTTTCTGCACTAGAGCCCCCAGCACATAGCGAACCGGATTGGTCTTTGGTTCATCCTGAATTACGTTATGAAGATGATGAGGCAAACACTGCAACAACAGCAGTTGAGGAATTTGATTCGCTTTTAAAAGAAGCAAAAATCGATTCTAAAATGCTTAAGAACCTTGGAGATGGCATGAGAAACCTGGGCGATCAAGCAAGTAAAATGAGTAGCATGGCAGATGCTGCGGGAGCAACTCAGGAATTTAGCGATTCACTTGTAAAAGCATCAAATAGAGTTGATGAAATGGCAAATACCTACGAAGGTGTTTCTGAGTCATTAACAGGTCTTGTTGGCACGAAAGAAGCAGGGAATTCTGCTGGACAGAACTTGGAACGCATGAACACGAACCTTGGATCATTAAATGCCATGTATGAGATGCAGCTTCAACAGCTCGAGGCAAATAAAGAACTTTATTCAGGAATGGGTGAATTGGTGAAGACATTGAACGACAGTGTAGAGGATACAAAGGCTTACAAAGAGCATATTGCTGCACTTGCACAAAATCTTGCGTCTCTTAATACAGTTTACGGCAACATGCTCAATGCAATGGGCAATAAAGCCAGCTAGATATGTCAGGAGCAAGAGAGACCCCAAGACAGAAAATGATAGGGATGATGTACCTCGTCCTTACAGCACTTCTGGCGTTGAATATTTCTAAAGAAGTTTTAGATGGTTTCGTGAAAGTTGAAAATAGTCTACTACAAACTCAGTCTACGCTTTCATCAAAAATTTCCGACACCTATTCTGCACTAGAAGGAAAATACTCAAGCAATCAAGTAAAAGTAGGACCTTTTTACGANCAAGCTCAGGCCATTGTTCAAAAATCGGATGACTTGGTACGCTATATCACTGAACTTAAAGCACGCTGTTTAGCTTCTTCTTCTGGTGATTTTGAAGAACAAGAACTGGTGAATTTTGAGAAATACTTCGGTGTTGATGAAAATGGGAATGACACCACGTTAAACCTGGCCTACATTCGGGTAAAAGATGAATATCAATCACTCACACGATACATGGTGGGGGCCGATGAAAACAACCCTATAGAAGGAGAATGGACTGCAAATGGTATTAAGCTTGCTGTTCAGGAATACCGTGATTACCTATTAAATATGAGTGTCACAGATATCGATGGAAATGTCATCTCACTTCCTCCAAATACTATTAAATCATTGAACGAACGGTTCTCATTTGAAGAAGAAATGAAATCCGAAAAAATGGTGTCTTGGGAAATCGCAAACTTCCATAAAATGCCTTTGGCAGCAGTTATGCCGCTCATGTCTAAGATGATTATCGACATCAGAGATGCAGAAGAAGATGCAATCGGTTGGCTTCTAAACAGCACTGAAGCAAAAAGTTTGAAGTTCTCTAACATCATGCCTTTGACGATACCTCAATCAAACTACATTCTTCGTGGAGATACGGTGAGGGCAAATATTTTCCTTGCTGCTTTTGATCCAACAAAAAAGCCTGAGGTATATATTGATTCCAAAAAATGGGATGGCAAAGATTCCTCGGATCTCGACTATGTAGGTCTTGAACCCCTTGATGTTAATGAGCTAGGGCAAGGAATCATGGCGATGTCATCTAGAGGTATGTCTCTGGGGCAATATCAATACAAGGGAGTCATCAGGTACCAAGGTGCTGAAGGAGAGATGTTAGATCGACAATTCTTTACGCCTTCATTTACAATTGCAGAACCTGCGCTTGTGGTCTCTCCGACAAAGATGAATGTCTTCTACAGAGGTGTGCCGAATCCAGTAGAGATCAGTGTGCCTGGAGTTCCGAGCGACAAGCTTCGTGTGAGCATCTCGGGAAGTCATACGATTAAAAAACAGCGTGACGGCACATATATCGTTGAACCTTCAAAGGATTCTAATAAGACAGCGGTTATATCTGTGAAAGGAGAAATGCCAGATGGGACTATCAGTAATCTTGGGCAACGTGATTTCGTCGTCAAGAGAATTCCAGATCCATTGCCATGGTGGGGAGGTAAAGATCCTACAAACATGTTGATCAAAACGAATGAGATACTTTCTTTCACTGCTGTAGTGCCTAAGATGCCGGATTTCGCATTTCAAATAAAACCAGAAGTTATTGGTTTTACAATTACAATGAGTAAAGATGGCGTGGTTTCAAGTGAGAAGTCTACGAATAATAAAATCACATCCCAACAAGAAAAACTACTCAGAAAGGCGAGGCCTGGAACCCGACTTTTCTTTGAGGATATCAAAGTAAGGATGCCTGACAAAACGACTCGTATTTTAAATCTGAGTTTGAAAGTCATAAAGTAAAAAGAAACGATGATGAGCAATTATTTTAAATTTACACTGCTAATTGTAGCAAGCTTTACAGTGTCATTCGAATGTGACGCACAAGTCCAAGATGTTCTTGACGGCGCATACGTTCGACAAACAAGATTTGAGAAAAGAGTAATCCCATACCCATACCTTCGTGAAGCTGATGTCATGTATTCCAAGCGTCTCTGGCAAGAGATGGATTTAAAACAAAAAATCAATCATCCTTTCTTCTATCCTGTAGAGCCTATTCAAAATAGGAAAAACCTTTTTGATGTAATCAAGGAGGGGTTACTTATAGACGGTTCTTTACAAGCTTATGGTGCAGGTCCAGCTGGTGATGAAGACGAATTTTATGTCAGAAACAAACTAAGTGTGGACAGTGTTCGCAGTAAACTTAACCCTGTCACTTATATCAGAAAGTATGATGATGATGGTGAAGAGATCGAATCAGAAAAACAACAGACGGCAATTAGCTCTGAATATATTACGAGATACCGTTTGAAAGAAGATTGGATTTGGGACAGACAAAGAAGTGAAAGATATGTTAGGATTATTGGAATTGCGCCGCTTATTGAGGAGTTCAGAGACGGCGAAAGCATCGGTTATCAGCCGCTCTTTTGGTTGTATTATCCTGAATGCAGAGAGGTTTTCGCACATTCTGAGGCCTTTAATCTATTCAATGATGCTCAGCGCAGAACATACGAGGATTTGTTCCAAAAAAGATATTTCTCTAGTTACATCGTGAAGGAATCAAATGTGTACGACCGAATCGTGAAAGGCTATGTAAGAGGAATGGATGCGCTCGCTGAATCTGAACGCATCAAAGAGGAATTGTTCTTACTGGAGCACGATCTATGGCATTACTGATTTACTGAATACAATCAACTTAAAACGGGAGGCTTAGTGGCTTCCCGTTTTTTATTTACGACCTTTGCCGCTGCATGCTTACAGTCACACAACTTGGGGTTCACTTTGGGGAACGTACACTATTCGAAGGATTAAATTTATTCATCGGTAAGAGGGAGAGAATTGGACTTGTAGGACGAAATGGCGCGGGTAAGTCAACCTTGATGTACATCCTTGCGGGGATCAATAAACCATCTGAGGGAACTGTAAGCTATCCAAATGATTATAAGATCGGATACCTTCCACAAGAGATGAATCACAATGAAGGGGAAACTGTATTTGATGAAGCTGCGAGTGCATTTGCTGAGGTAAAACAGTTGGAAGCACGTATTGCAGAAATCACTGAAGAGATCTCATCAAGAATGGATTATGAAAGCAGTGAGTACGGAAGACTGATCGATGAACTCACTGATGCAAATACGAGATTAGATATTATAGGCGCAGGTAATTTAGAGGAAAACATCTATCGAATTTTACAAGGTTTGGGCTTCAAAGATGAAGACCTAAAAAGGAAGATGAGTGAGTTCAGTGGAGGATGGAAGATGAGAGTTGAGCTTGCAAAGCTTCTCTTAACAAACCCCAATCTTTTGCTCCTTGACGAGCCTACAAATCATTTAGATATTGAAAGTATCGAGTGGTTAGAGGGTTTTCTAAAAAACTATGCAGGTGCTATTTTACTTATTTCACATGACAGGATGTTCCTGGATACATTAACCGAAAGGACCATTGAAATAAGCCCATACAAATTGTATGATTTTAAGGCGCCCTATACCAAGTATCAAGTTTGGAGAGAAGAGGAACGTGAGAGGCAGTTGCAAGCATCAAAAAACCAGAAGAAGTATATTGAAGAGACTCAAGTTCTGATTAATAAATTTAGAGCCAAGAAAAACAAAGCCGCATTTGCACAATCATTGATTAAAAAGCTTGACAAGCTAGAGCGTGTTGAAGTTGACGCTGCAGACAATGCGAAAATTAAATTTCGTTTTCCGCCTGCGCCCAGATCGGGGAAAGTGGTCTTTGAAGCCAAAGGGCTTTGTAAATCGTTTGGAAACTTAGAGGTCTTTAAGGGATTAGATTTCATTATGGCAAGGCAAGAAAAAGTAGCTTTTGTCGGAAAAAATGGTGCGGGGAAAACCACATTGACCAGAATATTGCTCGGTCTGGAATCGTTTGAGGGCGACCTCATCAAGGGGCATAATGTCGATATCGGTTATTACGCTCAGAATCAAGCTGAAGAATTAAACCAAAAAATTACCGTTCTCGAAACACTTGAGGCTGAAGTAACATTAGATAGCAAGGTTAATCTTAGATCAATGTTGGGATCCTTTCTCTTCTCTGGCGAGGACGTAGATAAGAAGGTCAGCGTGTTAAGTGGAGGAGAGAAAGCCAGATTAGCCCTTTGCAAACTCTTACTTCACCCATATAACGTGCTTATCTTGGATGAGCCTACGAACCACCTCGACCTAAAATCAAAATCAGTGCTTAAAGATGCTCTGGCTAGTTTTGATGGATCTCTCATCGTGGTGTCACACGACAGAGACTTCCTTTCTGGGTTAACGGAGTTCGTCAATGAGGTGACGCCAAATGGCTTGAAGCAATATATCGGAGATATCAAAAATTTCCTTCATATCAAGCATGCGGAAAGCATAGGTGCTTATGAGGCATCAAAAACTGGAGAAAGAACGTTAAGTAAGGGTAAGAAAAGTGTGCCCTCAGATAGCGTTGCAAAACAATCTTCACGTCATAAAGATGACTATGAAACTCGGAAAGCCAGAGACAAGGCCCTCAGGAAAGCCAGCAAAAGTGTTACGAGACTCGAGAAAGCTGTTTCAGAAGCTGAGATCAACCTTGCATCGAAGAATGAGGAAGTCGCTAACGTTGATCCCAGCGACAGAAAAAAAATGACTGAACTCAGTTATGAATTTGAGGAAATCCAGAAAGTACACGACGATCTTCTTGCAAAATGGGAAAAGGCACTGATTGAAAAAGAAAAACTTGAGGAAGGTTAGAGAATCTTGTCAGGCTCTTTTATCGCGCTATTCCTTCTAGATACGTTTTCCATTTAGAAATTATTTCAGCCATATCTGATGGGATCTCAGATTCAAAAGAAACGAATTCTTTTGTCCCAGGATGAATAAAGCCCAGTGTTTTTGCGTGAAGTGCCTGACGGGGAAGAATACTGAAACAATTGCGCAGGAATGAATTGTACTTCCCTCCTGGCGAACCCTTCACAGCAACGTTACCCCCATATCGTGGGTCACCAAACAAAGGGTGACCGATATGCTGCATGTGAACACGGATTTGGTGTGTTCTTCCTGTTTCGAGTTTACATTCCACCAAAGTAACGGGGCCCAATCGCTCAAGAACCCTATAATGCGTGACTGCATGTTTTCCTTCTTCACCATCAACATAGACTGCTTGAACCGTTCTGTTGCTTCTAGATCGACCGACATGCCCTTCGATTCTTCCATCTTCTCTTAGGTCTCCCCATACAAGCGCATGATATCGCCGTTCGACAGATCGCTCGAAGAATTGTTCACTGAGTTCGGTGAGGGAGCGCTCTGTCTTTCCTAATACCATAAGCCCAGTTGTATCTTTATCTAACCTATGGACCAAACCTGGACGAGGCGTAGGTGACCCAGCGACAGATGGAAGGTTCTGTAAATGATGAAGAATCCCATTGACCAAAGTGCCACGGTAGTTACCATGACCAGGATGTACGACCAAATCTGCTGATTTATTTAAGACAATCACCGTATCATCTTCATATATAATATTGAGATCCATCTTTTCAGGAACGAGTTCAAATTCATATACAGGCTGAGGCAATTCTACAGTAACGACTTGGCCAGCCTTAATTTTAAAGTTTGACTTCACAGATTTGCCATCAATACGTATGTATCCACATTTTGCAGCAACTTGCAATTTATTGCGCGAAATATTCGCAATTCGGCTCATGAGAAACTTATCAACCCGAAGCGGTTGTTGCCCTGGATCTGCCTCTATCCTGTGATGCTCAAAGAGCTCTTCAGACTCATCAATATTGTCTTCAATAATATCTTTTTCACTCATGTTAGATTTTATTGAGGCAATATTATAAGTTTTTTTCCTGTCGACTCAGATGTAAAAGGATTCGTCATACCCACCCAATACATGCCTGNTGGGAGATGAGACGTATCAATGGTCACTTGCATCGAAGGATGTGATTCTCCTCGCATGAGTTCCCTTCCACTCAAAGAATAAACAGACCAAACCATATCTACATAGGTCTTAAACGAAACTTCAGATGAGGTCGGGTTGGGATATAGTTTAGAAGACATCTCTCCATAAGCTATTGTCTCGATGTCATCGATGCTTGATGGCAATACCTTTCCTGCCCTCAAAACAGGGTGTATCATCACGGATCCAGAGATTTCTGAAGCCATCCAATTGCTTCCTGGACTTAATTTATAATGAAGGTTACCAGCATTTGCATTTGAGTTTTTATCTAAACCGATATTTAAACGATCTACATTCTGTTGAATAAACCCTACGTGGATAATTCCGCTTACAGGGACAGGATTGTCATAGGCATAGTAGGCAAATACATCATATCCTTCAGTAAAATATTGTGGGGAATGAAATTGATACATGGTGTCGACTTGTTCCCCAGGAACACCTGCCTCATCAGCCCAAACTTTCAGTACAAAGGTTTCCAATTCGGCATTGTCGTAAAAAGGCGTAAAGTGAATCAGTAATCCATCTAAGGTGTCAGGAATTGCCAATGGATAGCGAACTGCAAGTTGCCCGCCAGAAGCTTCAAGAGCATATGCTTTTTCTGCGGTACCATCGTCATAGGCGTAATAATCTGTAAACACCTGAGAGAAGCCGATGCTATCATTATCATACACCCCAGAATGATTTGTATAGTATCCGACTTCGTTTTCCCACAGAGATACCTCGAAAATCGCTGTTGTATCTGAGGATTCTGGATTGAATAATATAGAGGCTGGATCACCTTGTGAGTCAAGTAAATCAGCCATATATTCTGTCGTGAACGGCCCTTCTGAAACGCTCACGTTTTGAATAAATTCATTTTCAAAGGCAATGGGGTCCAAATCTTCAAGTTGAATAGAAATCCCAGTGTTTTCTTGATTGTTGGGGCCCATTCCAAAATTAGTATGCCCCACGACCAATGTATCATTGATGTAAAATTCTGGATTTTCGGAATAATGTGTCCAAGGCATCGCAGAGAACGACCTTAATAATGTAAACGGTGGGTATTGAAACGCCAACTCTTCAATAGGATTACCTGTAATACCGTTCTCAGAAACAAAGACGTAATCAATATGCCATAAATCTGCATTTCCCATTAACGTTCCATAGTTTCGAAATCTAAATTGAAAATTATTGTGGAGATAAATGCCATCAGAAATGGGGATGACCACTTGCGTGAAGGTTTCGGTAGTCATGACAACCGAAGAATCTTCCCAAACCCTCGTCCACAGATCTCCCTCTAAACCGATGGATTTGAATTCAACAATAAGTGAATCTTCTCCAAGGTCAGGCGCATTACCAATTCCCCCACCTTCATACCAAAACGACAATGTCACATCACTATTTTCCGTCAGGCCGCCTAGAAATAGTTCTCTGGAAGTTAATGTATCCGCCCAGCCGTGTGAATCGATACCATTAAATACATAAGGGTATCCATCTGCATCCAATCCATCCAGTGTCACTACGCCTACAGTGGGTGGATTCAATGCAAAAGTTGAGGTTCTACGTACAGGGCTCGAATCCCATCTTACGAGATCTGGCATATCAACGCCTGATTCCTCAAAAAAACTAGGCCATGCAAAATCATCTAAAAATGGAAGTACCATCGGGGGACTCCCCCCACGAATCTGAAGGTTTAAAGATGTGGTGTGAGATTCTGACAGACGCTCATTTGGTGTAAAGACTAAGTCGCGTTCAAGTTCCTGAGCAGTCGCTGAAGCCGTTAACGCCACCAAAGAAAGGAAGAATAAAGAGGTGAAAAACAGAGGGCAAATTCTTTTCATAATGCGTTAATTAATGACCTTATTTAAAACCAAATCTACAGACGTTCCAGCTTTTACAACACCAGAAGATGACGATGGATATTGACGAACAACAATCGCTCGTGCCGAGTCTTGTGAAGTCATCACGCTGTCTCCAAATTCTACATATCCGATAGAAAGTGAAGATTCTGTTAGTTTTTCTGAAGCATCCGCGAGATTTAAGCCTGAAAGCCATGGGATCCGGACGTTCCGAAGTGAAGATTTTCCTATGAATAACGTTATTTTAGAATTGCGTTTGCGTCTGTCTTCAGGAGAAAGTGAGACCCCATTAGATTCCACTCTCACAACTTTACCATCAAGGATGACATTAGGTTCCTCTCGCTCCTCAACAATAAAGCCTTTTCTTTCAAGGATGTTTATAGCCAATCCGGCATCTTGCCCTTCGTGAACGGTAATGCGTTCTTGCGGAGGAGTGATTCTAAACGTTGTGAGGTATACGGGACGTCCACTTTTAACTGAACTTTCTGCTGGTGGAGATTGCTCAAGGACTGTTCCAGGAATTGCAGACGCGCTATACACCGAATCCAGATGAATGGGAAGGAGCGTCAATTCTTCTATCACCCTATAAGCCGAATCTATTGGCATACCCACGAGATAAGGAATGTGACGCTCAGACCAAGGTCGGCTGTTAAATTGTAAAAACAACATGCTTCCGCCGAGTATCAGAATCCAAGCTATGCCAACAACTAAAATAGTTTTTAGAAAAGTTTTACTAAATACAAATTGGCGTAAACTCATAAGACGATCTAATGTAGATTATAAATCAAGTGCTTCTTCAAATCCATTGTCATAGTAAGCTCGAAGCTCCGAACAAAAACCGAAATGCTTTTCGTCAACGACGATTTTGCCCTTTGTAACATGTCCTAGAAGCACGGCACCAACTTTATTTGCATCACATATATCAAAAAAGTCATCTTGATCTTCCTCCGCCAATGTCACGATGATCCTCCCCTGCGCTTCCCCGAATAAGAAGCCATCCAAACGAAGTTCATCATCAGAAACAATATCGAAACCTAACATATTTGGCATAGACATTTCTAACAAAGTCGTGAAAAGACCTCCATCACTTATGTCGTGTGCAGCAGTCACAAGGTGCTTTGCAATCAATGCTCTGATGCACTTATGAAGGGCTGCTTCTGCATCTAAATTAAATTTAGGCGCAGGTGATTGTTTCACCCCNACCATGTTTGCAAGGTATTCCGACGCGTTAATGCAATCTGACAACTCTCCCAGATGGAAAATTAAGTCACCTTTCTTTTTAAAGTTGAGAGACATATGTTTGTCTCTGTCCTCAATAATCCCCACCATGCCAATTGTCGGTGTAGGGAAAACAGAGGTTGAGGTGCCATCAGAATTCGCTGTTTGGTTATAAAAACTCACATTTCCACCGGTAACGGGTGTATTGTACTTTTCACACGCTCGGGTCATCCCTTTAATCGCGCCCACAAATTGCCAATACACTTCTGGGTTGTAGGGATTTCCGAAATTCAAGCAATTCGTAATTGCTGAGGGTGTCGCTCCTGTACAACTGATGTTTCGAGCAGCTTCAGAAACGGCAATGGCCGTTCCGATTTCTGGGTCCGCTTCGACATACCTTGCATTGCAATCTACTGTGATGGCAAGACCTTTTTTTGATCCTCGTATAGAAACCACCGCAGCATCTGAAGGACGATTTGTGGTTCTATTTAGGGTCCCAACCATGCTGTCATACTGTTCCCATACCCACTTTTTAGAGGCAATGTTCGGCAAACAAATAATATCATGAGCCAACGCCATGGCTTCATCTAATGAAGGAACTGGAACGGAGGCCGGATCAAACGCCAACGACTCAGCATACGAGGCAGGCTCAGAATACTCACGCTCATATACTGGAGCACCACCACCAAGCACAAGGGTAGATGCAGGGACTTGTGCAACAATTTCATCTTCCAAAAAGAAGTTGATTGTATCCCCCTCAGTGACTTCCCCGATAGGAACGGCATGAAGATCCCATTTGGCAAAAATATCTTCAACAATTTTCTCCTTGCCTTTGGCAACAACGACAAGCATTCTTTCCTGAGACTCTGAAAGAAGAATCTCAAAGGGTTCCATGTCTGATTGACGTAATGGAACGCGGTCTAGATGTATATCCATACCCACATCTCCTGCAGCACTCATCTCAGAAGTAGAACATGTAATCCCTGCAGCTCCCATGTCCTGCATCCCAACAATTGCATCGGATTTTGCAAGTTCAAGTGAAGCCTCCATCAGAAGTTTTTCTTGAAAAGGATCACCCACTTGGACAGAAGGCAAATCATTTGCACTCTCTTCTGTAATGTCTTTTGAAGCAAAAGAAGCACCTTGAATGCCGTCCTTCCCTGTATCTGAGCCTACAATGTAAACAGCATTACCAGGGCCCTTTGCTGTTGCTGAAATGATTTCATTTGCATCTAACAGACCTACTGACATGGCATTAACAAGGGGGTTCACCTGATAGCAGGGGTCGAAGAAAACCTCACCTCCCACCACAGGAATACCAAAACTATTTCCATAATCTCCGATACCCTTTACAACGCCCTCTACCAACCATTTTGTTCGTGGGTTTTCAGGATCACCAAAACGTAAACTGTTCAGTTGTGCAATAGGTCTGGCGCCCATCGTAAAGATGTCGCGATTGATGCCACCTACACCAGTAGCTGCACCTTGGTATGGCTCTATAGCAGATGGATGATTGTGACTTTCAATCTTAAATGCGCACCCTATACCATCACCCAAATCGATGATCCCCGCGTTCTCTTCGCCCGCTTTAACAAGCATTTGATCTCCATCCTTGGGGAGCGTTTTAAGCCATTTAATGGAATTCTTGTACGAACAGTGTTCACTCCACATCACAGAGTATATACACATTTCGGTGAAATTAGGTGTTCGGCCAAGAATCTTTTTGATGGCAGAAAACTCATCAGAAGTCAGGCCCATATCTTGAGCTTGTTTCAAGGTAGCCGGAGCAGTAGAGGCAGTGATGGTAGGCATATAATCCGTTATAAAATACGTTTTAATTCAATAAGTAAAGGTAGCAATGCAAAGTCATTTTAGAAGCGTTTCATGAGGTAACTTTCGCACATGAGAGCAGTTATACAAAGGGTGTCGAAATCTTCTGTTAAAGTCAATGGTGAGATCATAGGCCAAACCGCACTGGGTCTCCTTGTTTTACTAGGCATAGAAGACCTCGACAACGACGAAGATGTGCGCTGGTTGGCACTTAAAATAACTGGACTCAGGATTTTTTCGGACTCAGAAGAGAAAATGAATCTGAATATCTCGCAAGTTGGAGGCGGTTTGTTAGTAATCTCTCAGTTTACACTTCATGCCTCAACGAAAAAAGGAACAAGACCATCATTTATCAAAGCGGCACGCCCTGAAAAGGCCATCCCTCTTTATGAACGCTTTGTAAAAGAATGCGAGAACATCCTTGGAAAAGAAGTTTCAACCGGAAAATTTGGTGCACAGATGGAAGTGGAACTCACAAACGATGGACCTGTAACGATTGTAATCGACACGAAAAACAAAGCGTGACTCAGACTAATCTCTTGGTATAGTGCATACTGGAATCGGATCCATTTTATGCCGATTTGCATTATTTAGACGCGTGTAAATTTCGTAAACCTCTTTTTCTCGGCCTTCAAGCGTCTTGTAATCGCCACTTTCTTCTGAGAATTTCATGGCTATTTCTAGCTCTGCGTATGATGCTCCGATTTGGTCTTCATCATTCCGACCATCTCCCCAAAGTCCATCTGTCGGGGCAGCTTCAAGAATACTCTGAGGAACCCCCAGCACTCGGCCTAAAGCATAAACCTCCGATTTCAACAAATCAGCGATGGGACTGATATCCACGCCTCCGTCACCATATTTGGTAAAGAAACCGATACCAAAATCTTCAATTTTATTTCCAGTCCCCACGACCAATAACCTTCTCTGAGCAGCAATTGCATAGAGTAATGTCATGCGCAATCGCGCACGCGTGTTTGCAAGTGCAAGCCCCTGAGATAAGTCTCCTACATCGGGCAGGGCTGATTTGGTTGCTTCATAAACGTCTGTAAGTGGGACGCGTAAAACCGTGATGTTAGAGAACCGCTGAGATAGAGAAGCACACAACTCTTTTGATCTCTCTAATTCATTTGGATTTTGATGAATCGGCAAGTCAACAACATAGACAGGCCTGCCAGTCATCAGGCACAAAGTAGCAGTAACCGCTGAATCTATCCCGCCAGATACGCCCAAAACGAAACCATCAAATCTGGACGCATCGGCATAAGCATTAAGCCAAGAAGAGATATGATCAATGACTTTATGAGGGTGAAAAGCCATTTAAAACAGGATGCCTAAAGAAAGGGATATGAAACTGTCATGTCCTTTCATGTCGCCTATAGAGACTTCATTTGATTGAACAACGGGTGATTGAGAATTGTCAACGTTGATGAGTTCAACATCCTTGTGGGTATTTGTAAAAGATGCATTGTAATTCAAGCCGACCACCAAGGCTGTCTGTCCACTTAAAAGACGTTCAATTCCACCACCGATAATCATCGATGCACGAAACAATTTAATGTCGGAATCTATCGGAATTCGATCGCTTATTGGGGATCCACCGGCATTGTATGTAGACCACACTCCATTTGATACTTCTTCATAACTTGCGTACCTGGCTTCGTCTGCTTCCGCTTTAATATTCATCCCTAATCCAAGGCCAAAACGTCCAAAAACAGTCGTGTATCCGATTTGATTTGTTCGCATCTTAAATGTTAACGGAAGCTCAACATATTGTAATCTGTAGGTTCTGTCGACATTCATCAGATAGTCATCGTCTTCTGGGTCCTGAACCAAATAACGAACGTCTCCACCTGTATTAAAAATGTTGACCCCCAGACCTAAAGCGTAATTGTCTGAGAAAAGCACGTCAGCTATGAACTCAAAACCGAAGTTTACTTTCGCGCCAAGCGTCTCATGATCATAATCGGTGGACACCATCCAAGCTGTGTTTGGCGTCACCGCAAGGCCCATCTTAAAGTCCTGAGCGCTTGATTTTGTAGAAAAAAACATGCTGAATCCAGCAGAAAAAGCAACCAATATTAAGGTTGAACGAAGGGAAGTTTGAATAGTACGCATAAGTGTGCTCATCTTTGCAGTTGTTAAAGTAAAATTAAACGTAGAATGCATGGGAACAAGCGAAATTCGTACCACGTTATTGAGAGGCCTATTGTGTACAAGACTTAAAAGCCCGTTTTCACTGTGCTTTGCAATGTTTATTTCTTTTATTTTATTCTCATGCGGCAACGATAAATGGGAAGTTGATCCAAATTCTGTCAAATTTGATACGTCTTTTTCAACACTTAATTTTATCGAGGACATTCAAGATCTTCCAGACAATGACAGCCTCGCATTAAAGACACTTCAACAGAAATACGGAGCGTTTTGGGAGGATTATTCTGAAGACATTCTGAAAATCGGGGCGGCAAAGAAAATCTCAACAATAAATGAGTTGCGCCGATTTGTCTCACATCCCGACACTGATGAAACACTGAAAGCGATTGACACCACCTCTGGGGACAAAGCTTACTTAAAAGCTGTCGAGAAAACACTGAAGGACGGATTTAAACGTTTCCATGCATTTATGCCTGAAGAGACCATTCCGACAATTATTTGGATGCCCAGTGGATTCAACTACGCAATTTACCCTCGCAAGGAATATGTTGCAGTGGGTGTTGAATGGTTTCTAGGTCCAGACCATCACATTATAGGACTTCTTCCTCCTGACCGATTCCCTCAGTATCAACAGCTCAGAATGCACCCCGACCTTATGGCGGGAGACACCTTTAGAGGATGGCTTTTGGTTTACTTTTCTGGCTCAGGATATACAGGCGAAAGGTGCATTGATGACATCTTGTACTGGGGAAAAATTTTATGGCTTATGAAAAAATGTATGCCTGAACTCCACGACCATCTTCTGATGGACTGGACGCCAGATAAATTGCATTGGGCTGAAGCAAATGAAAGCGCAATATGGCTAGAATTGCAACCCTCTAAAGTACTTTTTGAAACAAACAGAACCATTTATAAAAGGTGGCTCTCAGATGGACCCTTTACAAAAGCGGGGGCAATTCCACAAGAAAGCCCTGACCGATTAGGGATTTGGATGGGGTGGCGTATCGTCGAAGATTATATGGATAGAAATCCGGAAACAACCATTCAAGACTTATTTAAGGAACAAGATCACATACCGTTTCTTAAATCGTACAGACCAGAACATTAAAAGATCATGCCAGATAACATTATTAAAATTACAGTATCCACAGATGATAACCATGTACCAACTGAAATAGTTTGGTCTGCGGACGGCGAGGACAGTGTCGAAAGAACTGCAAAAGCGATGTCACTTGCCATGTGGGATGAGACGGATGGGCGACTCATGAATATGGACTTGTGGACGAAAAACATGAGTGTTGAAGAGATGCGTCATTTTGTATGCCAAACAATGATGACGCTTGCAGACACATTTGAACGTTCAACCTCTGACAAGCCTCATGCTGAGGCGGTAAGAGGGTTTACGAGAGAACTGGCCAAAAGAATAGGGGTCATGAAAGAGTACGATTCAGCAGAGGTTAAAAAAGCTGATTCGTCACCTCAATAAAGGTCAGGAGCTCCTCTCTCCCATCACCTTTCACAGCGCTTGTAATAAAGATGGGTGGCATTTTATGCCATTGCTTAAGCATCACCGCTTCGTATTTTGATTGAAACGCTTCCCGTTCTGTTTTGTTGAGCTTGTCAACTTTTGTAAACACAAGGACAAATGGAATTCCAGTCTCACCGAGATAAGCCATGAATTCCAAATCAACTTTCTGGGGCTTCAATCTCGAATCCACGAGCATCATCGTACACAAGAGATTCTTGCGACCTTCTAGAAATTGCCGGGACGTTCTTTCCCATTTAATGCGCTCTGATTTACTAATTTTTGCATAACCAAACCCTGGCAAGTCAGTCAAATACCAAGGGTTTGTCTTCTTGTTCTTATCGAGCTCTAATCCATTAATTGCAAAATGATTGATGAGCTGAGTCTTGCCCGGCGTACTGGAAATTTTTGCCATCGAATTCCTTCCTACCAACATGTTGATGAGAGAAGATTTTCCCACGTTAGATCGGCCAATAAAAGCATACTCAGGCCTATCCATTTCAGGACATTCCCTGGGATGGGCACTGCTTTTAACAAATTCTACCTGTGAAATTTCCATGACTTAAAGTTGTTCTAAGACTGGACTCCTATTGAACGTGAATCATACCAATCAGATAATATCTTATTAAATTCCTCTGGATGCTCCATCATGGGCGCATGGCCACACTTGTCGATCCAATACAGATTAGCATCTGGGAACCCCGCTAAAAAAGATTCGGCAACATCTGGGGGTGTCACGATATCATTGCGACCCCAGATTAAACAAACTGGAATCGTCATGGCTGGCAAATCTTTTTCCATATTGTGACGAATCGCTGATTTGGCAATTGAGAGAATTCGCAACACTTTATTTCTATTGTTCACCGCTTCAAAACACTCCTCAACCAATTCATCAGTAGCCATTAAAGGGTCAAAGAATGTAACGGCAACTTTATTCCTAATATACTCCTTGTCCTCTCGCCTTGGAAAACTGTTTCCAAAAGCATTTTCATACAAACCACTGCTTGCTGTTAGGGTGAGGGAAGAGACTCTTTCAATGTGGTTCTTGGTGAAGATCAAACCTACATGACCGCCCAAACTGTTTCCAAGTAAGTGAACTTTATCTAGGTTCATTGCATCGACAAAACCCTTGATGTGTTCTGCAATTGTACTGGCATTGGTTTGACGAAGAGGCAGTTCATAAATGGGAAGTATGGGGATAATGACCCTAAATCTCTTACTGAAGTGTTCCCTTACATGGGAGAAATTACTCATCGCACCAAACAATCCGTGTAGGACAATGAGCGGTTCTCCTGTGCCCTCTTCAACATATTTGTATTCTCCGAGTTCAATGATATTCGTGTCCATCTCTTCTGATTTGAAAGGCCAAACTACACACATAACAACCATTACTTACACCTAAAATCACTTAAACATCCACGTTGGTTTGTTCACATTCAATGTTAATATCATGTTGAAATGATAATTTGTCGATTTTACTAAATCTACGCTATCCCTTGAATAACATAGGTTTTTAACTCTAGAATGTTTATCACTTTTCCACAATGTGGTAGAAAGTGTCATTTAGTGGGAATATGTGGGGAATCTTAACTAATTTTGTAGATTCGAGACAACTCTGACAATGCTCAACCTATTAGGAGAACATATCTGTAGAATAGACGCCAAAGGGCGCCTCATGTTCCCTGCAAAATTGCGACGTCAATTGGACAAGGTTCTGCATCATGGACTTGTCATTAACCGAGACATCTTCGAAGGATGCTTGGTGCTTTACCCAAAGCCAGAATGGGATAAAGTGAACAAGGAAATGACGCAACTGAGTCGTTACAACAGGAAGCATCAACTGTTTCAAAGAAAGTTTATGAAGGGGGCTACCATCGTGAACCTTGATGCTTCTGGAAGATTAAATGTACCGACTGCACTCCTCGAATATGCGGGGATAGACTTGTCAAAAAGCAACGAGATCATCGTGTCTGGACTTGGCGAAAAAGTGGAGATATGGACCGTTGAAGGATATGGGAAGCAAGTATTAAGTGACGACACCGATTTTGACTTTGGGAATTTAGCTGAAGACGTCCGTAAGGACATTGAACCAGGAAACGCAACCTAACACATGACACAAGCCTACCACGTCCCCGTGCTGCTAGACGCCTCAATAGAGGCGCTTAGACTTGGCGACGGCAGCGGGGCCTGGATGGATGCGACTTTCGGTGGTGGCGGTCACAGCAGGGTTATTTTGGAAAACCTGAATGAAAAAGGAATGTTGTTTGGATTTGATCAAGATCCGGATGCTGTCGCAAATACACTTAATGACAAGCGATTCACCTTGGTTGAGGCAAATTTTAGATATGCCAAGCAATTCTTAAGCTTACATGGGGTAGATAACCCAAACGGAATACTGGCAGACCTTGGTGTTTCTTCTCATCAATTTGATACCGCAGAGAGAGGCTTTTCACTGCGCATGGATGGGCCATTAGATATGCGGATGAATCCCGAAATAGGCATGTCTGCAGCTGATGTGATTGACGAATACACATGGGAAGAACTTATGGTCGTTCTAAGGATGTATGGGGAGGTCAATCGGCCCGATCGCGTTGCACGTGAAATTGTATCCGCTCACAATACGACACCAATAATAACAACGGAAGACCTTGTGAAAGTTCTAAGTAAAATGGCGCCCGGTGGGAGAGAAAATAAATTTTACGCCCAAATATTTCAAGCGCTAAGAATTGAAGTCAATGATGAATTAGCGGCATTAAAAGAATTGCTTGAGCAGTCATCAAAATTGCTTAAACCCGGTGGGAGATTGGTCGTGATTTCTTACCACAGTCTCGAGGACCGTTTGGTCAAACACTTTATGAGATCTGGGAATTTTGAGGACAAAGTAGAAAAAGATATTAAAGGTCAAATACACGCCCCATTTGCACCTATTTCACGAAAAGCGATTGTTGCCTCGCCAGAGGAAGTGATGAATAACCCACGTGCCAGAAGCGCGCGACTTCGCGTAGCTGAAAGAACTGAATTTCAGAATGCATCATGAAGTGGTTATTTAGACGAAATAAAAAAGAAAAGCATGCAGTAGGAAATACTACAGGAAACAAACACCTGACACAAGAGGAGAAAAATGCACGCATTGAAGCTCAGGAAATGGCAAAAAACGCTGCTGATGAAGCAACGAAAATAGCCACAGAAAAAGCAAAAAAAGCACGCGACTTTTCAAATCAAAAATCGGAGCGTACACGTCAGGAAAAAGCAACAAAACAGCGTGCTGAAAACAACAGTATCGGTAAGTTTTTTCGCGACATATTAAATGGAACATTCTTGACAGGTGATGGCATCACAACACACATTCCATATCTCCTCTTCATGTGTGGTATTTTTTTATTGTACATCAGCTTGGGGTACAAATTTGAGAATATCGAACGAGAGAAAATGAAGACCGAGCATGCGCTTGAAGAAGTCACTGCTGAATATAAAACACTGCGATCTGAATTGGAATCAAGGCTACAACAAAGCCGAGTGGAAAGCGCAACAGCATTTCTTGGACTTGAACAACCTATGGAGCCGCCTGTACTCCTTGAAGTAGATGTCAAATGACTTCAAGAAGTAAAAACATAGGAACTTATAAAGTGGCGACCGGCAGGTATTGGGTCGTCTTCGTGTGCCTTTGTTTCGTAGGGCTATGTATCTTCTGGAGGCTGTTTTCAATTCAAACAATTGAGAATGAAATCTGGTCGGAAAGAGGCGCTGAATTCAAACACAGTATTCGAACGATTGACCCTGCCAGAGGACAAATTCAAGCACAAGACGGAAGCCTACTTGCGACCAGTGTGCCTGTATATGATTTAAGATGGGACACGAAATGTGAAGCCATCAAATGGACGTTATTCGAAGCGGAAAGAGATTCGTTATGCCTTGGACTGGCAAGCGTTTTAGGTGGAACCCCTCAAGATTACTCAATAAAGCTTGACAAAGCACGCGAGGCTGGAAGCAGATCAACCAGATTTGCAAAACAAGTTTCGTTTACAGACTACAAAGCGCTAAAGAAACTCCCATTTATCAGATCTGGGAGGTATACGAGTGGGTTTGTTTTTGAACGAAAAGAAGAAAGGCGTAAACCATTTGGACAGCTTGCTGGCCGAACAATTGGTATTGACCGTGAACATCAAAGAGTGGGGATTGAACTTTCTTGGAACAAAGAACTTGGAGGGGAAGAAGGAAAACAAATGCAAAAAAGAATCAGTGGAGGCGCTTGGCTCCCTGTGACAGATGATTATATCGTAAAACCGAAAGAGGGATTAGATGTCGTGACGACAATTGACATGCACTTGCAAGACGTTGCATCAAATGCACTGGAAACGCAATTGAAACGGCACGATGCTGAATGGGGTGTGGTCGTTCTCATGGAAGTCGAAACAGGCTACATTCGAGCGATCACAAATCTCAAGAGATTTGATGACAGTGAGGGAAATGCGAAATATTACGAGAGTTATAACCACGCAATAGGAACGTCCATAGAACCGGGGTCTACATTCAAACTTGCATCACTCATGACATGCCTGGAATCGGGTGGAATGACCCTCAATGATTCTATCGATGCTGGCAATGGAGAGACTTTTTTCCATGATCGGAGAATGCGAGATTCGAATTGGGACAAAGGTGGACACGGAAAAATATCACTCAAAGAATGCTTCGAGATGTCCTCAAATATTGGCACTGCGCTCGCTGTAAAACAATGCTTCGATCTAGAGCCACAGAAATTCCTGGATGGGCTCCAAAGAATTGGTGTCACACAACCTTTGGGGATAAACCTCGTTGGTGAAGGAATACCTAAAATATATACAACAGTTGGAGAAGGTGAATGGTCTGGACTTTCACTCACACAGATGGCAATCGGTTATGAAGTCACACAAACACCGCTTCAAACTTTGGCTCTTTATGGCGCCATTGCGAATGGCGGCAGAATGATGCGCCCCACATTTGTGAAAGAAACACAAAGAAAAGGGGAGGTTGTCGAAACGTTTGGACCTGTTGTCGTGAATGAACGGGTATGCTCCTCGAACACACTCCAAAGCTGTAGAGACATGTTAGAAGGAGTTTGTGATCCAGATGGAGAAGGCACAGCTTCGCATATTTTTAAAAACAGACCGTATTCTGTTGCTGGAAAAACAGGTACTTCCAAAATTGCCATCAAGGGGGGCTATGCCAGTGGACGATACCGCGCATCATTTACAGGCTACTTCCCAGCTGATGAACCTGAATATGCTTGCATTGTGGTCATTGCAGATACGAGAAGTGGATCATATTATGGCAGTGCAATCGCTGCACCTGTGTTTCGGGATTTGGCAGATTTGATCTATGCAACTGACCCCTCATTTCATGAAGTTCTAAATCAGCCATTGTTGGCACAAGTAGAAAGGCACCTCCCTACAGCGATGAATGGCGCACGAGGAGAACTTGTGATGTTGTATGATATGTTAGGAATAACCTATGAAGACAACAGTGAAGGGGAAGATTGGGTCAACGTGAAAACGGGGACAGAAAGCGTGACAATATCCTCAAAAACATTTGAGAATAAAGCCATCCCTGATGTCCGTGGAATGGGACTGCGAGATGCATTGTACCTGCTAGAAAATGCCGGAGTGAAAGTCTTATACAAAGGGACCGGAATTGTAAAAAAACAATCAATTACTCCAGGAACGCGATTAAGCAATATGAATACAATTAGAATAGAATTGTCGTGAAACTACTCAAGGATCTAATATATGACGCGCGAATCAAAGAGATTCAAGGAACGACAAATGTTGCCGTTGAGGGGATAAGTATTGATTCCCGTGTCATCAAACCGATGAGCCTATTCGTTGCAATTTGTGGAACACAAGTTGATGGTCATGACTACATCAAACAGGCAATTACGAATGGTGCAACCACTGTTGTATGCGAACGGACTCCTGAAGACTTTATGCGTCCTGAATCTGTCACAGTTGTCATCGTAAAAAACAGCGCAGTGGCGCTTGGGTTTATCGCCTCTGCATATTATGACCACCCCTCACATGAAATGAAGATTGTGGCTGTAACAGGCACAAACGGCAAAACCACAATTGTCACCCTCTTACACGGTTTGCTGAGATTGTTAGATAGAAAAACGGGGCTTGTGGGGACAATCGAGAACCGCATCAACAACAAAATTATTGACGCAACGCACACGACACCTGATGCCCTTACGCTCCAAAGCTTATTCCGAGACATGGTGGATTCAGGATGTAAATTTTGCTTTATCGAAGCCAGTTCGCATGCGATTGTACAAAACCGTTTGTCTGGAACAACATTTGCCGGCGCAGTTTTCACAAACATCACCCATGACCACCTTGATTACCACGAGACTTTCGACAAGTATCTCGCGGCAAAAAAGCAGCTTTTCGATTCCCTACCCGCAAATGCATTTGCGCTAATCAATTCTGACGATTCGCACTTTGAAGACCTCGTCTTTGACTGTAAAGCAGAAAAAACAACCTATGGCGTTGCCTCTATGGCAGACTTCAAAGCGAGAATCATAGAAAACCAACTTCAGGGTTTGCACTTACATCTTGATGGTCAGGATCTGTACTCAAGGTTAGTGGGTGGGTTTAACGCCTCAAATTTGGCTGCCGTTTATGGTGTTTCAAAACTTCTGGGATTAGATGGCCTTGAAACACTTACGCAGATGTCACTCCTCACGCCACCACCAGGAAGATTTGAGCTGGTCCAAAGCCCAGATGGCATTACTGCAATTGTAGATTACGCACACACACCGGATGCTCTTGACAACATCCTCCGCACAATTGCGACATTTAGGACAGGTGGAGAGAGATTAATTACTGTGGTGGGTTGTGGCGGAGATAGAGATATCACCAAGCGGCCAATCATGGCAAGAGTCGCCGCTACAGGATCTGACAGAGTGTTTCTAACATCTGACAATCCACGCACGGAAGATCCAGGGATGATCCTTGCGGACATGACATCAGGCCTTGACCCTATCGACAAAAGCAAATGCATTTCCATCACAGACAGACGCGAGGCAATAAGAGCCGCTGCTGCTTTTGCTGAAGCCGGAGACATCGTCGTTGTCGCTGGAAAAGGACATGAGACTTACCAAGAAATAAATGGAGTGAAACACGATTTCGACGATCGCAAAGTTCTCATGGACGCCTTTATACCAGCTTAACATGTTATACCACTTATTTACATATTTAGATGCTGCATACGACCTCCCTGGAGCGGGTCTTTTCAAATTTGTAACATTCCGAGCGGCAATGAGTTTACTCACATCGCTGTTTATCGGGATTTCGTTTGGAAAGACAATCATCGAATGGCTTCAACTAAAACAAGTAGGTGAAATTGTTCGTGATTTGGGACTCCAAGGACAAATTGAAAAACGAGGAACTCCCACGATGGGAGGCATCATTATTTTGACTGCCATCCTCGTGCCCACACTGCTTTTTGCTGATTTAACAAATGTGTATACACACATGATGATGATTGCCATTTTGTGGCTTGGCAGCATTGGGTTTATAGATGATTACATTAAAGTCTATAAGAAAAATAAAGATGGCTTAGCGGGTAGGTTTAAGATTGTAGGACAAATCGGAGTGGGAATCATTATCGGTGCGATTATGATGTGGCATCCAGATGTGGTGATTAAAGAACTTGGAGAAAATGGTGTCTGGAACGAGATAAGATCAACCGTAACCACCATTCCATTTGTCAAAGGCAACAGTTTCGACTATGCATGGTTGATCGAGTGGGCCATTAATGATGTGACCGTCTGGGTCTGGATCGTCTTCATCCCTATCGTGATACTCATTGTTACGGCTGTGTCAAATGGTGCCAATCTCACAGATGGACTGGACGGATTAGCGACTGGCACAAGTGCAATTATTGGGATTACACTGGCAATCCTAGCATATGTAAGCTCAAATACATTAATCGCAGAGTATCTCAATATCATGTATATCCCTGGATCGGAAGAACTCGTGGTGTTTAGTGCGGCATTTGTCGGAGCATGCGTTGCCTTTTTATGGTACAATTCGTATCCAGCTCAAGTCTTTATGGGAGACACAGGGTCGCTCGCTCTTGGAGGAATCATTGCGGCTTTCGCAATCTGCATCAGAAAAGAACTTCTCATCCCAGTATTGTGTGGTGTTTTCTTAATTGAAAATCTCAGCGTGGTCTTGCAAGTGGGTTGGTTTAAATACACCAAAAAACGATATGGAGAAGGACGAAGAATTTTCTTGATGTCTCCATTACATCATCATTATCAGAAAAAAAATATTCATGAATCGAAAATCACTGCTCGATTCTGGATTGTTGGAATTCTACTCGCTGTAATCACAATTGTCACACTCAAAGTTCGCTAAGGCAAATAAAATTAATGTCTAAATCAATACTCATACTTGGTGCCGGGGAAAGCGGTGTTGGAGCAGCTAAGCTTGCTCTCGCTCTTGGCGACACACCATATGTGAGCGAATCTGGACAGGGGAAATCCCATTTTATTTCCGAGTTAGATTCAGCAGGTGTGGCTTACGAAACAGGAGGACATACTCCTGAAAAGTGGCCGACTTTCAAAACCGTTGTCAAGAGTCCGGGAATACCTGACGCTTCCCCGACTGTCCTCAAACTCAAAAAACACGGCGCTGAAATAATTAGCGAAATTGAATATGCCAGCAGGCACGCAACTGGCAAAGTCATTGCGATTACAGGTGCAAACGGAAAGACAACGACAACGGCTATGATTCATCGAATGCTGATTGACGCGGGTATAAATGCAACATGTGTCGGCAACATCGGGCCGAGCTGGGCGAGAGATTTGGCAGAAAGAAAAACAGATGCAGAAGTGACTGTTGTGGAAGCCAGTAGCTTCCAACTAGACGGCACTACATCATTTAGACCAGATGTCGCTGTCTTACTAAACATCACGCCTGATCATCTTGACAGGTACGATTATAAAATGGAAAACTATGCCGCGGCAAAATGGAAGATTACCCAATTCCAAACACAAAAAGATTTCCTCGTTTACAATTCAGACGATAAGGAAATTGAAAAACTGATTTCAGACAAAGGCACAAATGCACGTCTCGCATCTGTCTCATCTATAAAATCTCTTCATACAGATTTAATAGATCAAGAGAAGTTTCATGCCGGGCTTACTAATAAAAAAAAAAGAATTTACAATACATACACCCCATAAAAAACCATTTTCTATGACCATTCAAAAACTTGCCCTACAAGGCAAACACAATCTGTTCAATTCTATGGCAGCTAGTGTTACAGGTAGAATTTTAGAACTCCGCAGTGAGGGAATTCGAGAAAGTTTATCGCATTTCGAAGGTGTCGAACACCGGCTGGAATACGTCGCAACGATTAATAACATTCGATTCATTAACGACAGCAAAGCAACAAATGTCAACAGCGTTTGGTATGCACTAGAGTGCATGAAGTCGCCTGTTGTATGGATTGCTGGAGGTGTTGACAAAGGAAACGACTACCGAGACCTTATACCCCTGGTAGAGGAAAAGGTGAAACATCTTATCTGCTTGGGAAAGGATAACTCAAAATTAATTGATACATTTTCTTCCAAAGTCGATACTATCCACATGGCGAAGACTGCAGAAGATGCAGTTCAAATCGCGTATGACTTAGGGTTGCCTCATGACACTGTATTGCTCTCTCCTGCTTGTGCGAGCTTCGATATTTTCGGGAGCTATGAAGAAAGAGGCAACAAATTTAAGAACGCTGTAAAGGGACTTTAATCCTGTATGGCTAATTGGGTACATAGTATTCGAGGAAGACTCGAGGGAGACAAAGTGATTTGGATGATCGCACTAATTCTTAGTGTTTGGTCTCTGCTATCAGTCTACAGTGCAATCTCGTCACTTGCATATAAAGCAAATGGCGACTCTCTGAGGTTTCTCATGAAGCAAGGTGGACTCTTAGTCATGGGGCTTGTGATCATGTATGTCGTTCATAAAGTTCATTATAAATACTTTGCACGGATCGCAAATGTTGTGTTGGTTTTTGCAGTATTAGCGCTTGTGATGACCCTCCTCTTTGGCTCAGACATTAACGAGGCCAGGCGTTGGATCAAAGTGCCCTTTATAGGCCTCACGCTCCAAACATCTGATTTCGCAAAAGTAGGTTTGGTACTTTGGCTGGCGAAGGAATTACATGTTCGACGCGAAAGGTTAAATGATTTTAAAGGAGAGGTTCTCCCGATGTTGATGAGAATAGGTTTGGTGTGTGGACTTATTCTTCCTGCGGACTTTTCTACAGCTGCACTTTTAGGAGTAGTGGCACTGGGAATGCTCTTTGTGGGTGGCGTCCCTTTTAAAGGTATGGCGTCAATATTTGGTTTGATTGTCGTAGCCGGATTCACTATTTATGGGGTGAGTAAAGCTGCACCAAACTTGATACCAAGAAGCGGAGTATGGGTTAATCGTGTTGAACAATTTGCTGGTTTTCATCGTTCGCCTGATATAGAGATAACTAAAAATTCAGATGAGGATTACCAAATAGATCTTGCGCAAGTTGCGATTCATCGCGGAGGGTTTTTACCATCAGGACCAGGAAGTGGAACATCAAGAAATTTCTTGCCACACCCATACTCAGATATGATTTATGCATTTGTAATCGAAGAATGGGGATCTGTCCTTGGAGGTGTCGGATTGGCGCTGTTATATTTCATATTGTTATTCAGAAGTATTCAAGCAGCAAGGAAATGTGACAGACCATTTGGCAGTTATCTGGCAATGGGATTAAGCCTTCTTGTTACCGTACAAGCTTTAATAAATATGGGGGTTGCCGTAAGGTTATTTCCGACTACAGGTCAACCTCTGCCACTTTTGAGCTACGGTGGCACGTCACTCATATTCACTTGCCTCTCAATCGGAATGATCTTGGCTGTGAGTAGAGCACCCATGCTCAATAAAAAACAATGAATACGAATCCTGAAGCTTCAAATAAAATAAGACGTGTCCTTATTTCAGGAGGTGGAACTGGTGGGCACATACATCCTGCCCTTGCAATTGCCGATGAAATTGTCCATAGAAACCCCGATGTAGAAATCAGATTTGTAGGTGCATTAGGCAGAATGGAAATGGAAAAAGTACCTGCTGCAGGCTATGACATCGATGGGCTTTGGATCAGTGGAATTGAACGTAAAATCAACAGCCTGAAAAACCTCAGTTTTCCATTTAAACTGATAAGTAGTCTTATTAAAGCTGGAAGATTGCTCCGTAAATACAGGCCACAAATTGTGATTGGAGTGGGTGGGTTTGCGAGTGGGCCTTTGTTATTTAGAGCCTCAAAAAAAGGCATCCCTACGTTAATTCAAGAACAAAACTCTTTTCCGGGAATTACTAATCGAATCCTCGCAAATAAAGTACAAACTGTATGTGCCGGATTCCCCGGTTTAGAAAGATGGTTTCCAAAAGAACGGATCGTAGAAACTGGAAATCCACTCCGATCAAACGTTTTGAAACTCGCTGATTCAAAACACACGCCACCTAAATCAGAATCCAGCGCCCATTTTAACTTCAAGAATGATACGCCCATTATTTTCATTATGGGTGGAAGTTTGGGGGCCAAATCTATGAATTCCGCCGTAAAAAATGTCATGGAATATTACGCGTCGTTAGAACAAACCAAACAAGTCCTTCCCTACTCGATTATTTGGCAATGCGGCGCACGTTTCTTGGATGAGAACTTGGCCTGGTTAAAAGATTTCGAAAAGAAACACCCAAAAATAGCACGTTCAGTAAATTGCTTGGGATTTATCGACAGAATGGATTTGGCTTATGCTGCGGCAGATATCATCGCAAGTAGAGCTGGAGCGATGTCGATTTCAGAACTTGCCTTGGTTGCAAAACCTACAATCCTCATTCCATCACCTCACGTTTCAGAAGATCACCAAACTAAGAATGCATTGTCCCTCGTAAAAAGAGGTGCTTCTATCCTTGTGGAGGATCGTCATGTCGTTGAGAACCTCAGAGTGGAGATAGAAGATTTGTTATTTGATCCGGAAAAATGTGAAGCCATGATGACCGCACTGAAAACGGCGTCTAGACCCAATGCATCTGTCATCATTGTAAATGAGGTCGAGAAGCTTCTAAATCAATAAATATGATTTCCTCAGTTGCATATCTGATAGGTGTAGGCGGCGCAGGGATGAGTGCAATTGCACGATACTTGCTTAAAAACGGCTGCAAAGTATATGGATATGATAAAGTAAAAACCAAACTCACACAAGAACTCGTTCGGGAAGGTGCACATGTGAATTATGAACCTTCAGTGAGCGCTATACCGGATGCTGTGAAGGCCGAACCGGGCAAGCTTATTTTGATCACCACACCTGCAGTACCATCAAGTCATCCACATCTCGTCCATTTAAAACAAGCAGGACACAAGGCCATTAAGCGGTCAGAATTTCTGGGACAAATTACTGAGAACAAACCGACTTTAGCGATTGCTGGCACACACGGCAAAACATCAATAACTGCGATACTTGCGCACATAGTAGCTGGAACTGAAAATGGATGTAACGCATTCATAGGTGGTATTTCAGCAAATACAAAAAGTAATTTTTACTGGTCTGATAAGGCCAAATGGACCGTCGTTGAAGCAGACGAATTCGACAGAAGCTTTCATAGCCTAAGTCCAACACATGCTGTAATTACATCTCTAGATCCAGATCATTTGGATATCTATGGAAATGAAGAACGTTTTGTAGAAGCTTTTGAGATTTTCGCAGATAAGGTGAAGGAGAAATTAATTGTCTGTCATGAAATTGCACGAAAATTTGACAAAAGGGCAAATCTAGAAACATATGGCATTGAACAATCCGGTTTACAACTCACGCATTCAGCCTCTCAAATTGATGGGTCCTCTTTGGGTTTAAAATTTGATTTAAATCTGAACAACAAAGAAACAGTAGTGAAAAACATCTCTGTCAATATGATGGGGTTGCACAATCTAGAAAATATCATTGCCGCATCAGCAATGGCCTACAATGCCGGTGTGGAAGTGGACATGATAAAATCTCGTTTGGCTTCATTCTCTGGTATTTACAGGAGGTTTCAAATACACACACACACCTCAAAGTCTGTTTATATTGATGACTATGCACATCATCCAACTGAACTTAAAAAAACAATCGAAGCCGTTAGAACGCATTTCCCAGGAAGACATTTAACCGTTATTTTTCAACCTCATTTATTTTCCAGAACGCAAGATCAGCAAGAGGGCTTTCGTGTTGAATTGAATAAAGTAGACAGGTTAATACTGCTTCCTATTTACGCTGCGAGAGAAAACGAAATAGACGGTTTCAATACACAATCGTTATTTGAAAAGATATCGCACCCCCACGCAGAAACTTCCACGAAAAATTCCATCTTCGAGAACTTAAAGGAGCACCAAGTAGATGTTCTTTTATCTGTAGGAGCAGGAGACATCGATTTACTCGTCCCTTCCCTCAAAAAATGGAGTTCAACATACGCCTGAATCAAAATGAAAAACAGCACAGTAACAATCCTCAGTATTTCCCTTATTCTTGGGGGTATATTGGTTTTGTTAGGTTTTGCAACAATTGATAAAGCTGAAAAACGAATTAATTCAATTGAAATACTCATTGTGGGGGCTGAGGGAACACAGTTCTTAACGC
The DNA here is from genome assembly GCA_002700285.1 of Crocinitomicaceae bacterium. Taxonomy (GTDB): domain Bacteria; phylum Bacteroidota; class Bacteroidia; order Flavobacteriales_D; family Sanyastnellaceae; genus UBA974. Next base: position 26,033 of record PACT01000027.1, on the reverse strand, counting down.
CCTTAAGAGTCCGTGAACATCTTGACACCTATGGGCCAGTCATCGGATTGATAGAAAAAAACATACCTCTTTATGAAATTTATGAGCATATCATGCTCATCCCTTCTGTACAATCAGCAAATATTTACCCCACCCTAGATGGAGAATTACATCTAAATCTCAGACAAAAGAATCCGAAAGCTCGGGTACACTCAGAACTAGAAGGTGACTATTATATCGATGAACAGGATAAGTATATGTATCTCGACGAGCAATACACTGCCCGCGTTCCAATTATACATGCAAAAAGCTACGAGGATGCGCTCAAAGGAATTGGATTCATTGACGCGACAGAGGGAGATGCTTTTTGGTCTGCTTTAATCGATCAAATCATCGTTGACAAAAAGGGTGGATTAGAACTCGTTCCTAGAATAGGATCTAGAATATTTCTTGGTTTGGAACAAGACCCCGATATTCAACGTAGAAATTTAATCACTTTTTACAGAGCCCAAATAAAGTCTGGAAACTTAAAGAAGTACGCACGTATTGATTTGAGCTACAAGGATCAAGTGATCGCGAAACGACATGTCTACTAATTACCGCAATACGAAACCCATGGAAAAAGATTTACAATCACCTGACCCTGAAATAATCGTCGGTCTAGATATAGGAACAACAAAAATTGCTTGTTTTGTAGGCCAAAGAACTGCGCATGGGAAAATCGAAATCCTGGGGTATGGAAAAAGTGATTCCGTAGGGGTGTCTCGTGGAGTCGTTTCAAATATTGAACGGACTGTTCAATCCATCAAGCTCGCTGTCCAAGCTGCTGAGGAGGATTCAGGCGTGGAAATCAAAGTCGTCAACGTCGGGATTGCAGGTCAACACATCAAAAGCCTTCAGCACAGAGGTATGATTACTAGAGAAAATCTAGATGATGAAATTCGCCAATCAGACATCAATGCCCTTGTGGAAGATATGCGAAGGTTGGTCATGCCTCCAGGCGCACAAATATTACACGTACTTCCCCAGGAATTTACTGTGGATAGTGAACCTGGCATCAAAGACCCCGTGGGAATGGCTGGCATTCGTTTGGAGGCAAACTTCCACATCATTACTGGAGATATCGCAGCAGCACGAAATATTTACAAGTGCATTACAAAAGCAGGATTAGAAATCGACCAGCTTGTTCTTGAACCACTGGCCTCGTCCTCATCTGTACTTACAGAAGAAGAAAAAGAAGCGGGCATAGCATTGGTTGACATTGGAGGTGGCACAACAGATATCGCAATTTTTCAAGATGGAATCATCAGACATACAGCTGTGATTCCATTTGGAGGAAAAGTCATAAGCAGTGACATCAGCCAAGGATGTAATATTATGAGCAAACAGGCTGAAAAACTTAAATGTAAATTTGGTTCAGCCCTTGCACAAGAAATGAAGGACAATGAACTCGTCTGTATCCCAGGGTTACAAGGACGTAAACCGAAAGAAATTTCTTTGAGGAATCTAGCAAGTATCATTGAAGCGAGGATGGTCGAAATCATCGAACATGTACACTATGAAATAAAAGCGTCAGGGTTAGGCGATCAATTGATCGGAGGTATTGTTGTTACGGGTGGCGGAAGTCAATTGAGACATATCACACAGCTGTTTCAGTACCATACTGGACTTGACTGCAGGGTGGGATATCCGAATGAACATCTTTACGAGCCACCGAAAGACACGAATATCCCATCATTCTCAACAGGTGTCGGCCTTGTGATCCGAGGTTATGAAGAAAGTGAAAGTACTGCTTCTATGACAACAAAGATCGAACCTGATGTTAAACGTCGCCAAGGATTCATGGAAGATTTCGTGAAGAATATTAAAGATTGGTTTGAAAAAGAAGAAGAACAATAGTCCACACCCATAAATATTTAAAATATGCAATTTGCACTACCTAAATCATCTAACAATCCCATTAAAGTCATTGGTGTTGGAGGAGGCGGATCAAACGCCGTTAATACAATGTTTGAACAAGGAATTAAAGGTGTAGACTTTATCGTCTGTAACACAGACGCACAAGCCCTTGACGTAAGTAATGTACCATTGAAAGTTCAACTTGGATCTACGCTTACTTCTGGACAAGGTGCTGGGTCTATTCCAGAAGTTGGAAAGAATGCAGCAATAGAAAACCTAGAGGACCTCACAAATTTACTTGGCGCCGACACCAAGATGGTGTTTGTGACAGCCGGGATGGGAGGAGGAACAGGTACAGGAGCAGGTCCCGTCATCGCAGAGGCATGTCGTGATTTAGGAATTCTAACAGTCGGAATTGTGACCATTCCTTTCAAATTTGAAGGGAAAAAGAGATCAAACCAAGCCGAGAGCGGTCTCAAAAACATGAGAGATTCTGTAGATACCTTACTCGTCATCAGAAATGACAAACTGAGAGAACTATACGGTAACCAGACATTACGTAAAGCGTTCAAAAATGCGGATCAAGTATTGTGTATCGCAGCGAAGGGGATCGCTGAAGTCATTACTCGTACAGGCGAAATAAATGTCGACATGAACGATGTAAATACGGTCATGCGTCAAAGTGGAAATGCGATTATGGGGTCGGGAATGGCATCAGGAGAAGGTCGATCAAAGTATGCCGTTACTGCAGCTCTTGAAAGTCCCCTGCTCAACGACAATGACATCACAGGCGCAAAGCATGTTCTGCTAAATATCACAGTAGGAAATGAGGAGATTCTAATGGATGAAATTATGGAAATCACCGATTACATTCAGGAGGCTGCGGGCCAAAATGCAGAAGTTATTTGGGGCTATGCAATGGATGATCAATTGGAAGAAGATATATGCATCACAGTCATCGCAACAGGATTTGAAGCACATGAAGTGAAAACGGGTTCGGAACAAATTGAAAGAAAGAGCATCATCTATAACTTAGGTGACGAATCAAACGAGGTTACTGCGCCTGTCGATTGTATGACTCCTGTAAATCATGAAGAAACCGAAGTCGAACTAAGTATCAATTCTGTAACCGATGCGAGTGAAGACCCTATTATTGTAGAAGACAAGCAGAATACGGAATTAAATTTAGAAGAACAATATTCAGATTTATTTGGCACCTCTCCAGAAACAGCTGTTCCTGAAGCACCACAAACGCCTTCTGAAAACGCCATCGAAGATGATGAATTTATTATTCATAATCTAGATGATGCCCCTTTGGAACAAACAGCAAATGAAACATTTAGTTCTCCTTCAACGATAAAAAATGAAGATGTCATTAATAACCCTGAAAGAGAAGAACTGAATAAAAAGGCCTTCGCAGAACGTCAGAGGCAAACAAAGACAGCACTTAACGATGTAAAGTTGAAGTTACGCTTACCAGGGCGTATCTCTGATTTAGAAAACGAACCCGCCTTTAAACGAAGAAATGTATCACTCGATGATGTGTCCCATTCATCAGAATCAAGTACAAGCAGGTTTTCGATTAATGAAGAAGTAGATGAAAATGGGGAACGTCGAATAGAACTGCGTGACGACAATCCATTTTTACATGATAACGTAGATTGATGGCGAGCATACATTCACAAATTACATTGCGCATAAAAGATGCGATGCGCGCCCAAGATAAAGTTCGATTGGCCACACTTAGAGATGTAAAAAGTAAATTTATTCTGGAGCAAACAAAAACTGGTGCTACAGAAGATCTAGATGATTCTATTGCAATTAAGCTGATCAGTAAACTTCAAAGACAACGTTTGGATACCGCTGAGATCTATAGAGGACAAGAAAGAGAAGACTTGGCTGAAGAAGAAATGGCACAAGCAAAAGTGCTTGATGAATTCCTTCCCCAAGCAATGACTGAACAAGAAATTGAATCCAAGGTGAAAGAAATTATCTCAAATCTTGGTGCTACAGGTATGGGAGATATGGGACGGGTTATGGGAGCTGCATCCACTGCGATGGCGGGTAAGGCGGATGGAAAAGTAATTTCGGGTTTCGTGAGGAGTCAACTCCTCAAATAAAACTATTTAAGTAATATTCGACATTCGACACCTGCCAGTGTGGTATTAAGAAAAGCGTTGTCAATGATTCTATAAGGGTTAGAGTCAATCACTTGTTCTACCCAAATCGAGTTACCTAAAGCACGAGACCAATACACCCCTAGATACCATCCAGGCGTTTCCCCTTTGGGCTCTTTTTCCAAGCCTAGTTCTGTCATCATTAAAACTGACATCCACCTCACCCTACCTAAATAGGCTTCGTAAGATCTGCTATTCATACCATCATCGGTGTAACCCTGAACAAAAACATCAGAGGGTCTTAATTCCAACCCGATTCCTGCTGCAGCGGTGACAAAATATCCCAAACCGAGAGGAACGCGCGTTTCGGCAAGGAATGGAATGTGATATACCGAAGCGCGTAACAAGGGGATGGTGTCAAAACTGCTTAATCCCAATGTGTCATTTTGGTAGTGATAATCGATTTTATAATTGTTTCTAAGCCACAGCAAGCCTGTTCCAAAAGTCCAATTTTCCTTAAACCGATATTGCAAACGAACTCCGAAACTTTGTCCTACTTTTGGAGACCAAGTTGTCGTTAAGCCATCCGCAGAAAATGTTTGCGGTTCCATCCCTACTAACTTAAAAGGAGTGCTGAGACGCGTTTGGACAGCCAATTCCCAAGATTGACCGTATGCCTGATTAGACAAAGCGCCGATGAGCGATAAAGCAATCATAAAACCGGTGATTAAAAGCAAACTCCACCGAAGTGTTTTTGATTTAATAAAGGGGTCTCTTATGGAGGCGTGAAGAAGGTTATTTGCTCTCATCGCTTCATTTAGATGTGTTCGGGGTATCCCAAACAAATACTTTGCTCCGTATTCCAATTCTTCATCTTCAAAATTCTCAAAGGGTATCTTTTCTGCAATCAGGACTCTTTCGAACATCTCTTTGTGATTTCTCTCATTAAAAGAAAAAATGTAATACCTGTTGTCCCCAGGATGAATGAAATAGTTCGTCCAACGCATTACGCTAATAACTTCGTTCGTATTAAATACTCTAAACCTTTCATAGTACAAATTTAACCTTCAAATTTGTACTATGAAGACAATTTTAATAACAGGTGCTGGATCCGGCATAGGGGCTGCTACAGCTCAACTTCTCGCAAAGCAAAAAAACACACGGCTGTTACTTGTAGGTAGAAATATTAACAAACTCAACCACGTACTAGATAGATTAGACAACAAAGAGTCACATCTTGTTGCTGAATTAGACATCTCTCAAATCAATAAACTCGAATCCTTTCTTTCTGGTGATGAGGCAAACCTGAAGGAGCACCCCTTGGTTTCGGTGTTTGCTAATGCTGGAATAGGCGGTTCAAACGTATATCATAAGTCTAACATACCTAAAGACAGGTGGAATGAAATCATTGACGTGAACCTATCGGGAACCTACTACACTTGCATCACAAGTATCCCTTGGTTAAACGAAGCAAAACAAAAAGGATATGAAACACGTCATATCATTGTGACATCTAGTATACTGTCACGATTTGGAGTACCAACACAACCAGCTTATGTCGCTTCGAAAACGGGACTCTTGGGGTTGGTTAGAAGTATGGCCATACAATACGCTCGAGATGGAATACTCATTAATGCGATAAATCCTGGTTGGGTCAATACAGAGATGGCGAGAAATCGTATTCAAGAAATGGCGGAGGAGGAAGGGGGCACATACGCGTCAATGCTGGAAGCGCAAAAGCAGTATGTCCCGACTGGAAAGTTTAGCGAGCCTGAGGAAATCGCAGCGCTTGTACAGTTTCTGTTTTCAAATGCACAAACATCTATGACAGGTCAAGCCATAGATATTAACGGCGGCGCATGGATGTCATAATCGCAATGTGAAACAGTAAACCCATAGAAAAGCCCCGCTTCGGCGGGGCTTTTCTATTAAAAAGTTTAAGACACAAAAAAGCCCCGCAAATGCGGGGCTTTCTTTATATCGTTTTTGCTAATCTTAGCAAGTAGTACCAAACGCTCCTAAGAAGATAAGAAGGTCAGTAGCTGTAATCGTTCCGTCACCGTTCAAGTCCGCAGGACATGGGTTAGCGATATCGAATGTACAAGAACCGTCATCAGAAACAGATGCTGCATCGTAGTTAGATGCATCTGGGTAAGTACATCCCTCACAACCAGAGAATACACACTGTTCAACATCAGAGATGTTTACAGCAGCGTCGTAGTTACAAGCACAAGAGATGTCACAACCAACAACACACTGATCACCAGAACCTACATTGAACGTAAATGAATCTGGAGCAACTCCACTTACTAGGCCACCAAATGCACCTAGTACAGTCCAAGTAATCTCAGAGTCATATGTACCTCCACCGACAGTTATCGTGTAACATCCATCAGCTAGACAGTAAGAATCAGTTGCAGAAGCACCAACGTCGATTGTACCTGAACCAACTTCAACTCCGTCAACAGTAGAAAGCGTGTAAACAGCTCCGTTCCATCCGTCTCCGAATGAGTCAAACATCTCTACATCTACACAGTTACTGTAGCAACAAGAACCATCCTCAATTGTTGCAAGCGCATCGTAGCTACAAGAAGTTGTATCCGTACATCCAGCACAAGTTAAGTACTCACAAGATCCGTCCTCATCAGTTGCAAGTTCGTCGTAGTTACAAGCACCTGCATCTGTACATCCACAAACAGCACCTCCTACAGAGATAGTCTGTGAATCTGGAGCACCTCCAGCAACAAGTACAGTACCATCTTCAATACTAAGATCCCAAGAAACTTCAGAACCCCAATCACCAGGAGTGACAGAGATGTTGTAACATCCAGGCTCTAGACATAGCATGTCGAATCCAAACTCTGGTCCAGCAAAGTTGTCATTATCTACAGAGAACTGAGCATCGTCAAGACTACCTTCGAAAAGAAGGTTGCCAGCAAGGTCAGATATGGTGTAACCTGCGTCATTCCATCCATCACCGAACGCATCAACCATATTTAGTTGAACAGCTGTTCCTGTTTCAGTTGAACAAACACATGACCAGAAATCACAAGTGTCAGTACTTACATTAGCCAATGGATCGTAGTTACAAGCAGCAGTGTTCGTACATCCCTCAACTACAGCAGCACAATCAAAAACAAGATCGAATGCACCAGCTGTACCTTCAGAACCTACGAGAACGTAGTAAAGTGTACCTACAGTTGAAACAAACTCGAAATTCACATCGTCAGCATCAAACAAATCACATGTACCTGTTCCATCACTACTAGCAGCAGACGCGAAGCACGTAAAGTCTCCAGGCTGGTAAACAGGCTCCATAGAGTATGCAGAGACAGATAATGTTGCTGATCCTGTAGCTCCAGCCTCTAAAGTAGTAAAGCCAATAACCTCACCAAGACCATTTGTAAATGTTGCGTTAGCACCATTCCATCCGTCACCGTAAGCATCATTCATAGTGAACGTGTAATCACCTTCAGGCAAACAAACACTTACAGTAGAAGGAGCGTTTCCTGAAGTAGCAGCAGCGTCATCAAGAGACCAAGAGATTTCTGAATCCCAAGATCCACCACCTACACTAATGTTTACAGTAACTAAACCTTCTCCACATGCGTCAGCAGGAGGAACATCAACTCCACCACCTCCACAAGCAACATCTGCTGTGTAAATGTTAATCTTAGAATCGATATCAGAACCACAAGTGCTAATGTTATGAAGTTGTCCGTCACCCACGAATGAGTACCAAACACCTGCTCCAGGAGCAGTTTCACATCCTACAACTCCGATTGGAGAACCTAGGATAGTTGAACCACCTGTTGAACCAACAGTAACTGTGTTACAATCCAAAGCTTGAGCATTGTCGCAAATATCATTTGCTGGAACAACACCTGTAAAGTCACAAGTACCATCGTCAGTTGTAGCAGTCGCATCGTAGTTTGTAGCAGTCGCATCAGTACATCCAAAGCTTATACCAGTGTAAGTGAATTCAAAGTCACCACATGTCGTCAGATCAGAAGTCCAGATCACAGCGTAGTAATCTGTATTAGGAACTAAGTCAATAAATGTTTCAACAGAACCAGCACATGTTCCAGAAACAACACAACCAGCTACAGGAACTAAAGATTCACAATCGCCTGTTCCCATAAAGCCTAATCCAATTGTTTCATTTGTAAGGTTTGTTGCATCGAAACTAAATGTATCGAAGTCCCCAGAGTTCATAGTAAACCACACACCATATGCAGTTGAGAATCCAGCCCATGGAATATCCATAGGTTCTTGTGAAGCACAACATGTTGATCCTGTGTATGTCTCTCCAGTCACAAGTGCTGTAGCATCATTACAATCATCGTTAGAAGGTACACCTTCACATTCAGTACAAGTAACAGAAACTACAAAGTCATTTCCATTTGTCGTAGCAGAGTACTCAGAAATCAAGATGTAGTAATCTACACCTGTTGATACGTTGAACGTAGCGCTAGATAAGAAACCAGTTCCACATCCATCATCGTTAGATGCCATCGCAACCAAAGAACCATCTACCGCTTGTGTGTAAACGTGAACCTTAGTATCTCCTGTGTAATCTGTCGTTGCATCGTTAGTAGGTGTATCACATGTACTTACAGTCACTTGTTGATCTGCAGCCGCATTGAGAACGTACCATACACCAGAAGAAGCTACTTCGTTTCCAGCAAATTCAGAACCAATTAAACCTTGGTCATCCGTAGCGTATAATAAATTTCCGTTCACAAATGCATCACATGCTAATGCCTCAGCATTTGCAAGTTGATCGTTTGCAGGTGGCTCTTGACAAGATCCATCATCAATAGTAGCACTGATGTTGTAGTTGAGAGCCGAAGGACTTGTACATCCCTCAAAGTCACAAGTACCTCCTAAAAGAAAGTCAAGCGGCCAAACAGAATCACCACCAGTAGAACCGTAGAACGTTCCTAATTGATCCGACATAGAAATACTGACCTCAGCAGGTGAAGCTCCAGCACTTACTTCAATGGTGTAGCAACCAGGTGCCAAACAAATCAGATCATTACCTTCAGTAAGACCATCTCCAGAGAAAGCAGTATCAAGTGATCCTTGAAGCTCTAAAGCACCAGTCGACTGGTTGTAAACATAGTACTCCGCTCCGTTCCATCCGTCTCCGAAAGAATCAGACATGCTCAAAGTAAGTACGAATGTACCTGGGTCACAGTAAACACAAAGTCCGCTATCAATTGTAGCGTTAGGATCGAAGTTAGCTGCAGATGAGTCCATACATCCAACACAAGAGAAGTCACATGAACCATCATCATATGCAACAGTTGCATCATAGTTACAAGCTCCAGCATCGTTACAACCGAATGTACACGCTCCACCGTTGAAGTCAAGGTAATCAGCTCCTACAGAACCACCGTCTGTAGTAGTTGCTGAACTAATATCACCAGAGAAAACATTTACCCCATCATATCCATCGAAAGAATATGTTGCAGAATTCCAACCATCTCCAAATGCATCAGTCATAAAGAAGACATAACATCCAGCTTCAAGACATAGCGACTCAGAAGAAGGAGCTCCTCCAGAAGAAACCTCAACGCCACCTAAAGATAAAGTCCAGCCTATTTCACTATCCCAAGTACCACCACCTACTGTGAGTGTACCTGCAAAGGCTCCTTCACAGTATGCACAGCAATCCTCACACATAATCGTAGCATCAGCGTCGTAGTTGGTTGCAGTAGCATCCATACAACCGATACAAGAGTAGTCACAAGATGTGTCTGCTAGTGTTGCAGTATCATCGTAGTTACATGCAGTTGGATCTACACAACCAGCACATGACGTGAAATCACAAGAACCATCATTTACGTTGGCAGCAGGATTGTAGTTACAAGAAGCTTCAACATTACATCCAGCAACAATACAAGCAGGATCAGAAGAGAAGAACAAGTCAGTGCTCGCACCAGTTCCAGTTGCAACAGCAGCACCGTTAACAAGAACAGTCCAAGATGCTTCACTAGAATATTGGTCAAGCGTTAGGGTTCCATTGTAACATCCAGGAGCTAAACAGAAGTCTAATGACAAAGAGGATCCAGCTAAGAACTCATAGAATACACCAGAAAACTCTAATCCTCCAACAACACCAGCCCAAGACCATCCGTCTCCGAATGAATCATTTAGAACAATGGTTACAAGGTCGTCGAAACAACAAGTACCATCATCTACAGTTGCTGCATCGTTGTAGTTAGATGCAGTTGAATCAGTACAACCAGGAACGGCAGAACTAACTGTCAGGAGAACTGAACCAGTATCGCCTTCAACAGCTAAAGATCCAATTTCAACGCCACCAGAAGTGAATGTTGCAACAGCTCCATTCCATCCGTCACCGTATGAATCAGATCCAATAAAGGTGTAATCACCAGCTGGCAAGCACCATTGGCCACTAACAGGGGCTCCTCCTGAAAACACCGATACGCCGTCAGCGTCATTAAGTGTCCAAGAAATTTCAGAGGCCCACGAGCCTCCAGTAATAGCATAGTCTACAGCTATTTCGCCTTCCGCGCATTGCGACCAGGCTCCAGTTGAAAAAAGAAGTGCAAACGCTGCGAAAGCAGTCGTTAACTTCGTGTAATTGTTAAACATATGAACAGGTTTTTGGTTTGAAATCCATTAAATAATTTACAAAATTGATCCCTTAAAAATTGGAAACAACGTACGTTATAGGTAGTCGTAATCAATCGATGAGGGTTGCCTCCAAACCAGAATTATCTCAAAATCTGGCTTTTCAACGCGCTAAAAGTAGGTGTTTGTCACCGAGAAACCAAAATTAAATCAACTTTTCATTGGTATTTTAAGCTAATCCATAGAAGAAAAGTGGAGATTGGGCGAAAAAATCACCACATGGAAGCATGCCAACTGTCTGAAAAGGCTTGTACAAGATTTGTTCTGGCATCAGTTAATGTTGATACTGTGGTATTTAAAACCTGCGTGTCGTCGTTGATGAGTCCAGCCTTTCTTCTGGCCCAAAATTCATTTAAAAGTTCAGCCGTCCAGTTGTCAGTGAAGTTTGTTTGGTCTTTCATCGGAACGCGATAGAGCACCCAACTCCTATTGAAGAAGTCGATGCCAGACGATGCTCCTTCTGACTTAATGAAATTTGTCAGGGAATCAATCGAGCATCCTGAGGCCGAGGCCGCACTTTCGTCAAGCGAGATCACAAGGACGCGATTTGAAATGAGCGTAGAAGTGGCACACAAGGGGGTGCCATGGGCAGACCAAGAACTTAAAAACGCATTGACGTTTGCGACAAGTGTCGCAGAGTAGGAAGCGGATAACAAAGCATCTGAAGTAAAAACGAAGAGTCGAGATGACTCTGGCATATTTGGGAATAAATGAAATGGCATATATATAAGGTAGGTGAGGCTATTTATATTGATATGGAAAAAGTGGAAGCTGCGCTTTCAAAAGTCGTGGCGTATAGGCGAGCAGCAATGAAGGCAAAGGCGACTGGAGAAATCCCAGAAGTTCACGTGAAACGGCATAAGAAGATGAGTTTGGCCCCTGACTCAGAAAAAGAAAAGAAAACATCGGAATCGACACACCTATATATATAAGGACAAGCCACGGTGCAGATGAGGGTGCTCCTGGAAGAGCCGAAACTTTTAGAAAGAGTGCATCCAAAAGAAAAAAGATGAGTAAAATTGAAGCAGAAAGCCCCCATTTCAATTGAACAAGATTGGGCTTGGAGAGTTCGTGGATGAAATTCGGAACATCGAGTGTGTGCGTCAAGGAATTTCGTTCCTCAGAGGAGAGCGCGTAAAACCCTTCAGAATGATCTGCAACAGCACGGTAGGCATTGAGGCGAACTTTTGCGTTTTCTTGAACATACCCAAAGGCGAGCATAAGGATGAGGAGGGCAATCGATTTCATTTGGACTTTGTGAATGTGGCCAAATAGGTAGACCAGACAACCCATAATCCGAACACCACACCATAGACTAGTACGGTGAAGGTGTAATCGTGGTTAAAAGCGAGCCACTCCGGAAATTCAGATTGAATGACGGCGAGCGATATGACACGGGAAATATTGACACCGTGGAGTAAAATGATCCCAAGCGGGACAAACCACAATTTATGTCTTACAGGCCCAGGGAAGAATGCGATGAAAATGGCAAAGAGCGCAAACAATGACAACCCATCGCACGGGGCGCCAATCTCCACGCCTGGGGTCCCCGACACACCTACCTTGTTACGATATCCATCTGGCTGAGGATAAGTCCCCGTATGAAATCCCACTGCCTCAAGCCCCCACTCCGCTCCCTCCACCATGTGATTCATCACCCACTCGTCAAGGGTCGTCTCGGGTTTCAACACGAACTCATACAGCACGTACCACGACAAGTACGCCACAAAACATCCCAGAAAAAATTTTAATACAGCCACACCTACTACGCTTCTGTCACGACACGTTTCTTTTTATCACGAAGCCTATAAAAAGCAAAAACGCCTCCTGCAATGATTAAAAACGGAATCCCATCTTCGATGGGGATGGTTAAACAACCGGCGGCTGGATTGTAATTTCCGCAATCCGGGTCTTCAACACAACCATCGTTATCGTAAATTCCGCAACATCCTGCTTGTAGACAATTAATAAACTGATAATTGGTGCCATCAGGGTCACAGCAGAGACCATCGGGTTCTTGAGCGAAAACATCCATTGAAGAGGCCAATAAAAAGGCGATTGCAAGGAATGAAACGAAGATGTTTCGCGATATGTAATTGTGATATGACATGGTGGATTACCTTTGGACTTCAAATATGAACAATTCTAGACAAGATATAGTATCTGCCGAAGATATTCGACCATATATAAAACTTTTGGGCAAAAGTGGATGGTTGATGGTTTTACTCGCTGTGGTGGGATATGGCATCGGTCGACTTGTGACACACCAACAAGTCGATCAGTACAATGCCACGTCAGAGATTCTGCTGAATCAAGGTGGAGGCGGAAATGACTTGCAAGGGATGAGCAATGCGCGAGCGACATCCATGTGGGGAAGCTTTTTAGATGAAACGCGAAACCAACTCAGGATTCTTAAGTCTTACGATTTGGTGGGTCGAAGTATCGATAAAATCAATGATCCAGTAGATCTATTTTTAGTGGGGAGGTTGAAAGAACTTCCTGTAGGTGGTTTTTCTGCTCTTCAGATTGAGGTCGAGCCCCGCGCCTTTGCATCGAACATGCTCGGAAGATCGCTTGATATCTTTGTACAAAGCCCCTCCACGTATAAGATTTTATTTGAAGAAAAGGATGGCGTTATCGTCGAAATCGCTGCGCGGTTTGGAGATCTTGTGACGGCACAAGGATTGAATATCTCGGTTCAATTAGACCCCCAAACAAAAAATGACAAGTCGAGCTTAGAAGCTGCCATATCGCAACATTTCCGAATTAGAGTATACAACAGAAATCAAAGGATCTCTCAATATCGCGGGCGGACCTCCGCCGAAAATATTGAGATGACGAGTATTGTCACGCTCTCGTGTCGCGATGTCCTCCCCATGCGCGCCAAGCGTTTTCTGGACACGCTTTCCTCCACATACATTGACTATACCGCTGAGGCACGCCACGCAAGCAATCAGCAAGCTGAAAAATACATTGACAATCAACTTTCAGAGATCGAGTCGATGACAGATAGTCTGGCGCAACTCGTGGATTTTTACAAAGATGAAAAAAACATCATCGATCTATCTAAGGAGCAAGCACAGTACTTTTCTATGCTGGTAGACCTTGAAAGTCAGAGACGTGAGCTGGATTTACAACTTGAGTCTCTGAATGGTTTAAATGCCTATTTAAACTCTTCCTCAACGAACAGAGATTTACCTCCTACGTCATACTTATTTGTGGATGACAAGTTGATGACAGACCAAATGGGCGAGATCTTTACGCTTCAAGCACGGCGATCTTCTCTGCTGTTGGATGTGAAAGAAGGATCATCTGCGATTCGAAGACTCGACTCCACAATGTCTCAAATCCGAGTTGGGATTAAAGGGTATATCAATGATTTCCGAATTGCACTAATTGGACGCCGAAAAGATCTCAGCGTTGAGATCCGTCTTTTGGAAGTGAGATTGGCAAGCTTGCCTCAAACTCAAAGAGACATACTGGCCATGGAGAGGAAGCTTTCGGTGAACGAGAAATTGTCTTTGTTCCTGCTCGAGCAGAAAGCCACGACAATTATTGCAAGGGCAAATATCACACCTGAGGCTTCTTTAATTGAAAGAGCGAGATATGGAGGGCTCGTAGGACCGAACAAACAAAGGACGATTCTAACGTATGTCCTTGCAGGATTTGTCATCGGGGTTTTACTGGCGTTGATACGTTTGTTCTTCTTCGCGCGAATTGAGTCCATGGGGGAACTTCGTGAGGTCGCACAATTTCCAGTCATAGGTGGGATTCCTTATCATAAAGGAGTGATTGACGATCCATTGGCAGTCCGCGCGGACAACCGATCACCTGTCACAGAATCGTTCAGATCGCTTCGAACAAACCTTCAATATCTATTGGCAAAAGAAGGCGCCAATGTCATCCTCGTGTCGTCGCTTCATCCCTCAGAAGGAAAGTCCTTTGTCAGTGCCAATCTCGCGTCGATTTTGGCCAAGGCGGGTAAGAAAGTAGCCATGGTCGACTTCGATCTCCACAAACCAAGGGTGCATCATTATTTCGGCCTCAAAAACAAAGGTGGAATATCGAACATCCTGGTCGGGAGATCTAACGTTTCAGAAGTCATCATGCCCGGCCCCTACCCTTCACTTGACATTATTTCAGCGGGCCCCATCCCACCGAACGCCTCTGACTTAATTCTCAGCGACAGACTTGATCCATTGTTGGCGCAATTGAAAAAGAATTACGACTATGTGATTTTAGATACACCTCCGATTTTACTGATCAGCGATGCCCTTGTGCTGATGGAACATGTGGACACAGCGCTTTTGGTTACAAATACGAAGCAATCGTCTCGAAGAGGAATCAAACACCTTGAGGATTTGTTAGACCAAAACAACCTCAAACACGCATCATTTGTTTTAAACGGAATTAAACCCAGACGACTGGTGAAATACTATAGCAAGTATGCTGCACGTTATGGATATTACAGCTACGGTTCAGGATACACTAACGGATATGGTTATGGAGACAAGTATGTCGATAACGTTTAAAAAAACAGAGAGGGTTGATTGAAGGTTTTGTAATTTTATAGCATGCGTCGTTTTCTTAAAATAGGACAAATAACACCGGTGATACTTATAACCCTATGGGGTTTAGGTCTCGGAGACAACGCATATGCACAGCCCAATCTCACCCACATTGACAATGTCAATGCAGCCGGGAATGCGACATTATACTGGGATGTCTTTACGCCAGTTGCAACTGAGGAATTTATTCACAATGAGATTAAGGTGTTTGACATCCCCGGCACCCTTTTAAGTCCCTCACCCCACCTCGTTGCGCCCAACCTAGAAACAGGCGTTTTGCCTACAGGATGGGTCATGCCGTCATTTTTATACAACGCAAATGCATATGCTCATTGCTATACCTCGGTTCAAGTCACTTCATTAGACGGAGGAACGACAAATGACAATTCTCCACAATCGCCTTTTCTGTGTTCGATTCATGTCAACGCCAGCGTTGGCGCAGGCGCTGACGAAGTGGATTTGGTATGGAACAGTCCATATGTGATCTCTGGAGAAGGCGCTGGAGGTCCATTCTATCTGGAACGATTGAATGAACTTACTGCAGTTTGGGATACCATTGCGATCGTTCCTGACACTCCCCTTGGAGGTGCTTTCACTGACAACCCGGGGCCTTGTGTCTCCATCAACATATACCGCGTTCGCCAAACGGCCTCAAACGGCATAGACATTCATGTAAGTAACGCAACAGATTTAGTCGTCGGTGAAGTGAATCCCGATTTACCCGTCACGACGCATATCGACGTAGACCCAGCTACAGGTCTTGCAGAAGTTCACTTCGACTACCCGGTTTCAGGGGAAACTCTGGGGTACATCGTCTATAAATGTACGGGAGCCGGTTCTTCGGAAGTCCTTCAAATCAACGACCCGAATGCATCGTCCGCAATCATCCCTACTTCTCTGGCCTCTTCAGAGCCGGAGAGTTATCGTGTCGCAGTTTTCGAGTGCATTAATGATGATGGGTCTCCCAATCCAAATGCTGCGGGTGATTGTACAACCTCCATTTTCACAGTGGTGTCCCAAATTCCTTGTACGGATCGCGCCCAATTAAGCTGGAACGCGCCACTCGGAATAGAAGGTGGTGTGGATTTCTATTTGGCACAGGCTGCACTTTATGACGCGGTGTCAGGCTCGTATGGGGTTTGGACAACGCTCGACACCCTTGTATCAGGCTACGGGACATACCTTCACCAAGGGGCCAATGTCGCAAGCAAGTATAAATACCGCATTGTCGCCGAATCAACAACCGGTAAGATTGCACGGTCTAGCGAAGTTGAACTTGAATTCTCATATCCTGACGCACCAGAACCTCCCAAATTAAAAAGGGCATCTGTTTTATCAAATGGAGCGATTGAAATTCTGGTTGAAACGGATCCAGCTGCGACAGAAATAAGCATCTATCAGCTCGAACGATGGGTGGATGTAGACAGTGTGTGGATTCCTATTCTGGAGCCTCTTCCGAGCTCACTGGGCTTCCCATTGACGTTTGTGGATCCCGATGTCGAGACTGATGTTCGGAGTTACATCTATCGATGCTCAGTGTACAATGAATGCCAAGTGGCAGTTACAACATCAAACCTCGGAAAAAGTATTTTGCTTCAGGGATGGCGCTCTTCAGATGAAGATGCTTTCGAAAACAGTCTGATTTGGTCTGAATATGAAGCATTTCCTGAGGGAACCTTGTCGTATGAAATTCTGAGGGCGCCCTCACGGCTGAGCGCTGCAGTTCCACTGACATCACACGGAGCAAATGTCCAACATACTGAGGACTACATCGGAGATCTCACACAATTGCCAGGCGATTTTTGTTACACTGTAGTCGCCATAGAAAACAACACGACGGGCGGACTCAATGGATCGAGTTCAAACCAAGTGTGTCTGACCGAAGATCCACTGCTTTGGATCCCCACTGCGTTTACACCAAATAATGACGACATCAACGACTGGTTTCCATGGGCGCCTGGAGCATCCACATTGGGGTTTGTGTCGGACGGAATAGCTAGTGGAGAAGCGACGTATAAGCTTGTCATTCTTTCACGGTGGGGAGATGTGATTTTCACCTCTCAAAGTCCAAATGAGTGTTGGGATGGAACCTCGAATAACGAACTTGTACCTGACGGAGTATACACTGTTGTCGTTCGCGTTTTAGATGGATCGGGGAAATGGCATGTCATTTCCCAAAGTGTGCACGTTCTTAGGCCGTAGTTCTTTACCTTTGCGTGAATCGCGGACCGAATGGTAGGCGCAAAAGCGCACTCAGGAAGGAAAGCGAGTTACGCGATTCAATCTGAAAACATGCCTATAAAAGATGCCAAGTTCTTCGGCGAAGGTCTCACCTACGACGATGTATTGCTCGTTCCAGCTTACTCGGAAGTGCTTCCACGTGATACTGAATTAACATCGCGTTTCTCGAGAAATATTGCACTCAAAACGCCAATTATTTCCGCCGCCATGGACACTGTGACTGAAAGCGAAATGGCAATTGCCATGGCGCGACAAGGGGGCATGGGTGTGATTCATAAAAACATGAGTATCTCACAACAAGCGAAGGAAGTGAGGAAAGTAAAACGGTCTGAAAATGGTATGATTCAAGACCCAATCACCTTAAACAAAAATGCGACCGTGGGGGATGCATTGGAAATTATGCGAGAGAGACGGATAGGTGGCATACCTGTTGTGAGTCCAGAAGGCATGCTCGTAGGAATCGTAACAAATCGAGATTTGAGATTCGAAAAAACACCATCCCGACCTGTAGCAGAAGTGATGACGAGCAAAGGATTGATTGTGACAAAAGATGGGTCTGATTTAGATCAAGCAGCCCAAATCCTTCGTGAGCACCGCATCGAAAAACTACCCGTTGTTGATGACCATGGTAAGCTGATCGGATTAATCACCTACAGGGATATTATTAAGCTCACCGAATTCCCGAATTCGTGTAAGGATGGATTTGGCCAACTACGTGTGGCTGCTGCCGTAGGTGTCACTTCTGACACAATGGAACGCATTAAAGCACTTGTAGAAGCTGGAGTTGATGCTGTCATTGTTGACACGGCTCACGGTCACAGCAAAGGCGTCATTGACGTTGTAAAGGAGGTGAAAAAACACTTCCCTGGTGTGGATGTCGTCTGTGGAAACATCGCCACAGCTGAAGCGGGTCTTGCGCTTGTAGAAGCAGGCGCAGATGCCGTAAAAGTTGGCGTGGGACCTGGATCAATTTGCACGACAAGAATAATAGCAGGAGTAGGCGTACCACAGCTTTCCGCTGTCATGAATGTCGCCAAAGCCTTGAAGGGAACAGGGGTGCCTGTTATTGCTGATGGTGGTGTTCGCTACACAGGAGATATTGTAAAAGCAATCTCAGGAGGTGGCGACAGTGTGATGATCGGATCAATGCTCGCAGGAACAGGCGAAAGCCCAGGAGAAACTTTTATTTTTGAAGGCCGACGTTTTAAAGGATATCGGGGAATGGGATCTATAGAAGCCATGGAAAAAGGGTCGAAAGACAGGTATTTTCAAGACACCGAAGATGATGTCAAAAAATTGGTCCCAGAAGGGATTAGTGGCCAAGTCCCATTTAAAGGATCTGTCAAAGAGGTCATGCACCAAATCACAGGTGGGATTCGTGCAGGATTAGGATATTGTGGGGCCAAGAATATTTCCGATCTACAAGAAGATTCTCAATTTGTTAAAATAACAAGTGCCAGCATGAAAGAAAGTCACCCGCACGATGTCATGATTTCAAGAGAAGCACCAAATTACAGCATTCGCTAAGCGCAAGAAAAAGCAACACTATGAAACAATTTATTTTTAGCCTCATCTGTTACATGATGATTGCCTGTTGTACTGAGATTCAAGCACAAACAGACATTGCAAAAAGTACCGATAATGAATACGTACTTACCGTAGGTGGTGAAGGGGTAACGTTAGAAGATTTTAAACATATTTATGGCAAAAACAACCGTGACAGTGTGATTACACGTGAGCTTCTTGACGATTACATGGAATTGTTTGTCAAGTTTAAGCTTAAGGTCAAGGAAGCTGAATATCTGGGGATGGATACTGTCGCAGATTACATCAAAGAACTTGAAGGGTATCGAACGCAATTGGCGAGACCCTATCTCGTGGATATGAATCTGCTAGATGAGTTAGTCAAAGAGGCATTCGACAGACAACAAGAAGAAATTCATGCAAGACACATTCTCGTAAGTGTGGGGCCTGAGGCGCTTCCTGCTGATACAATGAGAGCATGGAGAAGGATCTCACTTCTTAAAGGGCGAGTTGATGCGGGTGAAGACTTTACAGAAGTCGCCACCAGTAAAGGAGGAAGCGACGATCCATCAGTAAAAGATAATGGAGGTGACTTGGGTTGGTTTACGGCTTTCTCGATGATCTATAATTTTGAGGTTGCGGCCTACGCTACTCCCGTTGGAGAAATCAGCAACATTGTACGTACCAGGTTTGGTTATCATTTCTTAAAAGTGGATGGAAGAAGAGACGCGAGAGGAGAAGTGCAAGTCGCGCACATTATGGTACGCGTCCCTGATGTCACCGACAAATCGATGCTGGAGAGTAGCAAGGCGAAAATAGACGCTGTGGCTGAATTCCTTCAAGCCGGAGAAACATTTGAATCTCTTGCCCTGAAATACAGTGATGATGCAACAACCGCAAGTAAAGGGGGTGTTTTACCTTGGTTTGGAACAGGTAAAATGGTGGAAGAATTTGAAAACACGTCGTTCGCTTTGGCACAAAATGGTGATATTTCTGAACCCTTTCTAAGCAGTTATGGATGGCATATTGTCAAGCGACTGGGGTTTAAGGAACTCGAGTCTTTTGACGAAGTGAGGAATTCACTTAAAAAGAAAGTGAGTCGAGATTCACGCGCAGATAAAACACGGTCTTCTTTCCTCAAAAAACTGAAGACAGAATATGGATTTACTCAAGATGCGCGTCGCACATCAAACCTCGTCCTCTCAGTAAATAAAACAGATAGCGTGTTCCACAAAGGACACCCCATAGAAAATGTCAGCAAATCTGAACTTGGTAAGACTTTGTTTTCGATAGACGGAAACAAAACAACCGTGAGAGATTTCATCAACTACGCAAACAGTCAAAAGAACCGAGGGTTAAATCGTCCATCTGAAATGATTTTAAAATCATTAATACATCAGATGGTCGAAGAAAAACTCCTCGCATATGAAGACGAAAGACTCGAAGAGAAGCACGATGATTTCAGACTTCTCATCGAGGAGTATCACGATGGAATTCTTCTGTTTGAATTGACCGACAATAAGGTGTGGTCTAGAGCAGTTCGTGACACATCAGGTCTGGAAGAGTACCATGCAAACAACGCAGAATTATTCATGTGGCCTGAAAGGTTAGATATCGCAGTGTACACATGTGAAGATGCTAAGCTTGCAAAGAAGGTTAAAAAAGGAGTGAAGAAAAATGACGATATTGAAGCGATGCGACGAGAACTCATTGGAGAGAGACCTCTTGCAATCCGAATTGAAACTGCACTTTACCCAGAAGGTGTAAATACCTGGGCCGACACTGTTTTCGATGCACTAAAACAGGGGTCTTTTGACCTAGAAAGAAAAGCGCCGAGATTCATGAGATTCGAAGTGGGAGAAGAGGGCATTGTCCTGATTGATGTACGAAAACGTGTTCCACCCACACCTAAAACACTTGAGGAAGCAAGAGGCCAAGTCATTGCAAGCTATCAAGATCATCTTGAAAAAGAATGGATTATGGCATTGCGACGCAAATACCAAGTCGAAATAAACACCGCTGTGCTTTACAGCATAATCGACTGACGGTCCATGGGTACGTCAAGCAAGGCTCTGGTTTTTACTTTAGCTATCGTGTGCGTAAATATGATGTCATGTGAGGTTTTTGAAAGAGAAAAATCACGTGAAAGAATCGTCATATCTGCATTCGGCGAGACGCTTTCATTAGATAAACTATCCAAAAGAATCCCAGATGTAATGTCTGTCGAAGACAGTACGCTTATGGCAGAGCGCATCATTGAAGGATGGATCAGAGAACATGTTCTGTTGGCAGAGGTTGAAAAAAATATTTCTGAATTCAATCACGATTTTGAGGCCGATGTTACTGCATATAGAAACGCCTTGCTCGTGAGCCATTTTGAAAGTCGTTACGTCGCATCTCGTTTAGATGGCAACGTTGAGGAAAACGACATCGAAACTTTTCACAACGATCACGCTGATCTTTTCCTACTTCAAGAAAACGTGGTGCGTGCACTTTACGTTCAACTACCTAGGGAGGAAACCCAATTAGATTCGGTCAGCACATGGCTTGAGGCGTCTGATTCTTTGTCCATTCCCAAGTTGGAACAGTGGTGTATAGAACATGGCGCTCATTTTGCCTTAGATTTTGATTACTGGTGGTTTTTAAGTGATTTGTTAGACCAAATCCCGATGCAGATATATCGCGTCGAAGATCAATTACGTCAAAGAAAAGTGATCGAATTTACAGATGATAACAAAAGGTATCTTTTAAGAATCCTCGAACATCAATTTAAAGACCTCCCCTCCCCCATAGGGATAGCCAGAGAGCGGATTGTAGATCTAATTCTTCAGGAGAGAAGGCGTACTTTACTAGAGGATTTACGAGACGATCTTGTGAAAGAAGCTTGGGCTCAAGGAGAAATAATACGAGATAGTATCCCTACTTAAAACCATCGAACTAACTTCGCCACATGCAAGGCATTTCAATATTTATATTTTCGTTTCTTTTCTCTCTATCGCTGTTCGCACAGCCTGGAAATTCTGAATTTCAACTTCTTGATGGCATCGTCGCAGTCGTGGGTGATGAAATCATTCTGAACAGCGCGATCGAGGACAGAGCACTTCAAGCACGAATAGAAGGCGGAGAAGCTAATGAAAGTAACAGATGTGGCTTCCTAGAAGAACTGCTTTTCGAGAAACTGCTTTTACACAATGCACGACTGGATAGTCTAGAAGTCAGTGACGGAGAAGTGATGGACGAAATCGAACGACGTCTCGCTTACTACATTAAAATGCTGGGATCGGTAGAATCTTTTGAAGCGGAGTACGGAAAGTCGGTCGCTCAATGGAAGGCCGATTTCACTGAACCTATCTTGGACCAATTGCTCGCGCAAAGGATGCAGCAAACAATCAGCCAAGAAGTGCGTGCGACGCCAGCTGAGGTGCTCGAATATTTCGAGAATACACCCGTAGACTCTCTGCCACTTATTCCCGAAGAATTAAGCTACAGCGAGATCGTTCTACAACCTGTGATCTCAGACCGACAAAAACAAGCAGTTCGCTCAACGCTTGATTCAATCAGAAATCTGGTCGCAACAGGGAAACTCCCCATGACATTGGCTGCGACTCGCTATTCGGAAGACCCCGGCTCTAAATACAAAGGGGGGTGTTATGAAAACATTGCGCGCGGTGTCTTTATTCCAGAATTCGAAGCAGCTGTTTTTGATACACCCTTGAATGGATACTCGCCCGTATTTGAATCTGATTTTGGGTACCATTTTGTTAGGGTTACAGACAAGAGAGGAGAACAATTCAGCGCGTGTCACGTTTTGATGAAACCTCGAGTAGATCCTCTTGCTCTTGAAAACCAACAATCACAAATAGACTCGATTTATGCATCGATTAATGCCGGAAGTTCAACCTTTGAAAGAGATGTTTTGTCTTTTTCTACCCGTGAATCCTCCAAAAACTCTAAGGGTCAGGTGGTTAATCCACGAGACGGCGGTCTCATGTTTGGCATCGATGAACTTGATCCCAATTTATATTTCTTACTTGAACCTTTAAAAATAGGCGAAATGAGTCGCCCCGTTCAATTGGTGGGCGCTGATGGAGACGGGTTTTGGACGATACTGCGACTTGAAGACAGAAAACCCGCACATCGAGCAAACCCCAAAGATGATTTTTCGCTCTTCCAATCCCAAGTAGAAAATAACATGAGAGCCTTAGATATGAATGAGTGGATCGATGAGCACATCTCTGACACTTTCATTAGGCTTTCAAGCGAATATATAGACTGTGAATTCAATCTGAATTGGAAGCAGTGAAGATCTCTAAGGTGAGTATCATCACTGTATGTTACAATGCCTCTGATGTTATATCTAAATGTCTCCATTCTGTGCAGGAACAAGTTGTCGACCATGTGACTGTCGAACACATTGTTATTGATGGGGGATCAAACGATGGTACATTAGAAATCGTACAAGCGCACAACAGCCCCGATCATTTGGTTTCGGAAAAAGATAACGGACTGTACGACGCCATGAATAAGGGCTTGGGAAAAGCAACTGGAGACGTTATTGGCTTTCTAAACAGTGATGATGTCTATGCCGATCCAAATGTCATCTCAGATGTCGTGTCCGCATTTAAGACCTCAAATGCGCAAGCTGTTTTCGGAGATCTCGTCGTTTTTGACCCGAAAGAGGGACACATTGTCCGAAGATGGAAAGCAGGACCAGAAGGGGATTTTAAAAACGGATGGATGCCCCCCCATCCATCTCTTTTTGTGCGAAAATCCGTTTTTGAACAACATGGGGGATTTAATCTGAAGTTCAAGTTTGCTGCAGATTACGAATGGATGATAAGAAGTCTTTACACCGAAAACCTAGCCCTTACCTATCTCCCAAAAACACTCGTTAAAATGAGGGCTGGCGGTTTGAGTAACGCGTCTTTGAGGAATCGTTTGAAAGCCCATTTTGAAGATTATAGCGCATGGAAAGTCAATGGCAAAACCCCATATCCATGGACCGTTTTTTTGAAACCACTCAGGAAAATAACTCAATTTATAAAATGAACGTAGGTCGAGTGATGCGTCTTATATTTGGTCTGCAATAGATAAATAAAAATGAACGATAAAGAAGCTCTAGACAATCTGCGTGTCAAGCATCAACAACTCATTGATGAAGTTGGGAAAGTCATTGTAGGACAACAGCATGTTGTGAAAGAAGTCACAATGGCAATTCTTGCCGGAGGCCACTGCCTCCTTGTAGGTGTCCCGGGACTTGCAAAAACGTTACTCGTTCAGACAGTGTCAGATGCCTTGGGCATGTCATTCAACCGAATTCAGTTCACTCCGGATTTGATGCCATCAGATATCACCGGATCTGAAATTCTAAATGACGCTCGGAAATTTGAGTTTGTCAAAGGACCTCTTTTTTCAAACATCGTGCTTGCAGACGAGATCAACCGTACGCCTCCGAAAACACAAGCGGCGCTTCTCGAAGCGATGCAAGAGAAATCTGTCACTGTCAATGGAAACGGATATCCGTTGCCGACTCCTTTTTTCGTTCTCGCAACACAAAACCCCATCGAACAAGAAGGGACTTATCCCCTTCCAGAAGCGCAACTCGATCGATTCATGTTCAACACATGGGTAGATTACCCGAGTTTTGAAGAAGAACTGCATGTCGTGAAACTCACGACAGGTGACCATTCTGCACAAGTTTCCCCGGTGCTTTCTGGTGAGGAAATTCTGAGCTATCAAAAGCTCATCAGACGCATGCCTGTGGCGGAAAACGTGCTTAATTACGCCGTGAACCTTGCAAGCAAAACACGTCCAGGACGCGAAAAAGCGACCGAAGAAGTCAACAAATACATCAGCTGGGGCGCTGGACCACGCGCTTCTCAATTCCTCGTCGTCGGCGCAAAAGTACACGCAGCACTCGCTGGAAAATACAGCCCCGATATTGAAGATGTTCAAGCTGTCGCGCTTCCGATTCTTCGTCACAGAATCGTTCCCAATTACAAGGCTGAAGCAGATGGCATCACCGTCGAGACATTGATTTCGAATTTGGTATAAACATCTGTTTATTTTGCCGACGTCAAAAACCAACACAACGGTGAAAGCTAAGAAAGATTCCATTGTAGGATTTATTGTCAGGGTGTTTGCATTGCTCTCAAATGAGGAGAGGAAAAAATCTGGACTTTTACTTGCGGGAATTGTCGTCAACAGTTTCGTTGATTTACTTGGTCTTGCGGTGGTGATCCCCGTTATCGGATTGGTGGTCAATCCTGCTGTTATTTCCACCAATGCCTTTCTTGCAGATGCTTTTAACCTCAGCCACAGTATCGGGATAGAGACCGAACAAGGCTTCCTGATTCTACTCTGTGCAACGATGTCTGGGGCTTTCTTATTCAAAGCGCTTTTCGGATTGATGATCAACTTGTTTCAGGCCCGATTTTCTTTCTCGGTAGCCCACAGAATTTCAGGCAACATGTGGGACTACCACTTTGCCAAGTCCCTTGAAAAAATGAGATCCCAAGAATCTGGAAAGATCTTGAGCCAAATCAACAATTGGCCTGCCTATCTTGCTCAAAATTTCTTCATCGGCTCACTCCTACTCATCAATGAGGGTTTGATTATTGGCCTTATCAGTACAGGTCTTTTGATATACAGCCCATGGGTGTTTTCTGGACTTGCGCTCATTCTAATTGTAGGGATTGTGATTATTCGCGGGTTTACAAAAAACAAACTGAGATCCTACAGTGAAACACTCAATAGACTCTCTCCAAGAACAAACACATTAATCTCCAATTCAATCAATGGGTTTCTGGAACTCATCACTTTCCGAGCGGTGAAGACGATGAAAGAGGAATATCTCAAAGATGTAAGACAGGTATTTCGCGTGTTAGGAAACACATCTGTCATCAATTTTGTACCCAGCAAACTGTACGAGGTTCTGGCAGTAGCATCATTGTCAGCGGCAATCATCATCAGCATTCTGATGACAGGGTTTGGAGAAGGATTCTTTGAACTGCTTTCCCTTTTGGCGCTAAGTGCCTATCGG
>PACT01000026.1 GCA_002700285.1 Crocinitomicaceae bacterium | reverse complement strand
CATCTGAACACTCAGCCGTGTAATCAGCTGGGATTGTGAGCTCAGGAGCTGTTGTATCTATAATCGTAATCGTCTGCGTCGCTGAAGTTGAGTTTCCACAATCGTCTGTCGCTGTGAACGCGCGAGTAATCGTGTAATCTCCAGCACATAGGCCAGGGATCGTTGTCTCAACTACATCAATCACCACCTCTCCACAGTTATCTGTCGCAGAAGCGTCGTCCATTGGATGCGCATCTGAACACTCAGCTGTGAAGTCTGCAGGGATACTCGTGAATTCAGGTAGCGTCGTATCTGCAATTGTAATCGTCTGTGTTACTGAATTCGCGTTGCCACAGTCATCAGTTGCTGTAAACGTTCGATTTATAATGTAATCACCAGCACAATTCCCAGGTATCGTCGTTTCAACTACGGAAATCTCAACTGCTCCACAGTTATCTGTTGCAGTAGCGTCTTCCATGGGATGATTCTCTGAGCACTCAGCTGTGTAATCCTCAGGGATACTCGTGAATTCCGGTAAAGTGGTATCTACAATAGTAATCGTTTGGGTTGCGCTTGAAGCGTTGCCACAATCGTCNGTCGCAATAAATTCTCTTGTGACAGTGTACGCACCTGCGCAAGTTCCTGCCACCGTTGTTTCAACGAGGCCGATTGTTACTGTTCCACAGTTGTCTGTTGCAGAAGCGTCGTCCATCGGATGCGTGTCTGAACACTCAGCTGTATAATCTGCTGGGATAGTCAGAACAGGAGCAGTCGTATCAATGATTGAGATTGTCTGCGTGTCTGAAATCGAATTGCCGGCATCATCAGTCGCAGTAAAGACACGTGTAATTACATACTCCCCTGCGCAAGCGCCATTGACAGTTGTTTCTATCAGGTCAATTGTCACCACGCCACAATTGTCGGTCGCTGTAGCATCTTCCATCGGATGAGTGTCGGAACACTCAGCCGTGTAATCCGCTGGGATTGTAAGCTCAGGAGCAGTCGTATCGAAAATTGTAATCGTTTGAGTCGCGCTTGTCGCATTTCCACATGCATCTTCTGCCGTAAATGTTCGAATCACAATGTAATTACCTGCTGCAGACCCAAATAATGTGTCAGACTCGGATGTTATGCTCAACTCAGAACAAAGATCGGTGGCAGTTGCATTTTCTAGAATTGGCGCGTCAGAACATTCTTGGGTCAGGTCCCCCGGGACATATGTCCAGGACGGAGGGGTGTTGTCAGTGTGATCAATTAAAATGTCGACCTGATCGTATCCACATTCATTCCCAGCATAGAAACGGTAGAGAATGTCATTGTCGTCAGCGCAGGTATATTCAGAATTGACACAGTTTGTCAAGTCAATCGTGATGTTCCCTACTCCACTTGATGTATTTCCAGCGTCTAACACCTCCCAATTCACCCAACCGCCAAGACCGTAGTTCATGTTAATGTTATTGGCTCCCATACTCCCCAATTGGAACCCCAACTCTTGACTTGAAGGAGAGTGTGTAAGCCTTATGGTTTTGCCTTCATTCATACCAACACCGTTGAGTTTGGACATGTTGTTGACCAGAATGAAATAAATCCAATCCTGTTCCGTGCCTTGTTGTAGCGCATCTAACACTAAATTCCCCATTGCGTCCCATTCTGTCCAATTGAATCCTCCCTCCATATACACTTCCATGTCATATGCATCTTCAGCATTGGCCTCATTGTAAACGACACCCGTTAATGTGGCGGAACCGTTTGCAAAGTGCGTCCATATTAAAGACTCACTTCCCACAAAAAACCGATCTGATTGTGCCAAACCAGCATTCTGGAATCCTGTAAGCGTCAAACATAAATCCTGCCCAGCACCTATTGCAAGGGCACTGTTGCCTTCACAACGCGAACTCTTCCCCAGGGTAGCAACAAAAGTTGCTTCATTCAGATTTAATTCCGAACAGCCATCTGTGTAGTTAGGGAAGGAAGGGGGGGGAGTAATTTCACATGACACAGAAATGGTGTCTTCAATGTCGCTAAAGACTGGAGTGCAGCCAGAGCAATCAACTTGAGCAGAAATCGCCAATATTGAAAAGGATAGAGCGATCGTTGTACTTAAGTATAGGGACTTGAGTAGTGAATACTTGGCATTTGAATGAATACGCATAATTTTTGTCGATTGTAAGCTGTATAAATATATAATAATTATACATAAAAAACAAGCGTTTGTTAGGATTTACTCAAATGTTTTTGCTATTCTCTGGACGTTTTCAGTGCATAAAGTGCAATTCCGGCAGCTACTGACACATTCAAGCTTGATGTGTTTCCATTCATCGGGATTCTCAAACGATGGTCACAGTGTTCCATTACATCTGTAGATACACCAAATCCTTCATCTCCCAATACAAGACAAAATGGAGCCTCAATATCACTTGTATTTATATCCTCGGCACTCTTTTCAGAAAGTGCGATACATGTGATGCCACTTTGCTTCAAATACTCGAGACTTGCGGAGATTTTTGATACGCGACAGACGGCAAGTCTAAGTAATGCTCCACTTGAGCTCTTGATCGCTCCATCATTGATCGCTGCGGACCCTCTTTCGGGCACAATCAAAGCATGCGCTCCGAAACATTCAGCTGATCTTGCGATGGCACCTAAATTTCGGACATCTGTTATTCCATCTGCAGCAATTAGAATCGGTGCCTCACCTCTTTCAAATGCGCCTAAAACGATTTCTTCTAATGGCTGGTATGTGATAGGTGATAGTAGGGCTACTATTCCTTGGTGATTTTTTAACGTAAAAGCATTGAGTTTTTCGCGTGGAACCATTTTTATTGGCACCCCTGCGGCTCTCACTCTTCCTAAAAGTTTATTCAGTCTCTCGTTTTGAGAGCTGCGTGTCACGATCACACTTTCGATATCTTTTCCAGCATCTAAGGCTTCATTCACAGGGTGAATGCCAAACACAAAAGTGCTTTCTGATGGACGTTTTGGCCCTGTATATGGTTGTTTTGATTCCATGGGCGAAAGATACAACTCTCAATCGCGTTGCACCCTTCCATTTCTCCAACTTGTTACCATTCGATCCCATGTCAATTTAAAGATAATGTTCCGTTCCAATTTGAATGCGTTGTTGTCAAGTGTATGGGGGCGACGTCTGAATCTAAATGTCAAAGTATTTGAAGTTCCTTCCTCCCCGTAAGTCCAGTATTCATTCCAATAATCACGTCTCACTCTGTTAGGTACACCATGTATGATATGAATCATCCCTCGGTCTGTTCGCCACCCTTCAAGTAGTCCCGAGAAGTATCGATTTGCTTCTTCGACTCTCGCATAATAGGTTTTTATTAATTCCTTCGACTTTTCAGGTGATTTTCCACATGAAAGCCAAAAATCATCCAGGGCTTCTTTCGGGTGACTGGCCTTTTGCATTGCAGCGTATTCGCTACGTGTTGCAATATATCGAGTCGATTCTATGAGAAACAAAACATCTTTGGCGGCGGGAAAATCCTCATGCCTGCCGTAAATCACAAATTCTATATCATTGGTAGGTGATGTGAATTTCTGTACACCTTCAAGTGTCATCCAATCTTCTTCTATGATGCTATGTGCTGGAGCCGTTAATGTGTCTAGTGGATTACTATATCTTGAAAAGGGCGGAGCAGGAAGCGATTTTTGGGGAATGACATGAGATACATTCCAGGTGCTTGATCCTGCAGAAATTATTTTAAGGGGTGTACCTGTTGCAGCATTCGCATTTGACAATGGCCAGTTTTCATTCAAATTCCAAATAAGTACTTCTCTGATTTCTGCAGCATTTTTAATGGATGAATTTCTATTTTGGTCAGTGATGTTATAGCTTAACCAATCTCCTGCTTGTATAGCGCCTTCTGATAAAATGTTGTTTAAATCAAATTTATTGGTCAACCATCGGGGTGTTTCACTTTTTAATGTGTCTGTCCAAATCCAACGCACATCATTTAGCTGAACAAGAACTTTCGACGTAAATGGCGTGTTTTCACCTTCCCGTGTATATAGAAGTTCGTCTCGGTCAATGTTTATATATACGGAAAGTGTGCCCGAATGAAGGTATGTGACGACTTCGGGGTGAAGGGTGGTGGCCTCGAAGTCATATGGACGCCTAGATGATGTAGAGTCAACTAGTGTTGATGTTGAACAGGAAGAAAAAAGTGACATTATAATCAACCAAATGAAAGGCCAGCGAAAGGGTATTTGAGGGAGATCGTTCAAGGTGTTCTGGAATAGATATGGTAAATGAAGTGCTATTTCTGTGAAGATAGGTTATCAAATGAAACCTTTTTGTATGTGTGATCGTAATACATGGTACCTATCAATCTTTAACATCTCTGTTATGAAACATATTTTAAGAATTTCCGCCATTGTCTTGCTTCTCGGAGCAGCTCTTTCTTCATGTGCTACAGCTTATACTGCATGTGGAGCCTACACGTGTGTAGATGTAGAGACATGCGACTAATGTCATTTGTTTTTCGTGGTGCTTAACGGCATATTAATTTACGGAATGAAAATCCCGGTGTGTCTAACACATCGGGATTTTGGTATCTATATTTATCTATGTATGGTGTCTGAGACCTTATAAAGTAGATTTGTACTCATGCGAGAGGATGTAAGTAACGGTTTGATCTCTGTGGTGCTTTTTATGGGCGCGCTATTGTTGTCAGTCAGTGTTTCAGCCCAAACCCAGGATGAGGTGAGTACGGGAAAAGATGCGGTGTATGGTGAGGGTGTAGATGTTTTGTTTAGCCACACGTCTGGGGCATATGCTTTTGCGCATACTCAAGGGGCAGGAGTGGGGTTTCGTTATGGGACATTTCTCACCGCAAAAAAGTCAAGGTCATTAGGGTGTAGTTTGTTGTACTTAAGGCATGAAAAGGAAGAGAAAACATACAATCCAGTTTATGTAGAAGGTCTTCCTTATGTTTTGGGAAAGGTGAATAGCTTTATGATCTTTCGTGTCTATGTGGAATCACGACGTGAATTAACCCCGAAGCTGAGAAAGGGAGCTGTTCATGTCGCAAGTGTATTCAGATATGGTGCGAGTTTGGGTTTGGAAAAGCCGGTGTACCTAGTTATTGGATATCCTGAGATCCCCTATGAAATTTTTGTGGATGAACCGTATGACCCCATCGAACATTTTTATAACGATATCTATGGTCGCTCATCTTGGGTAAATGGCTTAGATGAAATGACAGTCGTGCCTGGCGTTAGTGCCAGTTATGGTTTGGCGTTTGAGTATGGAAATGAAAGGTCGTTAACCCGTTCTGTAGAAGTCGGGGCAACAATCGACGTCTTTTATAGGCCTGTTGAAATCATGTCTGAGCAATTTGTGGACAGTAAATTCGCTTTTTTGAATCTATACTTGAAGTTAGGGATAGGATCAAAGTGGACACAAGCACGCTGAATTTCGTCTCAAAGTCACGAACTTTGTACCATGTCTGAACAATCTGTAATAGAAAATCCAAAACGCCTTCCCAAGCCAAAATGGCTCAGGGTGAAATTGCCTACTGGAGAGACTTACAAAAAGGTTCGTGAAATAGTATCGGAACATAAGCTCCATACGATTTGTGAAAGTGGACATTGTCCAAACATGGGAGAGTGTTGGGGTGAAGGTACCGCAACCTTTATGATTTTAGGGAATATCTGTACGAGATCGTGTGGGTTTTGTAGTGTGTCCACTGGTAGACCAGATCCGGTGGATGACTTCGAGCCAGCTAAAGTTGCGAAATCAGTAAAGCTTATGAATGTGAAGCACGCCGTCATTACATCCGTAGATCGTGATGAATTAAAAGATGGTGGTTCTGAGATTTGGGCAGCAACCGTGCGTGCAATAAGACGGCAATCTCCAGGTACAACCCTTGAAACGCTGATTCCTGATTTTGCGGGCAAATGGGAAAATCTTCAACTTATTATTGATGTTGCTCCAGAAGTGGTAAGCCACAACCTTGAGACTGTCCGTAGGCTGACGAAAGGCGTGAGAAGACAAGCCAAATACGATCGGTCATTGGAGGTTTTAGAGAGATTAGGCAAAGCAAATATTAGAACGAAAAGTGGGCTTATGCTTGGTCTTGGAGAAACGAAAGAAGAGGTGATTGAATCTATGGATGACCTGAGAAATGTAGGTGTGAATGTTCTGACACTAGGTCAATATTTACAGCCAACACCAAAGCATTTGCCTGTTGTAGAGTTCATTCATCCAGATCTTTTTGATGAGTATAAAGACATCGCACTTTCAAAAGGTTTCATGTATGTTGAGAGCAGCCCATTGGTGCGGTCATCATATCATGCAGAAAAACACGTGAAATAATCTGTATTGTCGTAACTTTCCACGGTATTTTAGATTGAAATAAAAACAAAAATATGGTATCAAAGTATTTGCCCCTTTTAGGCCTTTTGGCTTTAGCAGTTATTTGGAGTTCAACGCTTAATGATGAATCTACCGACCTCACTGCTTCTATTTCATCCACTTACGCGCCACGTTTGGAAGCTGATCAAGCTTCACAAGACGCAGCGGGAGCAGCTGAAATTACCCGCATGCTCTTAGGAGACATAGAAACAGGAGAGATTAACTCCAGTGGACTTGCTCACCTTAGAAATAAAGTGTTAAAGTTTGCATCTGCTCAAGCACGTTCAAACACAAAAGACACAGATCTTTCTTGGGTCGAAATGGGACCTGACAATGTGGGTGGACGTACGCGTGCGATTGTAGCCGTGAACGAAGATCTCATATATGCAGGTGCGGTCTCTGGCGGTCTTTGGAGATCGTTAGATGGGGCAAATTCATGGAATCAAGTCAATAGTTTCCCAAGCCTTATGGTGGCGTCAATTGCTGTTGCAACAAATGGAGATATATATGTTGGAACAGGTTCTCAGTTTGATGGTGCAGGTGGTGATGGTGGCTCTGGATTCCGCGGTCGCGGTATCTGGTGGAGCACCGATGGAGGTGAAACTTTTAATATTGTTGAAGGAACAGACCCGGGCGCATTTTCAGGAGGTGATTGGTCATCGAATGATGCGCTAATCAAAGACCCTCTTGATGACAACAAGGTTTGGTATGGGTCAAATGACTCATTTGGAACAATTGAAGATGGTGTTATTGATGGAAATTCTACTTCAGGAGGACCTACCGGTGGTGTGTCCGATATCGCGATAGCTCATGATGGGAGCTATATGTTGGTTGCTGCAACGAACGGACGTGTTTACCGTTCTACCAACGATCAGCTTTCTACTTTTGAACCCATCACTGCTGGAGGATCTAATTCAGGAAGTTTGCCACAAAGTGGTATAGGCCGTGCAAGAATTGCGATTTCACAAGATGATCCAAATCATGCATTTGCGCTTTACGCTACTTCTGGTGGAAGTTTCTATGGTCTTTATCATTCAGATGGCGCTTCAGAAATGGGGTCATGGACAGAATGCTGGCCTGGTGGAATAGATACGTCAACACCTCTTCCTAGATCTCAAGGGATATATGACCTTGCTTTAGGAATCAAGACAGGACAACCAGATCTCGCTTATGTAGGTGGTATTGAATTGTGGCGCTCAGGTCCAAATCAGCAAGCTGAGCAGGCAGCTGCTTCGTTTGATTTCCCTGGTTTTCCTTACGGTGTTCATGCCGACCTTCATGAGATTGTTTTCACGCCAGAAGGAACGATGTTTGTGGCTACTGATGGTGGTCTATACAAGAGTGACAATGGAGGAGAAAGCTATACGGAATGTAATTTTAATTACAACGTGACTCAATTCTATGGAATAGCGCATAGCGCCGGCGGTGCTGTGTTAGGTGGAACTCAAGATAACGGCTCTTTATTTATCCCCACGGGCAATTTCTTCTTAAGTGAGTTAAATGCCGTTGAAGTTCATGGAGGTGATGGATTTGACTGTTCGATAAGTCAAGTTACAGAGTCAACAGAGCATACATACGCTTGGTTTGCTGCTTCTCAGAATGGTGGGCTAACCCGTGGCACAATCACCCCTTCAGATTACTCTAACCTTGGCGGTTTCTATGACAATGACATTTCAGAGTTGGTTGATGATCAAGGTGATTTGGGACAATTCTATACATGTTTGAGTTTGTATGAAGACACAGAAGATGAGGATAGTGAACAACAAGTAATCCTTGTCAATCCTTATGGTCAGACTGTGACAGACAGCACGTTTACGCTTGCTACAAATAGCCAAAATCTTTCTTTTGATTACACCCTTTCAGAAGGTGAGGAGTTGATGTACTTCGACACACTCATTCGTCCTGACCGTTTGTTAGCGTCTCCACTTGAAGAAGATCCTGATTATTTTTGGCTAGAAACACAAATAGCGCTCGAAGAGTTCATATGTGTCAATGACACTCTGGGTGAAGATACAGTCGAGGTTATTCTTGAGATTATTCCCAACCTTGTTGATACAGTGGTGGTCCTTGATGGTATTGACTACGATATCACCATAGACCTTGGAAANGATACTGTTTTCGGTGAAGAAGTTCAATTTGATATCGTAGAGAATTGTGATACGATGTACTTTCACCCTGGAGACACAATTTATAATGAGTCTGGTAGAATTCTCGTTCATGATCCTTACACTGCGATACTTTCAATAGGATTTATAGGTAATCAAGGGGTTTGGATGACAAGAGAGGCACTTAATTTTAATACAACTCCCGATTGGATTCGTTTGGGCGCAGCTCCAGGAGGTTTCAGTGGAACGAAGTCTATTGAATATGTTGTCAATGATGAGGAGCACGGTGGCGATGTCATGTTTGTGAGCGGATGGAATGGAACTTTGTATCGTTTTTCTGGCCTTAAGAATGTGTATTCTCAAGAAGATGTTGAGGAGCATGTTGTCATAGATCAAATTGTGTCTTCTGCGGGTAGCGCAATCACAGGTGTGAGTGTTGACCCCAACAATGCAAATCACGTTGTCATTACAGTAGGGGGATATGGCGCTGTCGGTGCAGGTAAAGTTCGTGAGTCATGGGATGCCCTTTCTTCGTCACCTACGTTCTCTAATATTTGGTCTGTTTCAGGTTTGGGAAATATGCCCATGTATGATGCGGTCATTGATTTCCAAGATGCATCAGGTGCAACTATAGTTGTAGGGACTGAGTACGGTGCTTTTGTCACAGATAACGGTGGAGATGATTGGACAATATCGAATCTAGGTATGGCTTCAACATCAGAATCTCTTACTGCGCCAATATTTGACTTGCAGCAACAATGGCGTTCTGATACACGATGGAGCTTCCCTACAAATACAGGAGCAATCTATTCTGGAACACATGGCCGTGGAATTTTCCGTTCAGACACCTTCTTAGGTGCGGATGATGTTGTCATCACTGATCCAAGTCCCCAAGGTCTACTTATTTATCCTAACCCTGTGAACGGGGCTTCAGTGCAAATCAGTACAGCAGGTTTCTCAGGTGCTTCAGTAGAAATATACGATCTTCAGGGGCGTGTCGTTTATTCGGATAACGTTCAAGACAGTCAAGGCACAGAAAGAATGATATTGGACGTAAGTACACTGTCTAACGGCACCTATGTGGTCCGT
This sequence comes from Crocinitomicaceae bacterium, assembly GCA_002700285.1. Classification (GTDB taxonomy): domain Bacteria; phylum Bacteroidota; class Bacteroidia; order Flavobacteriales_D; family Sanyastnellaceae; genus UBA974. The sequence goes on along the minus strand of PACT01000026.1, from coordinate 9,639 downwards.
GTGGCAAGTCAGTACAAGTCTTTGGCGTCTAAATTGGTGATTCGACGCTAGTCAAAATAATACGTATTAAAAAAGGAGATTCATTTGGGTCTCCTTTTTTATTCAATCATGTTTAGAAACAAGTAACGCCTAGGTATTCAAAGTCAGAATTCCTTTTTCAATTTTTGCGTAGCTGAAATGTGTAATCCAATCTCCGATGTTTATATAACGCGCTGGAACCGACTTTTCTGAATCATTTGGAATCGTCAGGTCCAAGGGCAGATGTCTGTGTCCAAAAATAAAGGCGTTCATGCTCGGGTCGGATTTGAGAATCCCTTGACAATATTGGTAAAGGTTTTCCTTCTCAGGAGATGTATATGGCCCTCCGCTTCTGCCCCCAGCGGAACGGCTGTTTTTTGACAGCCTATGCGCCATACGTATGCCTATATCTGGGTGGAGCCATCGAAACATGAATTGAGCGAGTTTGCTCCGATACACTTTCTTGGTGAGTTTATACCCTCTGTCTCCAGGACCCAAACCATCTCCGTGTCCTATCAGACATTTTAAACCATCCCATTCCCTCACAACAGGTGAGGTATGGATTTGGACGCCAAGTTCAGACTCAAGGTAGCCAAACGACCATAAATCATGATTGCCCAAGTGATAATGCACAGGAATTCCGAGGTCTGTAATCTTCGCGATGGCACCCATCAGTCGAACCCCACCTTTAGGGACAACGTTCTTGTACTCGAACCAGAAATCAAATAAATCTCCAAGCAGATGGATCTCTGTTGCAGGACCACTTGAGGCTATCCCTTGACCGAGTGACACATCCTCTAGCCAGTTGATGAATTTCCTTTCCCTGACGCGGCTTGATTCAATGTCGGGGACTCCGAGATGTAAATCTGATGCAAAATATACGCGATGGCTCAAGATGTTTATTGTTGATTGTGCTTACTTGAATAGTTTTTCCAATTCTGTTTCGAGTGCTCTGCCTCGTAAATGTGTCTCAATAATCACTCCATCGCGTCCCACAAGCAAGGCGTGTGGGATACTTGAGATACCGTATGCACGCGACGCGGCATTTCCCCATCCTTTCAAGTCACATACGTGATATGGCCAAACCAAACCGTCTTTTTCTATGGCATTCTTCCATTTGTCAGCATTGCTGTCTAAAGAGACAGAGAAGACTTCAAATCCTTGTGAATTATACTTTTCGTAGGCTTTAACCACAGCAGGATTTTCTCTTCTACATGGCCCGCACCATGAGGCCCAGAAATCAAGTAGAACGACTTTACCTCTTAAGTCGCTTAATTTTCTGACATTCCCATCGGGGTCAGTCATCACAATATCGAGTGCTTCATCACCTGCCGCATATTGTCCATTTTTTCGAGTGGTCTTTTTAGGTGGAGGTTGATTGGGAATGGTTCTTGCAGTTGTTGACGCATCGTACTTTTTCTTGAGCATCACGTAATAGTCAGAATCACTAAATGATGTCGCCAAAGACTTGAGAACGGATTTATATGCTGCAGAATGCTTCTCAATCTTGAGTGGCTCAAGTGCAGCAAGTGTGGCAGGATGGCCTTCATTTTCTTTAATAAAGGTGAGGCTTGTTTTGTCGATCTCAGCGATGAGCATTTTCATCGCTTTATTTGCTTCTGTTTTTTGTTCGTTCGAAAGTGTGCTTATTGCTTTTTGGCTGTCTAGAAGTGAATCCTGAAGTGGCATGATTACAGCGTAAAATTGAGCCAGCAGACTGCTCTCTTCCGATCCTTCAATCAATGCATCAATAAGATACTGATTATCTACAGGGATGTTCGCTTGAATGGTTGGCGCTTCTGTTGAATCAGTGATCAGTACAAGAGGCCACCTTTTGTTAATGATTACCTGATGAAATCCTCTTTCTAGTGGTACTTCGGGTGTGACAAAGAAATCTCCGTTCTCGGTCGTTATGCCCTCAGCAACTTTGACCAAAGATCCATTTTTGAAACTTCGAAGGATCACAGTTGCTCCAACGTCTACACCCGTCAAATTGCCTGAAATGGTTCCTGCATTTTCTGGAGAATCGAAGCCCTTGAGAATCAACCCGCATCCGCTGATGAAGATACCACTGGTCATGGCGATGAATAAAATACGAAGTGGAGTCAATTTCATGCGAGTCAATTTCTTTATGCAATTTCTTGTGCAAATATCGTGGATTGAAGCCATTCGTCAACGTGTTTTTCAAGCGCTTCTTTTTTGTGCCACTTTACCACGATAGGTATGACGATAAGTGGAATGCCTTTTAACGCTGACGTATATGGTTTTATTCTTTCAGCATCTTTTGCTGTAGTTACGATCCCGTCCAGTTTTTCAGATCGGATACAGGTGACCCAGTCCAAAATATCTTTGTGCTTAAAATGATAATGATCGGGATANGATTGTCTTCTTACGACAGTCCAATCGTCTAACAACCCGTCTATAAACCTTTCTGGAGAAGCAATACCAGAAACAGCAAGNACCCTCGGTTTGTCAGATTTAAACGACTCTTTCTTAACGGTACTTAAGGCTTTTGATGCGGATGACATATAAGTCGAGAAGACGTGTTGTGTAGACGTGTTTTTTGCAAGTGCAGGAATCATATCCTCCGAATGACATCGCGTATAGATCCAAACATCGAATTTACTGGCCCTGCTTTTTAGATCTCTTAAATCTCCACCTGGCAGGAGCGATGACATGTTGAGTGGCCTTTCGGAATCTATCAGGAGGACTGATAGGTCCGGTTTCAGCGCCCTGTGTTGCAGACCATCATCAAGAACGACGACTTTTACTTCGGGTTTTTCTTTTGAAATCCGAGCGATTCCAAGTATTCGATCTTCACAGACTGCAACCGTATTGAGCGGATGCAATGATTTTAACAATAAAGGTTCATCTCCGACATCGCGCCATTCGCTGTCTTCTAAAACCCATCTAAAACCTTTTGTTTGCCTTCCATATCCTCGGCTTAATAAGGCAACGTGTTGCGCTCCACCTAATTTTTCTGACACGATTGAAAGGAAGGCAGAAGCGTGTGGTGTTTTCCCCGTTCCTCCCACGTGGATGTTACCGATGACAAGTGTAGGGATTGCTCCAGATCGGCTTTTTAGAAATCCTGAATCATATAAAAAATGACGTATTACTAAAGTTGCAGCATATAATGCTGTAAGAGGAGATAGAACGAGCCTCTTTAGTGTCTTAGTAAGTATCTTAGTCGTCATGGAATCTCAGAACGCATTCAAGGTACGCGACATTACGCAAGTGTTAGAAGAATGGGCACCTACAATTTTACAAGAGTCTTATGATAACTCTGGATTACTTGTAGGTGACCTGTCAGCAAAAGTAACAAAAGTTTTGATCTCATTAGATTGCACAGAAGAGGTTGTTGCAGAAGCAGAGCGGGAAGGGGCAGAGTTAATTGTCAGCCATCATCCCATTATTTTTTCAGGTCTTAAAAGATTGACAGGGAACACATATGTTGAGAGAACAGTGCTCAGAGCTATAAAATCAGGCATCGCCCTCTACGCCATTCATACAAACCTTGACAATGTTGCATCAGGTGTGAATTTTGAGTTAGCCACTGCCCTTGGATGTGTCCCTGAATCTTTGAAAATCTTGAAGCCCAAATCTGACCTCTTACATCAGGTGACTGTTTTTTGTCCCATCACGTATGCAGACAAAGTGAGGAATGCAATGTTTCAAGCGGGTGCCGGAGCTATTGGAGATTATGACAGATGTAGTTTTAATTTAGTTGGAGAAGGTACCTTTCGTCCTGGATCAGATTCTACACCGTTTGTTGGAGAAAAGGGTCAAGATCACACTGAGCCAGAAACAAAAATTGAATTGTTGGTGGAGAAAAGGCTGTCCAGCAGTGTCGTAGAAGCTGCTGCAAAAGTTCATCCATATGAGGAAATGGCATATTTCATCACGCCTTTAGAAAATAAAGATGAAAATATTGGCGCAGGGATGATTGGGAAATTGCCGAAGCCTATGAAGTGGGAAGCGTTTCTAGATCACGCAAAACACGCGCTACAAGCGACCCATATTAAGCACACAGAACCAGTGAGTGAATGTGTGTCAACCATTGCAGTTTGTGGTGGTACCGGCTCTTTTTTGCTGTGCGATGCAATCGGTAAGAACGCGGATGTTTTTCTGTCTTCAGACTTCAAATATCATGAGTTTTTTGATGCTGATGGAAAGATATTAATTGCGGATGTAGGTCATTATGAGAGTGAATGGCGAACAAGTACGTTGATAGCCAACGTTATCAAGCAGAAATTTACTAAATTCGCGGTCCGTTTAGCTTCAAGCAACACGAACCCTGTTAAAATCCGTTGATTTACAACAAAATATCCTATGGCCACAACAAAAAAGACCCTTACTGCAGAAGATAGACTCCGCGCTTTGTATGATTTACAACTCATCGATAGTCGCATCGATCGTATCCGAGTAATACGAGGTGAGCTTCCCTTAGAAGTTGAAGATCTAGAAAATGACATTGCCGGGATTTCTACTCGACTTGCAAAAATGGAGGAGGAAAACGACACCGTTATACAGCGAATTTCTGCATATCAAAATCAGATCAAGGACAGTCAAGCCCTTATCGATAAATATACTGAGCAACAGAATAACGTCCGTAACAATCGTGAGTTTGAGTCACTTAATAAAGAGCTGGAATATCAAACACTCGAGATCGAACTATGTGAAAAGCGAATACGTGAATGCAAAGCACAACAATCTCAGAAATCTGAGATTTTAGAAGCGATGCGAATAAAAAGTAAGCAAAGACAAGCCGATCTTGATTCTAAACAATCAGAATTACAAGAAATTATCGCTGAGACTCAAGCCGAAGAAGAAGTGCTTCAGAAGCAAAGTGACAAGATGTCTAAGTCTATTGATGACCGCTTGCTTCGAACCTACTCTCGTATAAGATCAGCGGCAAAAAATGGACTTGCTGTCGTTCCTATTGAGCGTCAAGCAAGTGCTGGAACGTTCATCAAGATTCCACCACAACGCCAAATCGATATTGCGCTTCGTAAGCAAATTATTGTTGACGAGCATAGTGGACGTATCCTCGTAGATAAAGCGCTTGCTGAAGAAGAGCGTGAACGTATGAACACGCTCATGAACAAGGAACTCAAGAAGCTTAAGAAGTAAGCCGTGTGTTTCTGACGAACTTATAAAAAATTAAAAAGGGCGCGCTATTAAGCGGGCCCTTTTTCTTGTGTTTAAAATAATTCCCAATGCGAAGTTGGAGTGGTTATGTCTAAATGCTCAGAGTCTTTTTCCGGCACCGATAGAGAGCATTCCCAGACTGCGTGACAGGTTTGCTGGGTCACCTTGTAGCTCAGGGTCTAGGAAGTATAGATCTTCTTCAAACCAGCTTCTTGTCCAAGCTGCACCCACATACCAATCTTCGTTTCTGAACTCAGTACCTAGGCTTGCTTTATAACGTGTCCCATTTGATATGACCCCTGACTCCATGGAATACGGTGATGTCACCATTCCCGTGCCGGAGCGTATCCTCCAATTTTTCGCAATCCGCATCTCTAGACCAATGCGCACCTCGTGAATTCTTTTGTAACTCGCTTCTACAGATTCATTTTCTGCTTCAAAATCATATCCGTTAGATATCCAACTATCTACATCTTTCAGTTTTCCGTTTGAAAGGTTTGTTGTTTCGTAATCGGCCGACAGGAGCGCAATCTTTCCAATTAAAAAGGATCCACTTACAATCGTTTTTGATGGCGTAACTACGAGGTACTCGTACCCCCCTTCAGGCGAGTCTGCGGTATAAACATCCCCATCTTTCCATGTGCTATTTACAGACCTGCTGTATGTGTCGGTAAGTTTTAATCTTGTGGGACTGTGCCATGCAAAACCAACTCTCATCCATTTTGAGATGTTTGCGATTACACCTATGCGACCTATGATTCCTGTACCTTCTACAACCAGTGATTCGTAATAGGTCCATTGAGCGAGATCAGTCCCGGGGTCAAGTGGTGTTTCAGTATGTCTGGAGTCCTCAGAAAAATAGACTTTCGACGTTCCTACAGTGGCTCCTATGCTTATTCTATCTCTAAATGTTCCCCCAAACGAATATTGTGTCTCACCCATATTCCCTGACCGTTCTATACTGCGATCGACCTTCACCGGGACATCTGTTGCAAAAGGCGTGATGTAATTGTAATTGTCATCACCATCAGGATCTAACAAATATGTATACCAAGCCAGAGATGCAGTAAATGGATATTCTCCCATGTTTAAATCTTCGTTGTGCACGCCTGTGGCCAAACCTTGAAAGACCCCAAGCAAGCTTTGTTGAAATTGGGCATCTTCAAGTTTCAATACCTGATCGAATATTGCCCGTTTGTGATGGGATATTGCCACAGTGACAAATGGCCAGTCTGGATTTACGCTAGGTATCGTTAAAGCGAGTCCAATTGATCCTACCCTGGCCGAGAGGTCATTTTCAGTTTGGGGTAAGCTGATTGAGCTGCTAAGTGATGTTTTCGTTTTGCTGGAATGTAACCCCATCGAAAGACTCGCATCACCTCTTCGATACATGCCTATTCCCGCAGGGTTTATGATTGAAGACGCTAGGTCTGCACCCAACGAGCCGTATGCGCCTCCCATCCCAGTAGTTCTTATTGAGCCAAGTGATTCTGTCAAACTGTAACGCAGCACATCCATCTCGTTTTGGGCTGAAAGCGTGTAGATTGGAAACATTGAAACAATAGCAAACAGTACAAGTCCCCCCGCACGCTTCATTTTGCATGTCATGTAATCATTCATCATGTGAATTTTTAAGGACGTCTTCCGCCAGTGCGATTCGATGAATTGCTCGATTTCCCACTGTTTGTCCGGCTTCCTGAATTGCGATTGGAGGTTCCGTTTGATCTCGAATTTGTATTGTTTGTATTCGAACGGGAATTGATCACCGGAGAAGTTGAACGGCTCGGGGTGTTTTCCTGTGTGGATGTATTCGTTCTTGGGGTTCTCGTTGTGTTCGATCTGACGCTTTCCGTAGATGTTCTTTCCGAAGACGTATATGGCGTCTCCCAATTCCAAATCGACCTGTTCTTTTTCGCAGATGGTTTGTCGCTTGTGGTATTTACATCGGTATTCACTTCCTCAGTTCGGTTTGTTCTAAGTCGCCCTCCACTGTAATTGCTATTTGTCAAAGTGCCTGTGAGTAAAGGTGTTCTAGGACCCACGAGTATCGAGCTCGTGTTGTATGTTTCTCCTCCAGAAAATGTTCCTGAGCCGAAGTAACCTCCACCGTAGCCGAAATTGTTTCCGTAGCCGAAATTGTTTCCGTATCCGTAGTTGTTCCAGTAGTTGTTGTTTCCGTAACCGAAATTGTTTCCATACCCGAAATTGTTTCCGTATCCGTAGTTGTTCCAGTAGTTGTTGTTTCCGTACCCGAAATTGTTTCCGTACCCGCAGTTATTTCCGTATCCGAAGTTGTTCCCGCCAAACGGGTTAAAATATGAACTTAAACCAAGCCCTCCGAATTGGTTGAAGTTTCCCATGCCTGAAGGATAATTGTCGAATCCATTGTTGTTGTAGTTTGAATCTTCGTAATAGTAGTCATCAGAATCGAAACTTTGGAGATCTTTCGATGCAAATGCGAGATACTCTGCATCTGTGATAAATTCCTCCCCTGATACGAGATACAGCTCATCAGATTCAAGCGAACTGGATAGGTTTGGACCCATGCTGCACCCTACAAATGCCATTACAGGTAGTAAGGCGAAAGGTAATTTGAAAATTTGTACAGGTAAATTCATATCTTATAGATTAGCAAGGTAATCAAATTCGTACTTTCGCAGAGTGTAAAGTTACACGATTACAGAATTACACAAATCGTACCAAACTCAATATGGCAAAGAAGTTAACTCCTAGAAACGAAGACTACAGCAAGTGGTATAACGAAATTGTTGTTGATGCAGACCTTGCGCAACACTCTGATGTGAAGGGATGTATGGTTATTAAACCCTATGGGTATGCCATCTGGGAGAGAATGAAAGACGTTTTGGATGGGATGTTTAAGGAGACGGGACATATGAATGCCTATTTCCCGCTTTTCATTCCGAAGAGCTATCTTTCAAAAGAGGCTGATCACGTCGAAGGTTTTGCAAAAGAGTGCGCTGTCGTGACACATTATCGCTTGAAAAATGACACCAATGGTGGAGGGCTTGTTGTAGATCCTGATGCGAAACTTGACGAAGAGCTGATTGTAAGGCCTACTTCAGAAACCATTATTTGGAATACCTACCGCAAGTGGATTCAAAGCTACCGCGACCTTCCACTTCTGATCAATCAATGGGCAAATGTAGTGCGTTGGGAAATGCGTACCCGTTTGTTTTTAAGGACGACAGAGTTTCTATGGCAGGAGGGACATACGGCACATGAAACCGAGCAGGAAGCAAAAGAAGAAACGCGCCAGATGTTAGAAATCTATGCCAAATTCACGGAAGGATGGATGGCTATGCCAGTGATTAAAGGAAATAAAACTGAAAGTGAGCGGTTTGCGGGAGCGCTGGATACGCTATGTATTGAGGCGATGATGCAGGATGGGAAGGCGCTTCAGGCTGGGACGTCACACTTTTTAGGCCAAAACTTTGCACGTGCGTTCGATGTGAAATTTGCAACAAAAGAAGGCAAGCAAGAATTGGTATGGGCGACTTCTTGGGGCGTCTCCACACGGTTAATGGGTGCGCTTGTGATGACGCACTCAGATGATGCAGGTCTCGTTCTCCCTCCCAAGCTTGCACCTATTGAAGTGGTCATCGTACCGATTTACAAAGGTCAAGAGCAAATGGATGAAATCGTGGCAAAGTGCAAAGAGATCGAATCTGAGTTGCGTGGCGCTGGCATACGTGTCAAGCTCGATGCGGACGATTCAAAACGTTCAGGTTGGAAATTTGCTGAGTATGAACTCAAGGGCGTGCCTCTTAGATTGGCGGTGGGGCCTCGTGACCTCGAGAAGAACTCATGTGAACTCGCCCGACGAGATACGCGTACGAAATCTTTTGAACCTCTCGAGGGGATCGCAGAGGCAATCAAAACCCTTCTCGACACCATTCAATCCGATCTATATACATCTGCTTCAGAAAGATTAGCCTCAAATACTGTCGAAGTGGACAATTGGGATGATTTCAAAGAACAGGTAAATAACGGTCAGTTTGTGATGGCGCATTGGGATGGCACATCTGAAACAGAGGATTTAATCTCCCAGGAGACGAAAGCTTCAATTCGATGTCTTCCTTTTGATGGAGACTTAACTCCGGGATCATGTATAAAGACAGGGAATCCAAGTGCTCGCAGGGTTCTTTTTGCTAAGGCATATTAAATTCTCTGTAGTTTCTTGTGATAACAGAATCTCTTACTATCTTTGCGCACCTATTTGGCCCGTTCGTCTAGGGGTTAGGACGCCAGGTTTTCATCCTGGTAGCAGGGGTTCGAATCCCCTACGGGCTACCAAACTCATTCCCTGCATCCTAACAGATGTAGGGTTTTTTCATTCAAGACTTCCTGTAACCCACTAAACGTGGGCATAAAGTGTGAAAAACGTAGTTAGGTTTTTACATGTTTAGAAAAATGAGGGGACTACTTTCGGCACAACAATGGGAACAACAA
>PACT01000025.1 GCA_002700285.1 Crocinitomicaceae bacterium | reverse complement strand
TCCCAGATGGCAGACCAGATAATCCGGGCAATATTCTTTTTTACAAGCCAACTCGCACCGGGCAAAAAACAAACCTATCAATTAACGGTGGCATTACAGCCACGCTTTCGATACCGCTGGATCGCCATCACGTCAGGACTTGTCGCAAAGCAGCAGAAAAACAAGTTGCCCTTTTAGATGCAGCCCTTGCAGACAAAAGACTTAATTACGAAATTGCAAGACTAAAAAACTGTTCTGATCTTATGAAAGAAGGCGTTATGTTCCACCCTGATAGTCCGTATGCGTCAATTTGCGCTGATGTTGTTCTGACAAATCCGCCAGGCGTCTTGCCGTCCCACATCCATTCAATACCTACTTCCTTAACGACCGTTGAAACTTCCGCCGCTGCCAAGCAGACTCAACAGCAACCTTCTTCCCAGCCTTCTCCTTAATTTTCTTGATCGTCTTTTTAACAAGGGGCTTGATTGTTTTAAGCAAAATATCGCCTAATGGTTTAGCAAGGATTGCTGATGTCACGCCTACCGCCGCCACTGTTGCAGTCGTGACCACAACAGGCGTGCCAGGTAAATGGTTGCCGAGAATCGTTGGTATGTCCAGTGATTTGAACTGGGTTTGGCATTCTCCATCAATTTGCTCATAACCAATGACTACAGCAGTTTGTAGCTTATTTTTTGCGCCAATAGGTATTGCGTCTGGTGGCGGACACGGCAGTTTTGTGTCTAAATTTGGAATGTCAGGCGATTGAAGCCCGCTTGGCGAAGGGGACTTAGCCGGTTGCTGGGAGGCAGCCGGTTTTTCCTTTGGGTCAAGTGCTGGCGCTTTTGCTGCTCCATACGTCAACGTGCCAGGTGTGAAATCCAATGGCCTGTATGACGGCATCGTGCCATCGCAAACAACAAGGTTGCCTCTGGGGTCATTGTCGTAAGCGCTTGGGTTGCCGGGCTGTACGTTTCTTGTCTCAACGCATCCGGGTATATGAGCTACTGGCCAACCAAAGCCTGGTATTGCCGTAATTGGTGGTGCGGACGGGATGCTTTGCGGTGGAATGCCTCTCCAAGTTGGTATTTCTGGGACGCTAATCCGCCCCACACCAATCTCAGGTATTTCAGGCACCTAATCAGAACGGCGACTTGATGCTGCTTGGGACTGGCAAGCCTGTTTCTGCTGGAAGCTCAGGCATCACGTCATCAATCTGACCTGGCACCACATCAGTAACCATCTTGGTCAATTCAAGCTTTAACTCACTCATGTAGTACTTCGTCAACGATGGGATGCGCGTATAAAGCAGCAACGATCCAACAACCATGGTTGCTGACATCACAAAACCCAGCGTGCCAAACAGGTTAAAAACTTTTTGTTGCATAATAAAAAAGCCCCATTTAAGGGGCTGCGAGTCTGTGTGAAGGACTTGAAAGAAGACTAGTTCAGAAACTGTACTTTGTTCCAACTTTCAGGCCATAGCCTGCGTCGATGTCTTCGTACTTAGCGAAGGAAACCTCTCCATAAGCACTGAGGTCTTCTGAAACAGAAGCTGACACACCGGTTTTGCCAGAGAAACCGACTTCAGTTTCGCCACCATCAACCCACAAAACTGATGGGCCAATCTGTGCGTAGAAGCCGCCATCCTCATAGCCGATGCCAGCGTCTAGTACAGATCCTGAATAATCTGAACCACTAAAAGCAGCGTTAAACTCGGGATTCAGGTAGAAATTTTCTGCTTGGACAGGAGATGCCAGCGCAGCAGCGCCAACGACGGCAGAACTCACAATTAATGCTTTGATCATTGTTGAAAGAGTCAACGTTTTCTGTAGGTACTTTAACTGGGACAGTCAATGGACAGTTACAAATCTGTTTCTTAATTTTCGTCAGTCCCAGGGAACGTAGAAAAGTGTTTTTTGTGTAATCCAGTGTAAAGACCACACTTGGGATGATCGCGGTTGTCGCGACCTTCAAGCATGTAAAGCATGGTCATCCATGTATTTCTATTGTTCATGGCTGTTAAATCTTCAGCACCTGGCTTGCAGGGAATCATTGGATCAGGTCTAGAGGTCACGTCGCTCATCCTCGTAAAGGTCATCGTCTGGATCAAACGCTAAAACAAGAGTTGTCAGTACAACCCCAGCTAGCGCACCAAGAATAAAGGTCATTCAGATGCGTTGTCTGGGTCGGCAGTCCACGCAGGGTAGTCAGATCCAGTCACATATTCAGCCAAGGCTTGCACCCGTGCCAGATCAGCATGAGGCGATACGTCGCCAATCTTGGAGCAATCTTCGATTGCTGTGACCTTGGTGCCACATTCCGTACGAATAACTTGACGCCAGGTCTTCCAGCCAGCATTCATTGTTTTGCCGCTTTCCTTGGCTTTGATGACGCGCCAATCAGAAGGGGAAAGCAAAGTGTTTGCTGTGTGCTTTGTTTGAGCAACCCAACCGGTTTGCAGATCTGTATAGGTCTTAGGAATTAAGTTGCCGTCATCGTCATAACCCCAATAAAATTTCTGGTCGTAATACTTGGCTACATCGCCCCAGGTAATTCCTAGTTCTGCGCGATCTTGTGAACTGCTTAAGCGAAGCCAGTTTGCTGGGTATTGAACGTCATTGTGCTCCCATGGAATATCCATGGGTAGACCGCGCGTGCCAATGTAATAGCCCATGAGAATGCAGGTGATGAACGAAGTTTAACGAGCAAGCCCGCCATTAGCCTGGAACGGATTTTCTGCTACAGCGTAATAAATTACTGTTTTGCCAGAGTCACCTAAAGGCGCTCCATTGTGGCGAATTTTAAAGCCATTACTTAAGAAGTCAAAACCAACCTGGCCGCTGTTGTAGACACCGTCTTCAGCGGCAGCGTCTTGAGCAATTAACGTCCCTCCTGTAGGGCCATTCGGTCGTCGAGAAGTATCAAGCAACATCCAATCACCTGGAGTAGTAAATTTTGCCAAAATAAATCTTGTTCTAAATCCGGTATATACAAAAGCATTGTCTGTAGTCCCGTTTGGAGAAAACGAGCCTATTTGGCTGTAACCCGCGACAGATGCGAAGCAGTAAGCGACGTAAGTGTTGCCGCTCCCATTCATTCCATCAGCCGTACCAACGGTAAACACTGAATTTGTTGGAGAAGTATTGTTCCAGTAAGCACTATTCGACACAGCAGCAGAATTGCTGTTTAAGAATATTGCGCTTGTGTTGCCAATAGCAGAGTGTTGACAATGCCAACTTGCAGCCGCACTACGATCTTTAACAATTAAAAACTCAACGACATCATTTAATTCGTGCCCGATACTGGCACCGCCTGTGCCATTTCCGGTATAAGTGCAAATACTAAACCCAGCACTTGGCTGTGCTCTTACTTGTGAAGCAATGCTGCCGTCGTTGTTAGTTACAGGATTTCCTGTTCCGGCGTCCCAGGCCCAACCCACGCTATTACCAGATGGAGCTGAATACGTTCCGCACGTAACTTCATTGTCAGTAGTGTTAGCCCTTAAATGAGGCGTGCCATCCATCCCTACATCGTTGACCTTATTAAACAGAATATGATTTGTAGAATTATTGGCTCGATCTTTAATCCATATAAAGCCAGCATTATCAGTCTTGCTTGTCGCCGCACTTAAAATGTTGGCCCCAGTGTCAAGAGCTACATCAAAATACTTACTGCCATCCGTAATCGTTGGGGGCGTTAAGTTTGCGGTGTTTAAAGACTTGTAGCCGCTTGGTGCGGCATGGGTAAAAGCACGTTGTCCTCCATTAAAAGACACGTTTGCGTTATAAACGCCAACTAATGGGAATAATTCAGTAATATTGTTTGTGCTTCCTGTCTTGGTTGATGACAAACTAATGCTTGCGCCGGCGGCGCCATTTTTATAAAAAATAGCAGTTCCTGCATCCATGTCTAATGCAATACCTGCAACATCTCCGTTAGCCATTGCACTACCACTAAAGTAACCACCACCACCACCACTTGGTCTTAATATCTCAGTGCCATTGCCAAAAGCAAAAGTCCAACTATCTGCTGGCAAAGAACCGTAACTTGTTGTCAGGCTAAAAGCTTTGTTGCAAAATCCAATTTGAGCAGTTGCACTTCCGCCAGTCTTTGTGACTTCCCAATACCACTTTCCAGATGTTAATGCAAAGGTGGCACGAGCGTGACCAGCCGACCAATTAGACGATCCAGCTGCATCAAGATTGCCATTGGTTAGGTTTGAACCAATATTGCTATCAAGAGGATTCNNNGTCGCATAGTTNCCAACAATTGATCCGCCGGGATCACCNCCACTCGATGCAGTGCCGTTGACTGGGGNGTCAACTANNGAGTCNTTNCCAACTCCTGCCGTAACACTCAAATTGTTAGGCGTCCAGTTGTTACTATTTCCGGAAGTATCTTTCCCTAGCGTTGTTGCAGTTGCGCCGCTGTTATCTGCAAACTTCAGCCTGAATCCATTCGTTCCAAATGACAATCCGGCTGTATCAATTCCTTGCCACACTCCGTTATCGTCAAACGCCCCAAATGACGTGGGGTCAAGCGCAGCGCCGTCAACCAGAATGCACTCGGCTAAGTAACCGTTGAAAGCGTAACTAGAGCCCGAATAAGATGCGCCAGAACCTTGCCCTATCCTATGGTCAGCAGCGGAATTGACGCCAGTATCTGCATTCTGAGCAGGATTATTAGTTTGGGAAAAATCAGTAACTTGCGAGCCATTTATGTAAATTTTTATTCGATCATTTGCCGTACTTTGTGTTGTGTCAAACGCTACAACTAGGTGCAAAAAACTTGATGGATCTCGAAAGACTTGGGTGGTTTCTCTGAATACAACTTGTGCCGTAGTAATCCGAAATTTATCATTCGGCATAAAGAAAAATTGAATCTGATTCGTATTGCCGCCATCGTCAGGACCAGCACCAAAAAAGAATTGGTTTGCACTTTGGCCACTTTTCTTTATCCAGCCGCTCCAAGTCCACGTCTTGCGATTACCTGCAGAACTTGGAGTTCGACTAAGGTGGGATGAATCCGGTGCGTTGAACCTAAGACTACGTTCAATAGCGAAGGTATCACCGCCGGTAGCACCACTGGCACCGGCTAGCATGTTATTAAATACTGGCATATATCAAGCTACGTAGTTAGCAGTTACATTGCAGGTAACAGTTGTACTATTCATTACGATGTAATCAATACGATCAACAGCTCCGGCAGTAGAAGTAAGAGTAATGCCTGTAGCACCGCCTACAAACTTCATAGTGGTAGGGAATGAGCCACTTTCTGTTCCTGCATAAACAATGAAAATAGAACCGGTTTGACCTTCAGCCGCAGTAGCAAGGTTGCTTAGAGCAACAGTAAAGGTACCACTAGGTGACAGCTTAAAATTATTACTAGCGTTTAGATCAAGAGTAAAGGACGTGCCAGATAGCTCAGTGATATCGCCACGTTGAGCTGCAGTAAACGTCTGAGCAGTATCTGTTTTAGCAGTATCTGCATCAAAGGCTTGAATAGAAGAACCAATGTCTGAGTCTTGTGCATAACCACTAAGGTCAACAGCAGCAGCCTGTGTACTTACAAGTGCTGATCCTTCCTTGACATATAGTTTGTTTTGGTCAGTTGCATAACATACCTCTCCTTCTTGGATGTCTGCTACTGAACTATTAAGATTAGAATATGTACCTCGCGCCACGCGCACAGGTGTTCTGTTAGTAGGTGTAGGCATTAGTCGAAAGATCCTCCGTCAAAAGTTTGTGATGTAGATACAAGTGAACCGCCGGTATTAAAATTACCAGCATCAATAGTTGGCGAGCCACCATTGCTCCAATTCAATACTCCGACACCATTAGTAGTGAGGACTTGATTAGCAGTTCCAGTGTCATTAGGCAGTGTCAGCGTATAAGTAGCCGCTGCACTGTGTGGTGGTCCTTTAATCTTGACGCCATGAGAATTATTCTCACAGTTAAGAGTGATCTGACCTGAGCCATTTGTTGCATCACCAGTAACCACTGGGATGTTTTTTGTTAGGTAACGATCTTCTGAATCATTGGCAAAATAACTCATCCATACCCAAGATGAAGCAGAAGAGTCATACCTAAGCCTTACCGTTAGGCCACTAGCACCTACAAAGCCGCTAGGAACGCCTGAAAGTGGGCTAAATGATTCAACACCTGTGCTGTTACCCATCTCAACGTAGTCGTTGTTAGAAGGGCTTCCAGGTATCGCTGCTACGTTTGCAATTAGCGTGAACAACACAGCACTAGACACAGCCGCACTGGCTGCGTTAGCGGTGTTCAATGCCGTTGTGGCATTAGTAGAAGCTGTGTTTGCTGTAGATGTTGCAGAAGTAGCTGCTGTATTAGCTGAATTAGCTGTAGTAACGGCACCATTTGCAGTAGTTGTTGCACTGTTAGCCGTAGTGGCAGCGGCGTTAGCTGCAGATGTAGCTGCGTTGGCAGTACTAATAGCTGAAGCAGCATCTGTGGCTGCTGAGTTAGCTGTAGTTACAGCCCCCTGAGCGGTAGTGATAGCTGTAGCGCTATCTGTAGAAGCTTGAGAGGCTTCTGAGGCAGCAGTGACACTACTTGCGGCAGCAGCCGTTGCAGATGTCTGAGCCGCCGCAGCGTCGGTCGAAGCTTGTGTGGCTTGGGCAGAGGCTGTAGAAGCACTGGCGGCAGCAGCCGTAGCCTGTGTAGTAGCAGTAGCAGCGCTTGCAGCAGCGGCTGTACTGTTTGTATTGGCTGTATTTGAAACTGTAGTAGCTAATTGGGCCGCTGTTTCAGCAGCAGAAGCTACGTTTTCAGACTCTTGTGAAATATACAGAGACTGAACAAAGTTATCATTCAGATCTTTAGATCTAATAGCTGATCCAGCAAAGAATGCCGCCTTAGTATCAGCCGAGTTTGTAGAACGAAAAATCCTAATTGCCACACCGCTTGATGGAGCAGTAGTGAATTGAAGAGTTGTAGCGTTGGCGTAAGAATATGCAGTTGTAGCCGTACCATCTAACGAAACGTAGACGTCGGTCTCATCGATATAGGGGAATGTAAAATTGAAGAGGACGGTAGAACCATCCCCTGTATAAAGATTTTCAGTTGTTGACGCCATTGTTTACTGTTTGTAGAAGTTCTGGATGTTGTCTGCGTATTGCTCCTGTTCAGCGCGACTTACATCAGCCTCACCTGTTCCGAGCTTGGCTCTCCGGGTTTCACGAGTGTCTCGATAATTTTGAGATACATCACTAGAGCCATTCATCAACTCACGCTTTGCGTCAGAGATAAATCCACCAGTAATGCGGTCTAAGCGTTCATGCCAGCGGGACTCTTCTTTGGGTTCTACAGGATCACCGTTCTCATACATACCTTTATCGAAGGCAGCCTTCCAGGTGTTGTATTCCTCCCAGAAGATATGATCCTTATCGCCTAATACACTATTGATAGCTTTAGCTAGTCCACCCTTGGCATAGATCTCCTTACGGAGGAGTTCGGCTTCTAAAGGTTCTACGGGAATGCCGCCAACTCGGAGAGGGACCATGTTGGCGATTCGCCCATAACCCAGGTCAGCTAGAACTTGGACAGTAGGGTTATTGGTAGAAGTTTGGGTGGTAAAGGGGTTAATGAGGTTCATACGGTTGCTCTGATATTTAGTCAGAGACTTCTCACCAGTCAGGACGTCTGTAACTGCAATGGGCTGTGTAAAACCTAACTTTGTAGATACTCCACCCGTAGCCTTAGCTATATACTCATCCCTCCAGTTCTGGTATTCATGCATCGACTCAGCGATAGCATTCTCAAAGGTCATACGGAGCTGAGCACCACCAAAGGCTCTATTAGTTAGATCCAATAGGGTCTCGGGGATTGTATCTGCTCCCCATCCCTCGAAGTCCATAAAGGCTGCCAGGTTTGTGAAACCTTGGAATAGAGGCTGTGAGTCAAGAGCACTAGCAATGAAGAAAGGAAGTGCGCCTACTACATGAGCGACGTCACCCTCAGCTAATTCACTGGTTAGGCTTACTGAGTCAGCAACCATTGACCAAATCATTGAGGCGCCTGGGATGGCTTTATGCTCTACCCAGACAGGCTTACCGTCTTCAGTCTTCCAAGGCATACGTGCTGAATAAGGCTTATGCTCTTGAAGCCAAAGGCGGCGAGTTTCACCGTTATTTAGGAAGGGGCTAGGACCATATCCAGTTAGGTTGTCTTGGCTAGCTGCAATACCCGCCATAGTGGCAAATGCAGAGCCAGCAGCAACACGTCCCTTAAGGATTGAAGCTTGATCAGCAGTACCCATACCCTGACGAACTACTTGGTCATACTCACCTATAAACACACCCACAGGAGTTCCCTGAAGGCCATATTCAGTGATACGGACGCCGGTAGTTAAGAAGGGCATGAAGAAAGTACGACCACCAGGCAGAGCGTGGATGGCATCACCAATCTTCTTCATACGACCTGTTAAAGGTGTCTGGAATGCAGCAGATTCTGTGATGTTGATTAGATCATCATCCAAGATCTGACCATTAGGGGCAAGCTTACGCTCAGCGATCTTGTTGTACTCAGCCTTACGGATTTCACCTGCTGAACGAGGATCACCCTGCTTAGCAATCTTGGCCGCTTCATCAGCAGCCTGCACCTTCATCTCCATACGGGCTAGCAATGTCTTGGAGAAGTCATCACCAGATTGAAGAGCCTTACCAGGCCACTGGAACCACTTACTACCACCTAAATCAACAGCCC
This sequence comes from Crocinitomicaceae bacterium, assembly GCA_002700285.1. Classification (GTDB taxonomy): domain Bacteria; phylum Bacteroidota; class Bacteroidia; order Flavobacteriales_D; family Sanyastnellaceae; genus UBA974. The sequence goes on along the minus strand of PACT01000025.1, from coordinate 1,821 downwards.
ACTTGAACATATGGGCGCCAGTACGTTCAGCTTCCGTTTCTGCTGCGTTGATAATGTTGTCCAGATCCTTACTCATTTGAGCTGAGTAATCGGTCATCTTGGACCGTGGAGTTGTGATTGAGTTCTTACTACCGAAGGAGTCATATCCAACACGGAGTGCATCGAATACAGTCTCGTGGAAGGCTCCTAGAGCGTGATAAGAACGCGCAGCACCTGCNANATCTCCATCCATCAACCGACCAACAGGACGGGAGATGAGGGAACGCTCTCCAATAGCTGTAATGTTGCCGCCGATGTTGCGGAGGTGGGTTAAAGGGCCAGACAACAGGGAGTTAATCATGATCCCGCTCATGCGGGCCCAGCCTGTACGACCTACAGCTTCAAAGAACTGCATCTGGAGTTTTGGATCACCCTTCGAGAACTGAAGACCGATAGCAAGCTTCTTAAGCTGCTGCTTACCTTTCTTCAATTCGATTGGATCAAGGCTATTCAGGTTTGTACGGAGTTCTCCGAAGACCTTCATGGCAGCTTCTTTGTCTTTATCGACAGCTTTCAGGGCATCCATAGGGACATCCTTCCACTGTTCTAGGTTCTTAGAGCTGAACTGAGTGGCTTCTTTCTTGACGTTGTATAGAGCCTCGACGCGATTCAATAGCTGATCAGCTTGCACCTTTACGGAGCCACCTACTTCATCTATATCAAGGATATTCTTAGACAGAACACCCACACGCTCAGCAACAGACTTCATCAATGTATCGAGAACTACAGCGCCACCGGCTTCAGTTCCTTTAATTCCTCTATTTGAAGTGAAGAGGAGGCCTTCTAGGTCAGCTACGTTTTTAGAATTAGCAAATTCTGCCAAGCTACGGAAGGTTTCTTCNACNTATTCACCAGGCTGACGGCTTAGACGACGGCTNATGTCATCAACATCNACGTTCTCAATACGTGNAGCGATGAAGTCTTTAAGACCTTGGACATCCTTAATCTGTTCAACATCAACCTCNTCGATGAGAGGTCGACCACCACCAGGTGCAGCATCTTCCCAGAAGGAAGCAGCGGAGCTATTGATGTCTGGATCCTTATCCATCTGAACAGCGCGTTCTTGAGGCTCGAAGGTGGCGGGCTTGCCGTTCAGAGCTTCGTCCTTATTCTTTTGAACAATTCCTGCCAGTAGTTCTTGCTCAGCGGCCCGGTTCTCAGTCTTAAGGGTTAAGTCAACAGGCTCTAATGTGCCATCAGCACGGACAACCCCAAACTGAGTGGCGTGGTCCGGGTCAGGGTTACCAAAACCCACACGGGAATAGATGTTGCCCCTGATATCCTTATTACCACGGATTGTGGCTTCGGATGGTCGAACATCAACACCCTGAGCGGATACAATTGTGCCAGGCTCCATATCCTTAAGCTGCCTCCGAAACTCGGAGACCATCGCCTTCCCATCTGTTCCGATCTTGCCATCACCAAGCATGTCCCAGGAGATGTCATACGATTGGAATTGATCACCCAATAGTGGTTCAGGGGTGTAATACCAACCAACCTCGCCACCACCTTTTAAGCGTTGGGTGACCTTGGTCATCTCGGTCTCACTTAAGGCCAGAGGCTGACGTGATGGGCTCTTAGCTGGACGACCAGAGACAGTATTGTTCTCTTCAAATGCAGCCTGGGCGTAGTTGCCTTCAGGTGCTTCGCTTGCAACTGATTTAGCAGCGGCTACCTTTGCATCTACAGAACCCTTGACAGCATTACCTGCCCGCAGTCCCTTGTAGAGTTTCTGGACTCCAATGACACCCATGCCGGGGAATAAGCCCTCGACAGAGTTCT
>PACT01000024.1 GCA_002700285.1 Crocinitomicaceae bacterium | reverse complement strand
CCACACTCGTCTAATACGTTTCCGTCGCAATCACAGTCTCCCTCTGGAATACCTGATCCGCCACAAACACCACACGCGTCTAATACGTTTCCGTCGCAATCACAGTCTCCCTCTGGAATACCTGATCCGCCACATGTGCCACACTCGTCTAATACGTTTCCGTCGCAGTCACAGTCTCCCTCCGGGATACCTGATCCGCCACAAACACCACACGCGTCTAATACGTTTCCATCGCAGTCACAGTCTCCCTCTGGGATACCTGATCCGCCACAAACACCACACTCGTCTAACACGTTTCCGTCGCAGTCACAGTCTCCCTCTGGGATACCTGATCCACCACAAACGCCACATTCATCTAATACGTCACCGTCACAGTTACACGCTCCGTCAGCAATACCCTCACAAGATCCGTCGTCCACAGTTGCTTCAGAATCGAAGTTACAAGCTGTATCATCAGTACATCCTAATGGATTAGAAAACAGAATAGGAAGCACATCGCGCCACTCTTCCGTTTGGTCAGCATTCATAAATACTTGCAATTGCATTTGACCTGAAACAATGCCATCGGTCGTTACTTGAGCGACTAATACTTTTAGATCAGAACCAGCGAAAGAAGGCAAGGTAAGGTCACCTGTTCCTGGGAACGGTGCATACCATGCAGAACCGGTACCATCATCAATAATCATGTTATTTCCCGCTTCGAAAACAGCAAACGGGTCAGTGTCACCTGTAATTGAACTTACAATCACTCCTCCGTTATTATCTTCAGCACCAATCGTTAACCAACTGTCATACTCAAGGTCAGGCATAAAGCCATAAAATGCAGTGTTGGCTTCAGACCCGAAGGTGACGCCAGCGCCATTTTGATACCAAGATGTTGTCGTATTCAGCTCAAAAGTATTATTGTCATCACCAGAAACAGATGATAAATAATCTGTTTCGTTCACACAGTGAATGTAAATACGCCAAGTTGTTTGGCCATCTAAATCACCGCCTGTGTGTGTTGCGTATTCTTCCGCGCCCAACCAGTAACCCTCAGGTGCAGGTTGGAATAACATAGAACTTAAAGGTGTTAGCTGAGCAAATGCGCCCGTCAAGCAGAAAAGTGCTAGAGTAAATGTAATTAATATACGCATTGTACAATTGTTTGATTGAATGTCGTTTTTCATGACTTTAGGATTTACGTTTCTNTCTGTTGTTCGAGGATAAAATTTTGCGGGAATGAGGTCGCAATCTTCGAGTTCTCAGAAAAGGGAACGGATTACAAATATAACACATAATTAATTACATCGACAAAATAATACGTTTCGTCTAATTATATAATTGATTTATATGGTAAATATCAAGCATAAAAAGCCAGCTTAAAGCCTGATTATCAATGATAAGCATTGATAAATTATACGATAATAAAAAAATGAAATTATATTGTTAAATCACCCAACAATATTCACAATTCGTCCCAAAACGACGATTATTTTTCGAATTTCACGCCCCTCCATCTGTGTCATTGTGCGTTCATCAGCCCTTACTGTCGACTCCACTTCTTGGGCTGAAGCGGATGATGGAAATGTAAGTTTAAATCGCAATTTTCCATTAAAAGAAATAGGATAGGTTACTTCGTCTAAAACGAGATACTCGGAATTCACTTTGGGCCAATCCGCATTAATCACAAATCCTTCACCACCAATTTCTTTCCACAATGCTTCAGCCAAATGTGGCGCATAGGGGCTCAACAATGTTACAAGAGGTCGGAGACCTGAAAATGTGCAAGAGTTGTCAAGATCGTTGAGATCATTTACCGCAATCATTAATGCGCTGACGACAGTGTTAAAAGCGTAGCGTTCAAGATCGGCAGTCACCTTATCAATGGCGTGGTGAACGATGCGTAGTTCTGCTTTCGAAGGAGGGACATCTTCAGACGCACCCGCTAGCCTTGTGAATTTACGTAAGAAATTATGGACCCCTGAAATGCCTTTCGTGTCCCAGGGTTTTGATTGAGTCAAAGGCCCCAAGAACATCTCATAACATCTGAGTGTGTCCGCACCGTATTTTTCAACAAGCTCGTCAGGTGTTTGGACGTTGTACTTCGATTTCGACATCTTCTCAATTTCATGCCCACATGTGTAAGTCCCCTCCTCAGTTAGAATAAACTCTGCGTCGGCGAACTCAGGTCTCCAGTCGCGAAAGCCTTCAAGATCTAATTTGTCATTCTCTACGAGTGAAATATCGACGTGTAATCTTTGTGTTTTATGAGCTTTTTTCAGTTCGGATGTTACAAATTTCGAGGTTCCTTGAATGCGGTATACAAAACTTGATCGCCCGAGAATCATTCCCTGGTTGACCATCGTTTTGAAAGGTTCATCGAATGGTATTTGGCCTATGTCGTATAAAAATTTGGTCCAAAACCGTGAGTATAACAAGTGCCCCGTCGTATGTTCAGCACCTCCCACATAAAGATCTACTTGACCCCAATAATCAATCTTCTCCCGAGCGCAGAACTCTTTTTCGTTGTGTGGATCCATATACCTCAGGAAATACCATGATGATCCAGCCCATCCCGGCATTGTATTTGTCTCCATTCGATCGCCTTCAAAGACGTTCCAATCCTCTTTTTTTGCGCGTGCCAATGGTGGCTCACCATCTTCAGTAGGCAGGTAGGCGTCAACTTTTGGAAGTGTAATAGCAACATCTTTGATCAGCCTAGGAATCTCGTCTTCGTAACAAATAGGGAAGGGCTCCCCCCAGTAGCGTTGCCTTGAGAACACGGCATCCCTGAGTCGATAGTTTATCCTTCTTTCTCCAATGCCCTTTTCTACAAGCATGTCTATCGCGGAGGGTATCGCGGCTTTTTTTGCGTGACCGTTTAGGGTGCCAGAATTTTTTAATTTTGCGTTTTCATCAGCACATACAGCTTGATCGGTATCGAAGCCATCAAAAATAGAGGGAATATCTATGGAGAAATGTTTTGCAAACTTCCAATCTCTCTCATCTCCCGCTGGAACAGCCATAATCGCTCCTGTCCCATATCCTGCCAGCACGTAGTCTGCGATATAAACTGGAACCTCATTTCCAGTTAACGGATGTATTGCATATCCGCCAAGTGCGATTCCGGTAATTTCTTTTTCTCCCTGGCGCTCACGTTCACTTTTACGAGAAGCAGCCAAAACGTATTCTTCGACATCTTTCTTTTGCTCATCTGATGTGAACACTGACACGAGTTCATGTTCTGGTGCGAGGACTATAAAACTCACGCCGAAAATTGTGTCGGGGCGTGTTGTAAAGACTTCTATAACAGAATGACTCGCCTTGCCTGCTCCAGAAAACCTTAGGGAAGCTCCTTCAGAACGACCGACCCAATTTTTTTGGGACTCTTTTATGCTGTCTGCCCAATTTAAGTCGTCAAGCGCTGAGATCAACCGATCTGCATAGGCTGAAATACGCATCATCCACTGTCGCATACGCTTTCTTTCAACGGGATGTCCGCCTCTTTCTGACAGGCCGTCCTTGACTTCGTCGTTTGCCAATACAGTTCCTAATTCGGGGCACCAATTCACTTCTGAATCAGCCAAAAAGGCAAGGCGGAAATGCATTAAAATTCCCTCCTGCGCTTCTTCAGACATTGAATTCCAATCTGTAGAGGTGAAGTTGCCTGAAAAGTGTTCCCCAAAATGAGGGTAGCTGCTCAGTTCTAGATTCTTCCACCATTCATCATCACAAGCTGGCGTGACTGAATAGGTGCCGTTTTTTGAAAACGCTTCCTTTAATTCGGAAATATTTCTCGCTTTCCCGCTTTCATTGTCGTACCAACTTTCGAAAATCATCCCGAAAATCCATTGTGTCCATCTGTAATAGGAGGGGTCAGATGTTCTCAGCTCCCGACTCCAATCAAATGAAAACCCGATTTGTTTCATTTGATCGCGGTAGCGATTGATATTCGTTTCTGTGGTAATCGAGGGATGTTGACCTGTCGCAATTGCGTACTGCTCGGCTGGCAAGCCAAAGCTGTCAAACCCCATGGGGTGAAGCACATTGAATCCACAGTGACGCTTGTACCGTGCGATAATATCTGACGCAATATATCCCAGCGGATGTCCGACGTGAAGTCCCGCACCCGAAGGGTAGGGGAACATATCTAAAGCATAAAACTTAGGCTTCCCCGGAGTTTCATCTACTCTGTAGGAATTGTTAGAATTCCATACTTCTTGCCAATGCTTTTCTATACTGCGAAAATCGTATTCCATATTGGCGCGTAAAGTTACTCCTTCGCACTCAATTTGCATGACGGAGGCAACCACACTTTATTTCAGACGTCAAATATTTGAATGTATATGACCCGTACACCACAAACTGTGCACAGCATGGTGAAGTCTGTTCTTTGGCGAGTTCCTTCTAACGGCACTAAAAAAGAGGTTTTCTTAACTTTTGACGACGGCCCTCATCCCTACCTCACGCCATGGGTAATAGAACAGTTAAAAGCGCATGGCAATTTAAAGGCGACTTTTTTCTGCGTTGGAAACCAAGCGGCAAAACACCCCGAAATTGTTAAGAATATAAGATCTGCTGGACATGAAGTGGCGAATCACAGCCAAGGACATGAGAGCGGATGGTCAACATCAAATAAATCTTATTTAAGGAGTTATTTAGAATGTGAAGAAGAGTTAGGTGTCACAAGCAGGTTCCGTCCTCCATATGGCCGGATTACTCCTCATCAAGCGCGTGCACTCTCTACAAGGACTCAAGTTGTCATGTGGGACGTGCTTTCAGGAGATTTCGATAGATCTCGTTCTGGAGGAGATTGTTTAAAATCGTTACAGAAACTTACTCGCCCTGGTTCAATTGTTGTTTTTCACGACAGCGAAAAAGCGGCACCCAGATTGCTTTATGCACTTCCTGAATATCTCAAATGGCTTAAAAAGGAGGGCTATACTGTACAAGCACTGCCCGAAAAAACAGAAATTAGTAAGTCAACTAAATGGAGTGGCGGGCATTCTTCTCAAGCGAAAGTAGGTGTGACAGACAGTCTCTAAAAGAGTCTTTTTTAATTTTCCGACGCTTCACGTAACATCTTCAGTTTGGCTTTCAGTTCATCAATTTCACGCTTGTAGCTTTTGATTGACTTTTCTGCTTGATCTCGAATGGATTGCGCTCCCTTACCCGTGAAACGTTCCATGTTTTCTTCGGTCTGAATGATTCTCGTATTCAATCGACTGATCTTATCACGAAGAATAGATTGCTCACGTCTCAAGCCACCATCACCTCCTCGAGTGTCACCCTTGGTGAGGCGATTGATATGGTTTTGATAACTGGCAACTGAACGTTCAGACTTCTGAGCACTTAACGCATCGTAGTGCTTGTCCATCGCTTTTGTGAAACGATCAGAGATTTGTTCAAAGACCTTGCGAGGCACGAATCCGACTTTTCTCCACTCAGTAGAAAATGCTTTTAATGTATTTAAGTCTTCAGAGCGGTTCTCTGTCACCTTAAATCCTTCTACTTTCTCCAAGAGCGAATTTTTCAGGATTAAATTTGCTTTCTCTTCTTTATTCCTTTCAGCAAATTGCTCTTTTTTTGCTTTAAAAAACACATCCTGAGCCTTATGAAACCTGCGCCACAGTCGATGTTCGTCTCCAGGGGCGCATGAACCACATGCTTTCCAAGTCTTCTGAAGTTGTAACATTGTCAGTGTGGTGTCCTTCCAATCTTTACTTTCTTTAAGCGCCTCAGCCTTTTCACAAAGTTCAATTTTTGCCTTTTTCACCTCTACCCCTTCCGCCTTCATCTTGTCGTAAAACACCTGTCTTTTCTCGAAGAACACATCAGAAAGTTCTCGGAATTGCTTCCACAAAGATTCGTTGTGCTCTTTTCCTGCAAACCCAATCTCTTTCCACTTGCTCTGCATTTCTATCACCTGTTTGGTGATCTCTTTCCAAGCCTTAGCGTTCCCTTCGACCTCTTCAGTGAGTAGGTTCCTTAAATGTTCGATGACCGCTTCTTTGGCCACCTTATGTTCTACAAAGCCTTCACGAATTTTATCGTAATGCGCCTTCACTTCATCAAAGACGGGTCGAGTGATGCTGAAAAAAGTATCTGCCATCTCTTGATAGCTTTCCCTTGGCGAAGGACCGACATCAAGCCACTGTTTTTGCAGATCACGTGCAGCCTTTTCTCTCTCTTTGAGATTTTCAATTGCTGTCAGTGCTTTGGCTTTTTCTGTAAGATCTAGCTTCTTCTTTTTATTTATCTGTAAATCGTGATCTTGAAGTTGCTTGTAAATATTGATGTTATAGAAAAACTCATCCCTTAGGCGATGATACTCATCATGCACATCTTTGTATTTGTCACCTGGGACATCCCCAATCTTCTCCCACTTCTCTCTGACTTCATTAAACGAACTGAACGCTTTTCCAATATTCTCCTCTTCTTGTATGACTGATCGTAGTTCCGCGAGCAACTCTTCCTTTAAGGTAAGATTCGACCTTTGTTCTTCCCCTATTTTTACCTTCCAAGCTTTCTCTCTCTCTTTATACATTTTTGAAAGTTCCTCAAACAAAGCTTCATCTTCAGAAGGCTTGTAAAGGAATGAATCATCAATTTCGTGCTCCTCTTTTTCCCAGGCATCACGTTGACGCCTTACTTCATCTTGAGTGAGAGCATGGAAGGATTGTATGGCACTGCGCACATCTTTTCGGATGGCTTCCAGATCCTCGTTGCCGAGTAAATCCTGGATACGTTGCAAAAGTTCAGACCGCATAACGGATATAAAATGGGTGTAATTAGTTTTGCAAATATCGTAAATCTCAACCACCTTGCGCTTTAATATTCATTCTATATCGTCGAATAAAACAGTTGAGCATTGAATTGGAAGGAAAAAACAAGACGTTGGTGCGCCCGTTCTGAACGTTCACGAGGGGAGGTGTTGAAGCGTTTGTCAGAGCTTGATGTCCCCTCCTCTGAAGCCGAAGACTACCTTTCCTTACTTGAGTCTACAGACTTTGTAAACCAAACTCGTTTTATGAGTGCCTTCACGCACGATCATTTTGTACTGAAGAATTGGGGGCCATTAAAAATAAAAGAGGGCTTGTTTTTAAAGGGGTGTTCTTCGGGTGAAATTTCTTCAACTTTAATGCCATATACGCCTTTAATTATCAAGGAAAAGCTTGTTGAAGTCATTTCAAGTCGTCAAAAAACAGTGCCTTTCGAACTTCAATCGAATAAACCGCGTTTAATCAGATATCTACAATCAAGAGGGTTCCCTTTAGAACTCATCATGGAGGTCTTAGACTCCTCATCTTAAGTTAGCTACTTTTGTGACATGCTTACTATTGATTCTATCGAAGCACTTTCTATTCGTGTCGATGCCCTTAAGGGTTACTTAAACATTGAACAAAAGAGAATTGAAGTGATGGATGATGAGAAGCAAACTCAAGATCCTGACTTTTGGAATGATTCCAAGAACGCTGAACAGGTCATGAAACAAATCCGTTCAAAGAAATCTTGGGTGATCAAGTTTGACAATTGTGCTTCAAAGGTTGAGGATTTGTATGTTCTTTTTGAGTTCATGAAAGCAGGTGAAGAAGACCCTGCAGAAGTTGACTCTGCTTACAAATCATCTTTGGCGGTGATCGAGGACCTCGAATTTCAAAACATGCTTTCGGCTGAAGAAGATTCACTCAATGCTGTGATGCAGATTACTTCAGGTGCTGGTGGAACTGAATCATGCGATTGGGCATCAATGCTGATGAGGATGTACAAGATGTACGGCGACAAAGCAGGCTTTAAGGTCCGTGAACTTCAGCTTCAAGAGGGCGATCCCGCTGGCATTAAGCAAGTGACCCTAGAATTTGAAGGGCAGTTCGCTTATGGAATGCTTAAAGGTGAAAATGGGGTGCATCGTCTCGTGCGGATTTCACCCTTTGATTCCCAAGCGCGTCGCCACACATCTTTTGCCTCAGTTTACGTGTATCCTCTCGTAGATGATTCTATAGAAATCACGATTAACCCAGCTGATATTACGTGGGATACTTTCCGTTCAGGTGGTGCGGGAGGCCAAAACGTAAACAAGGTCGAAACAGGTGTCAGAGTCCGACATGCTCCTACAGGGATTGTCATTGAAAATACAGAAACCAGATCTCAACTGGGCAACAGGGAGAAGGCGTTGCAACTTCTAAAATCTCAACTCTTTGAACTCGAACGATCCCGTCTCAACGAAGCGCGCGACGAAATTGAAGCAGGGAAAATGAAAATAGAGTGGGGTTCGCAGATTCGTTCTTACGTCATGCAGCCATATAAAATGGTGAAAGACGTTCGCACAGGCTTTGAAACATCCAATGTCGATGCCATGATGAATGGAGAAATTGATGGATTCCTTAAGGCTTACCTTATGAAGGCTGGCGCAGCATCAAACACCGACAAAGTATAACAGTATTTCTCACTAAATAAACGTCACTACGATAAACATCATGTCAGATTTCCGCATTGAAAAAGACACTCTTGGAGAAGTAAAAGTATCTTCTCATGTACTTTGGGGCGCACAAACAGAACGTTCACGCAAAAATTTCCGCATAGGCCCTTCCGCTTCTATGCCACTCGAGATCGTGTATGCTTTTGCCCATCTTAAACGTGCTGCCGCCATCACCAACTGCGAGTGTGGCATTTTATCTGAAGAAACCCGAGACCTAATTTCTACCGCATGTGCTGAAATTCTTGACGGCAAGCACGACAATCAGTTCCCTCTTGTTGTTTGGCAAACAGGTTCCGGCACGCAGTCAAATATGAATGTGAATGAAGTGATCGCCAACAGATGCCATCAACTTTCAGGCGGCACGCTTGGAACGGGAACGCGCCCAGTGCATCCCAACGACGACGTAAATAAGAGTCAATCTTCGAATGACACATTTCCTACGGCAATGCATATCGCCGCGTATTCGGTGATTGTAGAGAACACCTTGCCAGGCATACAAATACTTCGCGATGCCCTTGCGGCAAAGTCCAAAGCGTTCGATTCGATTGTAAAAATCGGGCGCACCCACCTGATGGACGCAACCCCTCTGACGCTCGGTCAGGAATTTTCAGGATATGTTGCCCAATTGGACTATGGTATGCGGGCGCTTCGCTCTTCATTGACGCATCTTTCCGAGCTCGCTTTGGGAGGTACAGCTGTTGGGACAGGGATCAATACACCTTCTGGCTATTCTGAAACCGTTGCCGCTCACATTGCTTCATCAACAAAGCACCCTTTTGTGACTGCACCGAACAAGTTTGAAGCGCTTGCCGCACACGATGCGGTGGTAGAGTCGCATGGAGCACTCCGCCAGCTTGCGGTCTCCCTGAATAAGATTGCCAATGACATAAGAATGATGGGCTCGGGTCCTCGTTCAGCGATTGGGGAACTACAACTCCCCGCAAACGAGCCAGGCTCTTCGATTATGCCTGGAAAAGTAAACCCAACACAATGCGAAGCGATCACCATGGTGTGTGCTCAAGTGCTGGGGAACGATGTTGCGATTGTTATGGGCGGAACCCAAGGTCACTATGAACTCAATGTATTTAAGCCGATGATGGCACGCAACATCCTTGAATCTGCGAGATTACTTGGCGACAGTGCGCGTTCCTTTGCAAAGAATTGTGTTGAAGGCATCACGGCGAACGAAACCCGGATCTCCGAGCTTGTCGACAACAGCCTGATGCTCGTCACTGCCCTCAACACGAAAATCGGCTACTATAAATCGGCTGAAATTGCTGGCAAAGCACACTCTGAAGGCACCACNCTTCGTGAGGCAGCACTTTCGCTGGGCTATCTTACTGGAGAAGAATATGATGCTTGGGTTGTTCCTGGCAATATGATCGGTAATACGTAATGTATTNAGTCGAACTATTTATTTTCCTCTTTCAATTCACCCACGAGGTCTTTCACCCATTGTTCGTCAGATTTAGGACAAACCAGCAATGCATCAGGCGTATCGACAACGATAAAGTCCCGAAGCCCCCTTATGGCAATCAGTTTGTTGTCATNCGACACGACGATATTTCCAGATGATTCAGATGAATATAAATGTGTTCCACTGGAACTGTTTCCGTTTGAATCGGTTCCTAAATGGTTTGAAATAGACGTCCATGTTCCGAGATCAGACCAGCCAAATTCGCAAGTAATNACGCGAACCTCGGATGATTTTTCTAGGATTCCGTAGTCGATAGATATTGATTCACAGTTGTCGTAAATCGCATCGACCTCACCGGGCTCTCCACANAGTTTCGCACCACTAAAAGCTTCGGACAACGCGCTGAGGTGAGTTGAGAAGGATTCTGAGATGCTTTTTAAAGACCAAACAAAAATGCCACTGTTCCAACAATAATCCCCCTGAGTAAGAAAGGATTTGGCAGTTTCGAGATCCGGTTTTTCAGTAAATCGCTCGACCTGTGCGATTTCGTTTTTCCCAGAGAATTTAATATATCCGTATCCGGTATCGGGTCGGGTTGGCTTTATTCCAAGAGTCATCATGGATGACGTTGAACATGCATTTGTAAGGGCAGTTGAAATGATGCGCTCAAATTCTGAAGCATCTAAGATGAGGTGGTCTGAAGGAGCGACAATGATTCCAATCTCGGAAGGATCTGTTTCGGCTGGAATACGGTTGGAAATCACAGCATTTGCATATGCGATGCACGGCGCGGTATTACGCATATGGGGTTCACACAGAATATTTAAGGAGGGTATTAAAGGCAGGTGACTTTCAACCTGAGCGCGGTAACGCTCATTTGTCACGACGAGAATGTTTGATGGAGAGACAACCTTAGAAAGTCTTGCGTACGTCATCTGGATAAGCGATTGTCCAGTTCCCAGAATATCAAGAAATTGTTTGGGTTTAGAAGTTCTAGACATCGGCCAAAACCTGCTCCCTATGCCTCCAGCCATGATGATGGCAAATGTATTTTCGGGCTTATTCATNATTTTCAATGTCGACACACCCATAAGCATCACATGTTCCGCAACCCTTCGTCGATGCACATCCACTTAATAAAGTGAGCGATGAAACGAGAACAAAAGTGCATAACAAAATATGATTGACAAGTCGTTTATTCATGGGGTGAAGTTAGGAATAGTTACGTGTACCTTAGCGCTGTGGGCATCATCTTTAACATAGGAAGATATACGCGGTTTATGGCCACAGTATTGCATAGACCCGAAAAAGGCAAGATTTTTCGTCGACAATTNGTGAAAGAAATGTCCATAATTGGGATTGAAAGCATCGGGATTGTGGCGCTTTTAAGTGTTTTCATGGGTGCTGTGATGTGCTTGCAGACCGCCCATCAGATCAGTGGTTGGATTCCAGTTTATACGATAGGTTTTACAGTACGCCAAACCATGATTTTAGAGTTTTCGCCGACACTTATTCCCGTTATTCTGGCAGGAAAGATTGGCTCAAACATTGCTTCACAGCTTGGTACAATGCGTGTGACAGAACAGATTGATGCACTCGAAATCATGGGAGTAAATAGTGCCGGATTTCTTGTTTTACCTAAGATTATCGCAGGTTTTGTATGTATTCCAGTTCTCGTCATTATGAGCATGGCATTGGGTGTGTCATCTGGCGCAGTCATTGCCCTTATCACGGGGGTGAGCAGTATGGCAGACTTCGAGTATGGTCTCCAAGTAGATTTTGCCTCATACGATGTCGTCTACGCTTTGATTAAGACCACTATTTTNGCCTTGATCATGACTTCTGTCTCAGCCTATCACGGATACTATACCTCTGGCGGCGCGATAGAAGTTGCGAAATCGAGTACCAAGGCGGTGGTGTATAGTGTCGTTATCATCATGCTTACAAACCTCGTCCTCACAAAACTTCTTCTTACATAATTTCTCAGCTTGATTGAAGTAAAAAACATATCAAAATCGTTTGGAGGCACTCACGTTTTAAAAGATGTGAGCGCGACGTTCGAAAAAGGCAAGGTCAACTTTATCATAGGAAGATCTGGCTCAGGCAAAAGTGTCCTTACCAAGTGTACAGTCGGATTGCTAGAGCCAGATTTAGGTCATGTATTTTTTGATGGACGTGACTTCACCACAATGAATAGAAAGGAACGAAAGGAAATTAGAAAAGAAATAGGCATGTTATTTCAAGGCGGGGCATTGTTTGACTCAATGACAGTCTCTGAAAACATTAAATTCCCGCTAAAGATGTTCAGTGATATGGACGAGACAAGNATGTCTGCCAGAGTCCGAGATTGTTTGTCACGCGTAGAACTTGAGGGCCAGGGAGATAAGTTTCCCGCAGAACTGAGTGGGGGAATGCAAAAGAGAGTAGGGATCGCACGTGCCATATCAATGAATCCTAAATATCTTTTTTGCGACGAACCCAACTCCGGTTTGGATCCCCAAACCGCAATTGTCATTGACAATTTAATCTTGGATATTACGAATGAATACGGCATGACGACTGTCGTTGTAAGCCACGATATGAACAGTGTCATCGAAGCTTCAGATACGATACACTTTATCCACAATGGGGAGATTGCTTTTAAAGGCGACAATGCTGACATGATGGTCTCGGATTCGCAAACGCTCAACGACTTTATTTATGCCTCCAAATTGATGCAAAAACTGAGAGATACGTCTTCTTATAAAAANAAATGAAGTATCAACCAGAAAGGGTTTCACCAAAAGAAATGCTTGAGCGCAGTCAAGACTTCCTTGAGAAAATGAAAACCCGCCGCAGTGTTCGGCAATTCTCTTCGGATGACGTTCCCATGGATGCTGTTGTCAACTGCATAGCCGCCGCCGGGACTGCTCCCTCAGGCGCACACAAACAACCATGGTCATTTTGTTTGGTCACAGACCCTGAGATTCGAAAGAGAATTAGAGTNGCTGCTGAAGAGGAGGAGTATAAAAACTACAATGGAAGAATGAGTCAAGAGTGGATNAAGGATTTGGCGCCCTTTGGNACGAACGAAATCAAACCATTTATTGAAAATGCACCNGGATTAATNGTTGTTTTCAAGCACTCATATGGGACTGGTCAATCGGGAAAATCTCAAAATTACTACGTCAATGAGAGTGTGGGAATTGCGGTGGGGATTCTGTTGACAGCGCTTCATGACATCGGTCTTGTTGCGTTAACTCATACACCCTCGCCGATGAAGTTTCTCGCTGAAATATTAGAAAGGCCTGAGAATGAACGGGCGTATTTAAATATTCCTTTTGGCTTTCCATCAGAAAATTGTGAGGTTCCCAACTTAAATCGCAAGGATATCAATGATATTTTAATTAAATATGCGTGAATATGATGTTAAGCAATAGATGTTCAGAGTGAGNTTAGTGTTGATTTGTATGGGTTTGATATCTGTATTATCATCTTTTTGGTTAAAACTTTCTTGTTATTGTTGCTTTAGGGTGAACTATTGGTTTAGTTTTGCCTCAAATTGAACATTAATATTATGTCTGAAATCAGTGAAAAAGTAACAGCTATCATCGTTGATAAGCTAGGGTTGGAAGCAGGAGAAGTAACGCTAGATGCAAGCTTCACAAACGATTTAGGTGCCGATTCTCTCGACACAGTAGAACTCATTATGGAGTTTGAGAAAGAATTTAATATCGCAATTCCTGACGATCAAGCTGAGAATATNAGCACTGTCGGGCAAGCGGTCGAGCACATTGAGAAAGCGACTAAGTAAGCCTTTGGCGTTCGTCTATGGAACTTAAGCGTGTAGTTGTGACAGGTTTAGGGGCGTTAACGCCCCTAGGCAATGACCCCGTATCTTTCTGGAACAATTTAGTTGACGGCGTGAGCGGAGCTGCAGAAATCACACGTTTTGATGCCTCAAAATTTAAAACAAGATTCGCATGTGAGGTCAAAGGGTTTAACCCTCTTGAACATATACATCGCCGCGACTCTAGAAGAATGGACCTCTACAGTCAGTATGCCGTAGTGAGTTCGAAACAGGCGCTTGACGATGCAGGGATTGTCGGAGCAGACATCACATTTGAAGCAGGTTCTGAAGAGGAATCGAGCAACGCCGGAAAGTTTAAGATGAACCCAGACAGAGCTGGAGTGATCTGGGGCTCAGGTGTGGGGGGCTTTCAAAGCTTTATGGANGAAGCCAAAAATTACTATCAGGGAGATGGAACGCCTCGTTTTTCTCCCTTCTTTATTCCGATGATGATTCCAGATATTGCAGCTGGACACATAAGTATTAGAAACGGATTTCGTGGGCCCAACTATGCAACAGTAAGTGCGTGCGCCAGTTCTACTCATGCATTAATAGATTCATTCAATCTGATTCGATTAGGCAAAGCAGATGTTATGGTCACGGGGGGTTCAGAAGCCGCTGTAACAGAAGGAGGAATAGGTGGGTTTAACGCGCTCAAAGCGCTGTCTACTCGAAACGATGATGCCAAGCGGGCCTCAAGGCCTTTCGATAAAACACGTGATGGGTTTGTNCTAGGTGAAGGTGCTGGAGCGATTATTCTCGAGTCTCTTGAACACGCTCAAGCGCGAGGTGCAAAAATTTATTGCGAAATGGTAGGTGGTGGGATGAGTGCAGATGCGCATCACATTACCGCACCTCATCCTGAGGGGCTAGGCGCGACAAACGTCATGCGGGCGACCCTTGAGGATGCAGGAATGACTCCGGAAGAGGTTGACTACGTGAATGTTCACGGCACATCGACACCCTTGGGAGATATCGCTGAAACACAAGCCATTCAAAAGGTGTTTGGGGATGCTGCGTATAAATTGAGCATTTCGTCAACAAAGTCGATGACAGGACATCTGCTAGGTGCTGCAGGTGCCATAGAGGCGATGGCATGTATTCTGGCGATTGAACACGGAATTATTCCTCCCACGATTAATTTTGAACATGAAGACGAAGGTTTAGACCCAAAGCTTGATTTCACATTTAACAAAGCACGACATCGTGCTGTAGGCGCTGCACTGTCAAACACATTCGGTTTCGGAGGACACAATGCTTCCGTATTGTTTAAGAAATACGCCGGCTAGGAAAGCAGATCCAAGGGACCTAATGCAACTGATTCGCCGATTTTTTGAAAATGATCCCTCGGCAAGTCGTATCAAAAGATTGGTGCGGAATCATTTTGGGCTTCGCGTCAAAAACATCTCTTACTACAAAGAAGCGTTTAGGCATTCCTCTATTTTAGATGGAGATTATTCTGGGAAGAAGAGCAACGAACGTCTTGAGTTTCTAGGCGATGCGGTGCTTGATCTTAGTGTTGCGGCATATCTGTATGACAAGGATCCTGAAGCTCAAGAGGGCCTTCTTACACAGCGGAAATCAAAGATTGTAAGCAGAAAGAACATCAATTTATTGGGGGAGTTTATCGATCTAGAGGTCTTGCTAGAAGTGAAGATGAGACGTGAAGATATCAGACCTACAATGGTGGGCAACGCGATGGAGGCACTAATAGGCGCATTGTATTTGGACTTTGGCTATGTTCAAACAAACAAAGCCCTGATTAACCTCTTAAGACGGTTTGGTTTGGATGAGAAAATTCATGAAACCACGGATTTTAAAAGTCAACTTCATCATTGGGCTCAAAAACAAAGAGTTACCCTAACATACAATGTTGTAAAAGCGTTTATTGTTGATGGTGAAAATGGGTATGAAGTGGAGGTTTTTGCGGATGATTCTTGCATTGGGTCTGGGACAGGCCGGTCTAAGAAAATTGCGGAGCGAGAGGCATCTCGAATGGGTTGGAAGCATGTATTTATGGAAGAAGAATCAAAAGAACCAAGTGATAATTCATAACGACCGATTATCTTCGTGCCTATGGCAAAGCTTCATCTCGATATGGACATTGACTGTGACTTCGATCTTTTAGGGATGGGGTCACATGTGGGAAGTCATCGCATGGCATGGGAGTTAAATAGAATCTTTGGATGGAAATTAGCGTTCGATAGAGAGATTGATTCAAAAATCAAGAATAGTGTGACAAGGCACATCGTCTTGCGATATTGTAATGAAGAAGAAGGTTTGGACATTGCGTTAATTCTAAACCGTGTCCCAGATGGGGTTTTAGCACCTGGCGCTTCTTCTTTAGATTATTTACTTAGAATAGGCCATGGCGTAATCNCGACAGAAAAGNTCATTAACAGAATTAGAAATTCGAACCTTGTGACAATGGTAACTTTTTTGAATCCTGAGAAATCAGGTGCTTTAGAGGCGATGTTTGAACTAGATATATATACAGAATGAATAAGCAATCATTATTTCCAAGTAAACTAACAAAAATTATAGCGACAATCGGTCCCGCGACATCTTCTCCAGAGATGCTAGAGCAACTGTTGCTGGCGGGGATGAATGTTGTGAGAATCAACTCCTCTCATGGAGATCATAAGGCTCACAAGGAAGTCATTACAAACATCCGTAAACTGGATTCAGACCTGAACACAAGCACGGCTATTTTAATTGATCTTCAAGGCCCCAAGCTGAGAGTGGGTGAAATCGAAGGTGGCCAAACAGAGCTTGTTGAAAGCAACCAGCTCGTCATCAAAGTAGGCGCAGGAGAAGGTTCCGATAAAGTCCTTTATACTGACTATGAACAATTTGCAGAAGATGTAAAAGCAGGTGAGCCCATCTTACTTGACGATGGAAAGCTACGGCTTGAAGTCATTTCTACTGATGGAAAATCAGAAGTTATTTGTCAAGTAATTCACGGCGGAACTCTAAGTTCACGAAAAGGATTAAACCTTCCACAGACAAAGATTTCTCTTCCCTGCATAACAGCGAAAGACGAAAAAGATCTCGCTTTTGCACTTGAAGAAAATGTCGATTGGATAGGACTCTCATTTGTTCGGAGCTCAAGTGACATCAATGAGCTCAAAAGCATCATTAAAAAGCACAAAAAGCATGCGCGGGTTGTGGCGAAAATTGAAAAGCCCGAAGCTATCGTAGACTTAGATGCCATTTTAGAAGCAGCTGATGCGGTGATGATTGCCAGAGGTGACCTCGGAGTAGAAGTCCCCATGCAAGATGTTCCGCTTATTCAGAAAGACATCATTTCAAAATGTTTAACGTTAGGTAGGCCGGTCATTGTCGCAACCCAAATGATGGAGAGCATGATAGAAAGCGCCACACCAACTAGAGCTGAAGTGAATGATGTTGCAAATGCCGTGCTTGACGGAACAGATGCTGTGATGCTGTCTGCAGAAACGAGTGTTGGAAAATATCCAATACATGCAGTACGGGCCATGACGCAAATTATCCATTCTATGGAAGCGAACAATCAAAAGCCTTTCAACGAACGACCTCCATACAACCCTGATGATGACCGATTTGTTTCTGACTCAATTTGCTACAACGCTTGCCGCCTCGCCAGAAGGACGAAGGCCAGTGCTATAGTTACGATGACTTATTCGGGCTATACAGCTCAAAAAGTAAGCAGTCAGAGACCCAAAGCCACCATTTTCATGTTTACTTCGAACAGAGAAGTACTGAACCAAATGAATTTGGTTTGGGGGGTAAAAACAGTCTTTTACGAGAAGATGGTCAGCACAGATCACACGATTGCAGATATCAAGTATTTGTTATTTAAAGATGGCAATGTGAAAGAGGGTGATTTTGTAGTACATGTGGCCTCTATGCCTATTGCTGATACAGGGATGACGAATATGCTAAAACTCGTTCGGGTCTAAGCGCATTTCCTTAATTTAGGGGTGCTATATTCGCAAAACCCAACAGTTATTTTGATGTCGAAAGGATTTCCAGAACGTGGTTCATTAAACCTCCCAAACATTGCACAAGAAGTGCTGGAGATTTGGGAGCGCGAAAACACATTTCAGGCGAGTATAGATTCCCGCCCAGCCGATAACCCATATGTTTTTTATGAGGGTCCGCCATCCGCAAATGGGATGCCCGGTATTCATCACGTTATGGGGCGTTCTATTAAAGATATTTTCTGTAGGTACGCCACACTCAAGGGAAAGCGAGTGGATAGAAAGGCAGGATGGGACACTCACGGTTTGCCTGTTGAACTCGGGGTAGAGAAGGAGTTAGGGATTACAAAGGAAGACATTGGAAAGAAAATTTCCGTCGAAGAATACAACAATGCATGCCGTAAGGCGGTCATGAAATACACTGGGGTTTGGAATGATCTCACGAAGAAAATGGGGTATTGGGTAGATATGGAATCTCCCTATGTGACGTATGAGAATAAATACATTGAATCTGTTTGGTGGCTTTTGTCGGAACTCTACAAGAAAAACCTGATTTATAAAGGGTATACGATTCAGCCCTACAGCCCTATGGCCGGAACAGGTTTGAGTTCTCATGAACTTAATCAACCAGGCACATATCGCGATGTGATGGACACGACTGTCGTTGCTCAGTTTCGGGCAGACGAGGACAGCAAAAAAAAGGTGCTAGATCTCTGTGGACAATCAGACCTGGGCGAATTGCCAGTAGATTTTTTGGCCTGGACCACAACCCCATGGACTTTGCCTTCGAATACGGCGCTTACAGTTGGGTTAAAGATTGACTATGTTGTTGTTCGTACAAAAAACAGATATACAGATGCTGAAGGATTCGTCATTCTTGCGGAAAACCTTTTAGAGAAACAATTTGAAAAAGGTCCTGAATACGATGTTGTGGGGCGTTGCAAAGGATCTGATTTGGTGGGGATGAAATACATCCAACTCATGAAATGGGCCACGCCTATGGCACATCCTGAAGAAGCATTTCGAATTATTGCTGGAGATTTCGTGACGACTGAAGATGGAACGGGAATCGTTCATACTGCGCCAACGTTCGGCGCTGACGATGCAATGGTTGCCAAAGCTGCCGGTGTGCCGCCGATGCTTGTTGATGATGGATCAGGTCATGGTGTGCCACTGGTTGACATGCAAGGTCGAATGAGAGAAGGTTATGGACCTTTTTCTGGAAGATTTGTCAAGAATGAATATTACAATGAGGGCGAAGCGCCAGAAAAATCTGTCGATGTAGAAATTGCGATTGATCTGAAAACGAGAGGACAAGCATTTAAAGTTGAGAAATATGCTCACAGTTACCCCCATTGTTGGAGAACCGATAAGCCAATTTTGTATTTCCCACTTGATTCTTGGTTTGTCAAAGCGACNGATGCAAAAGAGCGGATGACCGCGTTGAATAAAACGATCAATTGGAAACCGGAGAGCACAGGAACGGGTAGATTTGGCAAGTGGCTTGAGAATCTGAACGATTGGAATTTAAGTCGTTCTAGATTTTGGGGCATTCCCATACCGATCTGGCGCACAGAAGATGGGACTGAAGAAGTGTGTATTGGATCCGTTGAAGAGTTGGCGATAAGATGTGAGGAAGCAATGAAAGCAGGGCTTATGGTTTCCAATCCTTTGGACAAGTTCAATGCCGGTGACATGTCAAAGGAGAATTACGAGCTGTTTGATTTACACAAGCATGTCGTGGATGAAATCGTTTTAAAAGCGTCAGACGGGTCTCCGATGACGCGTGAGGCAGATTTGATAGATGTTTGGTTTGATTCTGGCTCAATGCCTTATGCACAGTGGCATTACCCTTTTGAAAATAAAGATAAAGTGGATCATGAGGGTGCTTATCCAGCTGATTTTATTGCTGAAGGCGTAGACCAAACACGTGGTTGGTTCTACACGCTACATGCCATCTCTACAATGGTTTTTGACAAAGTAGCGTATAAAAATGTCATCTCAAACGGTCTTGTGCTTGATAAGAATGGCGTAAAGATGTCGAAACGTTTGGGCAATGCGGTGGATCCGTTTTTGACTTTGGAAAAGTATGGGCCCGATGCGACCCGATGGTATATGATCAGCAACGCACAACCTTGGGACAATCTGAAATTTGATCTTGACGGCATCGGCGAGGTTACAAGAAAGTTTTTTGGGACGCTGCACAACACGTTTAATTTCTTTGCCTTGTATGCAAACATCGATGGTCTTAAAGGTCGCGAACCTCAAATCCCACACAATGAAAAACCTGAAATTGACAGATGGATTCTGTCCAGGATGCATACCGTTTCTAAATTGGTCGATCAGGCCTATAAAGATTTAGAGCCGACTCGCGCGACCCGTATCTTGCAGAGTTTTGTCATTGACGACCTAAGTAATTGGTACGTCCGTCTCAACCGTCAACGCTTCTGGAAGGGATCGATGAACGAAGATAAGATAAGCGCCTATCAAACATTGTGTGCCTGTCTACGTGCCACATCTATATTAGGGTCTCCAGTCGCGCCATTCTTTATGGATAGACTCTATCGTGACCTAAATGAGGGGTTAGGTATGTCGAATGAGGGGGCAAAAAATTCGGTCCACTTGGCCGATTTCCCAATCTCAGACGATGCAATCATTGATGGTGAGCTCGAAGTAAGAATGGAACTTGCACGAAAACTATCGTCACAGGTTTTGAGTTTGCGTAAACGCGAACGCATACGAGTGAGACAACCCTTAAGACGAATTATGGTACCTGTTCTTGATGAGATTTCGGCTTCACGTCTCTCAGCGATAGAAGACTTAATCAGGTCTGAAGTCAATGTAAAAGAGGTCGAGATACTCCGAGATGGAGGAGGTATTGTGAAACGTATGAAGCCTGACTTTAAGGCTTTGGGACCCAAACATGGGAAACGCATGAAGGCGATTGCCGCTGCGGTCAATGCATTGCCTATTGAGGCGGTTGATCAGCTTGAGATGGCAGGTCAGTTAACAATCACTCCGTCAGATTCTCTGGGAGATGTAGACATCATACTCAGCGATGTTCAAATTTCGACGGAGGACATCCCCGGATGGCTCGTCTCTAGCGAAGGAGGATTGACTGTTGCGTTAGACATTACAATAGACAGTCAACTTAGAGCTGAAGGTCTTTCTAGAGAATTGGTGAATAGAGTACAGAACGTTCGAAAAGACATCGGACTAGAGGTCACTGACAGAATAAAGTTGTCGATCAGTGCAGTGGAAAATATAAGCGTTCAGTTACAAGAAAATTTGGAGTATATTCGAACTCAAACTTTGGCGGAACATGTCGCATGGCAAGATGATGCTGAGGCTGTTGAAATTGAACTTGATGAGGGCGTTAGTGTCAGAGTTCACGTTGTTAAAAATTAAAAAGCTGGTATTATGGCAGAAACGAAATACTCTGAATCAGATCTTAAGGAATTCAAGGAACTAATCATCACTAAGTTGGCACTTGCCCAAGAGGATTTAGACCAATTGCGTGCGTCGATGTCGCATAAAGACGACAACACAACAGAGGATACTGCACCAACATTTAAAATGATGGAAGACGGATCTGAAACAATGAGCCGAGAGGAAACAGCTGCTTTGGCTGCAAGACAGGAAAAATTTATCCAAAACCTCCAGAATGCGCTTCTTAGAATTAAGAATAAAACGTATGGTATTTGCCGCGTTACAGGGAAGTTAATTCCAAAAGAACGTCTTCGGCTGGTGCCGCACGCGACCCTTTCTATGGAAGCCAAGCAAAGACAATAACCGAAGATATTCTACGCTGAGATGCGAAAACAAATTTTCGGATGGGCCTTTCCGCTGCTGATTGTAGTGCCTCTTCTGCTCATAGATCAACTCCTGAAAATATATATCAAGCTCAACTTCACAATTGGTGAGCGAGTCGATATTATCCCTGGTCTTATTGAATTCCAATTTATCGAAAATGATGGGATGGCCTTTGGTTGGGCGCTTCCTGGAGTTGCTGGCAAACTCCTTTTAACAAGCTTTCGTCTCATTGCTTCTGTCGGGATCGGGGTGTATCTATATAAACTCATAGAAAGAAAATCACACACGGGTCTTTTGGTCGGGATCTCCATGATCTGGGCAGGCGCCATTGGAAACATTATTGACAGTGCAGTCTACGGCCGCTTATTCTCACATTCGGGATGGGGAACTGTGGCCCATTTTGGAATGGAAGACGGATATGCTCCATGGCTTATGGCAAACGTTGTAGACATGTTTCACTTTACAGTCACCTGGCCCTCTTGGATGCCGAGCTTCATGGCTGGAGCAGAAGTTTTTCCACCCATCTGGAACGTGGCTGACGCCTCAATTTCAATCGCTGTAATTTGGATTATTCTAAATCAGAAGACGTTTTTTGCAAGCACATCTCAATCAAGCGAAGATGCCTAAATCAAGCTCAGCGTATAGTTATACACCCTCTCCCTTTGCCTATCTGAGAAGATGCTCGAGAGAAGTCCGTATTGGCGATTTGACGTTAGGGGGCGATGCGCCGATACGCATTCAATCGATGACGACCACAAACACGCAGGATGTTTCAGCGAGTGTGGCGCAATGCGTCAGCATGATTCATGCGGGAAGCGAACTCGTAAGGTTGACTGCGCCAAGCATCAAGGATTCAAATGCGTTGGAACAAATCTCCAAGGACTTGAGAAAGCAAGGGCATGATACGCCCATTGTAGCGGATATTCACTTCACCCCAAACGCCGCACTGCGTGCTGCAGATTTTGTCGAAAAGGTGAGAGTGAACCCTGGGAATTATGCAGATAAAAAGAAATTTGACCACCACGAATACACGGATATATCTTATGCTCAAGAACTAGAGCGAATCAAAGAAAAGTTTACGCCGCTCGTTCTGAAATGTAAGGAGCTGAAGCGCGTGATTCGCATAGGGACGAATCATGGATCACTTTCTGACAGGATTACAAGCCGATATGGCGATACGCCTTTAGGGATGGTTGAGAGTGCGCTTGAGTTTTTAAGAATCGCTGAATCATGTGAATTCTATGACATGGTCATTTCGATGAAATCTTCGAATACGATTGTGATGGTTCAGGCGTATCGACTTCTCGTGAAACGCATGGGAGAGGAAGGGATGAATTACCCTTTGCACCTTGGCGTTACAGAGGCGGGAGATGGTGAGGATGGTCGAATTAAGTCAGCTGTTGGAATAGGGACATTGCTTGAAGATGGAATCGGGGATACAATCCGAGTGTCGTTAACGGAGGCCCCTGAGAATGAACTTCCNGTTGCCCGAGTTCTTGTCGATAAATATAAANACCGTCAGACATCAGAGGGGATTCCCGAAATAGAACCTGTAGCGATTTCGGTCGATCCGTTTAATTACTCACGTAGGGAAACAGACGGTGCGGGTACGATAGGAGGGAAAAGTGTCCCCATTGTCTTACAGACGATGACCAACAAAGCGTCACTTGCGCCGATCAATCTGATGGGGGCGGGATACAGATATTCTGTTGTGGATGACAAGTGGAATATTTTGGACACTGCCTGTGATGCCATATATACAGGTTCGCAAGTTGTCCCGTTTAAGCTTCCTGGGACGCTCATGGTTTTAATGAATGGCGCAGATTGGGAAAAGAAGGCGCGTGGCATAGATGACGTGGAAAGACATTATCCAGTATGGTCTATCGATGAGTGGAATCAAGGGGGCACATGGCGAGACAGGTTGTTTCAGGAGAAGGGTGTCATTCACTTTATACGCGTCCAAAGAATAGATTTAACCAAGGATTTGATAGACAGTTTCAGAAAAGGAGAGGTCGTTCTAATTCTTGAGACCAATCAAATCAATGCCATGATTGATCTGAGGACTTCTGTCATGAAGCTCGATGAATTGGAGAGTAAAGTCCCCGTGATTCTTCGCAGAAAGCTTGATGGGTTACATAAAGAACAATTCACGTTATTTCAGTCGACGGATTTGGGCGGAGTATTGATTGATGGATTAGGTGATGGTATTTGGGTGGACGGGGAAGGCGTGAGTTTGGTCGATAGAAACAACCTGGCCTTTGGTATTTTGCAAGCCACGCGAACGAGAATTTCAAAAACCGAGTACATTTCTTGTCCGAGCTGCGGAAGAACGCTCTTTGATTTGGAAGAGACCACGGCCAAAATTCGAAATGCCACGGGCCATCTTAAAGGTCTTAAAATCGGAATTATGGGTTGTATCGTGAATGGCCCTGGTGAGATGGCAGATGCAGATTATGGCTATGTAGGCACAGGCCCAGGAAAAATTACGCTCTACAGAGAGAAAGTCGTTGTGAAAAAGAACGTATCTGAAGCGGAGGGCGTGAAGGAATTAATTGAACTCATCAAGGGTGAGGGAGATTGGGTAGAACCTGCCGATATTTCGAAATAACTTGGACGCTTCAACCATCAAAGCGATCGTGATAGGGAGTATTCCATATAACGAGACGAGCAGGGTGGTGCGGGTGTTATCTGAAGATCAAGGCATGATTCCTTTGTGGGTCAGGACGGGAAAGAAATCTCCCAAAGCGATTTGGCATCCCCTCTCTGTTGTGGAGCTTGCAAATTTCAAAAGGAAAAAGCAAGACGGCTTGGGGACTTTCTCAGAAGCATCAAGGGCCTTGCCAGCCATTCATATCCTCAGTGATGCCAAAAGATCGGCGGTCGCATTTTTCATCGCTGAGGTGCTAGATAAATCAATTTCCGAAGACGCACCCATGCCTGAGGTCTTTAAACTGGTTTGGAAAACTGTGGAATTGTTAGAAACAGAAGACTCTGTGGCCAATCTGCATATCTATTTTT
Source organism: Crocinitomicaceae bacterium (assembly GCA_002700285.1). GTDB lineage: Bacteria > Bacteroidota > Bacteroidia > Flavobacteriales_D > Sanyastnellaceae > UBA974. The sequence goes on along the minus strand of PACT01000024.1, from coordinate 138,984 downwards.
TGGCACATTTGGTACATATTTTGGGATTAATGCCCGAAGAACTTGATGATGTTTCAATAAAAAAATCAGGAAGTTTGAATCTAGATACTGGCGAATGGTCCGGCGTCGAAATGGGCCTCTCGAAAGAGTCACATTATTTAAAATTCAATCTTGTAAAAACAATGATGGGTATTCCGGGCATGAAGTTTGATATGGTGCGGGAGTTAAGACTAGAAAAAACTGACAGAAAAGAACTATTGTTAGGCATGGTGATGTTTATCCAGTTGCACCATGCAGGACTTAGAAAAATAAAATGTTACGATGTACTTGAGACGATATTTTCAAACTAGGCTGACGTTAAACTTAAGGTTATTCTTTGGTTTTATGGTTCTGTCTGTAGGGATGTCTATATCTGTGTATGCTCAAGAGGTTCGCGTTGTAAACGGTTCCATCCCGATCCCTTTTGTATCGGTTGTGAATATTTCAACGTCGGAGCAAGCGATTTCTGATGCGGAAGGGGTTGTACTTCTTCCTTATAGAAACCCATCGGATACGTTGGTATTTAGGAGTATGGGATATGAAATAAGAATGGTTTTGCCAGGAGAAATTATTGGAAAACGCTTGCGGATGGATGAGAGTCCAGTCAGTTTAGAAGAGGTACAGATCTTGTCAAATATAGTTCCCGATGTGGCCGATGATTTGGGGTTACACAGGGTCACTTCAATCGGTTCATCGGCAATAGAAAATGGAGTTCCACCAGGCAATACAGCGGAGTTGTTACAGAATTCAGGTCAGATTCATGTGCAACAAAGTCAACAAGGAGGGGGGTCTCCAGTGTTGAGAGGCTTCGAGGCAAACAGGGTGCTTTTGGTTGTGGACGGCGTGCGGATGAATAATGCAATTTACCGTTCAGGTCATCTTCAGAATATTATTACTGTAGACCCCAATACCCTAGAACAGATTCAAGTGATTATGGGGCCAAACAGTGTGAGGTTTGGCAGTGATGCTTTAGGTGGAGTCGTCCACTTTAAGACAAAACGACCACGGTTTAGAAGCAATCCTTCTGAAGCAAGTTATTCCGGATTGATTTCAGCACAATATAGATCGGTCAATAACGCCTACAATATTAATGCGAAAGCAGAGGCAGGAGGACCCAGATGGGGGACAGTCATCTCGTTTAGTCGATCAGAATTTGGCGATTTATCTATGGGCTCCTGGCGCGCGCACGGTGACAGTACATGGGGGTTGGTGCCTTTTATTGCCACAAGAATTAATGGCGTAGACTCCTTAATTTCGAATTCTGACCCCAAAAAACAAAGTCCCACAGGTTACACGCAAAATGACTTCTTGCATAAATTAAGATTGGGCATACCGGGAGGTGCCATCGAAACTAACGTTCAGTATAGCAAGAGCTCAAACATACCCAGGTTTGATAGGATAAATGACTTCTCAGGAGATAGCTTAAGATGGGCAGAATGGAATTATGGCCCTCAAGAAAGACTCATGACTGCTGTCACTTGGGAGCAGTATTTGGGACTTCCAGGGTCTCTTCACACCACTTTTGCTTTTCAGAAGATTTCTGAGTCTCGGTTAAAACGATTATTTGGATCTGCTTTTAGAACAGTACAAGAAGAGAAAGTTGAGGTACTATCCATGTCTTCTATCTGGAAATCATCCCCTTTCAGGGGTGACGGTTGGAAGTTTGAAGCGGGATTTGATGGACAATTAAACGAGGTTGAATCCAATGTCGAAGCCCAGCACGTAGATGGGCTAGATCTGGTTGACCCAGACTTAGGCGGTGCGATTGTGACAAGATACCCGAATGCAGGCAGTAACATGCGTACGTTCGGTGCGTTTACTTCTGCAAAGAGATCGTTGGGGGAGAAAGAATTTCACTTCGGCTTGAGATATAGCTTTACTTCATTTGACGCGAGATACTTACCCACAGCGTCTTTACAGTTGCCCTTTACAGAATTACAATCAGCACATGGCGCTTTAACTGGGAGTATCGCCGCAGAAATACCATTGGGACCAACTGTTTCGTCTATTTCATCCCTGTCATCAGGATTTAGACACCCAAACATAGATGATGCAGCAAAGGTTAGAGAGAAAGGAGGATATGTGCTTGTGCCCAATGATTCGCTCAATGCGGAGTATTTATATAGCCTAGATGAAAGTATCACTTGGCGACATCCATCTTCAGGTCTATCCGTTTCTATTGCTGGGTTTGTCAGCCTTTGGACTGAAATTATTACCCCCGTTAATTCGACGCTAGATGGATTAGATTCATTAGAAATAGATGGGGAATTTTCTAGAATTCAGCGCAATGAAAATTCCGGAAATGCAATCATCAGAGGGTCAACTTTTGAAGTGAGCTATCCCATTTTAGATCACATGAATTTTAAAACTTCGCTGAACTTTACCAAGGGATTTAGTTTGGAGTCGAACAACCCACCTCTTGCACACATTCCACCAACTTTTGGCAAAACATCGCTGGCCTATTCAAAAAATAAGTGGTCCCTAGAAGCTTTTGCTTTATACAGTGGTGCAAAACAAATCGAGGATTACGGTCCAGGGAGTACAGACAACATTCAAGAGGCTTTAGGACATGGGACGCCCTCTTGGTGGACGCTTAACCTCGAGTCGCAGATTCTATTTAATGCACATCTTCATGTCCAGTTAGGGGTATCGAATATTTTCGATTTGCACTACAAATCTTTTGCATCAGGTATTTCCGCTCCTGGTCGTGGTGCATATCTCACCCTCCATGCCATCTTCTAATTGTCTGTCACGACTTACCTTGCCACCATGCAGTTTTCAGAGGTTTTAGGCCAAACCCAAATATCTTCTTTGTTACGCGAAGGCGCGAGATCCAATAGAATCGCTCATGCCCAACTCTTTGATGGGAGTGAGGGCTCTGGATCACTCGCTCTTGCAAGAGCATATGCTCAATATTTACACTGTGAAAACCCATCAAAAAGTGACTCTTGTGGAATATGTGATTCCTGTAAGGCACATCTCAATCTTCAACATCCTGACCTGCATTGGACCTTTCCATTTTTCAAAAAAGACGGAAGTGGCCGCTCAACGTCAGATCCATTTCAAATACTTTGGAGAGAATGCATGCTTGAGTCGGGGTATATCGGATTAGAGGATTGGCTCTCAAAAATCGGCGCAGATAAAAAACAGTTGTTTATTTCTGTAGATGAAGCACTTGAGATTAATCGAAAATTAGGCCTTAAGTCTTTTTATGGCGGATTTAAAATTCTGATTTTCTGGTTGCCAGAAACGATGCGCGTTGACACCGCAAATAAATTACTCAAACTGATCGAAGAGCCCACAGATAAAACGGTCATTTTGTTTGTTTCGCAAAATTCTGACAGACTTCTTCCCACAATTCTATCGCGACTTCAACGGATTCAGATCCCGAGACTTACAGACGCAGAAGCTGCGAAAGGTATTGCGAAGATTGCGGGCATTTCGTCCGAGAGTGCACTGGGGTGGGCCCATGTCACAGAGGGTAATATCTCTGCGGCTGTTCGACTCTCTAAATCTGAAGCCGAAACACCTGATTTGGAACTGTTCTCTGCCTGGATGCGTGCCTGTTGGGCCCGCGATGGAGTAGCACTACTGAAAGCGGCAAACGATTTCGCTTCTCCTGGTCGGGAATCACAAAAGCGGTTTTTAACCTATGCTTTACATATGGTACGTCAATGTATTTTAGGCAACTATGGCGCAGATTCTTTGATCCGATTAACAAAAGGAGAAACAGTATTTATATCGAAATTTCAGAGATTCATTCACGAGAAGAATGTTGTTGCATTGCGTGCTTTATTAGAAGATGCACACAAGGACATTGCNGGAAACGTCAATGCCAAAGTTGTTTTTTTTGACCTGAGTATTCAGGTTCATATGCGATTACGGACAGAGATCTAATAAAGANGAAGCAAAGGCAAAATGCTGGACGTGAAAAACGTATCTTCGTTGCACGATGGGATGTAGTAGCTGTAGTTCAGGGGCCGATGGTCTGCCGAAAGGTTGTAAAAACAACGGAAGTTGTGGAACGTGTGGTACTGGTGGAAAAACTACATTTGATTGGCTTGAGGGCATTGCACTCCCTGCAGGGGCTTCACTATTTGATGTCGTTGAAGTTAGATTTAAAAACAATCGCAAAGGGTTTTTTAGACGCAAATCGAAAGATACTTATTACGTAGGAGATGTTGTTTCCATTGACTTAAATCCAAGCATTGACGTTGGAGTCGTTTCTCTAACAGGTGAATTGGTTCGGACACAGATGTCGATTAAAAAAGTGAGAGACGATCACGAAGTCAAGAAAATCCTTCATAAGTCTACGAAAGAAGAAATCGAGATTTGGCAAAGAGCGAGGCAGAGAGAAGATGAAACGAGGCTCAAGTCAAGAGAGATTATAAAACGTCTCAAAATCAATATGAAACTTACTGATGTCGAGTTTCAAGGCGATGAGAAAAAAGCGACATTTTATTACATCGCTGAGGAACGCGTAGATTTCCGTGAGCTCGTGCGAGAACTCGCAGCAACTTTTAACATAAGGGTTGATATGCGTCAAATAGGTGCCCGTCAGGAGGCGGCAAGAGTAGGCGGTATCGGATCTTGCGGCAGAGAGCTTTGTTGTTCTACTTGGCTGACTGATTTCAGGTCTGTATCCACCAGTTCAGCGAGATATCAGCAGATGGCCCTAAACCCAGTGAAATTGGCAGGGCAATGTGGGAAATTAAAGTGTTGTTTAAACTTTGAGTTGGACCAATACGTTGAAGCGGTCAATGATTTCCCCTCTCCCAATACAAAAATTCAAGTTTCTAAAGGAAAAGCCGTTATTTTTAAAATGGACATCTTTAAACGGGTGGTTTACTTTTTGGAGCTTGGAGATAAAGGTGGGGGTCCTGTTCCTGTTCCGTTAGATCAAGCCAAACAACTGATTGCAAAATCTGACAAGGGCGAACGTATTGATTCACTCTCCCAATTTGCCATTCAAGAATTGCCAGATGAAGTGTCAAAGACTTACAGTAATGTTGTCGGTCAAGATGACCTTACTCGATTTGACGTGAAAAAAAGAAAGAAGTCTAGGTCTGCTGGAAAGAAAATGGGTGGCCATCGAAATAAGAGAAAAGACCATAGAAGAGGCAGCCCTCAACCTAAATCTTCAAAGTAAATATGTTGCATCACCCCAAAGCAATATTCTATCTCACACTTGGGTTAATATGTTTAAATTCATGTGGTGACCTCCCCATTTCAAATAGCACTGTAGAGATCGACCCTGATGGTTGGTTTGCAATTGAAAGTGCTTCATTTGAATGGGATATCTTGGATCTTGATTTGAAATATGATGCGTTTGTCGACATTCGTCATAATTCCGACTATCCATACTCCAATCTCTATCTGTTTTTTGACTTCACCTTCCCCAATGGCAATCAACGACGAGATACACTGGCATGTCAACTTGCAGATGAAAGAGGCCGATGGTATGGTTCTGGCATTGGAGATATTATTGATCACAGGGTGTCGTTCCAAGAGNATTTTGAGTTTCCTCTCGATGGGAAATACCGCTTGAACGTGGCCCATGGAATGAGGCAAGATCCATTGTTGGGTGTCACTGATATTGGCTTTAGGCTTGAGAAAAGTCNATTATCTCACTGACACCAATCATTCTTGTGTTGTATCTTAGTTGCCCGCAAGGAAAAACCAACATAGTTTTAGATGTATTATAGCAATAGATTTCTCATGTCAGCGGCTTTGGTGACCACGATAATGTTCTCTGCTTCAGCGCAAGACGTTAAGAAATGTGGGATTTATGAAGCAACCGTAAGGACATTCGGGATGACTCCGGAAAGGCTCCAAAATCAGTCTCTTGCATTTTCTCAACTTGAACGAGAAACAGCACTTTATCAAAATTCGGGAGCGCGCGATGAAGTTCTGACAATCCCTGTTGTATTTCACGTGATTCACAACAATGGTCCTGAGAATATCTCGTCAGCTCAAATTTACGATGCTCTAGAGGTTGTAAACAGGGATTTCAATGCATTGAACGAGGATCTTGATCAAGTTGTGTCCGCGTTTGAGGATGTTATTGGGGATGTTCAAATACAATTTAAATTAGCCAGAAAGGACCCTGATGGCGTTTGTCACTCAGGCATAAATCGCATAGTGAGCAATGAAACGTATGTCGGTGAAGAGGACATGAAATTGCTGATTCAATGGCCCAGGAATAAGTACTTAAATGTTTGGGTGTGTGCTGATGCATCCGGTGCAGCAGGCTACAGTTTATATCCCGGTTCTGTCAATGGTTCAAACAACTCAGATATGGACGGGATTGTAATTCAAGCGTCATATACAGGGTCAATAGGCACAAGTAACAATTTCAGGTCAAGGGTCTTGTCTCACGAAATTGGACATTGGTTAAACCTACGTCATTTGTGGGGCAATTCAAATACACCCGGCGAGGAAGATAACTGTGACAATGATGACAACGTATCTGACACCCCCAACAGCGAGGGTTGGACTGTTTGTAATTTAGAAGGCGTTTCATGTGGTTCNCTTGATAATGTTCAGAATTACATGGAGTATGCTTACTGTGGCAGAATGTTTACTGAAGGCCAAAAATCACGCCTTCGAACTGCGGCCCTATCTTCTGTAGCCCAACGTAATCAGCTTTCGACTCAAACGAATCTGATAGCTACAGGTCTTGAGGGAGANCCAATCTTATGTGAGGCAACATTTTCAGTTGATGAACATGTGATTTGTGTAGGAGACAGCATTCATTTCATTGACGAGAGTTTTCACGACGTGAACAATTGGTNTTGGGACTTTGCTGATGGAAGTACCATCACTGGATCGGAACAAGGAATCCATGATGATCTGTATCATATTTTCAATAATGCAGGTACGTATGAAGTTGTTTTGACGGCAAGCAATGGTTTTGAATCTCTGTCATCTGAACCAACAACCATCACCGTTCTTGCGTCAGGGTCGATGGATAACCCAGTAGTTCAGGGATTTGAATCAGCTTCATTTCCATCAGAAGATTGGTTTATCATCGATCAATTAAATGACGGTGGCTGGGAAATAACAGAAGAGGCCTCTTTTTCAGGCACTCGCGCTCTTCACCTTGCAAATTGGGGGAATGACATTGAGTTCAATAAGGATTTCTTGTTGACCAGTACCCTCGATCTATCGGCTGCTTCAGAGGTAAGGATTGATTACAAATGGGCTTATTGCTACAAAGGAATCAGCGAAGAGGATGACACAGATGACCGATTAAGAATCAGTGTTACTGGAGACTGTGGGAATGACTGGGATCTTCGAAAGATGCACAGAGGGTATACCACCCTTCCTTCAGCGCCCCCGCATTATTATCCTTTTGTCCCGCAAAGTGCTGATGAGTGGAATGAGTTCACCCTTATTTTAGACCAATCTCAATACATGACANCTAACTTCAGGGTGATGTTTGAGTTTGAAAGTAGATTAGGCAATGACATTTTTCTAGATGACATCAACATTACTGCTTATGATTCTTCGATGCTTGCAGTACAACATTGGTCGCTGGACCCAGCTTTGTCACTTTTCCCAAACCCTACAGATGGAGCGTCCTCACTAAGCTATGCGACACTTTTACAACAAGATACCCGAATTGTTATTTACGATGCAATGGGCAGAATTGTAGACGCAGTCTTTGAAGGCTCACTCCCACCAGGAAATCACAACTTCACCTTATCACCAATGAAATTAACCCGAGGCACCTACTTTGTCGTCGTAGAGTCTGAGGGCATACGTCGCTCTCTGACTTGGATGATTAAATAGTCACCTCTCTCGTCGGTGAAACTCACAAGTTCATTTATGAGTTCATTAAAAAGCCCGCATATTCGCGGGCTTTCTACTTGTATATTTCTTAGACGCTTAGTCTTTAGACCCAAGCATAATAGACACGCATCCTTCGTGAATCAGAGCGGCATCACTTTCAGGAACAGAAATGCGTATCGATAATTGTTGTGTGCTCTCTATACTGAGATCAACATGGTCTGATCCATCGGTGTTTTCCCAAAGGGAATTCCCTTGGGAATCATATAGACCAAACTCAACAGCACCCAGTACAGGGTGAGAGCAAACCACGACTCTGTAGTTTACGCCACCATAGAACGCCATATCTAATTCAGCAGCATCGCCAGGAATTAATACAGCAGCGTTGTAATTGTCGTTTTGGGTGTACTCTTCCATAATAGGAAGGCAATTTCGTTTTGTAAATGCACGGCATTGGCTTGAAGCTTCAGCTGCAAAAAATGCGAATGACGCAAGTAATAGTATTGTGTATTTCATCTCTGCTTTCATTTTACGACGCTTTCGCGAGATTGTTACGTAAGAGTGCTATGGCCTCTGAAATGGCTGAGATTGTTTCATCATCAGCCTTAAGTTTGTTTCCTCCGCTGATCACAATAACACCTTCTTTATTGTCTACGGTAGGAGTCGCACCTCCACCAGAATTGACACCATCAAAGGCAACAAGTACGGGTTGAAGTTGAGATATCATGCTTTCAATTGCAGGAGAATCAGAGTAGCTGTTGATTAAATCTAACACGTCCTCAAGGATAAGTTTTTGTTCTGCAATGCGTTGTTTTAATCCATCTGTGGCGCCATCTAATTCTCTTGTGGCGAGATAAAGACCTTCAACCCATCCTGCTGCAACGACCAAACCAGAAAGATCTTCGTGTCCTGAAAACTTTAATTGTTGGTTTAAATCAAAGAAAGCTTTGGATACAATTGTTACAATTGTGTCCCGGTTTGCTCTATTCTTTTCAGCTCTAGCGATAATATCTTCACTGAGTACAGACCCTACACCCAGCTCCTTGCTTAGTGTTTTCACAGCTTCCAAATATTGGAGGGCTTCAGCGTTTTTTTGGAAGATAGACGCATAGCTTACATCTGCGCCATATAGACCCAGGTGTATTGCGTGATCTGTGCTCATGCCATCTTGTTCAGCCAANGATAAACTGCACAAGTAATCGGCATTAAAAGGCAGCCCTTCCTTTTGAATGATTCTTGCGGTTTCCATCGGAGATGGAGCCGCTCGAAATATTTTTTTAAGTGTTTTGGTGCGTTGCGCAGGCGTTGCTCCTTCGGTTGCAGCGGATTGATTATCGGCGACACCATGTGTGGTGCTAGAATCGCCACACCCCCATGACAAAGCTGCGACAGCTAGTGTGAATGTGAGACTTTTACGGAATAAAGGTTGAATGCTCATTTATTTATATTATGAGTTGAGATGCTGAAGTTGGTGATTCTTTCCTTTTATACGCAAACAATCAATAAAAGTTCTACACGTTGAAGTGTTAAGCGTGAAAATAGAGTATCTAGCGGCTAATGAGCTTCTAACCAGTCATTCCCTGAATTTATGTCCACAATTAAAGGGACATTAAGTGCCACAGCCTCCTCCATACATCTCTTCACCAATGCGCTAAGCTTCCCTAACTCCACTTTGGGAACGTCGAGCACGAGTTCGTCATGTACCTGCATGATCAGTTTTGATTTCCACTCACCCTCTTCTAATGCTTTTGCGAGCTTCACCATTGCAACTTTAATAATGTCTGCGGCAGAACCTTGAATAGGTGCGTTCACGGCATTGCGTTCGGCAAAAGCCTTGACCATTCCATTGTTAGAATTTATTCCCGGTAGTTTCCTTCGACGGCCAAAAATGGTTTCAGCGTATTCTGTCTCACGGGCCAATTCAATACACGATTTGGTAAACTTTTCTAATGTTGAAAATTGTGCGTGGTAAGCACTGATGATTTCCTTTGCCTCACCTCGTTTTATTCCTAACTCTTCAGCCAAACCAAAAGCGCCTTGACCATATAGGATTCCGAAATTCACGGCCTTTGCTTGTGATCTTTGTTCTCTAGTAACCTCATTTAAATCTACGGAAAAGACCTTTGAAGCTGTAGCCGCATGAACATCTTGCCCGTTTCTGAAGGCATCACATAGCCCTTTGTCCTTACTCATAGCGGCAGCGACTCTTAATTCGACCTGACTGTAATCTGCTCCGAGCAATACATGGTCAGAATCTGAGGGGATAAATGCCTTCCTAATCTGTCTTCCAGCTGCGGTGCGGATGGGAATATTCTGAAGATTTGGATCTTTTGAACTTAGTCGTCCTGTAGATGCAACTGTCTGCATATAGGAGGTGTGGATCCGTCCAGTGTCACAGTGAACCAACTTAGGAAGCGGATCGACATACGTATTCAATAATTTCTTCAGCTTGCGATATTCTAATACGAGCGGTACAATGGGGTGGAGATTGACGATCTTACTTAAAACATCTTCTCCGGTTTGGTATTGTCCGGTCTTAGTTTTCTTAGCTTTTTCTGTAATTGCCAATGTTTCAAAGAGAATGTCACCGAGTTGTTTTGGAGAATCAATATTAAAGTCGAGACCTGCTTCTTTTAATATCTCAGCTTGAAGTGTTTTAATCTGTAAGCTCAAATCGATGCTATACTTCCCCAGCATCTCTTCATCAATCCGAACACCCGTGAGCTCCATGTCAGCTAAGATTGAGATCAGAGGTAATTCGACTTCATACAAAAGTTGGGTCATGCCAGCATTCTCTATTTCAACCTTAAATATTTTGGCCAAACGAAGTACCAAATCTGCAGATTCACAAGCGTAGTCTCTGACAACGTCATGTTCGATATCGTCAAAAGATTTTCTGCTTTTGCCTTTCCCTACGAGTGACTCAAGTGACATTGCATTGTAATTGAGGAAAATGTCAGCCAGGTTTTCTAGTTTGTGAGTTTGATCTGGATCAAGTAGGTAGTGAGCAATCATACAATCAAAAACATTTTTAGAGAGTTGAACCCCAAGACGTCCAAATACTTTTCTGCTGAACTTGTAGTTTGTGGCAGTAATTTCTTTTGATTGATCTTCAAGGAGAGGTTTAAACGCTTCAAGGATTGATGAAGCTTGATCATCTCCAACGGGAACATACCAAGCTTCGCCAGGCTTTGTCGCAAACGAAAATCCCAATAGTTTATCCACCATCGGATTAAACCCATCCGTTATAATATGAAATCCCCAACCTGANGATTTCTGAAGTTGGGCAATCAATTTTGAACGACTTGAAGGCGAGTCAGCAACATGGTAGTCTCCTGAAGGTTGTGTTGTTGTGGGGGGGGCATGACCGACAAGGGGNGGGGGCAATGCCGAGGGGGAAAGCACTTCTGAATGGTCCCCGAACATACTCACTTGTCCTACAGCGTTTGTATTGATTATAACTGGCGAATCTGACGGTGTTTCGTTCGCGACCTTGTCATTCGGTATAAGTTTTTTTAGGAGGGTACGGAACTCTAATTCTTCGAGGATTTCTTGTAAAAGACTGACGTTAACCTCATTTTTTACCATGCCCTCAATATTGACCTCCGCAGGAATATCAAGTACGATTGTCGCAAGTTTTCTAGAAAGGAGTGCTTGTTCATGATTCGCCTCCACTTTTTCTTTTAGCTTTCCTTTCAGTTTATCGGTATTTTCATACAATCCATCAATGCTGTCGAATTCGCAGAGTAATTTCGCAGCGGTTTTTGCCCCCACCCCCGGAACGCCTGGGATGTTGTCAGATGCATCTCCCATCAGCCCCAAATAATCAATAACCTGATCGGTGCGATTGAGTCCAAACCTTGCGCAAATTTCTTCGGCCCCCCATATTTCAGCTGGGTGTCCTCCTCTTCCGGGTCGATACATCTTTACGCCGTCGGAAACAAGCTGCCCATAATCTTTGTCGGGTGTCATCATATAAACATCATACCCTTCTTTCTCTGCTTTTTTTGCGAGATATCCAATCAAATCGTCGGCCTCGTAACCCATTTCCATTCTTATAGAAATCTGAAGGGCTTCCAGCACTTTTTTAATCAGGGGCACACTTAATTTAATATCCTCTGGGGTTTCATCCCTATTTGCCTTGTATTCCGGGTAAATGACATTTCTAAAGGACCCTCCAGGCGGGTCAAAAACCACTGAAATATGGGTTGGTTTTTCAACTCTGATAACTTCGAGAATGGCATTTGTAAATCCAAAGACAGCAGATGTGTTAAGGCCTTTTGAATTAATACGTGGACTTTTTATAAACGCATAGTAAGCTCTATAAATAAGGGCATATGCGTCTATTAGGAATAGTTTTTTATTTGATGGAGCGGACAGCATTTATCTTCACCCTTTGCGTTGCGCACTTTTATAAATAGGAACAGTACTGCAAGCCTCACCAAACATTAAACTCTTCACGACGGGTTGCAGTTTTTGTTGAATTTGAAGAAGAGAATTCGCACCACCGAAATTTGAACAACCTCTGATCACCACTCTTTTCCCAGAATATTCTTCAGGAGATAGATTCTCAATGGCACGTTTTAACGACTCTGCCTGTGCGTTTTCTACCCCCCCCACGACAACAAATTCAGAAGTGGAAAGCGTTGATGAGACAAGCATCCAAGCCCAGTCTGGAACGATTGCATCTTCGGTACATGTAAGCCCGACACCAAGCCCGACATAGTTTTCGGGTCTTAGGTTTTTTGCCTTCTCCCTAAATTCTTTTTCTTTCACGATCATTCCGTTCCATAGCCAGTCTGTAAAATCAAGTTCGACACATTTAATTTCGCTTAATTGGCCGAGATCTATTTGTATTAAGCCACTCTCTTCTACGCGATTGCGAATACCTCCGTCCAGATCTTTATTTTCAGGATTTATCATGCACTCTGAGCATTGTTGTCACGCAAATTCACAGCGATTTTAAGTCTTTCACTCTCTTCATAAAGTTGAGCAGCAATGGCTTTTGAATCGTATCCGCATTCAGCATAAAGCTCTGCTTGAGTACCGTGCTCGATCCACCGATCTGGCATCCCTAATCTTGTAACTCTCGCACGATAACCTTGCTCGACCATCCATTCGATCACTGCAGACCCGAATCCTCCTTGAATCGAGCCATCCTCAACTGTAATGACGGATTTAAATCTGCCGAAAATTTCATGCAACATGATATCATCAAGGGGTTTCACAAATCTCATATCGTAATGTGCCACAGAAATCCCTTTCTTTTCAACTTCTGAGATTCCTTTCTGAGCCTCAGTTCCTATGGCTCCTATACTTAATAAAGCAATGTCATCTCCGTTCTTCAATTTGCGCCCTTTTCCGATGGCAATCTCAGAAAACTCATGTCTCCATTCTGCGATAGAACCAGTCCCTCTGGGGTAACGAATCGAGATGGGCCCACGATGTTTCTCCGATGCGGTATACATCATATTCCTTAAGTCAACTTCATCCATAGGTGCTGCCACCACCATGTTTGGAATACATCTCATATATGCCAAATCAAATGCGCCATGGTGTGTAGGCCCATCAGCTCCGGCGACACCAGCTCTGTCAAGACAAAAAACAACATGTAGGTTTTGGAGTGCAACATCGTGCACCACCTGATCATAAGCACGTTGCATAAAACTTGAGTAAATATTACAAAACGGGATGAGCCCGCTTGTTGCCATTCCGGCACTGAATGTTACCGCATGTTGTTCAGCAATCCCTACATCAAATGCTCTGTCAGGCATTTGCTCCATCATCATTTTTAATGAACAGCCGGAGGGCATCGCTGGAGTGACGCCGACAATACGTCTGTTGCTCTTGGCCAAGTCGATAATGGTTTGGCCAAAAACATCTTGAAATTTTGGAGGTTTGGGACCCGTATCGACTTCAGTCGTTTGAATACTTTCCCCAGTGTCCTTGTTAAACAATCCGGGAGCGTGCCATTTCGTGGGGCTTCCTAATTCGGAAGGTTCGTATTTCGCGCCTTTTCGAGTTATGCAGTGCAATAACTTTGGGCCAGGGATGTCCTTTAAATCGGCGAGGACTTTGTTTAAATGCTCAACATTGTGACCGTCAACCGGGCCGAAATAACGAAAATTTAATGACTCAAACATATTGCTTTGTTTGAGAATGGCAGACTTGATTGCATTTTCTACTTTTTGGACTACAGCTTGCGCATTNGGACCAAACTTTGAGATTTGTCCCAGCAGATGCCAAACCTCATCTTTCACTTTGTTGTAAGTGTGTGAGGTGGTGATGTCGGTCAGGTATTCTTTTAAGGCCCCAACGTTGGGGTCGATGGACATACAATTGTCGTTTAGAATAACGAGCAGGTTGCTGTCCTCAATTCCAGCGTGATTTAAACCCTCAAATGCCAGTCCTGCAGTCATCGCCCCGTCTCCGATCACAGCGATATGATGTCGGTTTCTGTCTGCATTCAATCGTGAACCAACAGCCATACCAAGCGCAGCTGAGATACTGGTGCTACTGTGTCCAACGCCGAAAGTGTCGTATTCGCTTTCCGATCTTTTTGGAAAACCACTTAGCCCCTTGTACTTTCTATTTGTATGAAAGTTTTCACGGCGTCCTGTTAAGATTTTATGACCATAAGCTTGGTGACCAACGTCCCAAACTATTTGGTCTTCAGGCGTATTAAATGTATAATGAAGCGCTACGGTAAGTTCTACGACCCCCAAACTTGCTCCAAAATGACCTCCTTTTTCCGAGACCACATCGATAATAAACTGGCGCAGTTCTGTACAAACTTGTTCTAACTCCTCTGGCTTAAAATTTTCTCGCAAGTCTGCGGGAATTTTAATCTTTTCTAAAAAAGGTCCGGCGGGGAATGGTTTCATGATATCGGCCCTAGAAAGTTACGCGTCTATAAGTTCAACAAGTCCTCGTAGGATTGCAACACCATCAGAATTTCCGAGGTCTTCAGAGCAAGCTCGTTCAGGGTGGGGCATCATACCGAACACGTTTTTACCAACGTTACAAACACCAGCAATATTGTTGATGGAACCGTTTGGATTAGACGCATTGCTGATCTTTCCATTTTCATCACAATAGCGGAAAATGACCTGATCATTTTCTTCGAGTGNGTCAAGTTCTTCTTTTGGAAGAAAATAATTGCCCTCACCATGTGCAATAGGAATCATTAATGGGATTGAGTGGTCTAATTCAGAAGAGATAGATGCCGAATGTGAAGCGGGAATGAGATGAATGTTTTTGCAGATGAACTTTCTACTTTCATTGTGCATGAGTGTGCCTGGAAGAAGCCCCGCCTCGCAGAGTATTTGAAATCCATTACAAATACCAAGTACTTTACCTCCTTTACCAGCAAATTTTACAACCTCTTCCATAATGGGTGAAAATCGTGCAATGGCACCACTTCTCAAGTAGTCGCCATAACTGAATCCTCCAGGAAGGACTACTGCATCAACATTTTGAAGGTCTGAATCTTTATGCCAAAGCTCAACGGCCTCATATCCGAGGCTGTCTTTTAAGGCATGGACGATGTCCATATTACAATTTGATCCGGGGAAAGTAACGACGCCTATTCTCATAGTACGAAGTTCGTCAAAATAAGGGGATTATCTATCTTTCAACCCGCTTTATTTTACCATTTTCCATGTACGTACCGCTCCGCTTTCTGGGTCAGTTAATCGGATCAGGATCATCGTGGGCCAAACATCGGATTCCATCCAAATGGTTCCGTCTATTTCGGGCATAAATACAGGGGTTACACTCCGACCACTCAAATCATAAGCGCGTGCTTCACATCTTTCAAATCCCAAGCCAAGATTTATTTTCCAACCGTTTGAAGTAGAAATAGGATTCTCGATCTCAAAAAGAGGCGACAATTCGACTTCTAGCGTTCTTCCAAACCCTTCTACCGGAGGGTCATTCGTGTCGCTATCGTCGCTTACGACGTCCTCACTTTGAATCGTAATTACTTTACGAATGGTATGAGAACAATAATTATTCCAAGCATTTAAGAATACGTCATATGTTCCCGCCTCTGTATAGGTGTGAACGGCATGAATGTTAAAACTCGGTTCAGATTCATCTCCGAAAAACCAACTGTATCCAGTGGCGCCTTCAGATTGATTCGTGAATCCCAAAGTATAACCCGATCCATCACCTGACGTCAGTGGGAGGATAGGAGCTTGAAAATTAGCGGTGACTTGCGGTGCAGCGATGACTTCTACGGTCACCGTGTCAGCACAACCAAAGGAATCAATTGCGATGGCAGTGTAATCGCCAGCCTCTAAATTAGAAATCGATTCAGTCACCTCTCCTGTAGACCACATATATCCATAAGGTGCAATTCCTCCCGAGACATTAAATTCGATCGACCCGTCAGAAACACCATCGCAACCTATGTGACCTATATCAAGTCCCAAATCTAACTGCGCAGGCTGAATGACTTCAGCTGACTCTTCTCTGTCAGGACATCCCCAATGACCCCCATCTGTTGCGACCACGGTATACGTCCCGGAGGGTAGATTCGTTAATATTGCCTGGCCAGTGCCATCTTCAAAAGAGGCAATTTCTTCACCAGATTCGTTGTAATACGTGAATGTCCAAGGTTCTTCACCATCACCATTTACTGCGATTGACGTCACACCATCACCTTCACATCCTGGAGACACGACTGTAAGATCTATGCTAGGTGCTGAAACAACATCGATTCCGATTGAATCCAAACATCCAAATGCATCTGTTACAATCACATCGTAGTACCCATCTTGTAAACTTGTTGCAACGTGAGTTGTCTCACCATTGCTCCAAGTGTATTCAAAAGGGGAATTACCACCTAAAACTTTTACGGTAGCTTCGGCATCAAGCGCATCTTCACAATAAATGGTGGATTGAATTTCTAGAACCATATCTTCAACACCTACTACGTTTGCAGCATGCGTGTTTACGCCACAACTGTATTCCCCTTGATTGCTAATCAACCCAGTGTATTCCCCTGAGTTAAGTTCTTCAAAGACACCCACTCCATCAATTCCTGTAAGTGTGCTTATTAGGTTTCCATCGGCATCGTTTAACGCATAATCCCAAGGACCAGATCCAGTACCTAATAAAGATATCGAGGTCTCACCTTCACCTTCACACCCAGGGCTTACAGTTTCGATTTCAGAAGGCGCTGAGATGTGAATGTCCCATCTTATATCATTCGTGATTGAACCCAAAGACGTTTCTCCACCCTCGATAGAAAACCCAAACGCCAACCCTTCTGAGAGCGGATAACCACTACTCTCATCTGAGGATGCAATCCAGGCACAATAATCACCCAAATTATACTCTATGAGTTTTAACGTGAAATTCTTTGTGGTTTGGGCCGCAACTTGAGTTGAAACACCAATGCCTACAGTGGCATTTTGCTCACCTGCTATCGATGGTAAAACATGAATGCTATAAAAAGAACTTCCAACATTGTGATTTGATGGTGCAGACATGATATCACATTTGTGATCTCCCTTCCAATTGTTTGCATCAAGTTCAGAATCAAACAAGATTGTTGAAGCATCATCAATTGCAATCACAATTTCATCAGATTCATTGCCACTTTCTAGCACCCATCTCATATATGTAACCTCAGAATTTATTGTATTCCCCTCAGCTTCAGCCTTCCCAACACTTGCATACATGCTTTCATTAATTTGTGCAAGTGGTGTATCTGTTGCACGAATCCAGAATGATTTCCCTGGAGCTAGATATTGCGTTTGTCCATTGACACCAAACCCTGAAGCGAACGTGTCGTAGTTTTTTGTTTCGTTGTTGTAAATATTTATGCTTTTTTCGAGCCCAGTCATATTCTCGAATAACAACGCCAAGTCGATGTAAGCTTGTGTGGGGTTAGAAATCAAATTAAACGCAATGGCATTTGACTTAAAGACAGGCAAAGACATCTCAAAACCCTGTATACTCCCTTTAAAGTCAACATGATATGTGCCAGCAGGAATCGCAATTTCGTATCCGACTCCGGGCTCTAAAATATCGTCAACAGATTGAATTTGATCCATTTGGAAGGTTGCCTCATTCCATGAGCGAATGTTCGACATTGTGGCATTTGGATTGTCTGACCCCACGAATCCAGACGTCGGGAAATCGCCGATTAATTCAGATACCGAGACTCCTTGTAATCCAAATCCAATGCGGTGTACCGCATCAGTTTCACAACTGATTTCGAATTCACGAATAACCTCTCCGATATAATTTGCATCAGATTCCACGATAACGGATGCAGGACCAAATTCATTGTTGCCTAAACGAAGTTCTCCATTCGTGGCATCAAGAACACCCGTTGTACAATGAAGGTGATGCCTCACTCGTAGCGAACCCTCAATATGAATGACGTTTTCACTTGCAATCTCTAAATCGTAACATTCAGCTGTACCGGTAAAAGTTTGGGATGTAGTGTTTGAAAAAGCAACACGCATGTTTCCAGATTTAACAAAACCAGCAGACGACCAATCACCATGTATGGTTAAAGTACTTTCAACGGGACCCTCTAAGCTTAGAATACCTCCTTCTTGTATGGATAGATTGTTTATTTCGGTATTGCTGTTTACGCTGACCATGTGACCTTCCTGAATCGCAACATCGTCAGAAGATTCAGGAACACATACACAACTCCAGGTTGTCGGTTCATTCCAACTCCCCGAATTGACACTATTTATCATTGCTTGACGTGATTCAAGATTTGCAGCCTCAAAAACAGTTGGAATGTTTTCAGCCCGCATATTATAGGCGTCAAGTGCGACTTGTAATTCTGCAGATTGTTCGGAAGAAATATCCAATTGTGGTTGGATAAAGTCATTTGTCGTTTGAGCCAGTGCTGGCAAGCAAAAGATCGACAAAAAAAGATATGTAAGCGTAAATATTCGCATAACAAAAGAGATAGGTGTGCATTCTTTTACGTCTTTTTATCCAAAAGGTTACACGAATAAGGCCATTATAGGAAGATGCGACTTAAATTTGCAATTGAATCACATCGGAATGAATACACAGGATATCATATACCCAATAGGTCAGTTCGTTTCTTGGACTATTGACAATTTACTTGAACCAATAATGGACCCCTTCAATGCAGGCGTCATTATTCTCGGTCTCGTTGCGCTAGTCGTTTGGCTTAAAGTGCTCAACGGATATGTGGTAAAAGCAAAAGCTGAGGGCAAAGTCCCTTGATCAAAACCAGTCGTGTTAACGTTTAGCTGACCTTTACGAGTACATCTTGACCGATATCTTTCCGGTACTGTTTTTCGCTGAAATCTATTGATGCGGCTAACTTGTAACTTCGCTCCAAGGCCTGTTCGAGACCATTTCCCAACCCTGTGCATGCGATGACCCTTCCTCCGTTGGAGACAATTTTCCCTCTTTTCTTTGTTGTTCCTGCGTGAAAAATCAATCCTTCATTTTCTCTTGTGGGTGTATCAAGACCTTTAATGTGAACCCCCTTCTTGTAGCCGCCAGGGTACCCCCCAGAAGTTAACATCACTGTGGCTGCAGTCTTGTCCTCTATTTGTAGGTCGTATTCACTTAAAAGCCCCGACCCCAAACTGTCGAATAAGTGAAGCAGATCACTTTTGAGTAAAGGCAATATTACCTCAGATTCAGGATCTCCAAGTCGACAGTTGTATTCAACAACATACGGATCGCTCCCCACTTTCATGAGCCCGATAAAAATGAATCCATGATATGGGATGTTGTCTTTTTTAAGTCCCTTGATCGTAGGGATAATGATTTGGTTTAGCGTTTTTTCATGAAATTCTGCGTCTACAAAAGGGACAGGGCTTATCGCTCCCATTCCACCAGTGTTCAGACCCACATCTCCTTCGCCTACTCTCTTGTAATCCTTTGCGGAAGGCAGGATTCGATATGCTTCACCATCTGTTACAATGAAAGAGCTCACCTCTATGCCATCCATAAATTGCTCAATCACGACTTTAGATCCAGCTTCACCGAAAGCTGAATTTTCTAACATATCCTCAAGACATTTCTGAGCTTCCTCAATGCTCTCTGTGATAATGACCCCTTTTCCTGCGGCCAAACCATCCGCTTTGATGACATATGGTGGCTTTCTGTTGTCAAGGTAAGCAATTGCCTCTTGAAGCTGTCCGGTAGAAAAACTTGCATAAGCCGCAGTAGGAATGTTATGTCTCAACATAAAAGCCTTCGCAAAATCTTTGGAACCTTCTAGCATCGCACCCGCTTTCGGAGGCCCTACGACGGTGAGGTTTTCATGCTTGTCAGATGTTTGGAAATAATCCACAATCCCCCCCACTAAAGGAGCTTCAGGTCCTACAACGAGCATACTGACGTCATTCCGGCGGATAAAGCGGTCTATCGCTTTAAAATCCATAGGGTCGATCGGCACATTTGTAGCGATTTTTTCTGTACCAGCATTTCCTGGTGCGACGTAAAGTGCTGACATTAATGAGCTTTGTGCCAGTTTCCATGCCATAGCATGTTCACGGCCACCCGAACCTAATAATAGAATATTCATAGTTCACAAAGCTAACTCGTTCATAGAGATACAGAACCCTACTTTTTCCACACAAAACACACATTTACCATCTTTTTTGTTGACGATATCCTTTTTCATATTTGTGAATTTGTAGTATCGTTTCCATTAAAATAGGCTAAACCTGTAAGAACTAACATCGTTAAAGTGACTCCTGCTTGAGTTTCTAATGTGTCTTCTGCAAAACAGGACAACACGATTATACACCATGCAAGCCTGGCTATGCTAGACGTTTTTGGCCAGGAAGCATATAGCACAATTAACCACAAGACAAGCCCAACAAACCCTGACCTTACCCACCAAGAGATGTATTGGTTATGGGCTTCTTGTCTGAACACCTTGTCCACCCGCGATGATGTTTCTACGAAGGCTCTTTCAAATGACGCAGGCAAGTCACCAGTTCCGACCCCAAATAACAAGCCCTTTAATCCATTAGATTTAAGTATATAAATGCCGGTTTGCAGATATTCAAACCTCTGTGTTACAGAATTCCCTCCGGGGTCTCCTCCATCAAGAAAATTCCCCAATTCAAATTTAAGAACCTCTAACCTCAACATAAGTCCGGAGTGATTTTTTATTGTAGTGCGACCATTTTCTACATTTTTAACACCAGAGTTGGATAGTGTCTTAACACTTTCTCCATTTTTCGGTAAATTAAGAGAGGTTAGATACCTTATCAGAGTAGTTTGTATTTGGTGTCCATTTCCATCTAAAGAATCAAACGGCACCTTGCTTCTGAGGTTCCACTCCTTACTCATTTCATCAATAGCAAGTAGATTCCAAACCTTGTTCCCATTCTCTTCTAAATATTTTTCTGGATGATGCACATATTTATTTCCCCATGGAGTGTGAGTGGGCAATTCACCAGTAAATGGAGATGGATAAATGGAATAGGTTATTGCCGTTAATCCGAAACTAATAATCAGTGAAGAAAGAATAATTGTTTGATTCTTAACACTAGATTTTACGAGATTAATCCAACAGAAAAACGCAGTTATGCTTAGCATTACAATGCCCGTCACCGATGCAGTATTCCAAATCGATAGGAATGCAATTATTCCATAGAGAAGGGAGTATGTGTATTTCCGATTCAAAAGTAAGATGCCCCATCCAATAGCTAAAATTAACCCCATTCTTATATGCGAGATGAATGGGGACCACATCCTTGGATGTGTTTCTCCTCCCATAAAAGAAGACCAACAACCCCAAACAAGTCCAGCAAAAGCCGCTAAAAAACTAGCAATAATAAACACCTTGACTGCTACAGGACCCCATCTGTTAAAGTCCCACCTTACGCTAAGTAACCCGAGAGGGAATATTAACATTGGCAACATTACTTTTAGAATAGCTAATCCAACAATGATATTGCTTGTCCACAATAACCCCACCAACATCCAAGCCACCCCTCCTATAAGCCCCCAAAACAGCATTGGGTTATGGGGTTTAATTAGATTTCCTCTAAAAAGACCTATTAGATAAGCCAATGCGATGAACCCTGCACCAACACTTGTCCCTACAGTACTCCAACTTATAAAAGCAACTGAAATAATTAATCCAGTAATGAGTGTTTTTTCAGAGGGCTTCATTTTACTCATTTGGTCCTGCTAAAACCTGGGAGTATTCCCCATTTTCCAGAAGTGTGATCGAGGTTATGATGTTGGGATCACTGGTTAGCAGGTATTCAAAAACACCTGTTTTGTTTGCACTGTGAAAAATCAATTCCTCCTCAATCTTCAGGGTGATAAGTTTACGGTTACGCTCTAAATCAACCCGCAGATCTGCTTTAGTTAATTTTTCAAGTGAATCAAGCAAGTCCCCGTAGCCTTCATAGAGTCCATCATTCTGAAGGGATATTTCTAACGCATCCACTAGGCTAGATGAACTTGCCTCGTAGGGTATAGATCTTTTTTGTTTTTCTAAGGCTTGGATAGCAAATTCCACAAACTCATTCCAAGAAGACTCTGAAAGTTTGAAATCCTTAGGATTGTTAACTAACGCTTCAGGCTGATAAATTGCAAAATCGAAAATAATTCCTGAATCAAGAATGCCATTTATTACGTAGTTTGATTTTTCGACATTTATTTCTATATCGGGAATCACACCCCGACCCTCGATGACGGGACGGCCATTTTTTGTGTAAAATGTCTGAAGTGTCGAGTCTGCCTGAATTGTTGCATCCCCAAGATCATCACGGTCTCCATAGTGGAGTCTTTGTACGCATCTCCCACTCGCTGTATAGTATTTGGCGACAGTAATTTTAATACGCGACCCATAGGCCAACTTTTTGGTCTGCTGAACAAGGCCTTTTCCAAAACTTTCCTGACCCACAATCAACGCTCGGTCTAAATCTTGCAAAGTCCCTGCAACAATTTCTGAAGCTGATGCGCTTTTATTGTCGATCAGAATAGCCAGTGGGATATTGGGAAGTAAGGCTTTGCTTTGGGTACTGTAACTGTTGTTCCATTCAGGGGTTTTACCCTTCATCGATACGACTTCTTGCCCTTTTGGTACAAATAAATTCACAATGCTTACTGCCTCACGTAACAATCCACCTCCATTTCCACGAAGATCAAAGACGATTTGTTTTGCCCCCATCGAATCAGTGAGTTGTATGAGCGCCTTTCTCACTTCGATTGTTGCAGTACGTGTAAACTTACTTAGAATAAGGTAGCCTGTAGAATCACTGATCATACCGTAATATGGAACATCAGGGGTTTTAATTTTTTCACGCGTAAGTGTAACCTCGCGAATATCTAGCTCCCCAGAGCGCTGAATGCCTAACAGAATATCCGTTCCAGAGGTGCCTTTAATCAGCTCTCCGATTTTACTCATGTCGAGGTGCGAGATTGTTTGGCCTTCAATCTCCATCAAATGATCTCCAAGTCGCAACCCTCCTTTTTCAGCAGGAGAGTTTTCCTTGATATCCACGATATAGAATGTGCCATCCCAACGCTCATCTAATGCCAAGCCAACTCCGCCATATTCGCCTGTAGACATGAACCGGACATCCTCCATTCTAGATTCTGGATAATATCTTGTATAGGGATCTAAAGAGAGCAACATAGCATCGATACCTGTTTGCATTAAGTCGCCCGGAGATAATGGATCGACATAAAAGATATTCAATTCGCGAAAAGCTGAGTTTAAAATCTCTAATTGCTTAGACATTTCAAAATAATCTTCTTTAATAGGAAGGCGTAAAGAAATCATTGCCGTACCTATAATGGTAAAAGCGATTAAAGTGCTCTTTCGGAATTTATTCATAGTTATAACTTTTCAATAGGCTTTTCAATCAATACGTCGATAATCTTTCTAATGTTGTTCTGACATGCTTCGAAGGTCGGAATTTCTTTGCCGATATAGATGAAAACCAACGCTCTTTGTGGATCTCCGACAGACCATCCCACCAAAAGTCGGTGTTTTTCTAACCGCCAAGCTTCTCGGAGAAGGCGTTTTATTCGATTTCGATCAACCGCACGTTTAAATCGTCGTTTGCTTACTGTAGTTGCGACTTGATATGGAAATGGTGCATCAAAAGAGCTGTCTGTATACCGCACCAAAATCGACATTGCCTTGAGTTTTGCACCTTGGGCGAATGCTCGATCTATAACAATCACGCTTTTTAAACGTTCGTTTTTTCCAAATGTATTTCTAGATTGCCGCATTTGGGCACAAGATAACCTTAGGACTTGCCTTTCATATACTGTTCAATGGCCATTGTCATCGATGGCGCTTTTGCAGTTGGTGCATTAATGTCAATTCTAAGCCCAGCATTCTCAGCTGCCTTTGAGGTTGTAGGTCCGAAAGTAGCAATTTTTGTTTCGCCTTGCTCGAATTCAGGNAAGTTCTTGAGCAATGACTCTATTCCACTAGGGCTAAAGAAGACAAGCAAATCATATTTGACATCTGTTAAATCGCTCAAATTAGAACAAACCGTTCTGTACATACATGCTTTGCTGTAATCCACCCCTAAATCATCCAGTGCATCAGGTATTGATGCTTTCAGAAGGTCAGAACATGGAAGGAGAAACTTTTCTTTCTTATGCT
Organism: Crocinitomicaceae bacterium; assembly: GCA_002700285.1. Taxonomy (GTDB): domain Bacteria; phylum Bacteroidota; class Bacteroidia; order Flavobacteriales_D; family Sanyastnellaceae; genus UBA974. The sequence goes on along the minus strand of PACT01000024.1, from coordinate 114,563 downwards.
TTTTCAGTATTGTCGTGAGTTCAGAAAAACGAACTTGACCATGAAAGATTTTTCTTTTTCGATATACAACGTACTTCTGCAAATAATAAGCGGTGCTTTCGCTAATGCAAAAGTACTTTAACGACGTAGGAACCTCATATCTTGTCTCTTCCGCCATTCTGAAGAAATGATCGACAGCCATGCGAGATGTTAAGATAATCGCTGTGTATTCAGATAGATCTAAACGTTGTTTTCTAAATTCTTTTACTTCTATCGACTCAACATGGATAAAAGGACGGAAATCAACAGTCACTTTCATGTTTTTGGCTAAATCGAAATACGGGCTCTTTTCCGTAACCGGTTTTGGCTGAGAGATAAGAATAGTCTTTATCTTCTTTTTCATTGCGTGTGAGTTGTTCAATCTCCTTGTAGCATGTTCATTATAAATTGTATAATGAATAATACCGGTAGGATTTCGAGGGCGCAAAGATAGACAATTCTCCACCAAAAATGAGATAATCGCCGTTTTGATGTCTGAAACACCCTCCAAAAGCGAACCAAAGTCCAGCCTCCCCAGGTGAGTATAAATACTTCGAAACCTATAATCGATAGCAATTGTGGCAACAAAGAAAAGACGATAGCAAGTGCACCAACTGTTGCCGCCATCCAAGTTCTTAAGTGACGATCAATGTCGATTTGGTCTTTGGATATTAATTGTGTCCTGGAAAAAAAACCTAGAATCCATTGGGTTAATAACCGATATGAAAAAGTGACGGTACCTATGGCACTTCCCAACGCCAACGTTTTATAGGCAGGTAGATTGATTTCCAAAGCTGTAACACACCCCAATGCAATTGTGGTCACAGCAATGATTCCTAGCAGATGCGCAATAATGACGCCTCCAGTTCTGGGTGCTTCATCCGCACTTCTTTGCCAAATCCTACGGATATCCCTCAATACCCAACCGGCGAGCCGCCATTCTCGAGGAAAACCATGTCTTAGCCAAATGAGTAAAATTCCGATGACAAGTGAAAGTGAGAATAAGACATGCAAGGGGGTGTCTAGATGATTTATTTCTATGCCTTCATACATTATGTTGCAATTTCCATCAATTCACCTGAATAAGTCCGCGTCTTATTATTTTTTTTCTTCTATGCGTTTCTTCTGTCGAGTCTGTATTTAGTGCTTTTAACACTGCGATATAGGTTCCTGGAAATAACAAACCACCCGAAAGGCTTTTTCCTTCAAAAACCCATATTTTTTTTGAATCTACTTCTTCCCCCTCTTCAGTTAATCGAGTGGCCCATTCTCCATTTAAAGTGAAGATATTTATTGCGACAGACCAAACCCCAGTGTTTTCTGGGGGTCTCCACTCAACCATTGCCCACTTGAAATTTGATGTTGAATGGGATTCAATTGTTTTTGGGGTGATTATCAATGGATTTTGCTGACTATTTTCAACTGTATTTTCATGTTGACGCAAGGAAGAGAAATTATACACACCTGGTGAGCTTCCGCCTTGATTATTGGGTGCATTAACCCAAATATCTTCAGACAAATTATAGCGTTCCTGAGAAACACCATCCATTGTACTGTTTATTTCTACTTCATCGGTTAATCCAGTTAATGTTGACCTTAAGCCCAGAATCCTTCCATTTGTAAGAGAGGGTAAATCAGCCTGAATAATTATTGAATTCGAACTTGTATTTTCCACCCAGGAAGGACACTCTGCAAATGCAATAATCCCTTGAGGAGGAGTCCACCAACCTATTTCTGTAAATTCTGACCAATCGTTGGGGAGTGGTTGGTCATCCGTTGTGACAATGACTCCAGAGGTGGATTTGACATGGTCAGAGCTATTGCAAATCTCTACGAATTTAGATTTTCCGGACAAAGGGAGAGAAAGTACTTCATTCAGCACAAAATCTCTGTTCGAATTTTCTTGCGGAAGTTCGATCGTCCACATATTTGTCCTGGCTGGATTTTCGTCAGATATTCCCTTCCATGTATAACATGTTATTTCCACCATATTTTCAACACTCCCCAAATCATAAATAGATTTCTCCGAAACTGCTATGTTTGATGAGCTACTTAAGAATTCCCATTCAATAAGGGGGTCCCAATTTTCAGAAACCAAAACACAGGAGTCCATTGCATAAGGTGCATGCCAGCAAAGATGTCCTTCAAGACTCCCCCAAATCAAATTCGTATCTCTCAAACTTTCAAATTTAATCATCTCAAAATTTAGCGGTCTTGCTATTCCACGGGAACATCCCAAAACACCTGTTCCACTAATCCAATTTTTAGATGAGTTTGCTGGGAGGAAATAATTGACGCGTTCTAATGAATGCCCGCCCTCTGCTTTTTCTCGATCATCATGCCAACATCGACTGTATTCTACCAAATCAATTGTTGAGGTTGCATCACTCAGTTGATTTTTGCGAATACTGAGTTTTATTTGTCCAGAATTCGCGGACAATGAACTCCATGATTCCATAATATTGGGTTCAAGTACAAGCACACTGTCAACATTGAGATATTGTCCCACTTTTAAAAAGGCATCTCCAAGTTGTAATCCCTCTAAATCAAGCGTACGGTTGCTGATATTTACGATTTCCACCCACTCCTCCCAAGGGCTATCAGGTGAGGGGTTAGTTAGAAATTCAGAAATAACGAGGTCTCCCCATTTGGGAGGTAGTGCGGGAATCCAATCCATTGTTGCTCCTTGTGTCATGACTCCATTTGTACAAAGTTGTGCATCTTCGATAATGATGTCTATCGGTTTTCCTTCCGGCAGAGGTGATTCTCGATCCACGACCCAATATGGACTCACCCAGGATGCTTCCTCCTCGTTTTCTTCGGTTATAAATTGGCATTTTAAATCAGAAAGGGGGTCTATATCTGGTTGAAGTAAGAACCTAACTTTTTGTGTGTTTACGAGATGAGAAGAGATAGAAATGGGTGTCGCGATTTGTGGAGAAATTGTTTCATGCTCTCCTTTTCCCCAAGGTGTTGCTCCTAAAGCAAGAAAAGTGGGCTCCCAATTTGAAGGTAAACCACACCCTGACGGATGTATTTTACTTACAGATCGAGCAGCAGTAGATTCTCCATGCCACCATGACCTGTCATAGGTAAGTCCATCGATCAAAGTGCCGTCAGGCCTTAATAGAGACAATTTCATTCCATTGTCACTTAAGCCTGACCATCCTTCCAACTGTGAGACATATCCTAATTCATCAAGGCTTTCTGTGGGGTCAAAATGGCCATTGCAAATAAGAAACCGTGCATTTGGGGGCAGGTACCCATTCCAGTCGTTATTGGGTAGGATTGCGCGCACAATACCCTGGTTCATATTGGAGCTTTCAGAAATCAACCCCCATCCGTTTGTGTTAATTATCCTGTCAGTTCGATTAAACACTTCCATCCATTCAACTTCAGGAAGCCCCAAAGATGGTGTTGCATCCACAAATAGCTCTGTGATTGTGATCTCCCTAAAATTGACAGCGTTAGAATCTGCCCAAACGACACTTAATACTGTATCCAGGTTATTTGTTGATACGCGACGATCAATAGATGTGCCGTTTGTCAAAGCTGTCATCCCTGTAAATACAGAATGGTGAGGTTTGTCATGTATGTTTATTTCTTGAGTCGCCGTCTCCACAATTAACCCTAATGGAGATGGGCGATTCCAGATGACTTCTATGCTGGTACTATCTATAGATTTGTGTGTTAAGATTCGATGATTTTCTAGAGGAAGCCAAAGGGGTGTAAGTCTCTGAAGGGCCCAAGAAAAGGCATCTGTATTTGAAGACGTACATGTCGCTTCAAATCCAATACATCTAGGCGCCCAAAGCTCATTTGTATTTGACAGTGCTATATTTGAGATGGGAAGTGACCATCCCGAATCATAGGCCCCAGCTCTGATGGATGAATAAGAAGAATCTTGTGAGTATCTGATAGATAAATCTAAGTCGAATGGTTCAGCGTAATTTAAGAGTTCTGGGGGGAGCTCATGAAACACGTCAAATTGGGCGTTAGAAATTTTTAATGGATCTTCGCCTCCATTCGTGCCTATAGAAAAAGACAGGCTCCCGACAGGTAAAAATTCAGATTCTAAAAATGATTCTGGTGGAGATTCTGTCAGGAAGATCCGAGAATGATTGTTATTTGAACCATTTAAGTCTTGTTTCCACCTCATATCTAATGTAAGCTCTGAAAAAGGTTCGGTTGCACATCCCCAAACCCTATATGTTCCAGCGTTCAGTGCATTGAGATCCCAAGATTCAATCTCATTTGACGTGGACCATTCACTTGATACAGTCCATTCCAATGAATCAGCTACTGGCGGGCAGAATAAAAGAGGCACTAATGAGAGGATATTCATAACCCCACAAAATTTACTCGGCTTTTAATAACCACAAAACCGTTGACAAATTAAGCCGCGACACCTTTAAATTTATACGAGAGAAATTAGCTTAGCAACATGAAATCATTACGTGTAGCAATTATTGGCGCCACCGGTTTGGTTGGGAGAACGATACTTCGAACGATGGAAGAACGCGGGTTTCCAATTGACGAATTAATCGCTGTGGCATCAGAGCGATCAGTGGGAAAAAAGATTCCATTTCAGTCAGGCACAGTTCAGATTGTAGGGCTGGATGATGCACTCGCTTCCAAGCCTGACATCGCCCTTTTTTCAGCTGGCGGAGAAGCCAGTCTTGAGTGGGCCCCTCAATTCGCAGCTGTCGGAACGACAGTGGTTGATAACAGCTCTGCTTGGCGTATGCACAAAGACTACAAACTCATCGTTCCTGAGGTGAACGGCGACGCCATTTCAAAGGATGATTTAATCATTGCAAATCCGAATTGTAGCACCATGCAACTCGTGATGGTGTTGAAGCCTCTTCACGATCAATATCAGATTTTACGAGGCGTTGTAAGTACGTATCAAAGCGTCACAGGAACGGGACAAGCAGCTGTTGCCCAAATGGAAGATGAACGCGCGGGCCGAACGCCTTCGCAGCCAGTTTATCCGCATCAAATAGATAAAAACTGTCTTCCCCATTGTGACACATTCCAGGGAAATGGCTATACCAGGGAGGAAATGAAGGTTCACCATGAAACGAAAAAAATCATGCGTGACGATTCAATTTCTCTTAGCTGTACAGCTGTAAGAGTTCCTGTTGTCGGAGGTCACGGAGAGTCCGTTTTTCTGGAATTTGAAAAAGATTTTGAGATGGCTGATGTGCGATCCATGCTTTCTGATTTTCCTGGAGTCATTCTACAGGACGACCCAGAGACGTTTCATTACCCCATGCCTATTTCAGCCCAAGGAAAAGATGATGTATTTGTGGGACGTCTTCGTCGTGATCTAAGTAATCCGAGAGGTTTACATCTCTGGATCGTTAGTGATAATCTTCGAAAAGGAGCCGCGACAAACACAATACAAATTGCTGAATACCTGAATGCTCAGGGGAGGTGGGGATAAGTTTTATGAGTTAAAACCTATGGTAGGATCTTTCATTTGGTACTTTGTCATTGTATAACATGACTTTCCCCAAGCATGAATCAGCTTATTGACATGAAAACAACAATTTTATCAATTGTCGCACTTTTAATCTCGACACTTTCACTCGCTCAGGCCACAGTACGCGGACGGGTCATAGACGCCAGTTCAGGCAATGGATTAATTGGTGCATCCGTGTATTTGGAGGATTTTAACGAAGGCGCTTTTACAGATTTTGATGGCTTTTTTCAGTTTAAAACGAATGCCAATGGCCCAACAAATCTTGTAGCGACAACCATGGGTTACTCGAAAGTGAAGAAATATATCTCGCTGGAGGGTCGTGGTCTTTTTAATATGGGCGACATCATGCTTGAGCCGAGTGCAATAGGTCTAGAAGAGGCAAATGTTATTGCATCTGTCGCTATAGATCGAGCGACCCCAGTAGCGGTGTCAACAATAGACGCCCGTCAAATAGAAGAGAAACTTGGAGACCGTGAACTTGTCGAGGTCTTGAATTTCACCCCTGGCGTATATGCCACCAAGGGCGGAGGCGGGTATGGCGACAGCCGCATTAACATTCGTGGATTTGACCAACGAAACGTCGCGGTATTGGTCAATGGAATTCCCGTAAATGATATGGAAAACGGCTGGGTTTACTGGTCGAACTGGGCTGGTTTGGGCGATGCGGTCCGCACCATGCAAGTCCAAAGAGGCCTAGGCGCTTCAAAACTCGCAATCAATTCTGTAGGCGGAACAATCAATATCGTCACAAAAGCCACAGACGCACAGAAGGGGGGGAGTTTCAGTACGTCGATGACAGATTATGGACGCACGAAACATATGCTTTCCCTCAGTTCAGGAATACTGCCAAACGGTTGGGCCGTAAGTGCCATAGGGTCTCGAACCTATGGAGAGGGTTATGTCGATGCAACGTCCGTTGACGCATGGAGCTATTTTCTCACTGCAGCAAAAGATTTCGGTGCGCATCGCCTTGTATTTACCGCCATTGGCGCACCCCAAGTGCACGGGCAACGCAGTGGACAACTCACAGTAGATCGATTCAATGGCATTAATCAACTTCCTGACAGTCTGGGTTACGAGGGGCACAGGTGGAACGACGATTGGGGATATCTTGATGGTGAAGTATTGAATTCAAAAGTGAATGGATACCACAAGCCTCAGATTGCACTTAATCATTATTTCCAAGTTTCTGAAAGATCTCACATTGCAACATCTGCATATGTAAGTTTTGGGATGGGATATGGGTCAAGATATGATGGAACCAGCACCCCACGTTTGTATGAAACCCTTGCAGACGGTTCTACTGTTAAGACGACAAGAAACTGGGATTATTTATATCAATCAAATGCCACAAGCACCTTGCCGGTCACTTACCTGGAGTCCGAAATTGCGTTTAACGAGGAAAGTGGCGCTTGGGTTGATACACTCCAATACAAGGGAGCGCCAGTTGTCGTTGATGGCGATACGCTTGTCGGTGGAAGATCTAGGAGTGTGATTGAGAATGCACATAATGAGCACTTTTGGACTGGAATATTGAGCACTTACAAAGCAGAGTTAACACCAAATCTCAATCTCATCGCTGGGGTGGATATGCGTTACTATGAGGGTAAGCACTTTACACGAACCTCAAACTTACTGGGGGGCGATTTTTATATGCAATCCTTCTCCAATGCAACAGGATACGGGATCAATCCCGACTATCAACTGATGGCAACCGAAGGCGATGTTGTGGATTACGACAACGTCGGCATTGTTAAATACGCAGGATTCTTTTCACAGTTAGAGTACAATACGGAGCGCATCTCCGCTTTTATCGCAGCAACAGGAAGTTACACGGGCTACCGTCGCTACGACCCATATACATACTTCAGGTATGATGAAACAGGAGTACAAGAGGTGACTGAGTATAATGACGATACAGGGCTATATGAGACGAGCGAGCAGTTTGTATATGGAGCGTTAAGCGAAAAAGCGAGTGCTCCGGGATACAATGCAAAAGCAGGGGGTTCATTTGCCATTACGCCCACGAATCATGCGTATTTCAACTTAGGGGTGTATTCACGTGCTCCGTTCATCAGAAATGTGTTTCCGAATTTTCAAAATGTACTCTCTAACAATAACCTCGTGAATGAGACAGTGGATGCGATCGAATTGGGTTACAGAATCAGGCTTCCAAAAGCATCTCTGGATGTCAACGTATATCACACACGTTGGAAGGATAAAACAATCATGTCGGGTCCGCTATTGAGACCCGATGGAACAGAGTATCGTGCCTTTGTAAGAGGCCTTGTAGAGACTCACGATGGGATAGAGTTAGAGTTCAGAGTCAAGCCTCTGCCTACACTAGAATTAGGTGGTTTGGTGAGTATTGGGGATTGGAGATGGGACAACGATGTGGACGCAGAAATACTAGATCAGAATACGAATCAGGTGATTGACTCCCTACACATTTATTCAGCAGGGCTTAAGGTGAGTGATGCGCCTCAAACTCAGTTTGGTCTCCAGGCAAGAATGGATTTGCCAAAGAATTTCAGGATAGGTGCCAGTTATGTTTATAACATGAATTTATATGCGCAATTTGAGATAGATGCAGACCGAGATGATGAAGAACGGATTGGGGTTCAGCCAGTTCAATTGCCAGATTACGGGTATTTAGATGCGAACCTCAGTTGGAACACACGCATTCGTGATTTAAACCTGCGATTGGGGTTGAATGTTCAAAATGCATTGGATAACATATACATGAACGAGGCAGATGAAACATGGATTACGGACCCCCAAACGGGAGTGAAAGAGCAGGGCACCGTGGAAAATGGCAAACTTGAAGGATATTGGTCTTATGGCAGAACATTATCCTTCTCAATAAAAATCGGATTTTAATCATTTTACGAATAGCAATTCTGTTTTATCAGAAATCCTGATTTAGTGCTTTATTTCTTTTAGCTTGAAAATCTCACACATTGGGTTGTATTTTTCGTCAATATAAAAACCACACATGAAGAATTTATTTGGCTTTGTCTTGCTACTTGCAACTTCGTTGTCATCACTAACGTCTATGTATGCACAAGGTCCAGATGAGTATTGGATAGGTCTTGAAGAATATGTGGTTCATACAGAGGGTGATTTGGACGGAATGACGACATGGAGAATGTATCTTCATATGCTTGATGAAGATGATTACCTCTCTGCCTGTACCGGAAGTGATGCACATCCCTTTATTCTAGAATCGACATCGAGTCCAGCGTGGTACCAGCATCCTTCTGCAAGTGAAACGTTTGCCACTGGGATTAATACTGCTTTTTTTACAGCCTTCCCTGATTTAGAATATGACAGTTGGTTTACAATAGGCGTCGAAGATGCTTCTTTAGATATGGATATTCTTTCCCTCGCAGATCCTGCTTACGATGCATTTGACGCGTTCGAGGCAGGGGAAAATATATATTCAAATACGCCGGTAGGAAATGGCTGGGCTACACTTTACCCCGGTTTAGGTTCAGAAAACCCTGGGTTTGCAGGTGAGGACCTTCGTATTCTTATAGGCCAAATCACAACCTCTGGGGTGCTCTCAGGGTCGATCTATGTACAGATTTTTCCTTGGGGCATTCAAGACCCTGACTTGAGACTCCTTCTTCCAATTCTTTATATGCCTGTTCAGTGTATGGATGAGAACGCGTGTAACTATGATGCAAATGCGTGGACAAATGACGAATGTGAGTACGGGCCTTCGGCTGGGGTGATAGAGGGCGACCAAACGATCAATTTAAATGACTTTAATACGACTGAGTGGTCTTACTCATGCAGTGATGAAGCGTCATCTTTTGAGTGGACGATTACGGGGGGCACGATTCTTTCTGGACAAGGCACTTCTTATGTGACCGTCGAGTGGAACACTGATGGCGCAATTTCAGTGACCGCAATCTCTGCCGATGGGTGCTCAGGAACTACCTCTACTTTAGAAATTGATATTCTTATGGGGTTAGAAGGTCTAACTTTTTCAGACAATCTCAATATATTTCCCTCTCCTGCATCCTCCAATGTGACAATCGCGCTTGATGGAATTGAAGGAAACAACAGTTGCCAAATCTATTCTTTAACGGGGAAGAAGGTGTTGGCGTTTGTCTTGGCAAATAACACCCAAATATTAGACGTAAGTCACCTTGCAAAGGGCACATATATCCTTGCTGTTGATACAGATCACGGTCTTTTAAGACAGGCGTTTGTGATTTCTAAATAAACCCCAACCGCGTGCCTAACAGATTTAGAGATTTTGTTGCGTGACTATCTCTGAGAGGGGTTTCCGTTCCCTGTCTTTTTTCGGCGCTTCAGAAGATTTCCCTATCGCCATCATCGCCATGGGTGTTAATGTGTCTGGGGAATTAATAAACGCAGTTAGTCCCTCAGCGTCAAACCCTCCAATTTGGTGTGACTGAAAACCCAGCGCAGTCAATTCAACCTGCATTTGACCAGCAGCGATCCCTGTGCAGTAAATCGCAGACTCATTGGATTTGGGTTTTGCATCTGAAGGCGTCGAAGCAAAAATGGCCACGATTGCTCCGCAATCTTTCATCCACTTTTTATTCGACTCTACGGCAAACCCAAGTAGATTATCAAAATGCGCTTGATCCCTCGACGCAAAAACAAATCTCCAGGGTTGATTGTTGTATCCTGAATTGGCCCATCGTGCCGCTTCGAACGCAGATTCAATGTCGGAAAAAGGAACGTTTTTGCCATCGAAAGAGTAGGGGCTGAATCGGGATTTAATTGTTGAAAGAACTGACATATGTTTTCTATTTAGCTTATAACATCTCCAGCATTCACACCTTCTTCGGGGGTGATAAATCTCAATTTCCCGTCATCAGTAGAAGCCATCAAGACCATCCCCTGACTCTCGACACCACGAATGTTTCGTGGGGCCAGATTGGCGAGAAGCACGACTTTACGACCGACAACCTCTTCAGGCGCAAAATGCTCTGCAATCCCAGAGACCACAGTCCGAGTGTCAAGACCTGTATCTACTGTTAACTGGAGTAGTTTCTTTGTTTTTTCAACAGGAATACATGCAGTGACATTAGCCACACGAAGGTCCATTGAGGTGAAATTATCGAATGTCGTTTGCTCTTTTTGTGGCATAATGTTTAATCTTTTGTCAGTTTTATCGTCGCTATTTAGCTCAGCGTCTTTGTTCCCAAGTTTTGCCATTTCCGCTTCGACCGTTTCTTCATCAACTTTTGAAAACAAAATGGGAAGATCTCCAAGAACCGTTCCTGGCTTGACGAGGGAAGGCGAGGCATCATGCCATTTGGATCCTGAAACACCAAATGAAGTGGAAAGTTTTTCAGCTGTGCGGGGAAGAAAAGGTTCTAATAGGACACCTAAGTTTCCGACCACTTGGCATGCGAGGTGCATGATGACCTCCACTCTTTCGGAATCTGTTTTTTGAAGTTTCCATGGTTCTTCCTCAGTCAGGTATTTGTTTCCTTTTCGCGCAATATTCATGGCTTCTAGCTGTGCTTCTCTAAATCGAAACCTTAAAATAAGCGCGCCAATTTTTTCAGACGCCGACTCCAATTCATGGATTAAAGAGGTGTCTACCTGAGTTAATTCTTGCCCTTCAGGAATTGCGGGTACAGCACCTTCATAATATTTCCTGGTAAGTACCAGAACGCGATTCACGAAATTGCCCAAAACATCTGCGAGTTCGTTGTTGATTCTGTCTCGGTAATCGTTCCACGTAAATTCACTGTCTTTTTGCTCTGGCATGATGGACGTCAGAACGTAGCGCATCTGATCACTACTTTCAGGATTGTTTTCTAGGAATTCAGACACCCACACTGCCCAATTTTTTGACGTCGAAATTTTATCCCCTTCTAAGTTCATAAATTCATTTGCAGGGACTTGGTGGGGAAGGTTGAAACCCCCATGTTCTTTCAGTAAAATTGGAAAAATAATACAATGAAAAACGATGTTATCTTTTCCTATAAAGTGCAACAAATCAGTCTCTGAATCCTGCCACCACTTGCGCCAATCTTGACCATTTTTTTTCGCCCATTCCATTGTGGATGTAATATATCCGAGTGGCGCATCGAGCCAAACATACAGGACTTTCCCTTCAGCTCCCTCCACTGGCACAGGCACTCCCCACTTTAAATCACGGGTCATGGCTCTGCTTTGAAGTCCGCCGTCAATCCAGCTTTTACATTGACCGACAACATGACTTTTCCATTTCTTAGCGTCGTGGTGTAATGCCCCATTTAGGATGCCTTTCTCGATGTATTCTCTGAGCCACTCCTCATGTCTTCCCATAGGCAGATACCAAAGTGTGGTCGGTTTTAATACCGGTTTGCTTCCACTCAACGTAGACTTCGGGTTGATCAGTTCTCTGGGTGAAAGCGTCGATCCACATTTCTCACATTGATCACCATAAGCTCCTTCGGCATGACACTTGGGGCATGATCCTGTGATGTATCTGTCAGCGAGAAATTGATCCGCTTCTTCATCGAAGTATTGATCTTCTGTTTTGACTTCAAAGCTCTTGTTATCAAGTAGTTTTAAAAAGAATTCCTGTGCGACTTTGTGGTGCTTCTCACTGGAAGTTCTGCTGTAGTGATCGAAGCTGATGTCAAGCCCTTTAAAGGCCCCCTGCATCTCATTGTGATACCGATTCACGATTTCTTTTGGGGTAGTCCCGTCTTTCTTTGCACGCAAAGTAATCGCAGCTCCATGTTCGTCACTGCCGCACACCCAGAGGACTTCCTCCCCAGCACTTCTCAAATATCTCACGTAAATATCCGCAGGCAAATACGCCCCTGCCATGTGCCCTACGTGAATAGGTCCATTTGCATAGGGTAGCGCTGATGTGATCAGCCGTCTTTTCGGTTTGCGAATTGAATTCATTTGTGCTTTTTAAAACTCAGAGCCCCAAAAATACCTCACTACTCCCAGACTCATTAACTTAACCCCAACTAAAATGAACACATCAAGACCTACATACCTTCAGCCAGGTGATAAAATCATGCTTGTAGCACCAGCACGATTTGCCTCAAAGCATGTCATCCAAGATGCCGCTTCGGCTGTTGTTGCTGGGGGATTCACGCCAGTAATCCCTCCCGGGCTAGACAAACGTGACCATCAATTTGGGGGGTCTGACTCCCATCGTGCTGCGTTATTAAACACCGCATTCCGAGACCCATCGATACGGGCAGTCTTCGCACTTCGAGGTGGCTACGGGTCTGGAAGGCTGTTGCCACTTCTCGATTCCGTAGCTTATCAGGCCGATCCTACATGGATTGTTGGGTTTTCTGACATCACCTCTCTTCATGCCTGGTCGACAAACCTTGGCATCGCCTCTCTTCATGCCCCAGTCGCATCAACTTTGCCGTCGACCCTGCCTTCGGATGTCGATGCTTTGTGGTCTTCCCTCCGCGGTGAGTTTGGGGACACTCCAGAAGTAAAAATTACAGGAGGAAACCTCAGTGTCTTATACTCTTTGCTGGGGACTCCCTATTTCCCAGATGTTTCAGGGTCTTATCTCTTGCTTGAAGATTTGGACGAATATCTGTATCACATCGATCGCATGTTCCTTGCTTTCAAGTTGGCAGGTATTTTTGAAAAGGCTGATGGACTTATTATTGGAATGTTTGACGATTTAAAAGACAATACCATCGCTGACGGCCAGTCTGTTGACAATCCATTTGGTCTTACACTACAAGAAATAATTTCATCCCATGTGCCGTCAGGATATTCTGTGAAATACAACAACCCCATGGGACATGGTGAGAGAAATTATCCACTTGTTTTGTGTGGATGAAGACATAGTGAACGGGTGAATAACATTCCCCTTACCTTCGCAGTATGTATGGAAAAATGAAATCTCACCTTCAGGGTGAACTCGCAAGTATCGAGGAAGCGGGATTATTTAAGAGTGAACGCATTATAGCCTCATCTCAGGAAGCCTCAATTGTCCTGAGTGACGGCACTGAGGTGCTCAACTTTTGTTCAAACAACTACCTGGGACTCAGCAACAACAGCCGGGTGGTGGCGGCCGCTAAGAAGACCTTAGATACGCATGGGTTTGGCATGAGTTCGGTGAGGTTTATTTGTGGCACTCAGGATATTCACAAGGAATTAGAAACGACGATTGCAGATTTTCATAAAACCGAGGATACCATTTTATATGCTGCCGCATTTGATGCAAACGGCGGTGTTTTTGAGCCTTTGCTCACGGCAGAAGATGCGATCATTTCAGATTCTTTAAATCACGCCTCAATCATAGATGGTGTGAGACTTTGTAAGGCGAAGCGGTTTCGTTATGCAAACAATGACATGACTGATCTTGAAACACAACTCCAAGCCGCAAGTGAAGCTGGAGCGCGGTTTAAAATCATTGTAACAGATGGTGTTTTCTCAATGGATGGTTATGTGGCAGAAATCTCTAAAATCTGTGATCTCGCTGACAAATATGACGCCCTGGTGATGGTTGATGAGTGCCATGCAACGGGATTTATAGGGAAGACGGGCAGAGGTTCAATTGAGCTACATGACGCTTTAGGAAGGGTCGATATTATCACAGGTACGCTCGGAAAAGCCTTAGGTGGAGCCATGGGTGGATTTACAACAGGCCGCAAAGAGATTATAGAATTACTTCGCCAAAGATCTCGTCCCTATCTCTTCTCTAATTCACTTGCACCAAATATTGTAGGTGCCTCACTTGAGGTGTTCAAGATGCTCGACGAGAGCACAGCGCTTCGTGACCGTTTGGAGGACAACACAAACTATTTTAAAGCAGGTCTTCGCGCTGCAGGTCTTCCCTTTAATGATGGCGAGTCCGCGATTGTTCCTGTGATGCTAGGCGATGCGAGACTTTCACAGCAGATGGCAAACCGCCTCCTTGAAGAAGGTATTTACGTCATCGGTTTCTTTTATCCAGTCGTTCCTCAAGGTGCGGCGAGAATTAGGGTTCAGCTTTCGGCAGCGCATACGCGAGCGCATTTGGATCAGGCCTTGGCCGCATTTGAAAAGGTCGCGCGCGAGCTAGGTGTTATTGATTAACACGTTTGATTAATATGACCTCTTCTGCGACCGATACGTTTCTTATTGTAGGCTCAGGTCTGTCGGGGATTCTCATGGCCTGGGAGTTAGAGAAACGCGGTGTAGATTATGAGGTTTGGAATTCTGGCGCCAAATCGGGCCCTGAATCGAACAGTGCAACGCAGGTCGCGGCGGGGATGTTTAACCCAGTTTCATTTAAAAGACTTGTCGAAGTTTGGAATGCGCACGAGCACCTGAACGCGATGCGAGAAACCTATCAATCTTTAGAACATTTTTTAAATCTTCAAGGTGAACTGTTTCACATTTCGCCTATTATGAGGGTTTTCCCAAACTCACAATATCGAGACCTCTGGTCCAAGCGCCTGAACGATGCACATCCAGTTGCGGGATTTCTTTCTGAGATTTCGGATGATTGTCCCCACGATGTGATTGCACCTCATGGGTTTGGGGTTGTTCCCGAAGCGGGTTGGGTCAATTTGCCTCTGCTCATAAAGTCCTTTCGTTTAAACCTCGAGTTAAGAGGTAAATACTTTGAGAAGCATTGGGATTTCTCAACCCAAATTCCTCCCAAGTTCTCGCATTTGATTGATTGTCGAGGTGTGGGTGCAACCAAAGATTTCGCTTCCATCGGCCTTAAAATCGCGAGCGATCATGGAGAAATTCTGACAATACAATCTCCAATAAACACAAATGGAATGTGTGTGAACCGAGTGAAATGGCTTCTTCCACGAGGGGATTCCACGTTTAAATTAGGCGCCACATACAAATGGGATATCACGAAAAGTGAACCCACCGACGCGGGACGTTCCGAATTGCTTCTTGCCCTTCAACCGATCATCGCGGCAAACGTTTTTGACAACTTTAACATCACGGATCATGTTTCCGGTCTTCGTCCAGCTTCGACGGACCGCCGTCCCTATGCTGGTCAGGTCAATCATTTAAAGAACACATACATTTTAAATGGTTTGGGCACCCGTGGCGTTTTCGTTGGTCCGACCACTGCGTCTCATTTGGCGAACTTCATTTTTGACCAAACCCCTCTGCCTGAAGAGATCCGATCCGCTCGCTTTATAAAGTAACAGTGATTCACTCACATTGTGACGTTTGAAACCCAATGATGTGAGGGGAATAGAAGTGTGTTGAAAAGTTATCTTCGTAAGATGCACAACGTTGAAATTCGCAACCGGTCAATAAATAATTCTGTTTGGATTTTACTTGTGGGTATCGCCATTGTTGCCGGAGTTGGGTTGGCTTGGATTCAGGGTGAACAGGGAGGGCCTAAGTTGGATTCGGCCGATACAATAGCGATTACAAAGGCGAGTTTTTTATTTCAATTTGCGAGATCAAATGACTGGCCTCAAGAAACAAAAGAGGGGAATTTTAAGATTGGAGTCCATGGGAATAGAATTCTATTTGATTTTCTAGTTGAAAAATATTCGAGTCAATCTATTGGGAGCCAAATGTTGGAACTGGTGTGGTATGAGGACGCAGAAATGTCGGAGTTTACACATATACTGTATACGGAATCAGAAGGTGATGATCTTGCGGCTCTGATTAAATCAACAGGCAACCAGCCAGTTATGGTTGTCACGTCTGTCAATGGGGGGGTACAGATGCCCAAAGGAGCAGTGATGAATTTCCTCGTTCAATCGAGTAAGATTAGATATGAGTTAGATATGGATAATGCTGTTTTAAGAGGATTAATTGTAGGTAATAGAATCTTGTCATGGGCTGTATCACGATGAATTTCCAGATTCTAAATAGAGGGTTGTCATTTTTCTGGTTGACTCTTTTGCTCTCATCCGTGGCCATTGCTCAACCTGGATCAACTGCAAGTCTGATAGACGAAGCCATTTCTTTTGCAGAAGAAGGGGCTTATAACGATGCGTTATTAATGATAGAGCCTCATCTTGAAAACGATGCAAAGAATGACGCCAGAGCATGGTATGTTGCAGGCTATGCGCACAAAGAGAGATATAAGAACAGTGCCTTTCTTAATGCGTCAACTTCAAAAACAGCCAGTACCGAAAGATCAATCGCTGTCATTCAATTGATGAAAGCCTATCAACTTGATAAAACCAGTGCTTTTCCGGGGGCGATTTCAGAATTGGTGGAAGAGGCACTTGACTACCTTTCGAAGACATATATGAATGATGCGGTGAAAGGAGTTCATGGTTTTCAGATGGGTATGGACGAAGAAGTGATGACGTATTTCATGGCGTTCGTCAAGATAAAAAAGGTGCTAAGCCCTGATGAAAATTGGGTAAGAGAGGAAGTGGAGTTAGAAAAAAATCTTGCCAAAGCGAATCGAATTCTTTTAGAAAGCATTGATTTGAACAACACATCAAGCATGCAAAAAAAAGAAGCGTTGTTTGAAAAAGTAGTCAGCCATTATTTGAGGGCAATAGAATTGGATGGAAGAGATTATACAGCGCGATATAATTTGGCTATAAATCTATATAACAGAGGTGTTTCAGAGCTTAAATCCATAGACCATACAACGTCAATGTTTGAGTTAATGGAGATACAGGATATTTGTGTATTGTTGTTTCAAGAAGCCCTCGAGCCCATGTTGGCTGCTCACAATATGGAGAGAAATAGAATGGAGACTTTAAAAGGCTTGATGACGATTTATCGTGCTTTGAGTCAGAATGAGGAAAGTGAGAAATATAAAAGCCTTTTAGAAGAGGCCATTAAATAGCTTGGGAATTATTGCAACACCAGAAAATAGAAGCCGTTTTAGATTCACAATAGGCTGGAGGATGGCGCTTGGATTTGGGGTGTTTACCTTGGCTGTAAGTGCGCTTTTTTTACGAACCCGTACGATGCTTGGGGAGAGTCGTCAGCTTGGAAAGAATATAGATAATGTTCTGGTGCCAAGTATAGGTGCTCTAGAAGATCTAGACAGGTCTATCGGGGAATCGAGAGTACGAATTAAACACTGGCTTACAGTTCAAAGTAGAACTGATGATCCAGAAAAGCGTGGTTTGGTCGAACTGATAGGTCAGACGATACCTAACCAATATTCTGTCCTTAAGAATATGGAATTTGCATGGGATGAAAATGCGACGATTCAGCTTGATAGTCTTCAAAATGATTTGGATTATCTTTTTATCGCATATAACGAAATTATGCGCTTGCTACCGGATTTTTCTAGCTATGATAATCCAATCGCAATGATGGATGCGGAGTATTATGCTTTGGAGGGGTCCAGTCTTCCTCTTTTTACGCAACGTATTCGAGACAGGCTTGATAAACTGACCAAATCCCAAAACGCATCTCTTCTTGCCTCCACAGGTCGAATGGAACAACTTGGAGAAGGCCTTAACACTTATGCTGGCTCAGTTGCGTTTTTGGTTTTAATCCTTGGAATTATAGTGGGGCTGGCAGTCACACGTTCTATTCTCATACCGGTGAGACAGCTAAAACGTGCTGTATTGTATATGGGACAAGGAAAGGAACCTGATGGCCCTGTTCCCATTACGCCAGATGAAATAGGCGACATGGCAGTCGCTGTAAATAGACTTGCCGAAGGTCTTCACAAAACACGGGTTTTTTCCGAAGCGGTGGGTTCAGGTGATTTTAATTCGCCATACGAACCATTAAGTGATGAGGACTCTCTCGGTCATGCACTTTTAAGTATGAGGGACGATTTGGCGACCACAGAAAGAGAACTTGAAATAAAAGTTGAAAATCGGACGGCTGAGATGAGCGCACAGAAACAACGTGCTGAAGAACTTTTAAGCGATTTACAAGACAGTATTAGTTACGCGTTACGGATTCAAACGGCAATTCTTCCGACAAAAAAAGAAGTCTCCGAAGTGTTTGACCAGGCCTCAGTGTTTTATCGTCCTCGCGATATCGTAAGTGGAGATTTTTATTTTTTTCACTCTGTAGGCAGAGTGAGACTTCTTGCTGCTGTTGATTGTACCGGTCATGGGGTGCCAGGTGCATTTATGAGCTTAGTGGGATACAATGCTTTGACGCATGTCACGAAAGTATTTACGCAACCTTGCAAAATTCTTGACAAACTTAATTCTGCAGCCCTTGATGTCCTTCGTTCAGAGTCCTCTCCGACACATCTACAAGACGGAATGGATTTGGCGATGATAGCTGTCGATATGGAGAAAATGGAGCTTCAATTTGCGGGGGCAAATAATCCACTATATATCGTGCGTGAGGGTGAATTACACGAGCTTAAATCTGATAAATTCGCGATTGCATCTTTCGAACCAGGCTCTAAAAACTATTCCGAACAAACCTTCGCTTTACAAACTGGGGATACAATTTTTGCTTCAACAGATGGTTTCGTGGATCAGTTTGGGGGCCCCTCAGGGAAGAAGTTTATGCGCAGAAGATTTAGAGAACTGATTGTACGGGTTGCTAAGCTTCCAATTTCGGAACACAACGAAGAATTCTCTCGTGTGTTTGATGATTGGAAATCGAATGAAGAGCAGGTCGATGATGTTCTGATCGTAAGCATTAGAATATGATCAAAAGTCTAAGTTCTAAGGCTTGGGAATTCCTAAGGTCGGATCGAGCAATATTACTTTGGGCAAGTATAGTGGGGGTTCTTGCGGGGTTGGTGGCGGTATTGCTTAAGAATGGTGTCAGTTTTATTCGGTCCGGCATTTTTTCTGCCCAAACGTACTCCGGTTGGTCCCCTCTTTTGGGATTTGGTCCGATAATAGGCCTGCTTTTAACTGCTTGGTTTGTCCGTAAAGTTTTAGGGGGTGTTCATCCCGGGGGCGGAATTCCTGCGACCCTTCAGGCACTTTCTACAAGGCGAGGTGCTTTAAAACGAACCTGGCTTTTTGCGCCGGTAGTCACCAGTATTTTGTCTGTGGGGTTTGGAGGTTCTGGTGGTCTGGAGGCGCCTGCTGTTCAGGCTGGAGCAACCATAGGTTCTGAAATTGCTTCACGCACGAAGAAGAACTTCCAGCGCCGAAGATTGCTGATCGCGTGTGCTGCAACAGCTTCTTTGGCGGCCATGTTTAAGGCACCCATAGCTGCGCTTCTATTCGCAGTGGAAGTCATTATGATTGACCTCACTGCTGCGAGTTTGGTTCCTCTCATCTTTGCGTCTTTGGCTTCACTTTTAACAGCTTATTTTCTGATTGAAGGTCAAGATATTTTAGCTGTAACAAAACTTGCTCCTTTTGCGATTAAACGTTTGCCATTCTACATTTCACTCGGCTTATTTGCAGGTTTGGGTTCAGTTGTATTTACGCGTCTTTATCTTTTGTCCTCAAGCGCTATTTCTCGATTCAAAAAACCGCTTACAAGAATTCTTTTTTCAGGCGTGATTCTCGGCTGGGCTGTTGCTAGTTTCCCCTCGTTATATGGTGAAGGTTACGAAGTCGTCAATTCATTATTTATGGGATATTCAGACGAGTTGGCAAACGAACTCATCCCGCAAATCAACGCCCAAGGCTTTACTTTGTTAGGTGTCTTATTTATTGCTTGGGCTTTAAAACCTATTCTCACCGGCCTTACAGTTGGGGCTGGAGGTGTCGCTGGCGTATTTGCGCCTGCGATTTTCGGCGGCGCCCTCCTCGGTTACATTTTTGCGTTGTCTACAAATATTATTTTTGGACCAGACACGATCCCCATTGGAAATGCTGTTTTGGCGGGGATAGGTGGCATGACAGCTGGGGTACTTCACGCCCCGTTGACCGCCATATTTCTAGCTTCCGAAATCAGTGGTGGGTATGAGCTCTTCGTGCCGTTGATGCTTTGTGCAGCAATCAGTTATTTGGTCTCGAAATTTATAGTCAAAAACAGTATATACACATATGAACTGGCTGATAGAGGCGAGTTGTTGACCCATGATAAAGATCAAAATGTTCTCACTTTAATGACGCTCACGGATGAAATCGAAACAGACTTTATCCCAGTCATGCCTGACAACACGTTGGGAATTTTGGTTCGTGTAATAGCAAAAAGCCAACGTAATCTTCATCCTGTGGTTGATAAAAGGGGTGTGCTCAAGGGCTTAATTGACCTTCAAGATATACGAGAAATCATGTTTGACAGGGATCGATATGATTCTGTCACAGTCCAAGATTTAATGGTTGTTCCCGATCAACTGATTGTGCATAATGACAAAATGGATTCTGTGATGTCAAAGTTTGAGAGCAGTGGGGCTTGGAATCTTCCGGTCGTTGATTCTCAAGGCAAATACATAGGTTTCGTATCTCGCTCAAAACTATTTAATGCCTACCGCCGATGGTTAAAAGCGACCAGTGGGTGAAGCCTAAAAGCGTGAGCTAGTTTAAGAAGTCGCTGGTGATTTCAAAAAACAATTCAGGTTCCTGTGCGTGAAGCCAATGGCCAGACTT
Organism: Crocinitomicaceae bacterium; assembly: GCA_002700285.1. GTDB lineage: Bacteria > Bacteroidota > Bacteroidia > Flavobacteriales_D > Sanyastnellaceae > UBA974. The sequence continues at coordinate 93,668 of PACT01000024.1, read as the reverse complement.
TTCTAAACATGCGGTTTCAAGTTGTAGGTATAAACCTTCTACTTCTGAGATGTCATATTCTTTTACATAATCAGATTTTCGACCATATATAAAGAGTGTAGGAAGGGTGTTGATTGTCAGATTTATTTTTTCTGTAATACTCAGGATAGTCTTGCTCAGAACATCTACATTAAACCTCCACGAGAAACCTCCACTTTTTTCGCGTCTTAAACTTTTCATTAAAAATGGGATCAATACACTTTCGTTTCCCAAGCTTGATTTTAAGTCTAGCGAAACCTCCTCTCGAGAAGTAGCATGTCTTGGCGAGGTTTTTTTCAACGCCTCAAAGATGTGGCCGTGATGAGGCTGATATGCCCTTGGAGCAATATCTGCGATGATTAACTTCGTGACCCTTTCCGGATGGTTTTCGGCGAAAGTCATTGCGGTTTTCCCTCCCATACTGTGTCCTATTATCGCCGTCTTTTCAATCCCCTGCTCATTTAAATATCCAAGCAAATCTTCTGACATAGCTTGGTAATTATGGATTTCACTCTTCGGACTTTGGCCGTGGTTGCGTGCATCTACAAGGTGAACTTGAAATTTCTCAGAATATCGTTTGGCGAGAGTGAGCCAATTGTCAGCACTTCCTAACAACCCATGTAGGATGATAAGGTCCGGAGCATCTGAGTCTCCTACAATTCGACGATGTAAGGTGACTTTTTTATTCAAGGCAGGCAAGATATTTTTCAACGGTATTTGAGAGGCCAAAGTAGAGCGCGTCCGAGATGAGGGCATGTCCTATGCTTACCTCATTTAGAAAGGGAACATTTTGTGAGAAGTCTCGAAGATTCGACAAATCAAGGTCGTGCCCCGCGTTTACGCCCATGCCAAGTGAGTGCGCTAGTGTTGATGCTCTGGCATATGGAATGGCTGCGTCTGCTCCCATTTGGACATGTTTGATAGCGAAATCTTCTGTGTAGAGTTCGATTCTGTCCGTGCCAGTTAAAGCTGCAGCCCTGATCGCATCTTCATCAGGATCCATGAATAGACTTGTACGTATTCCAGCATTGGAAAATTGACCCAAAACATCAGTTAAGAATTCGAAATTCTTTACGGTATCCCACCCTGCGTTACTAGTAAGTACCTCTGGGGGGTCTGGCACAAGTGTTACTTGCTCTGGTTTTACTTCTAGAACGAGCGCGATAAAGGCTTTTGATGGATAGCCTTCAATATTGAATTCACATTTTACGACGGATCGCAAATCTCTTACATCCTGATAGGTTATATGGCGTTCGTCAGGTCTTGGATGTACCGTTATACCTTCTGTTCCGTAGGATTGAATCCGTTCAGCAGCAAGCATGACATTTGGCACCGAACCCCCTCTTGCATTTCGCAGTGTAGCGATTTTATTTACATTGACACTAAGTTTAGTGTTCAACGTTAAATTTTGTATCTTCGAGGTGTCTGACATTTGGCAAAATTAACACATGAGAGCCCAGCAACTTCTAACTTCGGACCTGCCTCTTTTACTCCCTATTGATACTGTGGCTAACGCCATAGAATTGATGGATGAATATAAGGTTTCCCATCTTCCATTGGTGGTTGAGGATTCGTTTAAGGGGCTTATTAATGAAGAAGATTTACTGGAATGTGACAAAGATGCTGTACTCGCAGAAGTGGATACCCATCCGATATTTGTAGATCCAAACATCCACATTTATGAAGTTGTATCCCAAATGGCTCAGGCCAAAATTGATGTCCTTCCTGTGGTTATTCAAGGGAAGTATATGGGATGTATCGACAGAGGATCTGTCTTAAACTTTTTCGCTCAAGAATCTGGATGGGCGTTGGAGGGCAGCATTGTCGTTTTGGGAATCCCCGCTGCGAATTACAGCTTGTCAAAAATATCTCAAATTGTTGAAGAGAGCGGCACCCGAATTACAAGTTTCAATATGAATCATCTCGATTCTGGTGATTTGGTTGTTTCATTGAAAGTAAACACCACGAACATCGCTACGATTATGGCTTCTTTTGAGAGGTTTGATTACAAAGTTTTAAATTTCTACAATTCGCCCGAGGTGGAGGACGAAATCCGAAACAAATTTGATGCTTTTATGCGTTATCTCGAGTCTTGATATAAATTTTCATCATGCGTATAGCTCTTTTTGGTAAACCCTTCCAACTCAAACACAACGATGCCGTGAAGCATCTTGTGGATAGGATTTTAGAGATTGATTCAACTGCGCTTTTTTACAGCGAGTTTAAAACTTTTCTCGAGCAGTCTATGTATTTGCCTGAATCATTGGGAACCTTTTCGGATTCTCATGAATTAAAAGGATGTGACATCATTTTCTCTGTGGGTGGAGACGGTACATTTTTGGAGTGTGTTACTTTGGCTTCGATACTGGGTGTTCCTATTATGGGGATCAATACGGGAACGCTTGGGTTTCTGTCGAATGTAGGAACAGACTCAATCGATCAGGCGATGGACTCTATTGTCAACGGGACCACGTGGATTGACGAGCGTGCGCTTTTTAAAGTTGAGGCGGAAGGTATGGATTTGGGAGATTTCCCATACGCAATCAATGAAGTTGCGATACATAAGCATGATACCGCGAGCATGGTCGTTGTGGAGGTCTATAGAAACGAAAAATTAGTGAACACCTATTGGGCAGACGGATTGCTTGTCTCCACGGCTACAGGTTCTACAGCATATAGCCTAAGTGCTGGAGGACCTATAATATCACCAAGTTCCGATGTCGCTGTGATTACACCTTTGGCCCCTCATAACCTTACAAATCGCCCCCTTGTGGTTCCTCTTCAAGGAGAAATCACTTTGTCTCCTGATGGAAGAGACGCGAGTTACCTTCTTTCTCTCGACAGCAGATCCTATCACATTTCACCCAAATGTAAAGTGAGTGTCAAGCCCGCGCCATTTAAAGTGAAGTTTGTCAATCTTGAACATCAAAACTTCTTTCATACCCTCCGTTCAAAGATGCATTGGGGAATTGATCCACGTGAGCATTGAAACAAAGCACAATCTCGACTACTTTCGTGCGTTAGTACACACACTATGACCACCAAAACCACCAAACTTCGAACGACGTATCTAAAAATGGTGATGTGCCTATTCATGGCGACATCTGCATTTGTTTCGTTTGCCCAAACTTTTCAAAGTGGCACAAAAGAAATTGGATATCAGATAGGTACCAGTTATTACTTGGGTGATTTAAATCCATCCAATCCTTTGGCAGGAAGACATCATGTCGTTCAAGGTGGATACTTTAGGCACAATATTAATTCTAGAATAGGAATCAGACTACAACTTCTTCAAGGCACGATTGAAGCATGGGATGAAGACAGTAACAATGCTTGGGCTCAGAATCGAAATCTGCATTTTAGAAATAAAATGGCCGAGTTTTCAGTCTCAGGCGAGATCAATTACATCGATCATGTTATGGGAAATACCGACAATAGATTGACGGGGTATCTCACCGCAGGTATCGCATATTTCACCCACGATCCCGAAGCAAAGGACAGCTATGGGAATTGGCACCCATTGCAACCTCTTGGAACAGAAGGACAAGGATGGACGTTCGGGAATGATCCGTATAAACTCAATGGTATCGCTCTGCCGTTTGGTATGGGTTTTAAAGTGAATCTGGGGCCGGCTATCGCATTTCAAATGGAGTGGGGGCTAAGGAAAACATGGACGGATTATTTAGATGATGTGAGTACCTCGTATGTAAATCCAGTGGAACTGAGACAAGCCAGAGGTGAACTTGCCCTCGAGTTGGCTGATCGGATTATAGACCTTCCCGATGACCTTCCTCATTCTCAAGGTCTTCAACGTGGAGATGCGGGGCTTGATGACAAGTACGGATTTTTTCTTGCATCAATTGCCTTTCGCGTAAGTAAAAAGCCAACATCTTGCTGGGAACAATGAGTGATTTCAAAATGACAGAAGAGGAAATGCAAGACCGTCATGATCTGCTTCTTTCGAAAGGGATCAACCCCAATGAAATGCCTAAGCATATTGCCATTATTATGGATGGGAATGGACGGTGGGCAAAAAACAGGGGTGAAAATAGAGTTTTTGGCCATCTAAATGGTGTAGAATCTGTTCGTGCCGTTGTTGAGGCCGCCTTACAAACAGGGGTGAGATATTTGACGTTATACGCTTTTAGTACCGAGAACTGGAATCGACCTAAGGAAGAGGTCGCGGCACTCATGGATTTGTTGGTGACCACACTTGTTAAGGAAACAGAAGATTTAAAAGGAAAGGGTGTGTGTCTGAGCACCATAGGAGATATAAAGGAACTTCCAAAAGATTGTCAAGTTCAACTAAAGTCTACAGCTGAATTAAATCCGGAGCCTCATCGGTTGGACTTGATTTTGGCTTTAAATTATAGCTCAAAGTGGGAGCTTACAGAAGCTGTAAAAGATATTATTAGAGATGGTGTCAGTGAAGATGAGGTGAATTCAGAGATGTTTGAAAGCTATCTAAAGACAGCTGGCATTCCGGACCCTGAACTTATGATACGGACTTCAGGAGAACATAGGATAAGTAATTTCATGTTGTGGCAGTTAGCGTATACAGAATTCCATTTTACACCCGTACTTTGGCCTGATTTTCGTCGAGAACATTTTCTCGCAGCTATTTATGATTTTCAAAACCGAGAACGTCGCTTCGGAGGGGTTCCACAACAGACTGATAAATGAGAGCATTTTTGCTTACGATAGCCCTTATGCTGCCGTGTTTTCTTTCTTTAGGTCAAACGCTTGATCAGCGTGCGCTCGAAGTGCTAGATCTCAGTATCCCACAAGAATATCGCATAGCTGGAATTACAGTAGTAGGCGCTGAGTATACCGATGTGCAGGCTATTAAGTTGTTTAGTGCGCTTCAAATTGGCGCATCAATTACAATTCCAGGGGAGATGCTTGGCGATGCGATCAAGAGTCTGTGGAATCAAGATCTTTTTGCAGATATCAGCATCGAGGCAGCCGAACTCAGGGACCGTGATTTATATCTGGTCATTCGCGTGAAAGAATTGCCTCGTCTCACAAGATACAGCATTGCTGGAGTGAATAGATCGGAGCAGGAAACTGTTCGTGGGAAGATTGATTTCACGACGGGCCGTATCGTCAATGAAAACGTCCTGGCAGTCGCTACAAAACGTATTAAGGATCACTATCGTGACAAGGGCTTTCTTGACATCGATGTGGACATTGTGCAAGAGATCGATTCCACGTTTTCAAATGGTACGATTGTGAGAGTGAATATAGACAAGGGAACAAAAATCAAGGTAGACCGAATTACGCTTAATGGGATTCACGCATTTGATACAGACAAAGTAAAACGTAAAATGAAATCCACGAAAGAAAAGAAGTGGTGGAGATTTTACAAGTCCTCTAAATACATAGCGGAGGATTTCGAATCGGATCAACAGGCGATAATTTCTTTGTACAACAATGAGGGCTACAGAAATGCACGAATAACAAACGATTCCATTTATAGAACGGATGAAGGACTTGTCGTACTGACGCTCGACATCGAAGAGGGAAATCAATTCCATTTTGGAAATATATCTTTCACTGGGAACACAAAATATCGATCCACCCAACTCGATTCTATATTAGGGATACGTAAAGGGGATGTTTATTCTCTTGCACATCTCGAGACTCGCGTGTTTATGGATCCAAAGGGAATGGATTTGAGTTCTCTTTATCAAGACGATGGATACCTCACGTTTCGTGCGATGCCTATCGAACAAAGAGTAGAAAATGACACGATCGATATTGAGGTTCGCATGATGGAGGGGCAGCAATTTCGAATCGGAAAGATTCTTGTAGAAGGAAATACAAAGACAAACGATCACGTTATTTATCGTGAAATCCGAACGCGCCCAGGGGATTTATTCAGTCGCACAGATATTATTAGAACACAGCGTGAGCTTTCTCAATTAAACTACTTTAACCCCGAGGCATTTGGGATCAATCCGATTCAACATCCAGAGACTGGAACAGTAGATATCGAATATAAAGTTGAGGAAAAACCTTCGGACCAAATAGAGCTGAGTGGAGGCTGGGGTGGTGGAAGAGTAGTGGGTTCTCTGGGGCTGACCTTTACGAATTTCTCATCCAAGAAAATGTTTGATCGCGGTGCATGGCGTCCCATTCCTACAGGAGATGGTCAGAGTGTAAGTATACGTGCTCAGTCTAACGGGCTCTTTTTCCAGAGTTACAATATGAGCTTTATTGAGAGTTGGTTAGGGGGTAAAGAACCCACTTCTCTTAGTGTGGCTCTGTCAAAGTCAGTGCAATCAAATGGTCAACCCAAACGCATTAATGGTGAAATTAATGAGTTACGTAATTCACTTGAAATCATCGGGGTCAAAGTCGGATTGGGCAAAAGGTTGAAGAAGCCAGACGACTGGTTCCTTTTCCGTTCCTCTTTGTCATACCAAAATTTCAATCTCGACAATTTCGGTTCATTCTTTAGCTTCTCCAACGGTAGAGCGAACAACCTTGCCGCGAACATTTCACTAGGACGAAACTCGATTAGCGACCCTATCTATCCAACTTGGGGTTCAAATGTAGAGGTAAGTGTTACAGCAACGATTCCATACAGTATGTTTAGACCAGAGGGTTATTATGAAGGCCTTTCTCTTGAAGAACAATACAAGTGGGTGGAGTACCACAAATGGAAATTCAAAGCAGAATGGTATACACCATTGTCACGCAGTGGCGGAGAAAATCCACGAACGTTGGTGCTTAAAGTTGCTGCCGGAGTGGGGCTCATAGGTCAGTATGACCGAGCGGTACCCCTTTCTCCATTTGAAAGGTTTTACCTCGGGGGTGTCTTTCTAAGTGGATATACACTGGATGGAAGAGAAATAATCAACTTGCGCGGATACGATGATCTGTCCTTAACATCTCCCAATGCTAACACGGGAGCTCCTGTTGTTGCCAAGTACTCGGCTGAACTTCGCTATCCTTTATCCACGAACCCCAGTGCAACTATCTTTACTCTTGCCTTCTTAGAGGGGGGGCAAACTTGGCAGGACGCACGCGCCTTCAATCCTTTTCAGGTCTACAGATCTGCGGGCGTAGGGTTGAGAATATTCCTACCGATGTTCGGTCTTTTGGGATTAGACTATGGTTGGAGACTTGACGATGTCGAGGCAGTCCCAACGATGTCGAGAGGTCAATTCCACTTCAGTATGGGAATGAATATGGGGGAGCTATAACAATGATTCGCATAAAATAACGTTTATAATCGAGCAAGAACGAACTGCTTTATTAACTTCGCAAAGAATTATTTCAAGATGCCACGTATTTTCTCAACCTATAAATTTGTCTCAGCATGTTTGGCAGCAATGGTTTTGTGCTGTGCGCCTGAAACTGCCAATGCACAGAAATTTGCATATATTGATTCAGACTATGTCCTTCTCCATATGCCTGATTATGCTACTGCGCAGCAAGAACTTAATACATATGCGATTGATTGGCAGGCTGAGATTGAAGCCAAACTTGAGGCGGCCGATCGTCTAGAGGTCGCTTATCGTGCTGAGCGTGTCCTGCTTACAAAGGAAATGCGTGTCAAGCGAGAACAGGAAATTATTAAAAAACGTGGGGAAGCAAAAGAAATGCAAAAGCAGAAGTTCGGTGTTGAGGGTGAACTTTTTTTAAAACGTCAAGAGCTGATAGAACCGATTCAACAAAGTATTTTTGAATCACTTAAAGATATTGCTGGAGGATCTGGATACATGGTCGTGTTCGACAAATCCAACCAGAGCAATATGCTTTATACAAATCCCAAATATGACATTTCAGATCGTCTCATTAAGAAACTTGGATTTGTGCCAGGGGAAACAATTGAAGTAGAAAAAGATGAAAAGGGTGATGGAGGCGCTGTTGGAAGAGGTCAAGATGCAATTAATAACGCCCGTGAAAATGCAAAAAATGCTGGTCGTTCAACCATGGACCGAGCACGAGGTGGGTCAGGTGGATCAAAAACACCAAAACAATAATTTCTAAATAAGCAATCAAATAATTTTATGAAACAATTCTTACTACTTTTCGGCTTAATAGGCCTAATGTCATTTGGAGCTTTGGCTCAAAAGTTTGGTCACATTGACGCGCAAAATTTATTACTGAACCTTCCGGAGCGTGCCGCAGCGCAAACTTCAATTGAGACTTCAGCAATGGAGTTTGAGAAAGAAATGACACGAATGCAGGAAGATCTTCAAACAAAATACGCTGAATATCAAGCAAAAGCTGAGACTTGGCCTGCCGCTATACGTGAGTCAAAAGAACGTGAGATTCAAAGTTTAGACCAAGGTCTTCAAGAGTTTGGAACGACGGTTCAAGCTGAGCTTTCAGCCCTGGAGGAATCACTTCTCTCACCGATGATAAAACGTGTTCGTGATGCAATTGAAACTGTCGGTTCAGAGCATGGATTCACGTACATTTTTGACTCGAGTATGGGTGCGACCCTTTACAACGGGGGTGAAGATGTGACAGACCTTGTTCGCACCAAGCTCGGAATGTAAAACTGCGTGAGCAGTTTGCGTCCCATAGGTGTATTTGATTCTGGTATAGGTGGTCTTACCGTTGCCCGTGCAATTCATGACCTTCTCCCAGAGGAGTCCATCCTCTATTTCGGAGATACGGCTCATCTTCCATATGGTGAGAAATCACCAGAGTTAATTCAGAGATATTCAACCAGAATAGCAAGACATTTGGTCAAAAGTGGTTGCAAAGCAATTGTTGTTGCATGTAACTCTGCTTCAAGTAATGCGCTTCAGGCGATTATTTCAGAAGTAGGTCCAAACATTCCTGTGATTGACATGGTGACTCCTGTTGTGAAATACGTAACTCAAAATTGCGCTCAAGCCTGCCAGGTAGGACTGATAGGCACTCGAGCGACAATTGCGTCAGGACTTTACCACCTTTGCTTTAAAGAGCTCAGTTCCAGTGTTGAATTAATATCCAAAGCAACTCCCCTTCTCGCTTCAGCGATAGAAGAAGGGTTTTTTAACGACAGTATATCTCAAGCGGTATTGGATGCCTATTTTTCAGATGAGACCTTTCACAATATCGATTCGCTAATCTTGGGATGTACCCACTATCCTCTCATTAAAAGTGAAGTAAAAAACTTCCTTCCCTCTCGAGTCTCAGTCATTGACTCACCATCCATTGTGGCTGAAGCACTGAAATCTGTATTAGCTGAAATGGACGAGAAATTGCATGCATCACGTCAGATGAAGCAACATCATTTTCAAGTTTCAGATCTTACTAAGAACTTCAAGTTTAGTGCCCGTCATTTCTTTGGCGATGACTTGATTTTGGAGGAGGTTGTGTTATAATAGTTGTCTTCCACCTCTAAACCATCCTGCATATTCGACATACCGATCTGCTGTAGCACTTAAATGTTCTATAAGTTCAGATTTTACTGGGCCTCTATTCTTCGCAGGGACTCCCGCAAACAATGTGTGGGGTGGAATTTCAGTTCCTGTAAGCACCACTGCACCCGCGGCGACAACAGCACCCTCACCTACCACGACGTTATCCATCACAACGGCACCCATCCCTATAAGTGCGCCTTTACAAACTCTAGCTCCATGAACAACGGCGTTATGACCTATACTGACTCTATCCTCAAGCAGTGTTTGTGATTTTCCATAGGTGCCATGTATGATTGCGCCATCTTGGATATTTACACGCGTTCCGACGGTAATAGATGCGACATCTCCTCTGACTACAGCGCCAAACCAGACTGTACTTTCGGCGCCGAGTTTTACTTCTCCTACAATCGTGCAATTAGGTGCAAGCCAAACTGAATCGTCTATTGAAGGAGATTTTCCTCTAGCAGGAAGAATGAGGGGGTGTGGTTTGTTCATCATGCAAATTTAACGAAGCCAAGTCGGTCTATCGAACAATCTGCCCGCTCCAGCTTCTGCGATGTGGACAACGTCTATTCGCGGACTGTTGTCAACCAATGCTGCAGTTAGCGCAACGTTACGGACATGATTTAATCCCCTATGCGAAAGCTTAAGATTTGATCTGCATGCTTTAAAGAGGGATTTGGCCTCTTGCGTCATCTGTGGTCCATGCTTGATGCGGTCTTGTCCGAGGTGTTCTCGATCCCATTTACGAACCCGCGCCACCTTGGCGCGGGCAGAAGACCAAGTCATATTCTGATTTGATTTCGCACAAGATGAATTTGAATCACCAACTTCATGGCCGACTTCAATGTGAATTGCAATGCGATCGGCCAAGGGGCCAGAAATTTTATTCAGATAGCGTTTTACTTCAGCATCTTGACATGCACATGTGTTTTTCCGGCCTAAACCCCTTCCACATGGACATGGATTGAGTGCTGCAATAAGTAGAGCGGAAGCGGGGAGTTCAGTTGTGCCTGAAGCCCTTGCCAATGAAATGGAGTGCGTTTCCAAAGGCATCCTGCAAGCTTCTAGAGTCCCTCTTGTGAACTCTGCGAATTCATCTAAAAAGAGCACGCCATTGTGAGCTAAGCTCCAAGATCCAGGGACAATACCTCTGGGTTTCTGAGTGCTCCATGCACCAATTAGTCCATTTAAGTTTGTAGATGAATGTGGAGATTGCCAAGGAGGTCGTAAGTCGTGTTTATGAAAAGCCTTCCCAGCAGCAGCATGAATCGAGCCACATTCATTTCTTTCCGAAGGTGTTAAGTCTGGTAGGAGTGAGTGTATACATTTTGCCAGTATTGTTTTTCCTGACCCTGGAGGCCCAAGCATGATTAAGTCGTGCGCACCAGCTGCAGAGATGATGGCGCGACGTTTTGCAGTTTCCTCGCCTTGAAGATGTTCAAATGTTATTTTTTCAGTTGAATATGGTGTGTGGGTTACGAGGTTTTTTTGTGTGGATGATCGCTTTTTAATTTTAGGAGAATGCGGCGTTGAATTAAAATACGCAATCAATTCATTGAGGTGTGAAAACGTTGTATGTGTATAGTTTGATGTTTGGTGTTGTGAGAGTGGCGGAGAAATAAGATGAGAGATGTGATCTTGAACTGAAAGTTGGGAGGGTATGTAGAGGGCATTTTCGAATAGGGTGTTTTGCCAAGGGCGAATAGACCCATCTAATCCCAACTCTCCAGCAGAAGAAAGATAACGAAGCCCAGATGTAGGGATTGCCCCTTGAGAAGCCAATATTGCAAGCGCAATAGGCAAATCGTATGCTGTTGATGTTCGAGACACTTCAGCAGGTGCGATGTTTACCGTAATTGCTTTTCCCGGCCAGCGATGTCCACATGACATCAACGCTGAACGAATTCTTGCAAAAGATGCCTTGGCTGCTTGCGCACTGAATCCTGAAATGCGAAATAGAATCCCTCTCTCAATTCTTAATTCTACGCGCACAAAGGAAGGAGAGCCGGGTGAGCCGGCAAAACCAAAAGTAGATACGATCATGTTTGTGGGCGTTGTTACGCGAGCGACTTCTCTACGGCGTCAATCATGGTGTGAATACACTTAATGTGCACTTCTTGTATCCGATCAGAATAGCCGTCCCAAGGAACACGTATTTCGTGAGTGGCTAATGATTCGTCGGCAACTTTCCCTCCGTCTTTTCCAGTGAGAGCGACAACATTCATACCTGCAGATTTGGCTGAGCGAGCTGCTTCGATAATGTTCGGACTGTTTCCGCTTGTCGTGATGGCCAGTAAAATGTCTCCAGGCCGCCCTAGGGCTTCAACAGCTCTCGAAAACACCTTCTCATATCCATAATCATTTGCAACACAAGTGATGTGCGCTGGACTGCTTATTGCGATGGCGGCATATGCGGGTCTGTCTTCTCGAAATCTTCCAGAGAGTTCTTCCGCAAAATGCATGGCATCACTCATGGATCCACCGTTTCCGCAACAAAGAATCTTGCCCCCTGAGCGGAGACAAGCACTTATGGCATCAGAAGCGGAATCTATGGACGCGATAAATGTTTCATCCTCAATCAAACTAGACAGAAGAGATAGTGATTCTCGAAAATGTGTGCGAGCTACTGACATAACATCTAAGGTATGGGGTAAAAGGGATACGTTCAACATGTTGCGAAATTGCAACAACAAAGACGCGTATTTTATTTAAATTTCACGACTGTGCTCTAAAACTTTGCCAGTGCATCGTTTATATATTCTAGAAACGCATCAGGATTGGGGTCATATCCAGCAGAACCGCCTATTTGCGTTCCATTGTGGTCTAAGAGCACATAGAATGGTTGTGCATTTCTATCGAATTGAGACGCCTGTAAATAAGACCATTTTTTTCCAATCGTTCTGATGTAAAATTCCTTTCCACCGTATTCTTCCAAAGTCCATTCTTCTTCTGGGAGCTTGGTTCTGTCGTCAACGTATAAAGAGACAAGGATGACGTCATTATTTAAAATTTTAGAGACCCTGTTGTCAGTCCAAACCTGCTCTTCCATTTTTCTACAGTTGACACAAGCCCACCCAGTGAAATCAAGAAGTAAAGGTTTGTTTTGGGCTATGGCTACTGCCATCGCTTCATCATAATCACGATAATGCGCCTCGACATGTTCGTCTTCGTGCTGCCAAATACTGTAGAAGGTAGGAGGCGGAAACCCTGAAATAGCATCTACAGACCCACCCCATAAGCCAGGTGTAAGATACCCGCCAAATAGAAGGAATACGGCACCTACAATCTTACGTTTCCAACTGATTTTTGCGCCTTTGCTGTCGTGCGGAAAATGAATCAAACCGAATAGATAAGCCGCGAGAGTCAAAGCAACAACAATCCATATGCCGATAAAAATCTCCCTTGGCAGTAGCCCAAGTTGAAGAACCAGATCAGCATTACTTAAAAACTTAAAGGCAAAGCCGATTTCAATCAATCCTAAAACAACTTTAACAGTATTCAACCATCCGCCTGATGTGGGAAGAGAGTTAAGGTATCCTGGGAAGGCACTAAAAAACATAAATGGGAGAGCCAAAGCGATAGAAAATCCGAGCATCACTGCAGTAGGCGCTTCGAATGAACCTGTAGCAGCTCCTGCTAGTGCGCCTCCAATAAGTGGGCCTGTGCAAGAAAACGAAACGATTGCCAATGTAGCTGCCATAAAGAAAATACCTATTATTCCTCCTCTGTCTGAAGCAGCATCTGCTTTGTTCGCCCAACTTTGAGGCAGCTGAATTTCGAAATACCCCAAGAAGCTGATTCCAAAAACGAGAAGAAGCAAGAACAATCCAACATTAAAATATGGATCGGTGGAAATCACATTCATGATGTCAACGCCGAAAGTTGCTGTAAGTAGAAGTCCAAGTGCGGTATATATGAATATGATGAAGAAGCCATAAATCAATGCATTTTTTATACCTGCAGCTTTGGTTTTGCTTGTCTTCGTAAAGAAGCTTACCGTCATCGGAATTAAAGGGAATACGCACGGTGTAAAAAGAGCTGCGAATCCCAACCCGAACCCCATCAAGAAAATCCAAATCAGTCCTCCTTCCTCTTCTTCTCCTTGAGTATCTTCTTCCCCGTGATTGTCTTCATCACAAAGGTGTTTGGAGGGAGGGCATAGGTCAGGTCTAGACGTAGCTGAATTTACTTCTGAAAGCGGGAGTGCATAGTAAACATCGGTGGGAGGGAGGCACTTGGTCGCATCACAAACCATATATAAAAGAGATCCTTTTAAGGTGTCTGTAGACGCTATGTCAGACATGTTTATAAGAGAACTCCAATAAACCTCCTCTTTAAAATATTTCAGATCCATCATGAAGTTTGGATCGTATGCCATGTAGGGCTCGCACTCTGTAACGCCTTCGATTATTTCGTTGCCTTCGTTATAAAAGGCGGTTGCAACAGGTCCGTCATCGCTGTCTAAAAACTGCGAATAGATATGCCAGCAAGGGTCGAGCGAAGCGTTATAAATAACTTCGATTTGTCCTTCTACAGCTGTTTCATAGAGGTTGATCTCCCAAGAAATAGGGTCCTCGATTTGAGCTGAAATACTCATGTTTGTCATGCAAAAAATGGCAAGTAAGGCTGTAAGAATGCGGTTCATAATCTCATTTTTTATGAAGGATAAAGATAAACGTATCTTTTTAATTACGCGCCTCATTAAGATTTATAGGGATTTCCCTGTAATATTCAACTTACGCTTAAAGTGTGGCCTCTAAGATAAGTTTTTTTGATCCTTCAGTAAGTTGGACATGTCGTGATATTCTAGATTTAGCACCAATCTCACTTGCCACAAAAACCCACAATATTTGACCGCTTGCATCTGCCAAAACCCGCGACTTTTTTCTTGAAATATTCGGAACTTTCCACTGTGTCAGCAGGTCACTGACATTGACCGTTCCAGCCATGCCGCTGGGTTCTATTTTGTCTCCTTCTCTCCATAAGCGCCAAAGAAGCGGGTATTTTAAAGCGTCCAAATCAATCCATAGAATGTTTGGCTGGGGAGGTGGAACCGAAATGTCGTTATTTATTTCACTCCGCCAACCTAGACTTTCGCAACTTCCTTCTTCCTCAGTGATTGTGCATTCAAAATCCATGTGTGATGTGGAATCCTTCACGCGGATATTTCGCAACAAGATGAAGTCCCTCTCACGAGTCAGAGAGTCAGATTCATACGTAATCTCGGCACCTATAGACGCTTGACCTAAAGTAAATGCTTCTTTTCTAGCCCCGTAGGGCCAATGTCTCTCAGCAAGTAAGCGATCGAATACTTGTTCTCCCCACGACGAATCCCACAATGCCTTCAGATGAATGCGACAGATTTCTCCATCGTATCCATTGTATTCTATTTCTGAAAATCTCACAATGTCGCGTGTGGCATCACTGATTGAACTTTCTACTGCGACTGCTTGTAATCTTAATCTATCCGCCCATTCCGCGATGTGAGTGACGGAGCCAGAACGGATTGATTCTAACAATGGCAATACCTCGTTGCGAATTCTATTCCTCAAATACTTGGGGCTTTGATTTGATTTGTCCTCTCTAAAGGGAACATTATCTAGTGCGACCCATCCCTCAATTTCTTCTTGGTTCCAGCTTAGAAAAGGTCGAATAATATTCACATTCCTGGGAGACATTCCTCCTAAGGAAGAAGGGGAAACACCTCTAAGAAGTTGAATCAGTAGCGTTTCGGTTTGGTCTTTTAAATGGTGCGCAACAGCAACACAAGCAGCACCTCGTTCTGTCCTTAATTCCTCAAACCAAGCATATCTAAGGCGCCTTGCCGCATCCTGAATCCCATCTCCCTTGCGGGCCGCCTCTTCTTCAGCAGGCAATTCCTTCATGTGGTAAACGACATCATTTGCATCACACCAATCCTGAACATTTTTTGCGTCCGCCTGACTGTCCGCACCTCTCAACTGAAAATTCACGTGTGCGACCTCAAATCTTGCACCTGCTTTTAACAATGCATTGGCGAGGCACATCGAATCCACCCCACCGCTACATGCTGCGATAATGAGCTCCCCGTCCGCAACAAGACATTTTGTCAAATCCTTTTCAAATCGGGAAATAAGATGATGGCGCGTTTTCATGGGTGATGTTATCTGTAAAGTTAAGGTTTACAAGAGTATGCTGTTGTTAAATTGATAAATGAATCCATTTAGAAGGACTCATTTATTGCTTACTGCCTTGACAATCGCGTCAGCCTTGAGCAAGCATTCTTCGTATTCTTCATTTGCGTCGCTAAGTGAGGTAATCGCTCCCCCGACATTTGCTACGAGCGACTCTGTCTTCGAATTATGGAAGAGTGACCGGATTAGAACGTTGAAGTCAAAATCACCTGTCGGAGTGATATAGCCAATCGAACCGGAATAGGCGCCTCTTCCTTCTGTCTCGAGTCGGTCGATATGCTTCATGGCTGATATTTTCGGTGCTCCTGTCATAGATCCCATCGGGAATGTCGCGCGTAAGATGTCAGCAACTCCTTTGTTTTTTAAGATTTTGCACTCTATTGTAGACACCATTTGGTGAACAGTTTGGAAAGAATGAACGCCACAAAGTTCAGTAACTTCAACAGTCGCTTTCTGTGCGATACGGCTAAGATCGTTGCGGACAAGGTCGACGATCATCACGTTTTCTGCGCGTTCTTTATCGCTGCTTTGAAGTGCATCGATAAGCGCATTGTCTTCTTCAGCCGAACGTCCTCTTCGAACTGTTCCTTTAATCGGTTGAGACATTAAACGGTCTCCTTCACGTTTTAAAAACCGTTCTGGACTGCCACTCATAATACGCGCAGATCTGCACTGTAAGTATCCGCTAAAAGGCGCCTGCGTGAGGTTTTGTAGACGGCAGAAAAGGGGCCAGCTTGCATTTGAAGAAGCTTTGCCTTTGAGAGGCATGCATAGGTTTAATTCATACACATCTCCATTTTGTATAAGGTGTTTCACTTCGTCGAATGCCTGTATGTATTTTCGTTTATCCCAAGACCAAACCATTTCCCCAGTCCCTGCAGCATCTTGCATCTCTCCCTTTTGTTTGATGGCTTGAAGCGCTTCTTGTGTTCTGTGGTCATTGATGTCGCCACTTAAAACCTCGACGTCTGCATCAGAAAACTGAATGACGATTTCCGGTTCCCACCAGGCCAGTACAGGATGACCTAAAGCGTCTGTATTGCGAGTCTCCAGGTTTTCTATGTCGTTTTTTAAATCATACCCAAACCACCCAAATGTCCATGCGTTTCCCTCCTTTGAAAATTGTTCTAGCGCATCGAGGATTCCGGGCTCTGAGGTTTTGAATACAAGTTCACGTTTTACGCCAATACCTAATAAACATGAATGATTTGGAGATTGATCAAAAAGAAGAACAACGTGAGATTCACTTTCACAGAGGTTACTTAAATCGGGGATGTGCACGAAGCTGACGTAAACGGATTAAACGTGAAGGGCTCTATCTCCTGTAGCAGCCAGAGCAGCCTCTTTCAGGGCTTCGGTGTAGGTGGGATGGGCGTGACTCATGCGTGAGATGTCTTCAGCGGAGGCTCGAAACTCCATGGCCACGACCGCTTCTGCAATCATGTCTGCGGCGCGCGGACCTATCATGTGAACCCCTAAGACCTCATCACTCTCAGCGTGCGCAAGGACTTTGACTAAGCCATCTGTATCCATGCTCGCACGCGCTCGGCCACTGGCTTTAAATGGGAAAGACCCCGCCTTGTACTCGATCCCTTCCGCTTTCAGTTGCTCTTCAGTACGACCGACTGACGCTACCTCTGGCCATGTATATACGACGCCCGGAATGAGGTTGTAATCGATGTGGGGATGCTCGCCGTTGATTATTTCTGCGACGAAAACGCCTTCTTCTTCAGCTTTGTGCGCGAGCATAGCGCCTTTAATGACGTCCCCAATTGCGTAGATATGAGGTTGCGTAGTTCGGAGCTTCTCATCGACAGGGATCATACCACGCTCATCCGTCGTAATTCCGGCAGCTTCGAGATTAAGCCCATTTGTAAATGGTTTGCGCCCCACGCTCACAAGGCAGTATTCAGCTTTGAATGTCAATTCTTCTCCTTTCTTATTGTCGGCCTTAATGGTGACGCTTTTTCCCGCAGCTTTGACTTCTTTGACTCCAGTTTTTAGATGAAATTTGATTCCTAATTTTTTCAAAGAACGAAGAAGTTCTTTTCCCATAGAGCGATCCATCGATGCGATTAAGGAGTCCATGTATTCGATTACGGTAACTTCTGTGCCTAAGCGTGCATAGACAGACCCGAGCTCGAGGCCGATCACCCCTCCTCCAATCACCACCAAAGATTTTGGGCGTTTGGCAAGAGAAAGGGCTTCTGTTGAAGTGATTATGCGCTTTTTATCAATGTCGATAAATGGAAGTGTACTTGGTTTTGAACCTGTTGCAATAATGACATGTTTTGCCGCCAAGTTATAGCTGTCCGATTTTAAAGGAGTCACTGAAATCGTATGGGAATCCACAAAAGCGCCCACGCCATGATGAACATCAATGTTGTTTTTCTTCATGAGGAAATCAATTCCCGCTGTCGTTTGATTGACGACATCTCCTTTGCGACTGATCATTTGAGGGAAATCGATCGACAAAGTGCCTACCCCAATACCATGAGCAGAAAACTGCTCCTTCGCTTGGTGATAATGTTCAGAACTGTCGAGCAATGCTTTTGATGGGATACATCCTACATTCAAGCATGTCCCTCCCAGTGTTGCGTATTTTTCTATTAAAGCAGTTCGCTTTCCCAATTGAGCAGATCGGATTGCTGCTACGTAGCCTCCAGGACCACTTCCAATAACAATTACGTCGTAGGTTTCCATTTCAGATGAGAAATTGATATAATTATTGCAAATAGATGACAAAGGTAGCCAACTCTGGCTTGCTCTGTTGTTTCTTTGCGGGGCTTATGTGGTCAAAATTAGCGTCATTCATTTTACGGTATCGTTTTCTGGTGCTTGTTGCATTAGGAGGTGCGACAGTTTTCATAGGAACATATATTCCTGAACTTCGCCTTATTTATTCATTTGATGGGCTTCTGCCTAAGACGGATTCCACGTATCTCGATCATCAAAGGTTTCTGAAGCATTTCGGTGCTGAGGGGAATCTGCTAGTGGTCGGCGTTGAAGATTCATCCCTTTTCAAGTCAGAAGGCCTTCAGAATTGGTTCGAACTCTCTGAAGATATTCGAGATATTCGAGTTGACATTGAGGGCGTTCAGACGGTCATTATTGACTCTGTTTTCACTGTGTTTAATGCCTTTTCTGTTCAAAAGGACACTTCAGATGCGACCTTTAAGGTCATTCCTTTGGCCTCTAATTTGACTCGGGGTGGCCCCGCGATTTCTCAAGACAGTGTAGACTTATTCTATAGTCAACTGAGAAATCTGCCGTTTTTTGAGGACGTTCTCTATGCTGAAAATACGGGTGCGATCTTAATGATGGTTTTTATAGACCCACATTTGTTTAACTCAAAAGACAGAGGCACTGTCGTTGAGGATATCACTACCCTAGTCGACAACTGGCGTATAAAAACGGGTACCAGAACTTACATAAGTGGACTCCCTTTTGTGAGGATCCAAATGACAAACAAGGTCAAGGGTGAAATAGGTTTGTTAATCGGTGCCGCTCTTTTCGTTACTTTTCTTTTGTTACTTCTGTTTTTTAGAAATTTTGTCACGGCAGTTGTTTGTCTAAGTGTTGTTGCAATAGGGGTGGTTTGGTCTGTGGGCTCAATCGCGTTTTTCGATTACCCCTTAACACTTTTAATGTCTCTTATTCCTCCTTTGATTATCGTCATAGGTGTCCCCAACTGTATTTACCTGGTCAATAAATATCACGCTGAATTCAAGAAGCATGGGAACAAAGCCATGGCACTGCAGCGAATGATTACGAAAGTCGGAAACGCGACACTTCTCACGAATATCACGACTGCGTTGGGGTTTGCGACGTTCATGTTTACCCAAAGTGAGATCTTAAAGAATTTCGGGACGATTGCCGCTTTAAATATATTGGGTGTCTTTGTGATAAGCATTTCGGTGATCCCTACGTTACTCTCGCTTCTTCCTCCACCGGCGCCTCGCCAAACCTCACATCTTGACCGTAAATGGGTGTATAAAGTGGTTCAGGTATTCATCCATTTCGTTCAAAATAAAAGGAGGACTGTGTACCTCGTGTCGCTCCTTCTATTGGCATTTTCTATTGCCGGAATGGTGCAAGTTCAAACTACGGGAAACATGGTCGACGACCTTCCTGAAAATGACAGAGTGCTGATTGATCTCGCTTGGCTAGAAGATAATTTTAATGGCGTCATGCCTTTTGAAATGCTCATTGATTGCGGTGTGGAAGGCGATGCACTTTCATTGCCAAACCTGAAAAAGATAGAGCGTATGCAGCGATTGCTGGCTGAATATCCTGAATTCAGCAGAAGTATGTCAGCTGTAGATGCGACAAAATTTGCAATGCAGGGACTGAATAATGGTGAAAAGTCGGGCTATCGCCTGCCCATTTCTAACCACGAAAAGATGAAGCTTCGTTCGTATACACGACGCACTGAAAAAAAAGCAAAAGGGAGTGTTGATGCGGTAAGTGTGACAAGAAACTTTCTGGATTCTTCGAAAACGATTACCCGCATATCTGCCCAAATTGCAGACATTGGCACCATTGAAATGGATGAGCTTATGGATGATTTACGTCCACGCATAGATTCTATTTTCACACCATCAAAATACAACATAACACTGACAGGTACCAGTATTGTTTTCCTCGAAGGAACCCATTATCTAGTGAGAAACCTTTCGATCAGTATTTCCCTTGCAATTCTCCTGATTGCACTTGTCATGGCGCTTCTGTTTAAATCTGTCAGGATGGTGTTTATCGCACTTATCCCCAACATTATGCCGCTCTTGTTTACCGCAGGAATTATGGGTTGGACAGGGATTGCGATTAAACCTTCGACCATTCTTGTATTTTCTATTGCGTTTGGCATCTCCATTGATGACACAATCCACTTTTTGGCCAAATACAGGCAAGAACTCAGACGTCTGAATTGGAACATCAAACAGGCCGTCATTTTAGCGGTGGAGGAAACGGGCGTGAGTATGATGTACACCTCAGTCGTTCTTTTCAGTGGATTTATGATGTTTACACTCTCTGACTTTGATGGCACACGTTCTTTAGGTTTGCTCGTAAGTGTGACGCTTTTGGTTGCGATGTTTGCCAACCTACTGCTGCTTCCTACTTTGCTTTTAAGCTTTGAACAATTCGTGACCACAAAAGCTTTTCAGGAGCCTTTAATGCATATAATTGATGAAGAGGAGGACATAGAACTTGAGAAATTAAGGATAGACTATGGCATCACACCAGGGAAAGGAAATGAAAAGCATGAAGACATTGTGAAAAGAAGGGTAAAATCTGATAACTTGGAGTCATGAATCGAAACGCATGAAGGGAATCATTTTAGCAGGTGGTAGCGGGACTAGGCTTTGGCCATTGACAAAGGCGGTAAGTAAACAACTTATGCCGGTGTTTGATAAACCCATGATCTACTATCCGATATCGACACTGATGCTTGCGGGAATTAGAGAAATACTTATTATTACCACTCCGGAAGATTCAACGGCTTTTAAAAGATTATTGGGAGACGGTTCCGCGTTGGGATGCACTTTTGAATATGCAGTTCAAGAGGTGCCAAACGGTCTTGCGCAAGCGTTTGTTATCGGCGAAGAATTTATTGGAGAGAGTAGTGTCGCACTGATTCTAGGAGACAATATTTTTCACGGAAATCATTTCGGCCGCACAATGCGTGCGAATACGTCTATTGAGGGTGCGCTAATTTATGCCTACTATGTTCGAGACCCTGAACGTTATGGTGTCGTTGATTTTGACGATGAAGGAAAAGCATTAAGCTTGGAGGAAAAGCCGTCAGAACCCAGCTCAAACTTTGCTATTCCAGGCTTGTATTTCTATGACAATAAAGTCATCGACATTGCAAAAAAATTAACACCTAGCAAGCGAGGGGAGTATGAAATAACAGATGTCAATAAGGCATACTTGAAGTTGGGAGCGCTTAAAGTAAGTAAGCTAGGGAGGACTATGGCTTGGCTTGATACAGGGACACATGAAAGTCTGCACGCGGCCTCACAATATGTGAAAGTTATAGAGCAAAGACAAGGACTCAAGATTGGAAGTATTGAGGAGGTTGCATGGAGAATGGGGTATATCACAGATGATGATCTCCGCGCTTTGGCCAAGCCCCTTTGCAAAAGTGGGTATGGAGATTATTTACTCGCTCAGCTTGCTAAAAAAGATAGATAATGGTCAAATCGGAAGCACTACATGATTTGTTCAGTTCTGGTTTAGAGAGATTTTTGTCAGTTTATCCGACAGACGGTCTTTACGCCCCCATCCACTACTTATTGAATATAAGTGGCAAACGGATTAGACCTTTACTTGCGCTTTCTGTTTGTGAAGCCGAAGGTTCTACGATTGACAAAGCCATGCCTGTCGCTGTGGCTGTTGAGTTGTTCCATAATTTCACGCTGATGCATGATGATATTATGGATTGCGCGCCGTTGCGCCGCGGTCAATCAACAGTGCATAAAAAATTTGGTGAGAACGCGGCA
The DNA here is from genome assembly GCA_002700285.1 of Crocinitomicaceae bacterium. GTDB lineage: Bacteria > Bacteroidota > Bacteroidia > Flavobacteriales_D > Sanyastnellaceae > UBA974. The sequence goes on along the minus strand of PACT01000024.1, from coordinate 71,600 downwards.
ATTTTAAGTGGTGACGCCATGTTTTCTTTGGCATTCTCGTCTCTGGAAGAATCACCTCAAGGTTCCCTGAGAGAGGTTTTAAAGGTATTCAATAGAACAGCTCGACAGGTCTGCGAAGGGCAGCAGTCAGATATGGAGTTTGAAACGCAGGAAGCGGTGACGATCGATGATTATCTCGAGATGATTCGGTTAAAAACATCCGTTCTATTGGCTGCTTCTTGTGCACTTGGTGCAATTTCTGCAGGTGCAACAACTGACAGGGTCAATCTGTGGTATAAGTACGGTGAAAAGATGGGGCTTGCGTTTCAAATACAGGACGACATTCTAGATACTTTCGGCAATGCGTTGAACACAGGAAAGAAAGTAGGGGGTGATATCGCTGCAGAAAAGAAGACCTTTATTTGGCTTTACACGCAGCAAAAAGGGGCTTTGTCACCTCATTTTCTCTCGCAACTTCATGGCCAAGAAAAAATAGAGAAGGTGAGAGATGCAATGCGCGAAGTTGGTGCAGATGTGGCGGCACAAAAGAAAATGAACGTATACGCTGAGGAAGCGATATCGGCCTTGTCAGAACTGGGATTGGATTCTGAAAAGCGGATGTTGTTTTCAGGCTTAGTAAGTTCCGTGATGAGACGATCCTCGTGACGTTTTATAGTGAAATTAGTCTTTCCGAAGGAGTATCCTTGCCCGAAGGAATGTTGTTTGTCACGTTTCAAAAAGAGGTCTTTGCGCAGATCGTAAAAGATTTTCAACTGGATGAGAAAGAGTCAAACACACCTTTTAAAGTGTGGATGGCGAATACGATACGTGTAGATCCAGATCGACTTCACGCGTCATTTTATCGTCTCGATTTAGGTGAGGGAACGGTGAGCAAGGCACTTAAAATAGAGGATCCCTCGATGCGGTCAACAATGCTCGCAGAACAATCTATTCAACGCGCCGCTTTGAAGGTTCTGACGAGATTTAATTATGCGTTGAAAAATCGCCTAAATAGTATAAAAAATTGACGTCCAATCGATTTAAGCTATGTAACTTTGCTGCTGGAATTTACACCTAATTTGATTACGTGGACCCTTTATCGTTTTTAAATAATATTGAGCCTAAACAATTGGACGTTTTATACGCTCAATACCTCAACAATCCAGAATCTGTTGACCGTTCTTGGCGACTCTTTTTTGCGGGATTCGATTTGGCAAATTCTCATTTCGGTGATGATGCAGCGAACCCTCAAACCATTAAGGAGTTTAGTGTTCTCAATCTGATTCATGGATATAGAACCCGTGGCCACCTTTTTACATCGACAAACCCAGTGCGAGAGAGACGGACTTACACGCCTGACCTTTCACTCTCGCAATACAATCTTGATCCTTCTGATTTGGAGACTGTTTTTCAGGCCGGGGGAGAAATTGGTTTGGGATCAGCAAAGCTTAAGGACATTATTGCTCACCTTGAAGATACATACTGCCACAGCATTAGTATTGAGTATATGTACATACGTGAGCCTAAGCGCGTGGACTGGATACGCGAGAATATTGAATTGAATAACCGTAAAAAATTTAATAAAAAGGAGCAGCTTCATATTCTCAAGAAAATTAGTCAAGCGACTTTGTTCGAGGAGTTCCTTCAGAAGAAATTTGTGGGCCAAAAACGTTTTTCACTCGAAGGAGGGGAGTCTCTCATCCCTGCTTTAGATACTCTCATTGAAAAGGGGACGGAACATGGTGTAAAAGAAGTCGTCATAGGGATGGCGCACAGGGGGAGGCTAAGCACCCTTGCTCATATACTAGGCAAGCCCTATATGGATATTTTCAGTGAGTTTCAGGGCAAGGAATACGCCGGAGATGATGGCTTTGAGGGAGATGTGAAGTATCATTTGGGACATTCTAGAACTCAGAAAGCGGATACGGGAGCAGATGTTCACATTACACTTGCCCCAAACCCATCTCACCTTGAAGCGGTTGACCCTGTTGTTTTAGGAATGTCTCGCGCTTTAATTGATGAACTTGGCGGCGACGAGAACGCTGTTCTTCCGATACTTGTCCATGGAGACGCTGCGATTGCAGGTCAGGGTATCGTCTACGAAGTGGTACAAATGGCAGGCTTGAAGGGCTATCGTACCGGAGGTACAGTACATATTATTGTCAATAACCAAATTGGTTTTACAACAAACTATCTTGATGCGCGCACATCAACGTATTGCACGGACGTGGGCAAGGTGACTCAGAGTTTGATCTTTCATGTGAATGCGGATGACCCTGAAGCTGTTGTGCAGGTTATGAATATCGCTGTATCCTATCGCCAAACTTTTCACAGAGACGTTTTCATCGACTTACTTGGATACCGCAAGTATGGTCACAATGAAGGGGATGAGCCTAAGTTTACCCAGCCTAAGCTCTACAAAGCCATTGCGTCTCACCCTTCACCTTACGAGATGTATTTGTCTCAGCTCATCTCCACAGGGACCATTACTTCAGAAGAAGGTGCTGCGCTTAAGCAAACCCAGATGAACCAAATGGAGAAAGGTTTTGCGATTGCGAAGGAGAAAGAAACAAATCAAGTGAAGGATTTTCTCTCAGGTATTTGGTCTGACTACAGACGTTCTACTCCAGTAGACTTAAAAACGTCTCAAGATACAAGTTGCCCTGAGAATAAAATCCGCGCGTTAGGAAATAAAATAAGTACGTTGCCTGAGGGAAAAAAGTTTTTCAGAAAAGTAGATAAGCTTCTCAAGGACAGAAAAAAGATGCTCGACGCTGATCGCCTAGATTGGGGCATGGCTGAATTACTCGCCTATGCATCCCTTTTAGTTGAAGGCTATCCTGTAAGGATTTCAGGACAGGATGTAGAACGTGGAACGTTCTCCCATCGTCACGCAGTCCTGAAGACTGAAGAAACAGAAGAAGAAGTAATCTTGCTTAATAATCTTGAGAAAGGTCAAGCAAAGTTGTCCATATACAATTCCCTGCTGTCTGAATATGCTGTGTCTGGTTTTGATTTCGGATATGCATTCGCTAGGCCTAAATGTTTGACAATTTGGGAAGCTCAATTTGGAGATTTTAACAACGGCGCTCAAATTATTTGGGATCAATTCCTCAGTGCGGCAGAGGATAAATGGAGGACGATGAATGGACTTACAATCCTTCTCCCTCACGGATATGAAGGCATGGGTTCCGAGCACAGTTCAGGCCGTTTGGAGCGGTTTTTAACGCTTGCTTCGGGAGACAATATTATTGTTACAAACTGCACCACACCCGCTCAGATGTTTCACCTTCTGAGGAGACAAGTCTTGCGTCCATTTCGCAAACCTTTGGTCGCATTTACACCGAAGAAACTGCTTCGTTATCCGAAAGCTGTATCGACGGTTTCAGAACTCGCAAAAGGCAAGTTTCGTGAAATTCTAGACGATCCCCGCATGTCAAAAGATTCCGATGCAAAAAAGGTCGATACCGTTGTCTTGTGTTCGGGAAAAATCTACTACGAACTTTTAGAGCGCTTCGAAGCATCTGATCAGGATAAGAAACGGACGTCTAATATTGCCGTCATTCGGATTGAGCAATTGCATCCCTTCCCTCAGGACACTTTGCACCTTTTAATTAAACGATATGGTGAAAATATAAAAGTGGTTTGGCTTCAAGAGGAGCCAAGGAATATGGGCGCTTGGCCGTTTATTTCAATGCATTATCAGGGAGATATTGTAGAGGCCATCGCTAGACCTGCCAGCGGAACGACTGCGGCGGGCTCACAAGTCATATACGCTCGTAAACATGAGGTTATCATGGATGATGTGATGAGATACGCACGTAAATAATAAAGAATCATGCCTATACTTGAAATGAAAGTACCTAGTCCGGGAGAGAGTATATCAGAAGTGGAAATTGCTGCTTGGCTCGTCAACGATGGTGATTATGTTGAGAAGGATCAACCCATTGCTGAAGTTGATTCAGACAAGGCAACGCTTGAGCTTCCAGCAGAAATGGCAGGGGTCATTACGTTAAAAGTAGAAGAAGGAGATGTTGTACCCGTAGGAGATGTGTGTTGTCTGATTGACACTGATGCAAAGCGTCCCGCCGGAATGGATAAACCTGCAGAGGTACCAGCACCTTCCGAACCAGCTGATGATCCAGTACCTGTCACACCAGCAGTCACTCCATCTGTTAAACCTCCCGAAAAGCCAGTTGTCGCCCCTGTTTCTAAAAAAAACTATGCAGAAGGTAGTCCTTCTCCTGCAGCCAAAAAGATGATGGCAGACAAAGGAATTTCATCAGGTTCAATTTTAGGATCGGGGAGAGATGGAAGAGTTCTTAAACAAGATGTTATTTCAGCTTTAGCAGCAGGATTTGATCCTTCATCGGCTTCTGCTCAAGGTGGATGGACCGGATCTCGTGAGGTCCGATCAGAACGTATGTCGATGTTGCGTAGAAAAGTAGCCGAACGACTCGTTGGTGTGAAAAATGAGACTGCTATGCTTACCACTTTTAACGAAGTGGACATGAAGCCCATTATGGACCTCAGGGCCAAATACAAGATCAAGTTTAAAGAAGAGAAAGGTGTCGGTCTTGGTTTTATGGGGTTTTTTACAAAAGCTGTGACAACCGCTTTAGCTGCTTACCCAGGTGTTAATGCGATGATAGATGGAAAGGAAGTGCTATACCATGACTACGTAGATGTGTGCATTGCGGTAAGCTCTCCCAAAGGTTTAATGGTCCCTGTTGTAAGGAATGCAGAAGTCATGTCTATTGCAGAAATTGAGGGCGAAATCAAACGCCTTGCCATTAGAGCACGTGATGGTGTCCTGACCGTAGACGAAATGCAAGGTGGGACGTTTACCATCACAAACGGAGGTGTGTTTGGCTCAATGTTATCGACCCCCATTATCAACCCCCCCCAAAGTGCGATTTTGGGGATGCACAATATCGTTGAACGTCCAGTGGCCATTGATGGTCAAGTTGTGATCCGTCCGATCATGTATGTTGCGCTTAGTTATGACCACCGTATTGTAGATGGAAAAGAGAGTGTCAGCTTTTTATACCTTGTAAAACAGCTCCTTGAAAATCCAGAGAGAATGTTATTTGGCGGTAAACAGCCAGAAGAAATACTCCTTGGACTTTAAAGTTGTCAGGATCTAGGTGACTCAGGCTGGAGAGCTTCTTGCCAACCAATTAAGCCGCCAGTCAAATTGATGAGATGTGTATATCAACTCACCTGAGGATCCTGAATCGCTCTCCATCAAGCCTTATAAGTACTGAAATTAAGAACGTAAATCCAATCAACGACGATCCGCCATAACTGAAAAAAGGCAATGGAATTCCAATGACTGGTGCAAGTCCTAAAACCATTCCAACATTCACGAATAAGTGCATAAAGAAAATGCTGGCGACACCATAAGCGTATATCCGTGTGAAATTTGACCGTTGCCGTTCTGCAATAACGATCACTCTCAATATGAAGAGAGTGAAGAGCAGGATTACAGAGACACTGCCCGCAAATCCCCACTCTTCTCCCACAGTACAAAAGATAAAGTCAGTTTCTTGTTCTGGAACAAAGCTATAAGCTGTCATGGGTCCATGCATCCATCCCTTACCCGAAAACCCGCCACTTCCTATTGCTGCTTTTGCATGTCTGATGTTATAATCGGCATCTGGATTGTTTACGTCTATACCAAACAAGACATGGATTCTGTCTCTTTGGTGTGATTTAAGAACGGTCTCCATGCCGAGATGTAGTCCAATTGAAACCATCAAGCCAGCAACAATACTGGCAATGCCCCAACGGGTTATCTTTTTTCTTTTTCGTGGAACCGTCAAATCTTTTGAGAGAAAAACAATGCCACTTCCGATTACAATCCATGCAATCCAAAATACACCTATCCCTGACTCTGTGCCAAAGAAAGGATAGTGAATGGTTGTTACACCTATTAGAATAGTAGCAATGGCAATTAATAAGGCCCCGAACCCAAGAATGAGTACGTTTCCGCTTAACCCTTCTCTATACAGTACAAATACAAACCCCGCAAAGACGAGAACGGTTCCCGCGTCGGGTTGGAGTAGAATTAATCCCGCCGGGATCCCCACAATAAGGAATGACAGAAACCGAACTTTAAGACTACGCCACTTGGTCGCATCACGAGATAGATACCAAGCCAGGAGAAGTGCGGTTGTGGGTTTGGCAAATTCGCTGGGTTGTAAACTCATTGTCCCAAACCCAAACCAGGATCGGGCACCTCCGATCTTTTTACCCACAATCAAGACAGCCACAAGAAGGACGAGCGTTACGAGGTACTGCAACACCGAGGTTCTGATGAAAAACTCACTTTCAATATTGAGAATTAAAAACCCTAAAAACGAACAGATTAAAATCCATATCAGTTGCTTCCCCCCTTTTCCATTCCAATCAAACCATTCTGAGATTTCGAGATTTGAGGTTGCACTTACGACGTTCAGGAATCCAAAAAACATCAGGCATCCCACAAGGATTACCAGGGACCAATCTATGTTTTTATATATGGATGATTCTCTAGGTGTCATGGCTGAAACGCTAAGATTCTTTCCTCCCGCAGTGTATTTGAAACCGTATCTGTAAGATATTTTTCTATAAGCAGACCTGCAATTGGGGCAGCCCAGGCGCCTCCAGCACCGGCATATTCCACATATACACTTAATGCAATTTTCGGATTGTCCCGCGGCGCAAAAGCGATAAACACACTGTGGTCTTCCTTTCCTTTGTTCTGAACCGTGCCAGTTTTTCCACAGATTGTCATTCCGTCAATTTGAGCAAGGTTCCCTGTCCCATTAGGGTCCTCGATGACTTTTTGCATCGCATTAACTACGGTTTCGAAATGCTTAGGCAGAATATCAAGGGTGTGAATAGAGTCTATTCCGGCTGGTTTTCCGAGGCCACCGATGTCCCGAACCGGGTGTGGTTCACGATAGAAGCCCCTGTTTCCTATTATCGCTGCCAGATTTGCCATTTGTAGTGGGGTTGTGAGCAATTCCCCTTCTCCGATTGAAATTGAATAAATGGTTTTATATCCCCAGTGATTTTTACCGTAGATCTTGTCATAGTCCAAAGCATTTGGAATACTTCCAGGCCTCACCCAAGGAATATGACCTCCGAGTTTCGTGCCAAACCCAAATTCTTTTATTTTTTCATTCCAGTGTGTCAGGCCTATGGAAGCGTCTTTGAGAGGATTCGGATCGCGTCCCTTCATGACCACCCTCCGCATCACTTCGTAGAAATAGGGGTTACAGGAGTGACTGATGGCATCAGTGAGATTATCCGCTGTGTGTGGACCATGGCATCCGATAATTGATCTGTTGCATGCGATCGTCGTATTTGCTGAAATCATCCCCTCGTCCAAAGCTATGAGTCCCTGTACCATTTTAAAGATGGATCCTGGTCTATAGGTCCCTCTTAATGCTCGGTTGTAAAGTGGTTTCCATGGATGGGTATTTAAGCTGTCATAGACACTGCCTCTTCGGGTCCCCGTCAAACTATTTGCGTCGTAGAATGGCGACGAGACGATCGCCAGAATCTCCCCGGTTTCGGGTTCAATAGCAACGACACTGCCTCTTTTTCCACGCAGTAATTTTTCTGCATATGCCTGCAACTCGACATCAATCGTTAGTGTGACATCCTTCCCTGGAATGGGCATTGTGTCAAGTTCAAGCAGGGTTTCTTGTACGTTATTTCTCACATCGACAATGTGATATCGAGCGCCAGGGATCCCTCTCAGCGATTGTTCAAAAGACGATTCAAGACCAGACTTGCCTTTATAGTCTCCCAGTTGATAATACGCATCTCCACGAATATCGGCTCTGTCAACTTCTCTATATTCCCCCAGAATATGTCCTGCAACCCCAGCTACGTTTGACCTTAAGGAGCGCGTTTTAGCTTTTAACCCCGGGAAGTTCATGAGCGCTTTAGAAATCATTGCGAATTCTTGCGCATTCAATTGCTTCACGATGATAGAAGGCACATATCGAGAATATGCAGCTGCTTTGTCAAGACGTTTTTTCAGCGCTTCATATTCAAATCCCAGAACTTTTCCGAGCGCTATTGTATCTAAATTTTTTGCTTTTCGAGGCGTAAATAAAAGGTCGTAACTCGCTATATTTGATACAATTAACGCTCCATCTCTGTCGAGAAACTTTCCTCTCATTGGATCTAGTGCTTCACGTTCTTCAGTAAGTCGGCCCGCATAATTGGACCAATCTGAACTTATGAGTTGAATGTGTCCCAATCGTGCAATAAAAACAAGCGAGATGATGACAACAATCCCTCCAAACACAAGACTTCGATTTTTTAGCCCTGTTTTATTCATGACCAAGGATATGCACTGACTTTAGGACCCTTGGTTTTTGGTTTTTGGCCAAACAATCCCTGAGCGATAGAAAAGAGAATAATATTGAGTACACTTGAACACAGCGCTTTTGCAGACGAGCTTGGGATCAAACTTAATTTAAACCCTTCTACTGCAAACAGAACGAACATATAGGAGAAGGTAATCAGTGTGCTGAGCCCGATGAACCGGCCCCATCCATCGTCGCTTACATTGATAGTGTGCCCCTTTATAAAGCCATCGCGCGGTGTAATTAATTCACTCCACCTTGGAATCATTAAACCCACGAATGTGCCAGCAGCCATGTGTAGCCCCCCAGTCAGAATCACAACATCTAAAAAGGCACCTGTCACAGCCCCGATGATCAAGTAACTTGCTTTAGGTAAATCCAAAGGCAAGAGTATCAGTCCATAGATATGAAAACAGATTACAAGCCATCCATTTGAAAATATACCAAACCGAAAGATCATCACTTGTAAAAACCAAGTGAGGGCAAGTAAACCTATTGCGCGAATAATAGCGTTCATTCTGGGGCGAGTGTTATCAGTGAATCGATCATTCCGGAACCGGCGTTTGTAAGGAATTCAACATAGTGAATATGTTTGTAATCGGCACCCAGTTTAACCGTGACAGATTGAAATTTATCGGCCGGGGTTACAAGAACCTCTTCCACTGTACCTACCTTAAGACCAGAAGGGAATGTGCCCTGGAATCCGGTGGTTACTATAGGGTCCCCCGGAATAATGAGTTCTGTGAGCGGGATATCCATCAATGTTGCATATTCAGTTCCTTGTCCAGACCAAACCATTCTCCCAATCGCCCCATCATTTCCGAGTCTGACGCTCCATTGGGTATGTAAATGAATGATAGGTAGCACAAGAGATGCATGTTCTGTAACTTCAGTCACTAACCCAGCGATATTCCCATTATCGAGCATGCCCATCCCAGGTGTAATCCCTGACGAACGTCCTCGATTTGCAACTAAAATATTATTCTTAAAGTCGGATGAGTATCTAATTATTTCAGCGGGAATACTCTTCCATGCTTCTTGATTAAGCGTCACAATGGAGGTGTCAGTTAAGCCCGTCTTCTGAGAATTTAAATTTGCTGTCCTGAGCCTGGCGTTCTCCATTAATAAGTTGACATTTGTCGTCTTCAAATCTTTGAGATACATCATTTGCCCAAGCGTCTCAGTCCAACTGGATGACATTTTCATTCCAATTGATGTGATCTTTCCCCTGGGGTAAGAATGTGTAGAAGCGATCCAACTAAGCGCGATAATTTCAAGCAATACAAATAACACCATGCGGTGATTGCGGCGAAGTAGTTGAATTAATGTGTGCACTGAATAGGCATATTATTCACATATCCTAACCATGCATGAGGAAAGGGAAACGATCAATGTTCTTAAGTGCAATCGCTGTTCCTTTTGCGACAGCGTGAAGCGGGTCTTCAGCAATATGGACAGGCAACTTTGTGCGTAATGAAATACGAATGTCGAGACCGCGTAAAAGCGCGCCTCCTCCAGCCAAGTATATGCCGGTTTTAAATATATCCGCAGACAGTTCAGGTGGGGTTTGGTTTAAAGCAGTGTGAATCGCATCCTCAATTTTACTGATACTTTTGTCAAGACACCCCGCGATTTCAGAATACGTAACGATGACTTCTTTGGGATGTCCAGTCATCAAGTCACGCCCCAGAACAGGATAGCTCTCAGGCGGATTTTCAAGCTTACTGATCGCAGATCCCACATTTATTTTTACTTGCTCAGCTGTCCTTTCTCCAATCAAGATGTTATGCTGACGTCTCATGTAATCTTCAATGTCACGCGTAAACTCGTCCCCCGCAATTCTAATATTTGTATCGGTTACAATGCCTCCAAGCGCAATGACGGCGATCTCAGATGTACCTCCTCCGATATCGACAATCATATTTCCCATAGGTTCCTCGACATCAATACCAATGCCAATTGCTGCGGCCATAGGCTCATGAATGAGATAGACATCCTTGCCTCCTGCATGTTCTGCCGAATCCTTTACAGCACGTTTCTCTACATCTGTGATCCCAGAAGGGATGCATATGACCATTCGGTGAGAGGGCGTGAACCAAGATTTTTTATTCTCGTTGATCATTCTAATCATGCCTTTTATCATCTGCTCAGCAGACTCAAAATCGGCAATGACACCATCCCTCAATGGTCGTATTGTTTCGATATTTTTATGCGTCTTCCCATGCATTTGTTGTGCAAGACGACCTATTGCGACGACGCGTCCCGTCTTAATGTCCTTTGCTACTATCGAAGGTTGGTCAACGACGACTTTGTCTTGGTAGTAAATAATTGTATTTGCAGTTCCCAAATCAATGGCGATATCCTGCACGAAAAAGTTAAACAAGCCCATACTCAAATTTACACTTTCACCAATACAAAACCGATTTGAAAACGCTCTAAATGTGACTTAGTGGATAAGTTTCCAATTAGGTTGAAAACGTTGCGTTTACCTGTTAGCGAATTGTTAATGACGGAAATGTCTTGTTCCAGTGGTGTACATTGAAAGTCCCAACGCATTGCACACATCTATGCTTTTGGTGTCATTGATTGATCCGCCAGGCTGTATCACGTTTTTTATTCCAGCTTCAGCTGCAAGTGTAACGCAGTCTGGGAATGGAAAGAAGGCATCTGAAGCCATCGAACTTCCTTCAAGTGAAAGCCCCAATCCTGCAGCTTTTTCGACGGCTTGTTTGAGTGCATCAACCCGCGAAGTTTGGCCTGTTCCTGATGCAAGAAGCTGACCATTTTTTGCAAAAACGATGGTGTTTGACTTCGTGTGCTTGGCAAGTTTCATTGCAAACAGCATATCGGCAATTTCTTTTTCATCAGAATGTGTCTTGGTCACACAAGAAAGGTCAGCCAAACCCTCCATTTTATTATCTCTCTCCTGAACAAGAAATCCGTTTAATGCAGTTCGCACTGTAGAAGTCGGGAGAGATACATCTTGTCTTTCCAGTAGGATTCTGTTTTTCTTTCCTTGTAAAACGTCTAGCGCATCGGCATCAAAACGCGGCGCAATAACCACTTCGCAGAAAAGTGTGTGTATTTGATTTGCTGTTGCGAGGTCGATTGGGCGGTTTGCAATGAGGACGCCTCCGAAAGCACTCACTGGATCTCCTTCGAGTGCCCGCGTGTAAGCTTCAGACAGTGTTTCACGCGTCGCAAGACCACACGCATTGTTGTGCTTCATGATGGCAAAAGTGGGCGCATCGTTTTTGAACTCTTCCATTAAGCTTACGGCGGCATCAACATCTAGAAGATTGTTGTAAGAAAGCGCTTTACCATGAAGCTGTTTAAGGATGCCATCTAAATCTCCAAAAAACCGACCTGCTTGATGCGGGTTTTCACCATATCGCAAAGCTTTCACCTCGGTTACGCTTAGGTTTAATGTATCAAGAGGTGACATGTTATCTGTGGTACCAAGCATATACTGTTGAATCATCGTGTCGTAATGAGAACTCGTACGGAACGCTCTGGCCGCCAGTTCACGCCTTTCTTCAAGTGATGTTTCTCCATCTTGGTTCTTGAGGATATCTAATAGTCTCGCGTAATCATCCATGCTGGGAACAATCACGACGTCTTTGTGGTTTTTTGCAGCGCCACGTATAAGGGCAATCCCACCAATGTCAATCTTTTCGATAATTGCATCTGCACTTGCTCCGCTCGCCACTGTTTCTTCAAAAGGATAAAGGTCAACGACAACAAGATCGATTTCTGGAATCTCGTATTCCGTCATCTGTTTGTGGTCTCCTTCATCATCCCTTCTAGATAATATTCCACCAAATACTTTGGGGTGAAGTGTTTTAACACGCCCTCCTAAAATGGATGGATAATCTGTCAGCGTTTCAACTGGAATGACTGTTCCTCCAAGTTCTTCGATTCTTTTTTGGGTTCCACCTGTTGAGTAAATGGTCACGCCAAGACGAATCAATTCCTGAATGATTGGAGCCAATCCATCTTTGTTAAAAACAGAGATAAGGGCTGAGCGAAGCTTTCGTGGTTGCGACATATAAAAAAGATAATGATATTTAAGTGGGCGAAGTTAACTCAAGGTGTAGCTTTGGAGGCATGATGTGGCTGCGATTATTAAGAGAAAGTTTAAGCTTTGCATGGAGTGCTATTGTTGTGAATAAACTGCGAACATTTCTCTCTTTGTTAGGCGTTATGGTGGGCATTTTTGTGATTAGCTCAATATTTGCAGTCGTTGATTCTATGGAGGATGATTTGATGGAATCATTCAATATGCTCGATGATGATGTCCTCTTTGTCAGCAAATGGCCATGGAGTATGGGGGAAGATTACCCTTGGTGGAAATATGTCCAAAGGAGAGAGCCCTCACTTCGCGATTCTGAAGAACTTGCTGGGAGACTCTCTCAAGCTTCGGAGGTTGCTTTTCAAATGAAGGGTTTGTTTAATCTTGAAGCATCCGAAAACGCATATCCCAATGTTCCCGTTGCCGCAGTTTCACATACTTTTCCTGGTGTGATTAGTTTGGACCTGGCGTCGGGCAGATTTTTTAACGGTTCAGAAAGTGCGTCCGGGAGCCCTGTTGCGATCGTGGGATATGACATCGCGATGAACCTCTTTGGTTCAAAAGAGGTGTTAGGTCAGAAACTTAAAATTGGGGGGGAAAGAGTTGAGATTATTGGCACGTTTAAACAAGAAGGAGAATCCATGATTTCCAACGGATTTGATGAATTCGTCATGGTTCCAGCCACCTTTGCTCCTCGGATTTTTGACACCCGAAATATGGAGGGCAATACAATTATGGTCAAGGCGCTCCCCGGGATTGAGATGGGGGTTCTTAAGGATGAGATTATTCAACAATTGAGAAGTGTGAGGCGCGTCAGGCCTGCCAATGAGAATGATTTCTCAATCAACCAAATAGATATGCTCACCAACATCATATCCTCAATCTTTACTCAAGTTGAATTAGGCGGCTGGTTTATTGCAATTTTCGCGATCCTTGTGGGTTGCTTCAGTATTGCAAACATCATGTTTGTATCGGTTCGTGAAAGAACGAAGATTATAGGCGTCCAAAAAGCGCTCGGTGCCAAATCTAGTTTCATCCTTATTCAATTCCTTTTCGAAGCGATTGTGCTCTGCGTATTTGGCGCCATCCTCGCGCTTTTGGCCTTGGAGTTTCTGATGTTTCTTGTGAATATGTCTGGGCTTGGAATTACACTTAGAGTCTCGTTTGACAGAGTCATGATGGCCATGAGTATCGCAGTCATCTCAGGACTCGTCGCTGGGATCGCTCCAGCCTTATCCGCTTCTAGAATGCCTCCAGTGGAGGCCATGAGGACGTCTTAGAAAGACAGTGAGATCCCCGCTCTTAAATATCCAATAGGCGCTTTCCACTCATCTGTAGAATAAGAAAGCTCCCCATTTTCATCAATATCTATGTCTGAGATTCTTTTTAAGTTGCCGGATTGAATTCTTGCATACCTCACATCGAGATAAATAAGCTCTGTTGCTCGAAGTCTAAATCCACCTGCGTATCCATAATTAAGAGTCGCCGAAAAGTATGGGATGTCATTCACATCTTTTAGTTGTGGATCATCGTAATCATAGGATGAAGAAAGCGCCACGCCTTTTGCGCCGACAATCCCTTCTAGATAGGGTTGGAAACGTTTCTGTTTGAATGGAGAAAGGGTCACCGTATAATGCGCATGAATCATTTGGTTAACGGCCTTAAGCTCTCCTTCCTGCCCAGAGGTCTCAATTTCATTATCCGCAGTGGCAATGGGTTGCCATCCCAAACTGATGCCATTGGATAATAACTTGGTTTGGTCTTGTTTGCGGTAACTGAGGTCAAACCCAAGTTGCGGACTGTCAAGCAATAACCCAAAATTATCCTCGTTATGGACATCAGACATTGCGCTAAACGTCAAGATGTGTTGGACCGCTTTGTGGACTATATGCTTTTTGCTTTTTGACGAAGCGGATTTGTTATTTGAGGTTTGGGCTTGGGTGACAAATGTCAATGCAATCAATGCAAACAATAGAAATAGAGATTTTTTCATGGGTTATTTAATACAAGAGACGTGCCAAAGTGAATTTTTGATTCAAACAAATATAGTGTTCGTCGTAGTTTCGTAGGGTGAAAAAAGTATTAGTCATGGGTTCAAGTGGGCAATTAGGCAATTGTCTTCTCAGGCGGTTTGCAATGGACGCTGATCTTCATTGGGTTGGATTCACTCGGAAGGACCTCGACGTTTGTGACGCTTATAGGATTCAGGAGGTACTGTCTGCCGAACGCCCAGATTGCGTTATTAATGCCGCTGCATATACAGATGTTGATCAGGCTGAAAGTGATCAAAAAATGGTTTGGGAAGTAAATGCAGTTGCGCCAGGAGTCATCGCACGTATTTGCTGTGAACTGGACATTGCTTTGGTTCATCTAAGCACAGATTATGTTTTTAACGGAAAAGAGGGAGGTACAGAAGAGAGGCCATATCTGGAAAGTGACACTGTGAATCCCTTGGGAGTTTATGGTGAGTCTAAGGCGGAAGGAGAGCGAGCGATTGCAGCGGAGATGATAAAAGGCGGAGGAAGGTATCACATCGTGAGAACAAGCTGGTTGTATGACAATGTGGGACATAACTTCTTCACCACGATGGTTAAACTGGGACAGGAGAGAAGCGAAATTAAAGTCGTTTACGATCAGAGAGGGACGCCAACTTATGTGGGGTCTTTGTCAGAGGCCTTACGTAAGCTCGTTCTTAAAGGCGGGGATGTGAAGTCTGGGGTATTGCACTTTAGCGATGAGGGCGTCACGTGTTGGGCCTCTTTTGCCAGAGCTATATTTGAAGAATTAGACATGGATGTTCAAGTGGTGGGGATTACAACCTCTGAATATCCTACACGTGCAGTCAGACCAGCCAATTCACATCTGGGTGGAACGCATCTTCGGACATTATTAAATCTAGAAAAACGAACGTGGAAAGAATCTTTAAAAATGTGTGTGGGGAGCGAGCTAGAGAGAGTAAGAAGAAAGGCAGAGGTTTGGTCTCACGCACCATATGATAAGGAAACTAGAAAGACCGTGGGGATGTGGTTGTTGGAAAATAAAGAAGATCTTTTGATAGAGGCCTTCCACAAGGATATCGCATTTGGAACGGGTGGGATGCGGGGCATTTGTGGCCCGGGGACGAACCGCATCAACGCGGCTGTTATTTCGGGCGCCACACAAGGGCTCGTGAATTACATCAAGAAAACGACACCACATACGTCAACACCCTTAAAAGTAGCCATTGCATTCGATTGTCGTCATCAAAGTTATGAATTTGCAGAGGTTACCGCGAGGGTTTTGTCAGGGAATGGCATCCAAGCATTGTTATATCCAGAATTAAGGCCCACACCTCAATTGAGTTGGACAGTCAGACACTTAGGATGTGTGGCAGGTGTCGTTGTGACGGCATCACACAATCCTCCAGAATATAATGGATACAAAGTGTATTGGGATGATGGCGGCCAAATCGTGTCTCCCCATGACTCCGCCATCATTGAAGAAGTTCGAAAAATAAAATCACTTTCAGAAGTGAAAGTCGCTTCTGGAGAGATCGCCTCTGAGGACTTGATCACCTTTCTAGGACCAGAAGAGGATGAAGGATATCTCAATGCAATTCTGAAATTAAGACGTTCAGTTTCACTCAAAGAAAACAGTTCGGAATCGTGTCTTGTTTTTACCGGGTTACATGGTGCAGGATCTGTAAGTGTCCCTCCAGCACTAAGGGCGTTTGGTTTTTCAAATGTTCACGAGGTTACGTCACAATCGTTGCCTGACGGGAATTTCCCGACGGTATCAAGCCCTAATCCCGAAGAGGGGCAAGCTTTGGCAGAAGCAATTTCGCTCGGCGAAAAGTTAGGCGCGACGCTTGTTATGGGGACAGATCCAGATGCTGATCGGGTAGGGATCGCTGTCCCAAATGGAGAAGGAGGTTTTCAATTGCTGAATGGAAATGAAACTGGCGCGTTGCTTTTCGATTACGTCATTCGTTGTGGAAGAGACAATGGAGAGGCATACGATGCATCAGATTTTGTGGCTTCGACTGTTGTCACCTCTCCGCTTCTGGCTGTAATTGCAGAAAGTTATGGATTAGGTGTGCGAACAACGCTCACTGGATTTAAACATATCGCTGCTGCAATCGCAGAAGAAGAGAAAGGGATGAATGGTCGAAATTTTATTGTCGGCGCAGAGGAGAGTTACGGATACCTTATCAAGAATACTGCAAGAGATAAAGATGCGATCGCAGCATGTTGTGTACTTTCTGAGCTCGCACATTCACTAGAAGAAAACGGAACCACGATGTTGGCTCACCTTGAGCATATTCACCGAACATATGGCCTCTATCAAGAAGGGTTGGTGTCCATCGTGAAAATGGGCAGGGAAGGCGCACATGAGATCTCCGAGTTGATTTCTAGATTTCGATCATCCCCTCCTCGCATGCTTGCTGGAGAAAAAGTTATAGGACTGCTTGATTTTAAAACACAAAAAAATCATAATCTAATATCCTCGGAAGTCAATAATATACCTTTACCTAAGTCAAATGTTCTCCAGTTTGTCACAGAAAAGGGGTCTCTAATTACGGTTCGTCCTTCAGGGACAGAACCAAAGATAAAATTCTATGTAAGTGTGAATACAACGCTGCAAGTTACCGACGACTACTTAGAGAAAAAATCAGAGCTGACCAATCAAATTACAGCGTTGTTTCGAGCTGTGGGTGCAGCGTAAGAAAAATCAGCGTTTGTCCTCTAGTTTCTCTTTTGTTTCTTTAATCTTCTCCTTCGCTTCTTTCATTTTTTCGTTGGCTTTTTCTTCCAATTTTTCTAGATCCGTCTTCTCAGACCAATCCTTCCAATACGGCAACACAAGCGGAGCAATGGATTCTACGATAGGAAAAATCACGCAGTTCTTCTCTACACTTTCAGGGATATGTTTTCCTCCGAATCCTTTAATTCCAAAAATGACAAATGTGAGAAGAAGTGCGTTTTTTGCCATTCCGAAAATAGCTCCAGAGAGTTTGTTTACAAACCCTAAAGCCAACAAGTCGATAAATTTCTCTAAAATTCTTGCCAAAAGATGTACAATCAGAACGACGGCGATAAACGCAATGGCGAAGGCGGCCACAGCAATCTCTTGACTGCTCCAGTCAACCTCTGAGGCCAATGCTGTAGCAATCGCCTCAGAACCATAATACGCCGCGATTGCTCCCGCAACAATTGCGATAAATGATGCAATTGATAGAATAAACCCTTTCTTGAATCCAGAGAAGGCACCCCAAATTAGGATGATACCTAAAGCAATATCTATAATTTGTGATGATTCCATATTGCAATGTACGTTCAAGGGCTTTCTTCAGGTAACTTCGCATTGTGCAAATTAAAAACCATCATTTCGTTGTACATAAATTCGGTGGCGCTTCGGTTAAAAATGCTGAGGCGGTGAGAAATGTCGCTACGCTATTGACTCAACATATCCAAGGATCCGCTGTCGTCGTCGTTTCTGCGATGGGAAAGACAACGAATGAATTGGAGGGTGTACTTGGGGTTTTAACCAAAGAGGGAGTTGTTTCTGCCCAATCCCAAATGAATTCGATCATCGATGCTCACGAAGCCATCGCGCGAGAACTGGGGATCATTGTTGACTTACGTGTGATCTTTGAGTCAGCTCTAAAAACGGCAAATACGCTTGAAGATGCCGACGCACGATATGATGCGCTTGTCGCGGCAGGTGAGGATGCGAGTACGCGCGTATTGTCGGCGTATTTGAAAGCACAAAACTTTGATGCGAAGTGGTCTGATGCAAGACAGATTATTATAACGGACTCAAAACACAGAAGCGCGAGAGTCAATGAACATAAAATCTATGGAAGTGGAGCGAGTTTAAGAAAGGCGCTCTCGGAAAGGGAGAATCGAATCATCGTCACTCAGGGGTTTATAGGTCGTTGTCCTTCTGGTAAAACGACGACTTTGGGACGCGAAGGGTCTGATTATTCAGCGGCGCTACTCGCGTGTGCAATCGGCGCAAAAGAAGTCGTCATTTGGAAAGACGTTCCAGGGATGCTCAACGCAGACCCTCGTGTGTTTGATCACACTGAAACAATCAAAGAATTAGATTATGGAGAAGCGCTAGAACTCAGTTACTATGGCGCCAGTGTGATTCATCCCAGAACGATCAAACCACTTCAGAACGAAGGCATTCCTCTTTTTGTAAAAAGTTTTGTGGATTTAAATGCACCTCAAACGAGAATCGCTTCGTATCCAGGAAAGCTTCCCGGGATCCCTATGTACATCTCACGCCCGAATGTTTCCCTTTTGTCTTTAGGACCTGCCGACAATTCATTTGTAGGGGAGGATCATCTTTCAACTCTTTTTGCAAGGCTAAATACATCTGGAATTCACGTGAGAATGATGCAAAACTCGGCGGTTCAATTTGATTTGGTCTTCGAGGAGGACCCAGAAAGACGACATCGATTTGTAGAGGGGTTGGGAGATGGGTTTTGGACAAACACAGAAAAGGGATTAGAATTGCTCACGATGAGGCACGGTAACGCTCAGCTGATGGATCAATTAACCGCAGGGAAGGAGATCGTGATGGAACAAAAAAATCCATCTACGCATAGGCGTTTGTTACGCGCTATAAAAGTCTAATATTCGTCTTCGTTGAAGAAAAAATCTTCCTTCGAAGGGTAGTCAGGCCAAATGTCCTCAATGGTGTCGTAGTTCTCTCCATCGTCTTGTAGACCTTGAAGATTCTCAACGACTTCAAGAGGTGCACCTGTTCGCATAGCGAAGTCGATGAGTTCGTCTTTAGAGGCGGGCCAAGGCGCGTCTTCTAAGTAAGATGCTAATTCTAGAGTCCAGTACATTCCTTTATTCCTTATATAAGGTTATAGCGCGCAAAAATAACCGAATCTCATTTGATTGCAAGTTTTATGGGGATTAAGTATAGATTATCTTGCTTTCCAAGCGATTTCCTCGGTCTTCGTGATGTGAGAAAGCAATCTTGCAGCTGTAAAGAGTAAATCTGACAGTCTATTCAGATATTTAATAAGCTCCGGATCAACTTTTTGTTCTCTCGCAAGTGCAACACATCTGCGTTCGGCCCGCCTGCACACAGCTCGAGCAATATGCGCATCAGCTACAGCTGGATGGCCTCCTGGCAATAAGAAGTTCTTTAGATCTGGGGTTTGTTGATTCGCCGCATCAATCCAATTTTCAAAATCCACCACAGTATTCGATGCAAACTTTGGTAATTTTTCTTTCATCTGAGGGTCTATTGTTGCCAGATGGCTGCCCAAAAGAAAAAGCTGAGATTGAATCTCTCGAAAAAACACCCGATGTTTTTTCATTGATTCATGTTCTATTAATCTGCCTATGAATGTGTTAAGCTCGTCCACTGTGCCGTAAGCTTCGATTCTAAGGTCGTCTTTTGAGAGACGTGTTCCACCGAAAAGCCCAGTAGTTCCGTCATCACCTGTTCTTGTATAGATACGCATAAAACGAAACTACATAGATTATCTTGCGCATTAATGAATGAAGCGAAGAAAAAGCAACTGAGGTATGATATTGCCTATATGAAAATGGCAGAGGAGTGGGCCAAACTTTCTCATTGTACTCGGAAAAACGTGGGCGCTCTTATCGTAAAAGACAACATGATTATTGCCGATGGCTATAATGGTACTCCCAGTGGGTTTCCAAATGAGTGTGAAAATGATGAGGGACAAACACATTGGTACGTCTTGCATGCTGAGGCAAATGCGATTACTAAACTTGCCCGAAGTCACAACTCAGCAGAGGGTTCTACCCTTTATATTACGCTCTCACCATGTAGAGATTGTGCAAAACTCATTCTGCAAGCGGGAATCAAGCGAGTCGTCTATAAATCGGCTTACAAAGATACAAGTGGCGTCGATTTTCTCAGGAAATCGTCCATCGTTACAGAACTTTTAGAACAGTAATGCAAGCAGCTTATGTCGACTAATCAAAATGGCCTGCTCAACGGACCAGCTCAACCACTGATCATCGCACTTACGCTGGCCTTGGGACTTATGCTGGGCCGCGGATGTCATGACGGTTCACAACATAGTCCTCACAAGGACAACCGAATTTCACACATTTTGAACCAAATTGAAGTTCTCTATGTGGACTCTGTAGATCGTGAGTCATTAATTGATGTTGCTGTTCAATCGATTGTCCAAGAACTCGACCCCCATACAAATTACTTCTCTAGCGAAGATCTATTAGCGAACGCTGTTCTTATGGAGGGGAATTTTGAAGGCATTGGCGTCGAGTTTATCATTCGGGACGACACATTAATGGTTGTCAACGCCATCCCAGGGGGGCCTTCAGAAAGTGCGGGGATAAAAGCGGGAGATCGAATTATAGAAGTTGAAGGCGAATCTATTTCTGGCCCCGCTCTCACTAATGACAGGGTGATGAAGCTGCTTAAGGGCCCAAGAGGAACTCAGGTTGATTTGGGGATTGCCCGAAACAGAAATGCAGTTGCCGACAATAAAACCACTGTAGATGAACTACTCAAAGTGACGATTAAGCGTGCAAGGATTCCTATACATAGTGTGGTGGCTTCCTTTGTACTTGAAAACAGCGTGGGCTATATCAAAGTCATTCGTTTTTCTGCGACGACCGCCCTCGAGTTTGAGCAGTCAATGATAAATTTGGCGAATCAAGGCGCTACTTCAGTGATTGTAGATTTAAGAGGGAACGGGGGCGGATATTTACATTCCGCAACAGATATGATTGATCGATTTTTAGATGAAGGACTCGGGATTGTTTACACCGAGGGCAAGGCCTCCCCGAGAATAAATTATAATTCTACATATCGTGGTGAATACAGAAGTTGGCCTATTGCGGTACTCATAGATGAAAACTCGGCTTCGGCCAGTGAGATATTTGCCGGCGCATTGCAGGATAACGACAGAGGTCTTATCGTGGGCAGACGATCTTTCGGAAAAGGACTGGTTCAGGAAGAATTTTCTGTTCCACACGCCTTGTCAGGAGCTGGCGCTCTTCGTCTCACAGTCGCTAGGTTTTACACTCCAAGCGGCAGAGCAATCCAAAAGCCGTACGGTGAAGGTGTGAATTATGCGAATGATTACCAAGATCGGATTGCGTCTGGCGAGCTTTTTCTATCGGATAGCATACAGCATACAGATACGATCGCCTACAGAACTTTGTTAGGCCGCAAGGTATATGGTGGTGGTGGAATTACCCCAGATGTCTTTATCCCATTAGACAGTTCACAGTCAAACAGGGCATTGGCAGAGCTGGTGTGGACAGGTGCGTTACGTGATGCCGCATTTACTTGGGTGGATCTTCATCGCAGTGAGAATTTAACAAACACCCTTTCTGAAACGAGTTCTATTTGGACAAATTCTGCCACCGGGGGCCTGTCTTCAATAAAGAAAGTGGCAGAGAAACAAGGTACGGTTTGGCCTGACAAGTCCAGTGATGAAGGAAGGGAAGAAATAGAACGCATTATGATCAGATTCTTTGCCCAAGTTGTGAGAAACGTAAAAGGTGAAAACGCCTACTATAAAGTGAGAACCTCCGGCGATGAATTCGTTGAAAGGGCACTTTATGAATTGTTAGAAGATGATAGGTTCGGGACGCAAGAAGGAAGAGTATATTTGCTGCTAAATGATTCAACAATCACGGATCAAAATTTAAATATGTATTAAAAAATAAGACAATGGCATTTGAATTACCTAATCTACCCTACGCCTACGACGCTCTTGAGCCACATATCGACGCGCGTACTATGGAAATCCATCACGGAAAGCATCACGCTGGTTACACAGCGAAATTGAACGCAGCTGTATCTGGATCTGACCTTGAAGGGTCTTGTATCGAGGACCTTCTTGCGAGTCATACTGATAATACAGCAGTCCGAAATAACGGCGGAGGTTTTTATAACCACACATTATTTTGGAATTCGATGTCCCCAAATGGAGGTGGAACACCTTCAGGAGATTTGGCTTCTGCCATAGACAGAGACTTCGGTTCATTTAATGAGTTTGTTGATCAGTTTTCAAAAGCTGCTGCAACTCGTTTTGGCTCTGGCTGGGCTTGGCTATGCGTCTGTGACGAAGGTAAATTATGTGTGTGTTCTTCGGCAAACCAAGACAATCCACTTATGCCTGGTATAGGTTGTGGATGTACGCCTATCATGGGCCTCGACGTTTGGGAGCATGCGTATTACCTCAATTATCAAAACCGCCGACCAGACTACATCTCTGCATTTTTTAATGTCGCAGATTGGAATGCAATCGCTGAGCGTTACGCTTCAGCGTCAAAGTAACTCTCACTGTGAGTCGTCACATTGTTATCGTTGCAGGTGGTACTGGTACACGAATGCGTACAAAGACTGCCAAACAATTTCTAATAATTAAGGGTCTGCCGCTTATGTGGTGGACCCTTCGTCGTTTTTATGAAGCTGTTCCGGACGCCCCAATCTCTTTGGTCTTACACGAATCTCTTTTCGACGAATTTCGCAGTTTAGAGATAGAATATGGACCATCAGGTGTCACACACCTCATACAAGGGGGTGTTGAACGGTTCCATTCAGTATTAAACGGTCTTGTTACTTTGCCGGATAATGGACTGGTGGCCATTCACGATGCTGTCCGTCCTTTTCCATCGGTGAAGCTTATTCGCGATACGTTTGATATGGCGGCAATTCATGGTTCAGCGATTCCGACCGTGCCTCTTAAGGACAGCATTCGTAAAATTTCGGATGTTAATACAAATGAATCTGTTGCACTTAATCGATCAGATTTCATTTCTGTCCAAACCCCTCAGTGTTTTGATTTGGCGTTGTTAAAACCATCATTTGCCGTTTCCTATTCCCCTGCCTTTACGGATGATGCATCTGTTTTTGAAGCAGCGGGTCACAAAATAACAATTTGCGCAGGCGACCCCATTAATTTGAAGGTCACAACGCCCGAAGATCTCCTTCTTGCCAAGGCATTGGCCTAAGGTTGAAGTTCCTGAAGGTTCACTTTGGGCTTTAACCAACTCACACATACAAGAATCGCTGTGAGCCCTATTATCGCACTTACGCTTTCTGTGGTCCCCCAAACTGTTTCTGCGGGATTCATTCCTTTTTCAATCCACTCAGGGCCTAACCACCACGCTGCACATACAGCGACACCATTATTTACAAAGTGCCCAAGGACAGCTGGCCACAAACTCCCACTCGCTACAACCATGTAACCAAACCCAGCGCCGAGTAACAAGCGAGGAATAAATCCAAAGAATTGAAAGTGTATGGCACTAAATAAGATTGCACTCACCCAGACCCCTACGTGGATGTTGCCACTCCATTTGGATATGAGCGGTTGTAAAGCGCCTCTAAATAACCACTCCTCACATATCGCAGGAAGAATTGCGACGGCTACGAGCGTCGCTAGAAATTGGTTCGAGGTTTCCATTTGGAGCATGGCTTGGGTTATCCTCGCGGCTTCATCTTCAAGTGCGGCTGCCATTGTATGTAGGGCAGAACCATCTACAAGAAGCCATTCATTTAACCGATAAGTGAGGTCTAAAAAAGGAGAAAAGCCGAGTGTGATAATCACGGCGCCAATGAGAAACTTGAACAGATGCGCATTATTGCCATTTTGACTGAATCCCACACCTCTACCAGGTCCATGTAGCATGGCATAGACGCATCCGGCACCGGCAAACGCTAGGATTTGGTTTAATGAATTGAGGAGAAGCGTTGCACAAATCCCAGATGTTGACTCAAGATTCATAAGGGATGACATCAATTCAGGGAGGGTGTCACCCGTCCCGCAACACCAAGCAGATATGTATGTTCCGAAGAAAACAGAAAGTCCCATACCTGTTATTGAAACACAAATAATGAATGTGATTTGGAGGAGTGGATGAAGATTATGGAAGGCGTTTTGTATGAACGTCATGTGAAGGGCTTAATTTTGCGGCAAGTTCGTAAAACTCAGGGATAAGTTTGGTTAAAATAGCAGATATAGAATTGGGAGCGTTTCCACTCTTGCTTGCGCCTATGGAGGATGTAAGCGACCCTCCTTTTCGCGCAGTTTGCAAAAAGTATGGGGCGGACCTTATGTACACAGAGTTTATAAGCTCGGAAGGGTTGATTCGTGATGCCGCTAAGAGTACAATGAAGCTTGATATCTTCGAGTATGAACGCCCCGTAGGAATTCAAATTTTTGGAGCTGATATAGGGCCTATGCGTGAAGCGGCAGCGATTGCAGAGCAAGCGGGCCCCGATCTTATTGACATCAACTACGGATGTCCTGTCAAGCAAGTGGCATTAAAAGGTGCTGGAGCGGGGATTCTTCGGAATATTCCTAAGATGGTGGAGATGACCAAGGAGATTGTGAACACGTGTAGCCTTCCCGTCACCGTGAAAACACGTTTGGGCTGGGATGATGGTTCAAGACATATCGTTGAGGTTGCCGAAAGACTTCAAGACGTTGGGATTGCGGCGATAAGCATTCATGGTCGTACAAGAGCTCAAATGTATAAGGGAGATGCAGATTGGTCTTTGATTGCAGCTGTGAAGAATAATCCCAGAATGAATATTCCAGTTTTCGGAAATGGAGACATTGATACGCCGGAAAAAACAGTGGAGTATCGCGATCGCTTCGGTGTGGATGGGATTATGATCGGGAGAGCGAGTATCGGTTCACCATGGATTTTTAATGAAATAAAACATTTTATGGCTACGGGCGAACATCTTGCCCCACCCAACATGAAGGAACGCATTGCAGCTGCGTCAATGCATTTCGAAGGGTCCCTTAAATGGAAGGGAGATCGACTGGGAATTGTTGAAATGAGACGCCACTATGCAAATTATTTCAAAGGAATTCCTGACTTTAAAAAACACAGATTAGATCTTGTGACCTTTGACACTGTTGAGGACATTCGTGCCAAACTTCTTTTAATCGCGGATCTTTTTAAAGATCACGATTTTTCAAGGTGATATTTCAATCCTAAGAAAGCCTTCGAATCAGAAATTTTACCATCGCGGCAGATCCCAACCCCCCGATTCCAATCACCACAGCAAGTGTGCCCAAAATATCTGTTGCTGCTAGTCTAACCGGGTAAGAAGGGACTACCGACCCTTCAAGTGTAAGCCACCCGAACGCATCTTGGCCGATCACGAGTGCAACTCCTAAAACTGTACCGATGACGCCTCCCAAAACATTTATGGCCAGCCCCTGCAAAGAAAACGTATGCTCCAAAGCGAGGTTGTTCATCCCCATCGCCTTAAAAACCTCAAGGTCCTGTCTTTTATCAATGAGCAACATCGTCAGAGAGGCCAAAATGTTAAATGCGGCCACCACGAGGATAAAGCTAAGAATCACAAATGTGGCGAGCTTCTCCGCCCGATTTGTTTGGGTAATAAACGTATGTTTTTCCTCACGTGTGCGTAAATGAACGTTGTCACCTAGGGCCGCAATGAATTTTTCGTCATTTGCCAAACGCGAAGGGGAAACACCTTCATCTACTTGAATTTCAAACCTGGACACTTTGTTTGGTCTGTCGAATAGCTCACGGGCAAATTCCAAAGGGGCAAGGACATATCTTGTGTCGATATCTGCGTTAATAGAGAATGTACCACAAGCCAAAGCAGGTAAGGTTCTGAAAGCGCTCGCTCTATGTCTACTTAGTTTTTTCCCTCTGACAGGTGCACCAAGAGACATGAGGGGAGGAATGATTGAGTCAGCCCGAATCCCCATCTCTGAACGGATGCCATATCCAAGGCAAACACATTGCGAATTTTCAAAGGATCTTCCCCATGTGCCTTCAACAATTGCACTATCTATTCGTGAGACGTCTCCATATTGAACGTCAACACCTAATACAGAACATATTTGCGTCACTCCATTGCCACGAATGATTGCCTCACTTTCAATCACTGCCGAGTAAACTGCAACACCTGGATATTCGCCTATGATCTCTCCGAGCGCATTCGGCAGCACTTCTCCTGAAATGGGTACAGCAGCAAGGTCAGCATCTAAGGTGCCAAACAAGTCCTGTACAAGATCCTCTATTCCATTAAAAGCCGATAGAATAGCGATCATAGACATCGTGACCGCTGCAATCACGAACATAGAAATTCCTGAAATAACGTGAACGAGTTTCCGTGATTGAGGTTGGAATAGATATCTCCGAGCAAGTCTGAATGGAAGTCGCACTTTACTTACTCTTTTAAGGCTTTCTCTACTGCGTCATAGTAATCTAAGCTGTCGTCAATGTAAAATTGCAACTCTGGAATTCGGCGAACCTGCTTTCCGATCACACCAGCCAAATGATGACGCGTCCAATTCATTTCTTTTTTCACCACTTTTAATGCGGATTCAGTATCCTTCACTGTCATAAAGCTAAGATATACTTTTGCGACTCCCAGGTCAGGAGACATACGTACCAGCGTCACCGTGATAAAAAGCCCCTCGAAGTGCATCGATGCTTCTCTTTGGAAGATGATACTTAACTCTTGTTTAATAAGGGTTGCGACTTTTTCTTGACGAATACTTGACATGTGACGAAGTTAGCTTAGATAATATAATTTCAATATAGAAATTGATGATACGGATACCGCTTGACATGGAGATCCTTCACTCTGCTATAGAGCAAGTCTCTTAAGTTGGTAATATCCTCTTTATTTCTTGCACTCATAAAAACAACATCAAGCCCATCCTTCTCGAACCGCTCTTTCAGTCCCTGAATGATTTCAACACCAGACACCTCAGTATCCCCTTCATCCTTGTTTTCTAATAGATCAGTTTTATTAAAAAGAAGTAAAGTAGGCTTGTCATCACTGCCGATTTCTTCTAAAGTACGCTCGACGACCTCGATTTGGTCCTCAAATTGAGGATGACTGACGTCGATGACATGAATCAGTAAATCACTTTCACGGGTTTCATCGAGTGTAGATTTGAAACTCTCAATAAGTTGGGTGGGTAACTTTCGGATGAAACCGACAGTGTCGCTTAGTAGAAACGGAAGATTTGCAACCACGACTTTTCTAACAGTCGTGTCGAGTGTGGCAAAAAGCTTATTTTCAGCAAACACATCACTCTTAGAAAGCGCAGTCATAAGCGTGCTTTTCCCAGCATTTGTATAGCCTACAAGCGCCACTCGAATCATAGAACCTCTGTTGCTTCGCTGCGTAGCCATTTGCTTATCTATGGCAATCAATTCCTTTTTTAACAGTGCAATCCTGTCCCTGATAATTCTGCGGTCGGTCTCTATTTCTTTCTCTCCAGGGCCTTTCATGCCGATGCCCCCTTTTTGTTTTTGAAGGTGCGTCCACATATTTGTGAGACGCGGCAACAGGTATTGATATTGTGCGAGTTCTACTTGAGTTCTGGCGTGAGATGTTCTTGCTCTTTGGGCAAAAATATCGAGTATGAGGTTGGGTCTATCTATAATCTTGACTCCCTCGATTTCTTTTTCGATATTTCTGATTTGAGATCCACTGAGTTCATCATCGAATACGATCATATCGATTCCTTCGGCTTTGACATAATCTCTAATTTCTAAAAGCTTGCCCGACCCTATAAATGTTTTTGAATCAGGTTTCGTGAGAGATTGAATAAATGTCTTTTTAGAAACTGCATTTGCCGTAGTCACAAGGAACGCGAGCTCTTCAAGATACTCTTCAAGCTGTTCCCGTTTTTGGTTCTGGGTTGCAAGGCCTATCAGAACACATGTTTCCTTGTCTTCAGCAGTCGAAACAGGTTGTCTTTTTGCCATAATATCTGTTACTTAAGACTGTCAATGTACATCGCAAGTCCTCTAATCGTAGGCATATCAAGCACATCTTTTTGAGGGGGCATGGTGCCTTTTCCATACATGATAATGGCGACTCTTTCTTCCATGTTGTATTCTGTGGTGACCAAATTCGGTGCATTCTTCATCACAGACACGCCGTTTTCACCATGGCAGATTGCGCATTTGTATTTGTACATGAGCGCAATACCTTCGAGATTGATTTGCGCATTCTGTTCAGTTTCAAGCTGATTCTCGCGCCCTATTTCAGTTTTGATGTTAGGGTTTTCACAGGATAAAACCATGAAAACAGCGAGGCATGACGTTAAAAACACATGGAAGCGGCTTGCCACATTCATAGGCTATCTACGCGCTTTAATAAAGCTGAGAACAAATGCAACCATCGATAAAATTGACGTTAAAATCATTGCGCTCACACGCACCAATCCCAATCCTCCTGATACAAGGCTTTTCGGTAATCTCATTCCAACCAAGGCCACAAGGATGACCAATGTTAAAAGAACGGCGACATGCGAAATGATTTTATTTTCCTTCTTTAAGCCGTTGGAGCACAACAATAGAATAACACCAAATCCAACAGGAATGAGTGCTGTTGGTGACTGAACATCGATGTAACCCCATAGACCGAGAGCTATGAGAACAATTGAATTTAATGTGTTATAAAAAGCTATTTTCATGATCTTTTATTTTATACAACGCCTTGATCTAACATGGCATTTGCAACTTTAACAAAACCAGCAATATTTGCGCCTCTGACATAATCAACCCTTCCATTTCCTTCCTTTCCGTAAGCCACGCATTGGGCGTGAATGTCTTTCATGATTGTGAGGAGGCGTGCGTCGACTTCTTCAGCACTCCACGACAAACGCATGCTGTTTTGTGACATTTCTAATCCAGACGTTGCAACTCCTCCAGCATTTGATGCCTTTCCAGGGGCGAAAAGCACGCCATTTTCTTGGAGCAATTCAACGGCATCAGGGGTACACGGCATGTTGGCACCTTCGGCAACACACATGCATTTGTTGTTGACCAATGCTTTTGCATCGTCTCCCTCAATTTCGTTCTGAGTGGCACAGGGTAGCGCCAAATCGCATGCGATACTCCAAGGACGAGCGTCTTCGTGGAATTTGCTTCCAGGAAATTGGGCTTCGTATTCAGAGATGCGTCCTCTTCGCACATTTTTCAACGTCATCACCCACTCAATCTTTTCTTGTGAGATTCCTTCAGGATCATGTATAAAGCCCTTAGAATCAGATAGCGTCACCACTTTTGCACCAAGTTCGATTGATTTTTGAGCCGCATATTGAGCGACGTTTCCTGATCCAGAAATCACGACTGTTTTTCCTTCTAGGGTCTCATTCTGTGTCGCTAACATCTCTTGAGCAAAGTACACCGTACCATAACCTGTCGCCTCTGGACGTATGAGTGACCCTCCATAATTGATGCCTTTTCCAGTAAGGACACCGACAAATTCATTACGTATTCGTTTGTATTGTCCGAATAGGAAACCGATTTCACGTCCGCCGACGCCGATATCTCCAGCTGGAACATCTGTATTTGCACCAATATGTCTTGACAGTTCCGTCATAAAACTTTGACAAAACCTCATGACTTCTTGGTCACTCTTTCCCTTTGGATTGAAATCAGCCCCACCCTTTCCACCCCCTAAAGGAAGTGTGGTTAAAGAATTCTTAAAGACCTGTTCGAAACCTAGGAACTTTAGGATACTCAGATTCACACTCGGGTGAAATCTCAACCCTCCTTTGTATGGGCCTATCGCAGAGTTAAACTCGACACGATATCCCCGGTTTACATGTACCTCCCCTTTGTCATCTGTCCAAGCTACTCGAAACATGATCGTACGCTCAGGCTCGACCATTCGCTCAAGAAGTTTTCCATGAGCATACTTGGGGTTTTTTTCGATAAATGGGATTACAGTTTCAGCTACCTCTTGGACAGCTTGAAGAAACTCGGGTTCGTTAGCATTTGATTTGGCGACTTCAGCCATAAATGCATCAATACGTTCCTGCATGGTCTAAATTTTAACGTGGATATTTACGCTTTGCCTGCCAAAGATAATCGAAGTTATATTAAAGTGATGCAGTTCGCCCTCCATCGACTGGCAGATTGATACCACTGATATAGTCCGCTGCTGGTGTGCATAAAAACGCGATTGCTCCCCCTATTTCTTCGGGCTCTCCAAATCTTCCCGCTGGAACTGCGCCGACCATCGATTTTGTGATGATTTCTTGCGTTGTGTTTCCCTTTTGTGCCTTAGCCTCAATAATATTTTGTAATCTTCCCGTATTCGTAGCTCCAGGCAGCACATTGTTTACTCTGATCCCATACTTGCCTTCTTCATTCGCCAGTGTTTTGGCCCAATTCGCGACAGCACCTCTAATCGTGTTAGAAACGCCCAGGCCATTGAGTGGTGCTTTGACAGAAGTACTGATCACATTCACTATTCTACCGTGTCTTCTCTCTCTCATCCCTGGCAGGACAGCTTGGGTCAAGACATGATTGCATAAGAGATGCTGCTCAAATGTCTTTGTAAACTCTTCAATGCCAGCCTCAGCGATGGCGCCGCCTTTGGGACCGCCAGTATTGTTAACAAGAATGTCTATTTTTTCTGATGCAGCTAGTTGTACAGCGACTTTCTTAACTTCATTGTGATTGCTGAAATTAGCCACCACAAAACCGTGCGGTCCACTGTTTACTTTTGGTAAATCCGAAACAGCAATTTTCAATTTATCAGCATTACGTGACATGAGCGTCACTCTTGCGCCAAGCGCAGCAAGTTCTGTTGCAGCCGCCAATCCAATTCCTTGTGATGCTCCGCAAACGAGAGCATGTCTTCCTTCTAGAGATAGATTCATGCAGGCAAATGTAAGGATTGCTTTCGATGATAGCATAACTTTACGCACATGAAGAAATTAGAACACATAGGGATAGCTGTTTTAGATCTCGAAGCTGCTGAACGAATCTTCAGTGATGTTTTGGGAGAATTACCATACAAACGCGAAGAGGTGGACTCAGAAAGTGTACTGACTTCTTTTTTTCAAGCGGGTGACTCGAAAATAGAACTTCTTCAATCGACTTCTGCGGATGGCCCCATTGCGCGTCATATTTTAAAGCGGGGAGAAGGGTTGCATCACATTGCTTTTCAAGTCGATGATCTTGACGCTGAAATTACAGAATTGGAAGCCAAAGGATATCGATGCATCGCTGGTCCTAAGGATGGCGCAGATGGCAAGCGCATCGCTTTTCTTCATCCTTCCGACACGTCAAAAGTCCTGGTGGAACTCTGTGCGGGATAGGTCAGCAATCCAAAACCCTTTATTCAGTTTACCCTCGTTTTTTCTTCCGCTTCTTTGGTTTTTTTCTCATGTCCTTTCCGAACAGTTCTTTTGCTTTTTCCGAATGCGTGGGAGCGGCACATGATCCTGCTAGTTTTGGCGGCTTAAGGCCAAATAAATCCCAATGTAACATCACTCTGTATGGTCTATAGTTGCCGACCAACCATGGAAGCTTAGAGGTTGAATTGATTGGGGCTAGTTGCAGCAGATCAGCGCCAAGTTGAATCCGGAGATATCTCCCTCTCCACATCATTATGCCAGCTCCTGCAAGAATCTCGAAACTGGCAGAATATGGAGACATTGCTGATTCAGGATCAACCCCAGCGTCTTCTGAAAGGTATAATGGGGTTGAAGAACTGAACTCAAAATCGGACACGAAATCATATCGAAAAGTCGCACCGATACCTAGTTCTATGAATACATCTTGTGAAAGTGTAAAAGCCCGAAGCCCAGCACAATGAATTCCCAAGTTAACTGATTGACCTGCGCCAGTGATTGAACTGTCTATAGGGAGTCCTATTGCGTCTGTTTGCATTGTGGGTTCTGCAATACGTCCATGAAACGTCTCTGATATTGAACGTCTTGAACCTGTCACCGCAACCGTGACCCTGTCAGCGAGAAGAGGTCGTTTGACAACAAATATTTTACCTATTCCTCCTGTCAAGTGTATTCCGCCGTCCGGCGTCCATGTGCCGGAATATACAGTGTCAATTGATGCTGTTGATGTGTTTGCAAGGAGGAGTTCATCGACGAATTGGGCATGTGCTCCCCCCAGACCAGAGACCCCAAGCGACAACGTCCACCCCGAAGATTTGTAATCAGACAAGGTCGGTGTAAAGAATGAGATTTGTGCAGAAAAGGCGTTGAGCGACAGTAAAATGAAGCTAATTATAGAAGAGATAGTCCGCTTAGACATCAGTGCTAAGGAGGGGTAAGGGACGGTCAATCGTGTCAGTTCCAGATTCAAAAGCATCAAGCAGTTTGATGGCTTGAGCAACGATTTCATCTTTCTCCCAGTTTTCAGAGATGTCATGAGTAGCCATGATTTCATTCATGACGGCTTGTTGAATCTCACCTCGAGACCATGCCTCTGCGTATGGAATATGGCTGAATGTGACAAGTGAGTATAGCGGCTTCCATCGGTCTGGATGGACTGCGGCAATTCGCGCTTCAATTCTTTTTTGTATCAGATAGTCAGGGTCTCCAGTTTTATCACGCATCACGATATAGTTGTGAAGCGCGAGGTCCAGGATTGCATCTCCAGCGGGTTTCCGAACGCGCGTGTATTTGTCCAACAGGGAATGCCACTCTGCTTCGCTGTTTGGTTGAGATTCATCGATTAATGAACTGAGAATTGTACAGTCTTCAAAGCCAGAATTCATGCCCTGACCGAAGAAGGGAACCATGGCATGCGCTGCGTCTCCGATTATGACTACACGTGACTTTATATTCCAAGGATGACATTTTACAGTGCAAAGAGAGCTGACGGGATTTGAATTCCAGTCGTCAATAAGATTGGGGAGGTGTTGAATGGCATCTGGAAAATGGCGTTTGAAAAATGCCATGACATCACCATTAGATTTGATGTTGTCGAATGATTCATCTCCTTCAAAAGGTGCAAAAAGAGTGCATGTAAATGTACCACCCGGGTTAGGCAGTGCCATCAACATGAAATTCCCTCTCGGCCAAATATGTAATCCATCCTCAGAAATTCTAAAACCACCTTGAGAATTGGCGGACATGAAAATTTCCTTATATCCATGAGGAAGATATTGTTGGGAGAAGTCAAAGCGATTTGTCCGCGTCATTTTACCTCTGATTGCACTAAAGGCACCATCGGCGCCAAAAATTCTATCGTGAAGGACATCCGGTTTGTTTTTGAAATTCAGTGTTACCCCAGAAACCCCGTCTTGATTTTCAATTGTATACCCCGTACTTATAAAGTCGAATTTGACCTCTAGAGAGGGGTGTGCTTCTGCAGCGGTTACTAAAATGAGATTGAGACCAGATCTAGATACAGAATAAATACATTGATTTCCAACGCCGTAAGCTTGGAATGTCTCATTGCCGGAGTGGTCATGCATTCGACGCCCTTTTATGGGCAGTGCGATTTCACGGACTTTGTCAGCTAGCCCCGCTTTTTCGAGAGCCCGCCATCCTCTGTCGCTGAGCGCCAGATTGATGGAGCGACCTTCTATAGCTTTACCTTTTCTAGGATCTGATCTGCGATCATAGATGGTGACTTTATACCCACGTTGCGCGAGCATCAGGCCAAGCAAACTTCCCACAAGTCCTGCGCCGACAACGGCATGATGTTCTTGATTCTGAATCCCAGTCTTCATTTAAGAAATGGCATTAAATGCGCGTTTAAGGTCATTGATAATGTCCATAGAATCTTCCACACCGAGACTTAGGCGAATCAGTCCGTCAGTGACACCCACCTTCTCTCTCACCTCCTTGGGTATAGAAGCGTGAGTCATCGATGCAGGATGCCCAATAAGCGACTCTACTCCTCCCAGAGATTCAGCCAATGTAAACAGTTCAGTAGATTCAACAAACTTATTTGCTGTTGCGAGGTCGTTTCCTTTAATAGTAAAAGCAACCATTCCGCCAAAATCAGACATTTGACGGGAGGCGACTTCGTGTCCAGGATGACTTTTAAGCCCTGGCCAATATATCTTCTCGACTTGATCGTTCGTTTTTAAGTAATCTATGACTGCACGGCCGTTCTCACAGTGACGCTGCATTCTTAAATGGAGTGTTTTTATTCCACGGAGAACCAGAAAACTATCCATGGGACCAGCAATGGCACCACAGGAATTTTGTAACGTGCGAAGTTTTTCATCAAGTGCGTCATCGTTGACCATCAAACATCCCATGACGACATCTGAATGTCCACCCAAGTATTTAGTGGCTGAATGCATCACCAAATCTGCTCCCAGTGCAAGAGGTTGCTGAAGCATCGGTGTTGCGAATGTATTGTCTACACACACGAGTATGTTTTTCCCTTTGACTGCATTTGCGACTGCTGATATATCGGTGATTTGCATCATCGGATTTGTAGGTGTTTCAATCCAAATCATTTTGGTATTTTCATTCACCACATCTTCAAGGCTCGTCGAAGGCTCGTCAAGGTTTATAAAATGGAATTTTATGCCATAGTTGGCAAAAACTGAAGTAAAGAGTCTGTAGCTTCCGCCATACAAATCGTTCGTCGAAATGACTTCGTCCCCAGGCTTAAGCGTTTTCAATAGGTTATCCATCGCCGCAAGACCAGACGCAAATGCCATTCCATGTTTTGCACCTTCAAGCTCTGCAAAAGCGTTTTCTAGCGCATGACGCGTTGGATTCTGGGTCCGAGAGTATTCATACCCTTTGTGTTCGCCAACTTTGGTTTGGACGTAAGTCGAAGTGAGATACACCGGAGTCATAATCGCTCCCGTAGATGGGTCATGTTTTACACCAGCGTGAACAGCCCTCGTGCCTTTGCCTTTTCCATTATTCATCATAATTGTTTTCTTGTTAGCGGTTAGTAAAGTTACGAAGATTTAGGATTGATTTTAACCATCCATCTCGGAAGTAAAATTGAGCCGATAATGAGATAGATGAAATAGGTGAGTATTCTCCAAACAAGGACCGATACACCTCCCACTACAGCAACGCCTTGCATGAAGATAGGTAGGGAAAACTCTGCAATCCCAGAAGCGCCAGGTGTAGGGCTGACGATCATCGCAATCCAAAGTGACAACTGTCTTGCAAAGACCTCGAGATTTAGGACCGAGTCAAAGAAAATATACAAGACGGCGTTGAGTATTAAAAACCTTGAGGTCCAGCTCACAAAAGTGACGCCCAACGTCTTTAACCAGATCATTTTCGTTGCGCCTTTCAAGCTTTCAGATGCACGCATCCATTCGTTTGTCAATGTTTCTGCCCAAAGCTTCCATCTCCTCAACCATCTCATTCTAAATAACATCAAGAAAATTTCCCGAGTCCTTTTTGGACGGAGAAATAAAACAAACAAAATCAATAGCGTTAATACGCAGTGAATAGAATATCCAGTCCAAAAAATGGATTGGATACTCAACTGTGCCGTTTCGCTTAACCCCTCTGGAATAAAGACCTCAGTTCCGACTGCAAAAACGAATATGGGTACGACAAAAACGTAAAACAATTCATCCATGAATGATGTCGCGAGTACAGTTGCAACACTTCTTCCAAGGGTCATCCCCTCACGTTGCATAATGAAAATGGCAATGGGACTCCCTCCGATGACGGACGGCGTGATGGCGGATGCAAATTCCCAAAGCAATACAACACGGAGTGAACACCGCCAATCAAATTGCCCCATTGAAAGAATTTTTACACGAGCCATATATGCAAGATCTCTCATCGCTACCAGTCCGATTGCAGCAACAAGCGCCCAAGCAGACCTTTGCGAAAACTCAATGTCACGTAGCATCATAAGGTCATCTCCATATAAATAGAGGATTGCTCCTAATCCCATCATTGTGGGGATTAGCGCTTTGTATCTGTGTCCACCTGGAAACGTTTCTTTCTCTTTACTCTTGAACATTTGTTCTTCAAATCACTCCTCCCAAGCGTCCTTGTATGCTTTACAATAGATGGATTTAAAACGATTTGTATTTATTTGAGATGGACTTTCGATTCTCCACTATTCGTCCAAAAAGCGGATTCCATACAATCCCACCACTTAGTTGGAAGAACAAATCACTCTTTGTGGATTGGTACAACCATGAATCAGCTTTAAATGCAATGCAACTTCGCTTACCCTTAAAAGGAATTTGAATACCAAAGGTTGTAAAGTAATTGCTTTCTGAAAAATCGATGTTTGTAGAAAAGGCTCCATTATTTCTCATTCCCACGCCGAAGTGCCAAAAATCATTGCGGTACATATCTAAGCTAATTTCCCACCCTTCAGAATCTTCGTATGTATGCATGGAATTATATTCAGAATCAGTGATCATCCGGTTCGTTGTGAAATCTAAGTGGCTGTATTTTAATCCGATTAGATTGGACTTCGACTTGTCTAATTTTCTTTCACCCTTCGTGACAATCGAGACCTCTTTGATGCGTCTCAGATAGATGGCGCCTGTATACGCCGTGTAGCCAGAAACTACCTCGTACACTGGTTGTGCTGTGAAAATGTTACTGGCTTCAGTGGGGTTGGACCGAAACTCAGCGCCAAAAGAAGCCGAAAACTGATGTGGCATTTGATCACGTGCATTTGACATATCCAACTTTTTACATTTCTTTCCGAATTTTTTTCGGTATGACATGATTTGTTCATCTTCAAGCAGAATGGCATTGTCAGCAATCAATTTTTGGACCGTGCTCCAACCGTCCGTGTACTGTTTGTCTAGCCATTTTTTATCGAGTGATTTGACGACTACTTTTCGTCTGAGCTCTTTTAAATCTCTTTTTACTCGCTCGTATTTTTGTAAGTCAACAATCCTAATCTTATCAAGATTACGTTCCATCTTGAGGGCCAAGCTGAGGTTTTCTTCTCTGATTGCTAATTCTGCTTCGTAAATTGCTTTTGCAAAGAGATCTCCTTCAAGTTTTTGAAGCGAAGACAAAACGATCGCGTCTTCAGGGAAATAACTGAGAAAATCTCCCATGACTTCGATGCAATAGTGGGGGCTATCTCTTTCTCGGTTGTTGATTTCAAGAACATATTGTCTGTATTGGGTATTTACATTCTGCAGTAAATCCTGAATCTCTTCTCTGTTTTTATAAATAATCTTCAATTGGAGTACCAGTTTAACGGCACTTGAATAATTGTCTTCTTGCATAAATGCGATGACCCTCCCTTGATCTTCTTTCAGCTTCTTCTCTGAGTCCATTTCTTTGACTTGTTGAATATATCTGCTCAAGTCCACGGCCAATTCTGAATATTTTGTGTGATTCACATCTGGATCGAGCCAAATTGCACTTCCCCAATATTGTTGCGCAACATCGAGCTTATTTTCATAGTCGAATAAAGATGCCGAACTCTTACTTGCAATGGACACTTCAACCTCTGCAATACAGTTTTTTAATAGGCCTTCCGCTTTATCGATAAGCACAGTTGCACTGACACTTCGGTCAATGACTCTCAATGCAAATTGATAGCGTTTGTCCGCGAAATCTTTTTTAAATTTAAATTGAAACGATGCTGAAACCGTAATGTTCAGTTTCTCCGTAAATGCAGTGGACGTTTTGACGGTGTGTTTGTCATCTTCCCAATTGTCATCTTGTCGTGTTTGTTGATCTGTGACTGTATTTATTTTGACGGATATCAGACTCGCCAATTCTTCTTTAAGATTTTTATCTAACAAAACCTTGGTTTCACCAATTTCAACAGCATTCATTTTTTTGATAGAAATACTGTCAATCACAGAAATAAAATCATCAGAAGGATACGTTCTCTCTATCCATGTTTTTGAAAGCCAAGGAGGTCTTTCTGCCTTTCCACGGTTGTTTTGAGAATAGCCTAAAAAAGAAACCAAGCTCAGTAATATCGTTAGTAAAAATATCCGTATCATCATAAGTTCTATTTTGAAATGGTGAGGACTACACGTCGGTTTGTTTGCCTCCCTTTTGCTGTTTCATTGTCTGTGACAGGAAGAGATTCTCCAAAACCTTGGGTGTCGAGTAAGTCGTCTGGGCACCCCAAGTCAATCAGTACATTTTTAACAGATAAAGCTCTTTGTTCAGAAAGAATTTGATTGCTCTCTTCTGAACCGACATTGTCGGTATGACCGGAAAGCATCACGCCTATTTGGTGATCTAAAATAAATTCCGCCAATCGTTCCAGTTCCGCATTTGAGATGGTTAACAGTTCTTTTGATCCGTTTTCAAAGAAAATGTTATTTATAGGAATAGACACCTCTTGGTCTCCTACAAGAACATCCTCAACATATACCATGTCTACATCCTCATCTACAGTGATGAATTTACTTTGTTCTCTCAAATCGACACTAGAGGATACTGGATAATAACCTTCGGAGTCTACAAAATATCCATAAATCTTGCTTGTAGGTAATACAATAAAATAATGTCCATTTGATGGATCTGTGTTTGCTTCCCCTATAATTTCATTTGCTTCTAGATCTTCCCATATAATCTTTGCCTTTAAAGGTTGAGAATAACGGTCAAGCACATAGCCTTCTACAGTTGCCACAAGATCTGGCCTCCTTTCTTCTGGAAGCGTGATCTCATAAATGTCTTCATCGTATTTGTTTTCCACGTTTCCAGATTTAGAGAAATATGCCTTTTCACCATCCGTAGAAATCTTAAAGCCCCAGTCGTTTGAGATAGAGTTAATTTGTTTACCCATGTTGACAGGTTTGCTCCAGCATGTCCAACATGAGTCATGCAGTCGTTTGCTGACAAAGACATCCCTCCCTCCAAATCCGCCATGACCATCAGAGGAAAAGTACAAAGATTTCATGTCAGGATGAAGAAATGGACTTCGTTCCATTCCTGAGGTATTTAATACGGCCCCCATATTCATGGGCTCACTAATTATGCCATTGTTGTCTTTTAAGGCTACAAATAAATTGACATCCTCATTTATTCTGGATGCAAATATGATTGCTTCTTTTGTACTGACCAATTGTGCGTCCGCATTCCATTCACTAATGTTTATTTCATCGACTGGTTCTGACGCCCCCCACCCATCAATATCTTTTTGAGAAACCTGAATACTCCCACTGTTAAACATAATCATTTCAGTCCCGTCACTTGAAATATTTAATGGGGCCTCGTTGTATTCAGCTGTATTTAACTCGGAGATTGGAACGGGTGCTTGCCAAGTGTCATTTATATAATCCGCTCTATAAATGTCTTCATAAACACGTTCAGCATCTGTGTGTAGACAATAATACAAATGCTTTCCATTTGCAGAGGGGACAGGGGAGATTTCAGAATTTTCGGTATTTACAGTGGAGGAAATGGAGTGTGCTTGCTGCGTACGAGATTGATCATTGAAAAGTGTGTAGAGTTCGTCTATCCAAGGGTTGTTTATTTTAAAATCTTGAACGTCGTTAAGGTATTTTTCGACTCCCGTGGGGTCGTCATTCATCAGACTGTGAAATTCATCTAAGTGCCAAGTGTATGCTTTGTATGATTGAAGAAACTTTAGATACGTAGGGTCAAACACCGCGTTCCGAGTTTGTAGTTCACTGGAGAAATCATTATAAGTATATGCAGAAGCGTATGTTTCTAATCGTTCATTCGCCTTTTGACGCATGTCAGGGTAGTCAATTAAATGGGATTCGTAACGGTCTAAATACACCTCGATATGTGATTCTTCACCTTGCCAACTGTAGTGCTCAAGTGCAGAATTTAAGATGAATAAAACATAACTTTCGGGCACTATTTGTAACGCTTGTAAAAGCAAGTCGTCATTTTTCTGAGCCAAAGCAAGATCAATTAAGTGGTCTACTATTCGCGCATAATTTACATTTTCTGGATGTTCATTTAGCAGGCTCCACATTCCGTAAGTTGAACTGTTTTCAGTAAATTTCAAGTACCTCAAATCTCCCAATTGGTCATGAGCTTCTTCGAAGATTTCACTTTCTGGGTGAGTGTGTAGAAAATGTATCCAACCATTTATTGTGTTGATTTGAGCAGCTACATCATATTCAATACGGTCTCTATTTCGTTTTGCATTGTCGATTTGTAACGCTTCTGGATAGGTGTTGATAAAAGCCTCATATGCCCAGACCTGATGTTCTTCAAGGACTTCTTCAAATGCCACCACATGCAGCATTTTTTGTGCTTGATTGATATATAAAGAATTGGGGTGTTCATTGATGTATGACTCCCAGTTTTCTAATGTGTTTGTCTCTTGTGCATTTGTAAAATCAATGCGGTCTTTTAATGCATATGCTTCCGTAACTTGAGGAGCCATTGGATGTGTTGAGATAAATGAAGAATATGCTTGTGAACTGCCTTTAGAAGTTGCCGCCTCAAATGCAATTGTATAAAGATGCTGCTCTACCAATGCACGATCCGTGGGTGTGGCTTTTGTATACAATTGTAAAAACGTAGCGCATAGACTTTCTTGATTACTTCCTAACGCCTCCAATGATACTTTATTAGCCAAGGCTTCAATGAGTGTGATTATTTCATTGCTGGAAAAGGGCAATTCACGCCATACCGCTTTTTGCTTGTCGCTTGAGGATTCCTGAAAGTCAGCTAAAGCTTCACATGCAAGTAGGTATGCTTGGTGAGTCGGAGTTGAGTCGGTCTGTTTTAGCACCCAGGACAAAGAGAATTTAGCCAGCGCATTGCGTGGGTCTTTTTCTAAAAGCGCAATTGCTTTTTCACGTGCTTTTTCAAAATTACCTTTTTCAGCGAGTGTATAGGATTTGGTTGATGTACTCTGGCCAAAACTCACGTGAATGGAGATAATAGATATGTAGAGAATGATGGATAGCCGATGCATCATAAATGATAAAATACAATGATATAATTCGTTAAATACGCTATTAAAGATAAAGATTATAATTAGTTGGGTTGTGACAAATGTTATTTTTTTTCTTGTAGCACCCTGATTTGGTGACTTTTCTATGCATATGTTTTTGTCCCTTCTGAGCAATTTGTACACATTTTTATAGCCTTGCGATCTGAGAATATGTCCTTCCTGAAATGTGCATATTCTTTACCTGACCAAACCGTTTCGATGTCATTTGCCGTTCCCATTTCGTGTGTGGCGTCTTTGTCGAAGCAACATGGAACGATTTTCCCATCCCATGTCACCACGCATCCACTCCACATCCTCCAACACTCGTTCTTCATGGGATTTCGAAGATTCCAACGACCGGATGTGGGGTCTTTTTTGTAACGATTTAGAGCGGGTGAGGATGTGAGGAGTGGGTGGTCATCATGGGGGTCGTCGATTTGTGCTGTTTTAATGACCACTTCGTCAACTTTATAATGTTTTGCAAGCGTTTTGATATCTTCTACTTGATGTTCGTTGGGTTTCACGACCAAGAATTGCCACACCACAAATGGTGTTCTGCTTCTTGCACTTTTTCGCGCTTTAATAACGTTTTGCGTTCCTTCAAGAACTTTCTCTAAACTGCCCCCAACGCGATAGGCCGAGTAGGTTTCTTGTGTCGTCCCGTCTATAGATATGATCAGGCGGTCAAGTCCAGAGGCCACAAGCTCGTTTGATTTTTCGGGGTTTAAATGATGCGCATTTGTAGAAGTTGAAGTGTACACGCCATTCTTTTTACATGCTCGCACCAAATCGTCCATCCCTTTGTGTATATAGGGTTCTCCCTGAAAATACAGATTGACATATACGAGCCATTTACCCATTTGCGCCATGATGTTTTCGACCATCTTTAACTCAACCATTCCAGTAGGTCTTGAGAAACCTCTAAGCCCCGAAAGACATTCCGGACAACGTAAATTACATGACGTAGTGGGTTCTATGCTTAAAACCATCGGCATCACTCCGGCCAACATTTTACGTTTCTTAAATCCGAGCACAAGTTTGAATATATTCATTATGCGCCTCCAATTAAGTACGCGTAGTCGCCTCCATCTGTCTTGAACTATTGCACGTGAATACATTGTATAAAGGTAGTAAGTTCGACCGCGTTCACTACGTATATTCGTTGCGATGATAGTAGTAGGAAACAAACTTCTTTCGGAAGACATTTTTGACGTTCAATTCTCATGCGATATTTCTGCTTGTCAGGGTGCGTGTTGTGTTGAAGGATCTGGTGGCGCCCCCCTCACTGAGGAGGAGTGTGCGATTCTAGATGACATTTTCGAAGATGTCAAGCCTTTTCTCCGGAAGGAAGGTCTTGACGTACTCCAGGAAGAGGGTCTGTTCGTGATGGGAAGCGATGGCACTTTAGAAACACCGCTTATTGATGGCCGTGCTTGTGTTTACACAACGATCTCTCCTAAGGGAAATGTACAATGCGGCATAGAACAAGCATACAACGAAGGGAAAATATCGTGGAAAAAACCCATTTCGTGTCATCTTTATCCCATTCGCGTCAAAGAACTCATTGACTTCACAGCCCTTAATTACCACAAATGGGAAATATGTAACTCAGCGCTTTCTTGTGGTATAGCAAGAAAAACAACCATATTGGAGTTTTGTAAAGATGCGCTTGTACGTCAGTTTGGCATGAACTGGTACGCGGAGGCGTTAGCCACAATGAAGGTTTGGACAGAGGAAAAGAAAAATGAAGGAAAGTCCTAATGCAGAGATGAGAAACACACTGCTTATTTCCATTATTACGTTTTTCGTAGTCTTCATTTGTGTTGACTCTCTTTTCGCTCAGACACATAATCCTTGGACCATACATCCTGTTTCACCTCTCAATACCTCAGGCCATGATGTGCCATTCGGGGTCGATTCTTCATACGTGTATCTGAAACAGGAAGGGGTGCATGTGAGGTCACCTCGTGTGTCTAACCCTGCACTTCCTGGAACACCAGAAAAAGTATCGATTGTCGCAATACGAGATGAAGCTTGGGACGAACTCGGTGAAATTCAGCATGTGTCTATAGATGAGAAACGTGGCCTTGCGGTGATTTCAGCTCGTCCTTACCCTGGGGCTCCTGATTACGATTTGTTCATCAGCTCCACCCTTCCAAAACCTAGATTTCAGAAGACTGAGACTTCGATTCTTTGGTCAAAAGCGTATCCGTTGGTCTCATTAAATTCTACGTCTGATGAAGTTTACCCTCAGTTTATTCAGGATGGATTTTATTTTGCATCCAACAGAAATGAGACTGACTTTGACATCTTTTTTGCGCCTCGTCATCTGCAATGGCAATTTGCAACTGTCCTTGACTCCCCCATCAATTCTCATTCTGACGATCTCTCTTTGGTTGTTCTGAATCATGACGAGATGTATGTTTGTTCTAACCGAACACATGCAGAAGGTTTTGACGTTTATCTCTTGTCAAGAGCTAAAAATGAATCCCTCGCGACAGGATTCTATTTGGAATTAACCTTGGATGGTAATCCAGTTTCGGATGTGGAAGTTAAATGGGTAGAACCATCAGGATTTACCCATGGTGCGACAATTTTTGAGAATACCACAGACGCTCGAGGATTCATCTCTTTAGATGAGCTTCCCTCAAGCAGGGTTTTGTCTATGCGAATCGGGTCGATAGAGTCACCTGTTATTGAAGGAACTGTTGTACGGATCATGAATGCCGAAGGGGAGGTTGTGAGAACCTATGCAGTCAATACATCAGGTACGCTATCTGTGGATTTCTTACCTCTGGATTCAATCAATGATCTTGATTTGAATGATTTGAATGATTTAAGCGGTCTCCCATCTCGTTATCCTCCAATCTATACACTCTACTTCGACCTAAATGTATCTACGCCTACATCTCACTCTGAGGACCAATTGGAGTTATGGTGGGAGAATAACGCCGAAGATTTTATTGTGAAAATCCAAGAGTTCGCGCTTGTGTTAGAAGGCCATGCTGATGTTACGGGGACGACAGATTCAAATGAAAATTTGAGTCAAAAAAGGGCAATTTGGTTCAAGGAGTGGTTAATTTCTAAAGGCGTTCATGCCGAACATGTTAGCACGCGTGGTATGGGCGCAAGATTCCCGGTAGAACGTTGTCCAAATATCTCTGATCCATTTTCAGATTGTCCCCCTGAAGTACATGCTGTAAATAGACGTGTCGAGCTAAGGTGGGAAGTGTTGTAGATGTTTTTTTAAACCTAGCGAAATACAGACGCAACGACAATCAAAGATTGCATACTTTTACACCATGCTTATAACAGTAATGCGCTCAAAACTACACCGACTTACAGTCACTGAGGCGGATTTGAATTACGTAGGGAGTATCTCGCTTGATCCAAACCTTATGGAGGCGGCTGACCTTATTGAAGGGGAGAAGGTTCAAATTGTCAATGTCAATAACGGTGAGAGATTAGAGACCTATACCATTAAAGGAGAACGCGGTACTGGACAAGTTTGCCTTAATGGCCCTGCTGCCCGACGATGTCAGCCCGGGGACGTCATTATTGTCATCGCCTATGGAATGATGACGCTTGAAGAGGCAAAAACATTTACCC
Source organism: Crocinitomicaceae bacterium (assembly GCA_002700285.1). Classification (GTDB taxonomy): domain Bacteria; phylum Bacteroidota; class Bacteroidia; order Flavobacteriales_D; family Sanyastnellaceae; genus UBA974. Next base: position 26,970 of record PACT01000024.1, on the reverse strand, counting down.
CCAAGGTTGTTTTTCCGGACACAGGCACCAACACCATTCTTTAAGTATGAATTGGAAAAAAGCGCTCACTCTTTCTGTATTTTTTGCAATAGGTGTCTTTCTATTTGTAAAACTGATGGACATGGTAGAAGACAAATCCGAGCTTTTTAATTACATGTCTTCGGCACCAATTTGGGCAATTTCAATGACTTTTACGATGGGTTTTCTGGCCATAGTAAGTCGAGGTTACAGATGGGTGTTGTTGATAGAGCCCCTTGGATACAAAGCGTCAGGCTTCAGAGCAGTGTGCGCTGTCGCTTTTGGATATTTCGCGAATACATTTGTTCCAAGGTCTGGTGAAGTCGCCCGCTGTGCCGCCCTAAATTCCACGGATGATATCCCAGTCAACAAACTTTTGGGGACAGTCATCACAGAAAGAGTTGTAGATCTGATCATGCTCTTTCTATTTATGTCGATTGCGCTTGTCACGAATTACGATGCTGTCATCAGTTTGTTTGGTAAAATAAAGCGACCAGACAGTTCAGGGTTTCAGAATTACATCATTGTCTTTGTGATTGCAATCATTCTTATCGTATTCATGATAAGAAGCGCCAAAACATCAAATCATCCGATTCAGAAAAAAATCGTAGAATTTGTTTTAGGTATTGGCAAAGGAATTAAAAGTGTGCTCTTGATGAAACGTCGCATTGCATTCATTTTTCATACGTTTTTCATTTGGATCATGTACTTCTTGATGTCTTATGGGCTTTTCATTTCTATGGACGGTTCCCGAGGAATTGGCATTTTTGAGTCAGTATGGGTGATGGTATCAGGAGGTTTCGGGATGGTTTTTCCGGCTCCAGGAGGCATCGGATCTTATCAATGGGCGGTGACTTTAGGATTTGAGTCGTTAGGATATGATCAGCTTGTAGGCGTCTCAGTTGGAAATGTAGTTTGGTTGACCCAAACAGGCATGATTATTATTGTTGGCACCCTAGGCTATTTTTTCTTGGCTGCTTTTCGGATGTCTTTGAAGAAATCCACACCTGAATGATGTCATCTTTTACGCTATCAGAATTGATTGAATTAAGAACCAAATGGGCTTCTGAAGGGGAGAAAGTTGTATTTACAAATGGCGTTTTTGACCTGCTCCATGTAGGCCATCTTCATTCGTTGGAATCTGCCAAATCTTATGGAACTCGATTGGTTGTGGGGATTAATTCTGACTCTAGTGTGCGCAAACTTGGCAAAGGTCCAGACCGCCCCATACATAGCGACAGGGACAGAGCCAAACTTCTTTCTTCCCTTACGTGTGTAGATGCAGTCACTGTTTTCTCCCAAAACACACCACTAGAATTAATATCGGCGCTCTCACCAGATGTACTCGTTAAGGGCGGGGACTATGATCCCACATGTGAAGATATTGCGCACTCGCGTTATATCGTAGGGTCTCACGAAGTTCGAAATGCTGGAGGGACGGTCCACTCAATACCACTCTTGCCTGGACATAGCACCACATCAATTCTAAACAAGAAGTAGCTTAGATTTCTTCCTCTTCCAGAAACTTTGTTGTGAAGTTTCCAGCACGAAATTTTTCATTTTTCATCAAACGCTGATGGAATGGAATCGTGGTCTTGACACCTTCAATGATGTATTCATCAAGTGCACGCTCCATTTTTGTAATCGCTTCTTCACGGGTTTGAGCAACCACGATAAGTTTCGCAATCATACTGTCATAGTAGGGAGGGATGCGATAGCCTGCGTATACATGAGTGTCTAATCGTACACCATGACCTCCGGGTTGATTGTAATGTGTGATCGTTCCTGGACAAGGGGCAAAGTTACGGTCCGGATCCTCAGCGTTAATTCGACACTGAATTGCATGCATCGCAGGAACATGATTGCGTCCACTTATTTTCTCACGCGCTGCAAGCTTAATCTGCTCTTTGACGAGGTCGTAATTGATGACCTCTTCTGTGATCGTATGTTCGACTTGAATCCGCGTATTCATCTCCATAAAGTAGAAGTCCCGGTTTGCATCAACAAGAAATTCAACTGTACCCACACCTTCATATTTCACCGCTTCAGCAGCTCTTACAGCAGCTTCACCCATTTTTTCACGTAGTTTATTTGTGATAAATGGTGAAGGCGTTTCTTCAACAAGTTTTTGATGTCGACGCTGTATCGAACAATCTCGTTCAGACAAGTGACAGGCCTTGCCGCGGTAGTCAGAAGCAATTTGTATTTCTATGTGACGCGGCTCGACGATGAACTTCTCCATATACATTGCATCGTTACCAAATGCTGCAGCAGCTTCTCGCCTTGTGTTTTCCCAAGCATAAGCGAGCTCTTCATTATTGTTGCACATTGCCATGCCCTTGCCTCCTCCTCCTGCAGTTGCTTTGATCATGATTGGATACCCCATGTCATTTGCACATTTTTCCGCCTCTTCATAGGTTTGAAGAATGCCTTCAGAGCCAGGAATGGTTGGCACGCCTGCATTTTTCATCGTGTTCTTTGCAGCGGCCTTATCTCCCATAGAATCAATCATCTCAGGGCTAGCACCTATAAATTTGATATCATTTTCTCTACAAATTCTAGAGAAAGCGGAATTTTCAGATAGAAATCCATACCCAGGATGGATGGCATCTGCATTGGTGATTTCTGCGGCAGCAATGATGTTGGGGATATTCAGGTAACTCTCGGAACTTTTGGGAGGGCCGATACAAACAGCTTCATCAGCGAACCTTACCGGCAGGCTGTCTTTGTCAGCAGTAGAGTAGACTGCTACGGTAGCGATGCCCATTTCTCTACATGTGCGAATCACGCGTAATGCGATTTCGCCTCTATTTGCAATGAGGATTTTCTTAAACATGACTTTGAGTTTAAGGGTTAAATCAAGTAGGGTCGACGATGAATAAAGGCTGGTCGTATTCCACAGGATTGTTATCTTCTACAAGGAATTTGACGATTTTACCTGTGACCTCAGACTCGATTTCGTTGAACAGCTTCATCGCTTCGATGACGCACACCACATCGCCATCTTTAATTCTGTCTCCCACATCTTTGAAAGGATCCTTGTCTGGGCTTGGTCGGCGATAAAAGGTACCAATCATGGGTGACTTGACTTCAATGAGGTGGGATGTGTCTTCTACTGTGGCATTTGACGCTGTTGCTTCAACAGGTTCTTTTGTGACGACAGTAGGAGAAGGTGGTGCCACTACAGTTACTGGTATTTGTTCCGTTGGTTCCTGAGGGACATGAATGGTCTTCACGGCAATGTCTTCACTTGCTCTTCTTCGCCCTTTAGGCATCTCAGACTTTATGTTTATTTTAAAGTCCTTTTGTTCTATTTCAACCTCAGTTACACCGGTTTTTGCGATGAACTTGATGAGGTCTTGAATTTCATTTAATTTCATGATATCATGATTTTCAGGTCCGAAAGGTAATACCTGGAAGTTAAGATTTAGCGTCGTATGCCCATTTCAAATAAATAGATCCCCAAGTGAAGCCACCTCCAAATGCCGCCAAAATAAGATTGTCCCCTTTTTTTAGTTGGGACTCCCAATCTCTAATGCACAATGGGATTGTTGCTGCTGTTGTGTTTCCGTAGTCCTGGATGTTGATCATTACTTTCTCTTTATCCACTCCCATTCGCCTTTGAGTGGCATCTATAATCCGAAGATTTGCTTGGTGAGGCACAAGCCAAGCAACGTCATCTCCAGTCAGTCCGTTTCGCTCCATAATCTCATAACTCACATCAGCCATTCCTGTCACTGCTGCTTTGAACACGGGTTTTCCATCTTGGTATAAGAAATGCATTTTCTTGTCCACGGTTTCATGTGATGCTGGATTCAATGACCCACCACCTGCCTGACGAAGAGACTCGGCTCCTTCTCCATCACAGTAATGAATGTGGTCAATAATTCCATTATCATCTTCACTTGGTTCTAATAAGACGGCTCCAGCACCGTCCCCAAAAAGAACACAAGTGGTGCGATCTGTATAGTCCACGATAGAGCTCATTTTATCTGCTCCCACAATGACGACTTTCTTGTAAGTCCCATTTTCAATAAATTGAGTGCCTGTAGTGAGGGCAAATAGGAACCCTGAGCAAGCGGCACTTAAATCGAATCCCCATGCTTTTGTCGCACCCACTTTTTGAGCGATTAAATTTGCTGTTGAAGGAAAAAGCATGTCAGGCGTTACGGTTGCCGTGATAATGACATCGATTTCAGTCGGGTCAATGCCTCGTTTTTTACAAAGTTCCTTCACGGCTTCAGCCCCCATAAATGAGGATGCTTTTGTAGGGTCCTTAAGGATGTGACGTTTTGATATACCCGTACGAGATTTTATCCACTCGTCGTTTGTATCGACCATTTTTGAGAGGTCTTCATTTGTAAGAGTATCCTCAGGGACGTATCCCGCTACAGATGTAATTGCTGCTCGCATGAAATTATTATTGTTGTCCAAAGGTATACGGCTATTTCGTACTCTTTAATAAATTTATCAGGAGTCTTAACGTCGATTGGTGGATAACCATGAGTGAATAAAACGCTAAGAAATAGAAAAAGGGGGCAGAAGCCCCCTTCAATTTACAAGAGAATAAATACGCACTACCCCCAATAAAGTTTACGCTTCTTCGCGTTCCATCACAACTTTACCTTTATAGTATAGCTTTCCTTCGTGCCAGTGGGCACGATGGAACATATGTGGTTGACCAGTTGTAGGGCAGGTGCTTACGTTAGGTGCTGTTGCCTTGTAGTGCGTACGACGTTTACGTGTACGCGTACTACTCTGCCGGTTTTTTGGATGTGCCATTTCGGTGTTATTACAATTTCTTCAATGCGTCCCAACGAGGGTCCGTTTGTTTTTTACTTTCTACTTCTGAATCATTCATCGTGAAACCGAGCATATTTGGATCGCAATCGGATTCATTTTCATGAACTCGGTTCGTAGGTCGAGAGACATGAGCCATCTCGTAAATGGTTTGGCTTAGATCTAATTCAAACTCATTTTTACCTAGAATCCACAACGTGTCAGAATACTCAGTTTCATCTCCATATCGAATTGCAATTTGCTCTTCGTGTTGAAGCGGATAGGAAAGTTCCTCTAGACAACGTCCACAAGGCACCTTCCATGTGAGATCTAGTGCAAGGCGTAAGGTCATTGTAGTGACCGAATACTCTAGCACGATATCCACAGCGCCTTGGGCACTCTGGATTTCTGATTCAGGGAAGCAAGCAAAGAACTCAGGGTCCACGTCCATTCGGAATTCGTGATTACCAGGCTTAAGACCCATAAATGGGATTTTATAGTATGCCAAGGGATTCATTCCGTCCAAATTTCGGGACGGCAAAGATAGTGTATAGATCGCTGCTTCCCAATAATTTTCTGTAATTAACGTCGAGAGTCGCGATAATCGCGTTTAGGGGGTGCAATTTCTAGTGGATTTGACGTTAATTGTTTGTGCTCAACTCTGCTTTTATGAATATCCTGCGCAAGAAATATTGCTGTGCGCATCGAGTCTGAAGATGCTGTGCCTTTGCCTGCAATATCAAAGCCTGTTCCATGATCTGGGCTGGTTCTGACAATGGGTAACCCTGCCGTAAAGTTCACGCCTCTGCCAAAACTCATCGCTTTGAAAGGCGCCAGTCCTTGGTCGTGATACATCGCAAGAACGCCATCAAAATCTTTGTGTGCGCCAGAGCCGAAAAACCCATCTGCTGCAAAAGGTCCGAAAACGTTCATGCCAGAAGTCTTTGCTTCTTTAATGACAGGTGAGATCATGTTTTGTTCTTCATTTCCCATCAGTCCGTTGTCTCCAGCATGTGGATTGAGTCCTAAAACCGCTATTCTCGGCGTCACACATCCGAAATCTCGCGCGAGGGATTCGTGCATCAGATTTAGTTTGCTTTTGATGCTTTTTTCAGTGAGATTGGACGCAACATCCTTGAGTGCGATATGCCCTGTTACAATTCCTATGCGAAGGTTTTCTGCGACGAGAAACATTAATACATCCTCCGCGTTTGCGATGTGGGCCAAATACTCAGTGTGACCTGGAAATTTAAATCCAGATTGCGTTATGGCCTCTTTGTTAATCGGCGCTGTCACAAGCACATCGACCTTGCTAGCTGCAAGGTCTTCAACAGCGCACTCAAGTGATTTATAAGCATAGTGTCCAGCCTCAGCAGTTAATGCCCCAGGTCGGTGATTGAAGTCATCAACAGAGATATTGAGTATGTTAAGCTGTCCTTGTTTCGCGTTTTCAGCTGAATCTACTTCACTCCAGTTTAGATCTTTTAAGCCTATAGCCTCAAGATTTTTGGCAATAAGAACTGGAGAAGCGTATAAAACTGGCGTAAGTCCGATCAACATTCTATCGTCCGCAAAAACGTTTAAAATGGTTTCAACACCTATTCCATTTGGGTCGCCTGAAGTAAGTCCTATTCGCATAAGTTGTTGTTTTATGAATCTCAAAGGTAGCCATCAAAACCTCGCGTTCGTGCCACAGTCGTGATGTAACTTAGTCGTCTATGTTTATCCACCTACTAAAGACGTTTTTTCTTTCAGTTGGCGTCATGTTTTTCGCCTTGACTGCGAATGCTACGCACAACAGAGCTGGCGAAATAACCTACAGTCATCTTGAAGGGTTAACGTATGAGGTATTAGTCACCACCTATACCAAGGCATCTGCTTTTGCTGACAGGCCTGTTTTGTATTTGAGGTGGGGAGATGAAAATGGTTTGGCATATGATTCACTTAATAGACAGTCCATCAATATCCTCGTAGGAGATATTCAAGTGAATACTTATAAAGGTACGCATACATACGGAGGGCCAGGCTTATTTGAGCTTAAGGTGGAAGACCCTAACAGAAATGAGGGTGTTCTCAATATGATTGGGTCAGTTGATACTCCATTTTCCATTCGGTCACTTCTTATTATTGATCCTGAAGCTGGACACAACAACAGCGTACAACTTTTAAATCCAGCGACAGAAAATGCTTGCCTAAATCGAGATTGGGTTCACAACCCAGCAGCTTTTGATGAAGATGGTGACTTACTTAAATTCAGTTTGGTGCCATGTAGAGGTTTTAATGGTGAACCCATACCTACTTACATCTATCCTGATGAAGTCAGTAACACTGATGACGTGTTTGCGATTGACGCGCTTACAGGTGATGTGACTTGGAACAGTCCTCAACTCGTGGGTGAATACAATATTGCAATTCGCGTAGAGGAATGGAGAGAAGTTGCAGGATCGTTACGCAAAGTGGGCGAAGTCGTGAGAGACATGCAGATTGATGTACAAGTTTGTGCAAATCAACCACCAGAGATTTCAGAACAGACGGATACATGTATCGTCGCAGGATCTTTTTTGACTTGGTTTATTAACGCTACTGACCCCGATGGGAACAACCTTACTTTAAATGCCGTCGGTGGGCCTATCAGTGAAGTGAACCACCCAGCAGTGTTTACGAATTTGGGAGGAGGCATAGGTGAATTTGCCTGGGCGCCAAGCTGTGCTGAAGTTCGACTTGCGCCTTACCAAATCATTTTTAAAGCCACCGATCAAGGCACTGCAGTTCCTTTGACAGATATTTCTACAGCCTATGTTAGAGTTGTGGCTCCGCCAGTAGAAAATGTCATTGCTGAAACAGTAGGGAATACAGTCCTTCTTGGATGGACTGGTGGAGAATGTAGTGAGAATCTAGAAAGTTGGCAATTGGATGCAGGGTATCACGACATCTATAGGAAACTTGATCCTGATGCGTGGAGTCCGACTGTCTGCGAAACAGGTGTTCCTGAGGAATTGGGGTATGAACGTGTTGCCAGTTTGCCAGATCTGGACGAAACAGGCTATGTGGATGAAGACATGTTGAGTTTCGGAGCGACCTACTGTTATCGAATCGTGATGAGATTTCAGGATGGTTCTGAATCACTTGCAAGTGACGATGTATGTGCAACCATCGTAAAAGATGTGCCTGTGATGACGCATGCTGACGTTGTGGTGACAGATGCTGTTGAAGGAGTCGTGAACGTGGGTTGGTCACCTCCTACAGAAATGGACACCATGGCTTTTCCAGGGCCGTATTTTTATAAAGTGTTTCATTTGCATGGGGCAGAAGAAGCTGTTGAAGTCTCAACAATTGGTCCTTCGGTATCTTCCCCCTTAGATATATTCGCTTTAGATACGACGTTTATTCACGTTGAAGTAGATACAGAAACTGAAGTGAGCACGTATAAGGTGGAGGCGTGGTCAGGAACCATTGCTGGAGACCAAATGATTGGTGTGAGTATCCCAGCCCAAACCCCATTCTTGACGCCCACCCCGAACGACAATAGAATTGAACTGCAACTTAAGGCGACCGTGCCGTGGTCGAATACAGTATTCTATTTGGAACGCAAAGGCCCTTTAGAACTGAATTTCTCCCCTCTCGACACGGTTGAGGTGGGCGTTGATATATCCGGTGTTGTGGCGCCAGGAGGCGGGCAGGCTTTCCCCATTTATCAGTCATTTTTATATGAAGATTCGGACTTAGTTAATGGGTTAGAGTATTGTTATAGAGTTATTTCTGAGGGAAATTATGATGCTTCAGATATCGAAACACCTCTGCGTAATGCAGCCCAAATCGTTTGTGCCACCCCCTACGATTTCACACCTCCCTGTCCGCCTGTTTTACAAGTAGATCCAGATTGCCCTCAAGAGATTGACGTTATCTCATGGCATGAGACTGATGGATGTGCAGATGATGTAATGGGGTATATTTTGTACTGGGCTCCTTTCGAAGACGATTCACTCAAGCCCTATGCCGTTTTTGACAATGATGGCGTGGTCGCATTGGACACTTCTTTTATATTTAATGAAGAAGGGGAGGAGGGCAGTATTGCGGGATGTTTTGCTGTGACAGCATTGGATAGTTTAAACATAGGACCTGATGGTGAATATCGACGAAACGAGAGTGCGTTCTCAAACATTCAATGTGTCGACAACTGTCCTTTTTACTTTCTACCGAATGTGTTCTCTCCAAATCAGGACAACATGAACGATGTCTTTCAGTCATTCCCTTGGAAGTTTGTTGATAGCGTAGATTTTGTAATAAATAACAGATGGGGTGTCCCCGTGTTTTATACGCTCGATCCCAATGTCAATTGGGATGGTACTCACTTCGAGACGGGTGAACGTATGCCTGATGGTGTCTATTACTATACAGCTGTTGTTTATACCAGACGTTTGGAAGGCATCGTTCCTGAGAAAATATCAGGTACCTTGCATTTGGTTGGTGGAAAAGGTCTTATTGTTGAATAACACGAAACGGAAAAATCACGAAAGGATGTTTACAGGAATTATTGAATCCTTAGGAGTCATCGAGGGTATTGAGAAAGAGGGTTCAAATGTCCACTTCACACTTCGTTGTCCCTTTTCGTCTGAACTTAAAATAGACCAAAGTGTTTCCCATGACGGAACCTGTCTCACTGTCGTCAAGTGCGATGCCGAACGGTATACAGTGACCGCGATTGAAGAAACACTCATTCGGACCCGACTCGGCAGCTGGAAGCTTGGGGATCAAGTCAATCTCGAGCGATGTGTTCGTCTCGGTGACCGCCTCGACGGTCACATGGTTCAAGGTCATATTGATACGACAGGTGTTCTTGTTGGTTCTGAGTCGAGAGATGGTTCTTACGTTCTTACATTTGAACACGCTTCAACGCTTGAAAACCCCGCTTGGATTACCGTTCCCAAAGGATCTGTGACCATTAATGGGATCTCATTGACCGTTGTTGAAAGCGCACAAAATTCATTTTCTGTTGCGCTCATACCTTATACATGGAATGAAACGAACATGCACACATTGGTGCCGAGAGATACCGTAAATCTAGAGTTTGACATCTTTGGAAAATACATGTCAAAAATCTTGTCTGCGAGATTACCTGCTGGGTCTTAATTCGAAATTTTCACCAAGGTAAAGGCGTCTTACCTGCGCGTCCGAAGCAAGTGACGCGGCGGTACCTTCTTTTAGGATTTGGCCTTCAAAAAGCAAATATGCCCTGTCAGTGATGTGAAGTGTTTCTTGCACGTTGTGATCTGTAATTAAGATGCCGATTCCTTTTTGACTTAACTGAATCACGATACGTTGAATATCCTCAACCGCGATGGGGTCGACACCTGCAAATGGCTCATCCAAAAGGATGAATGTAGGAGAGCAACACAATGCTCGGGCAATCTCAGTTCTTCGTCTCTCTCCACCAGACAAAACGTTGCCCATACTTTTCCTCACCTTATTCAGCCCAAACTCTTCGATCACCTCTTCTAATTTAACGGCTTGCGCTTCTTGGGAAAGGGCTTGTAATTCTAATATGGCTTTTAAGTTATCCTCGACTGACAAAGCTCTGAAAACAGACGCTTCTTGAGGGAGATATCCAATGCCCTTCTTTGCTCTTTCGTGCATCGGCGTCCTTGTGATTTCTTCTTTTCCGATGAAGACCCGTCCTTCATCTGGTCGAACCAACCCTACGATTGCATAGAAGCTTGTGGTTTTGCCTGCACCATTTGGACCCAGTAACCCTACGACCTCTCCAGGTTTAATGTAAAAACTGACATCATTCACAACCTTTCGTCCTCCGTAGCTTTTGACAAGTCCTTCAGAATGTAAAGCGTCGTTTAGATCATTCGTTAATCCCATGGTGTAAAATTACAACGATTATTATTTCAGATAACGCATATTAAAGTTCAACAGAAAAACCCAATCGGATTCCCCAATTATCTCTCATCCCTTCTGTAGACCCCGTAAGTCGTCTGTGGTAATCGATACGGAATAATTGAAAAATATTTTCGATACCGATGACACCTTCTGCATAGATGCCATTCAGACCTGTTGTACCATCAGGGAGAGATACGAGTGCTTCGTGTTTTGTGTCCCAAGCTCCCAAGACTCCCTTCATTCCGATGACTTCTCTAAATTTGGCCCTTCGGATCAGAGGGATGTGATTTAAAATAGCGCCTTCTCCATGCCACTCTACACTTGCGCGCACCCATTTGTCAGTGACGTACTCGAAATAGCGCAATAAATTGAATGAAGGTTGTATCGAAAGTGCGGTCTCGTTCGCAGGTTGAAGTTCCATCAGCGCAAATGGTGCTGTTCCTGAGTAAATGCCGGTGTTTGTATTCCATCTCACTCTTCCCAGTGGACCAAACCTGAGTTTCCCCTCAAGTTCCAAGGTGTACCTTCCATATCTATACTGGCTTCCGGCAATATTTTTCCAGGCCTGTGTCGTCGAAGCTGTGATGATCGGAAATCGTGACCCCAGAGAAACACGGTTAAATGCACCGCTGACAAATTTCTCAGAATGGGCATATCTCAACTGAAAAGTACTTTCGGCAGTAATTAACACTTTATTTCCCTCCTGATTTTCGGGCAAGGGGAATTCAAGTTCACCTCTCGCGGTAATGTCTCGGTGTCGGAGTTCAACAAACGTTGACCAACCCGATCCAAACTCAGCGAGAAAGCTCGCCTCAGTTTTCACCACTTCCGTTAAATTCACTGCGCCACCCTCAACTGAAAGTGCGGAGATAAACACATTGCCTTGATTAAAAAAGCCTAACATACCAAATTGTTCAAGATCTTTTGAATGTGATGCATACCATTCGATACGAGGTATTTTACGTTGCAGCCAAGTAAGTTCTCCACCGTACTTAAAGATTTCATCCTTTGATCCATAAGCCAGGAAGGCCTTTGGTAGAAATGTTCTACTGAAATCATTGCTGGTTTCTACTCCCAGTCTAAATCTATTGCCTTCAGTGGGGTTGTTGGAGTATGCATAATACCATGGGCCAAGTTCGATCTTCCCCAACTTCACATTTCCAGACCCTAGGCCATATAAAAGCCCCTTGATCAATTTATACTGTGTCATAGATTGAACAGAATCGGCCATCCAGTAAATGTTGGATTCTTTTTCCAACAAGGGTTCTGGTCTTTTCAAGACCCATTCCTTTTCCAGCATGTCATTGCTCCCTTTGTCAAAACTTAAATCCCTTCTTGAAGACCAAACTGAGTCAGGCCACTGCTCTGAAAATTTGAAATCTGTATTAATTCGCGTTCCCCTGACATACATCCCCATACTCGAACCGGTCATGGAGAGGTCAATAATATCTTCTTGCTTGATGATGATCCAATTTCCATCAATGCGCGTGTACTCTTGCCTCCATCTTAACGCCCGAACGAAATTAAGATTCGCACCCTCACTGATTTTGGCCTCTACCTTGCTCAATGCAAGAGATAAAGTATCAATCCACAATTCACCCTCAAAAGTCAGTTCCCCTCTTCTTCTTGGGACAAATGCCATGTGAAATGAAGGTCTTCCGTGCATCTCTAGCGTATCAAGAATGTAGTATCTGTAGTGGAGATTTCCCCTGTCGTGTAAGGGGCTGGTGAAGGCTTTGTTAAGAAGTAAAAGCTGGTTCTCGTAGAGGTTGATATTGATGAATTCAGCACTTACACTTGTCGAGCTTTCTCCGTCGGAAAGCCAAGTTGCCCTTGCAGCTTCGACGTTTTGTTCTGATCTCCGCGGCTTTTTTTGAGATCTTTTTGTCCCGATTGATTCTGATAAAAATGTTGGAAGCGCGATTCTTACATCGCTGGAATCTAGATTGTCCCATACCCACCCGAAAACGCCCCAGAACTTTCGTGCAGGCAACTTTTCAGGAATGTCATTAAGGTCAATTTGAAGTCTTTCGTGGTAGTTATAACTTACTGCAGAAATGTTGGCAGGGTCGTTTACTTGCTTTGCATCTGCGACTCTTTGCATAAGCGGTTTTGCTGGATTTTGTTTCTTTTTGTCGGGTCTGACCTCTGCGGCATCAAGTGTGATACTCCTAGGCTCAAGGGCGACATCAATCTTTTGTTTGACTTGTTTTTGAATAGAAATGCTCTGAGAGGCATACCCCATGAAAGAGACAACGATTCGACTTACTTTGTGTTCACTTGCGAGCTCATATCGCCCCTTTATATTCGTCATCGTGCCGATAGATGTGCCTGCAAAGCTCACATTTACATATGGCAGCGCTTGTCCAGTTTCCCCATCAAAAACATGGCCTGATACCAAGGTGGTTTGACTCCAAAGACTTAATTGACAGACAATAAGACTGAGACTTAGGAAAAGATACTTCAAATGTGATTGTGTTTCTTTTTTCTTCTTTTCTCTTCTCTTCTGGCAATAATGATTCCTAACTCGTAGAGCGCAAGAACCGGCATAGAGACCATGACTTGGCTTGTAACATCTGGTGGAGTGATAATTGCAGACAGGACAAGAATCCCCACAAGTGCATGTCTGCGATACTTTTTAAGACCTTTCGGTGTCACAATTCCTGCTCGAGCGAGAAAGAATATCAATACGGGCAATTGGAAAATCAGACCTGAAGAGAACGAAATGGTCGCCACTGTCTTCACATATGACATTACGCCTATTCTATGGGCTACAACTGTTCCCGCAATTGAATCTCCGAGTTCATAATGACCTAGGAATTGAAGTGAAAGCGGAACGATTCCCCAATAGCCAAATGCCACACCCATGAAAAACAGTGTTGACGATGCTGCTGCAGCGCCTCTTGCCGCCTTTTTTTCTGGCGCTTTAAGTGCGGGCTTGACAAAGGCCCACAATTGTATTGTTAAAAAGGGGAACGCAAGGATTGCTCCTCCGATGAGCGAGACGATCATGTGGGCCGTGAAGTTGCCCATCATGGTTGTATTGATGAGTTCGTAAGAGATGTCTTTGACGCATAGTTTGTCCCCTGCTCCGATGAGTTCCGAAAGTTTACACCAAGCCCTAAAGCTGAAAAAGTTCTCATTTCTAGGCCCAAAAAGAACAGTGTTAAATAACCAGTCTTTTTGAATGAATAAAAATGTAGCTCCTGCGACAATCGCCATTGCGGAATAAAACAATCTTTTTCTGACTTCTTCTAGATGATCGAGAAAGCCCATTTCTTTCTCGTTGGGTAGTTCTTGATCAAGAGGGCTCATGTCGTTGTTACCTGTGTGATGCCTTCTCTAACAAGATCGTGCAAATGAACCATTCCTGTGTACCCTCCATTTTCATTTGTAACGATGACCTGTGATATTCCTTTGTCCTCTATCATTTTTGCAGCATGTGCAGCGAGTTCGGTTCCTAACATCGCAAATGGTTTCGGCGTCATGATCTCCTCAGCTTTTGAATTGATGGCATTGCCTACTACGAGAGCTCTTCTTAAGTCTCCATCGGTGATGATTCCAACAATGTTTGATTCCGAACCCACAATCGCAGTCGCTCCATATCTGCCGGCTGTCATGGAGAGAAGGACATCTTGTATCTGAGAATCAAAGGTGACTGAGGGTCTTCTCTCGGGATCAATAAGATCGTTAAGCCTCACTGTAAGCCGTCTTCCGAGTGCACCTCCAGGATGAAATCTCGCAAAATCTTCCGCCCCAAACCCCTTGGCTTCCATAAGGCACATCGCCAAGGCATCCCCCAACGCCATCTGTACAGCTGTGCTCGTAGTAGGGGCAAGGTTATATGGGCAAGCTTCGGCATCACCCCCAGCGAGTAAGACGATGTCAGATTGTTGAGCGAGTGGTGAATCAGCAACTCCTGTGACGCCCACAATTGTATGACCGTGTTCTTTTAACAAAGGCGCCAAAGCGATCATTTCTGCACTCCTTCCACTTTTAGAGAGACATATGACGACATCTCCCTCCTGAATCCCCCCTAAGTCACCATGGACTGCATCTCCTGCATGGACAAAAAGGGCAGGTGAACCCGTCGAATTAAGCGTAGCAACAATTTTTCTCCCCACATCTGCACTTTTGCCTACACCTGTTAAAACGACCCTTCCAGAGGTCTTCATGATGAGATTGATGACATCAACAAAAGGAGTGCCTAGTTGGTCTGCAAGTCGATTGATTGCTTCAGCTTCTAGACGAAGTGTTTGGGTGCCTCGTTGTAGAATTGACTCAGATGAAGAGGGTGGATTTAAATTTTTATGGCCCATATATAAATTTATGGTTGCAAAATAGGTTAAACTTCTTATCTTTATAATGAGCAAATTTAAACATCGATGAGCCTGATTGATGAATCGCCACTAAGCGCTTTACAAACATATTTTGGATTTAATGAATTCAAGGGTGAGCAAGAAACTGCAATCCAGAGTGTACTCAATGGGAAAGACACCTTTGTCATTATGCCTACAGGTGGAGGGAAGTCCATGTGTTACCAGCTACCTGCCCTAATGCTAGAGGGTGTCGCGATTGTCGTGTCACCATTGATTGCGCTGATGAAAAATCAAGTGGATGCCATGCGAGGCAATCACGCCGACCCAGCAATCACTCATTTTCTAAATTCATCTTTAAATAAGTCTGAAGCGGAGCAAGTGAGGGCAGACGTAGTCTCAGGAAAAACAAAGTTGCTTTATGTTGCCCCAGAAACCCTCACCAAAGAAAGCAACATAGAGTTTTTGAAATCTGTAAAGATCAGTTTCGTTGCTGTAGATGAGGCGCACTGTATTTCTGAATGGGGGCACGACTTTCGTCCTGAGTACAGACGGATCCGCCCCATCATCAAACAAATTGCAGATGTGCCTATCATCGCGCTCACAGCAACTGCGACACCCAAGGTTCAACAAGATATTCAGAAGAACCTTCAAATGGTCAATGCAACTTTAATCAAGTCATCCTTTAACAGGGACAACCTTTATTATGAAGTTCGACCTAAAAAAGATGCTCTCAAGCAGATTGTTCAATACAGCCTTAACAACAAAGGAAAAAGCGGTATCGTTTACTGTTTGAGCAGAAAGAAAGTGGAACAAATTGCTGAAACGCTATCCGTCAATGGGATTAAGGCGTTGCCTTATCACGCTGGAAAGGATTCTAAAACGAGAAGCCGAATACAGGATCAGTTTCTTATGCAAGATGTGGATATTATTGTTGCGACGATCGCATTCGGAATGGGCATAGATAAACCAGACGTGAGATCAGTCATACACTATGACATCCCTAAAAGTTTAGAAAGCTATTATCAAGAAACAGGTCGTGCGGGTCGTGACGGAGGAGAAGGGCATTGTATCGCTTTCTATAGCCACAAGGATATCGAAAAGCTTGAGAAGTTTTTACAAGGCAAACCTATTGCTGAACAGGAGATTGGCTCTCAACTTTTACAAGAAGTCATGGCCTATGCTGAAACGTCTGTGTCTCGCCGAAAATTCTTACTTCACTATTTCGGTGAAGAATTTGATGAAGTAAATGGACCCGGCGCAAAAAATTGCGACAATATGAGATATCCAAAGCCTCAATACGATGGTCAGGAAGAAATTCATATGGTCATTAGTGCTACGCTTGAGCATAAAGAGGCTCATAAAATGCAGTTTATTTCAGCGATTCTTATCGGTGAGCACAACAGAGAGGTAGATGATTATGAAGGTGATAAAAGCTCATTTTGGGAGCGAGGAAAAGAGAAGTCAGATAGATATTGGAAAGGCATCATACGTCAGGCGATTGTTCTTGGATTCTTGAAGAAAGAAATTGAGAAATACGGAATTTTAAAGATTACGGAAAAAGGCCAGGACTTTCTTATGAATCCGAAACCAGTGATGCTCTCAGAAGAAAGAGATTACAGAGATGTGGATACTGGAGACACAATGGTGCAAACCCGACGAGGACAGGGAGGGGTTGCAGATGCGACACTTAGAAAGATGCTCGTTACCTTGAGGAAGGACATCGCTGATGAAAAGAGTTTACCTCCTTACGTTATTTTTCAAGATGTATCACTGGACGAAATGGCAATTCACTATCCAATCAAGGAAGATGAATTGTTACGGATTACCGGAGTGGGCGCAGGTAAGGCAACAAAGTTTGGTCTTCGGTTTCTAGAACTTATTTCTAAATATGTCATGGAGAATGACATAGAGCGAGCAGAAGATTTGCTGGTGAGGACTTCGTCCAAGAAATCTTCCAACAAGGTGTCAATTATTCAACAAATTGACAGAAAGATGAATCTTGATGACATGGCGGCTCGTACGAATTTAACGCGACAAGAAGTATTTGGTGAAATAGAACAAATCGTCGCTGCTGGAACCAAAGTTAATATCGACCACCTTATTCAAGAATCTATGGATGAAGATTGCGTGGAGGAACTGTTTGAGTTTTATAGTGAAACAGAAGACGAAGGGATTGACTCAGCATTGGTTGAATTTGAGGGAACCTACTCTGAAGATGAACTTAGATTGATGCGGGTCAAGTTTCTAAGTGACGTCGCGAATTAATCTTACTTAAGTCGTTGCTGCGGCATAAGCCATAAGTCCAGCGCCAAGTTTTAAAGCGTCTTCATCGACATCGAAATGAGGTGTGTGTAGTCCACGATGTCCCAAATCAGAAGTGGGGCTAGACGTTCCAATTCTATAGAAACAACCAGGAATTTCTCTCGCGTAAAAGCTAAAATCCTCCGCGGTCATTCGTACAGGAAGATCATGCACTTTTTCCTTCCCCAAGAATGCAATGGCACTTGATTTCATCCTTGCGGTTAAATCAGGATCATTATAAACACTCGGATATCCAACAGGTATTTTTAGGTCAGCTGAAGCACCTCTTTTCTTGCAGATCTCTTCCACAATGGATTTCATTTTCTTGTGAACTTCGTATCTCCACGTTTCGTTAAGTGATCTGAAGGTCCCTTTAAGATGAACTTGATTTGGGATGACATTTGTCGCACCCAACCCTTCAATAAACCCAAATGCAAGCACTGTCTTGATGCTGGGGTCTGGCCGTTCATGTATTAACTTTTCCAGTGCCAAAATTATTTCTGATGCCACAATGAGTGGATTTGACTGATTCTCGGGGAGTGCCGCATGGCCCCCTTTCCCTACAATGGTAAGATGAATTTCATCTGCGGATGCCATATACGTTCCTGGACGCATCCCTACATGACCGGCAGGGAGTTCAGGGAATACATGTGATCCAAGGATGTGAGATGGTGTAGGGTTTTTAAGGACGCCTTCTGCCACCATAAGAGAGGCTCCGCCGGGAAGCTGTTCTTCTCCAGGTTGGAAGATCAATCGCACCGTGCCCTTCCATTGATCTTTGGTTGTGGAGAGTATGTGAGCAGCACCTAGAAGTGAAGTCGTATGTACATCGTGTCCGCACGCATGCATCACTCCGGGGTTACAAGAAGCATAAGGAACATCGTTAAGTTCTTGAATAGGTAGAGCGTCTAGATCTGCACGCAATGCCATTAACCGAGATGTGGGGTCATTGCTTTCAATTGTAGCAACGATACCAGTATTTGCGACACCCGAAGTGTGGCTTACCCCCATTTTATCTAATTCTCCAGAGACATATTTCATCGTTTCATATTCCTCATATGAGAGTTCAGGATGAGAATGAAGATGCCTTCTCCAAATAGAAAGTTGAGGGGCTAGGTTTTCAGCAGCGGATTTAAAAAGATCAGCCAAACGTATGTTTTTAAGTTCCATTTCCTGGGAAAATATCACGAAAAGCCTTCACAGCCATGCCTATCGAAGCGTAAAAAAGAATTGCGGAAAAAACCAATCTAACCACAGATGTAGGGAGTTTTAACGACCATTTACTGCCGAGCCATGCACCCAATATAAATGTCACAGCAATGATCACTGAATACGTCCATTCAACGTGTTGTTCACTGTGGTATTGCATGGCAGCCATTATCCCTATAGGGGGTAGCATGAGGGCCAGTGAGGTTCCCTGTGCAGTGTGTTGGTCTAAACCCAAAAAGTATATCAAAGCAGGCACAATAATTAACCCGCCACCTATCCCCACAAATCCGCTTGCAATGCCCGCTAAAACGCCGATTGTAAGTAGAATAAATAAAGTGGAGAGTTCCATGGGTGGCTAATTTATTAAAGACGCATTTAGAAATCAAAATTTAGACTTAAGGTGAATCGTTTGGGCATCATCATACCATTGTCAACGCCCCATCCCCAATCCGCGCTAAGCCAGTATCCAAGGACACGCGACCTTACTCCAAACCCAAAGTCATATACGATCGGTTCCCTATTGTTATCGATTGTTACCGTAATCGGATTGTTTTCAAATGTGGTCGTATTGAATGTGTTTTCTTCGGAATATGGATGCGCTCCGATCCAAGCAGAACCGATGTCCGAGAAAAAGATCAGCTGAAGATGTCTCAGTAAGTCCGACTTGGCAGGTTCAGAAAAAACGGTGCTCCAAATAGGGATGCGTATTTCTGCATTGATGATCGCAGCGTTCGTTCCGTTTCGTGCGTTGTTTGCAAATCCTCTGAGAGGCGTTATGTTGGTTTGGTATGTATACGCTTGATTTTGGTCAATTGGAGATGCGTTATTGTTACTGGCCGTCAGGAGTCTGTTGTCTGTACCACCTAAAAGGTGAAGTAATTTCTTTTCACCGATCGACCAATTGCCGGCGGCCCTAATTGCAAATATTGCGTTTGCATATATTTTGAAATATCTCCGCACATCAAATCCGACGGTTCCAAAGCTGCTATCGAATCCATCTAAGTATAACTCAGCCCACACTTTTGCGCGTAATCCTTCTCGAATATTCAGCGTAGGTATTCTTGTGTCATCGTGAACCCACGCTACAGATAGACCGACTTGTTCTGTCCATCGATTTGGGGCTGTTAAACTGAACATTTCAGTTCCTTGCGTCACCGCTCTGTCAAGTCGAAGACCGATACCTGCCCGCACGCTTCTGACCTCATCTAATGGGTATGAAAAGCGATATCGTGCGAAATGTGATTGGCTTTCCACAAGATTAAAACTATTGGGTTCCAATGACGTGGTGCCTTGTCGCTGAATGGAGAACATTTTATCTACTCTGCCTTCTAGGTTATAATAAGCGACACCGATCATGCTGTTATTCAGATTTGTAGAGATGTTGTATCCACCAATAATATGCTTGTCTTCAAACAAATCGCAAATTCGAATCTCTGAGGCATTTCCTAATCCCGGCAAGGAAGAGACGGACCCGTCGTATGTTCTGTAGAACTGAGAGCGAAAGGCATTGCTCACTTGGCTCTGCAGTTTCTGCAGTGCATAATTTAATCTGTAGTTTTTTGGTTTGAGCGTTGTAGATGATCTTGCAATCGTATTTACAGGGTTTTGATCAATACTTTTTCTTTTCGTTTTTTCTATCCGTTTCTCGAATTCAAATTGGTACGCTCTGATGTCTGCTTCGGTATCTTCAAACGTCATTGACCAATCGGGAGCTTCGAAATCTTGCAATCCACTTTCGTCTTCGAAATCTTTTATGGATTGGAATTTTTCGGCAGACCTTTGCTCGGTTTTGGGCATCTTCCCGAGTTTGGTTCTATATGAGTGTTGAAGGATTTCGGTCACACCATAACACATCCCATTTGCAGTATCACAATGCATGCTTAAAATGGGAACGTCGAGATCATTGAGGACTCGGGTATCAAAAAAATACCTGTATTTGATGACGGTATCTATGCTCAGAATGGTGCTGTCGGCCCATCCCCAGCTGTATTCTTGACGTCCTCCACGATACTCAGATAGGTAGATAAATTCGTCATTTGGAAGCGGTATAGGGAATCGTTCATCAATGTTGGGTGTGTTGATGAGTCTTTCTAATCGCGGTTCATCACCCTCTAAATGGCATAGAAATAAATCCAAGGGAGCAGCAAATGGAATATTCTCTCTGTCATCACGAAGGGTTTCATCAGGTCTGTTTGAAGAAAAAATAATTGATTTTCCGTCCGAAGTATATCTTGGATTTAAATCATCAAACCGGTCTTTCCAAAGGGGTTCTTGTAAATTTCCAATAATTCGGTAGATGTAGAGATCAGATCTTCCATTTGTCATGCCAGAAAAAACAATACTTCTTCCATCTGGAGCGTAGTCCATAGAGAGTACTTCGTCAATCTTAAAAAGTTTTTTTTGAATGGCCTTGTTATCGTCCAATCGGATGGTCACAAGAACGGGTTGTCCCTTTTGTATGATGCTATAGGTAAACTGTGTTCCGTCGGGATGCCAAGCAATCATTGGCAACAAGTCATTTTTTAACACATCAAGTTTGTGTCCGTGTTTGGCTCTTCGTACAACATTGCTCCCTTCCTCAACGCCGCAAGTCCAAACCTTCCATTGTCCTCTTTCGTCAGTGATGAATGCAATATTTTCGCCGTCGGGGGATTGGCTTATGGAGATATAGTCATATCGCTTCTTGAGCTTGAAAGGGATTTCTCCTCCGTCTTTTAATGCATTACGAACATTTTTCCGTCCTGCGTTTGTTGGAAGATTTTTATCGTAATTAATGGGGGTTTGTCGTTTATGATAAACGATTGCTTCAGACATGAGTTGAGGCAAACTCAAGCCAGTCGCAAACCTGAATCCCCCTTCTACGCTTCGACTTATTCGTATCATATACAAAACATTCGCAATCGCCGGAACACCATAGATATTTGCAATGTAATCCCAAACTGCGCTTCCGAGTTCTCCTGCTTCATCGCCTTCACTGCTTTCAATGTTCGCGAGCGCACCAGATCTGGCTGCATCAAATGCATACACGTTTGCGCGCGCTGATTTCTGCCACGAAAGGTGACTGACAAGCCCCTCTTCAAACCACTCAGGAATTTGTAACATGCTCGAGTTTTTCAAAGCATCTTTCCAACTGCCACTATAAATTGTTTGTTGCAGCCCTATTCTTGCCAGCCCACCCTTCAGATCTCTTTCTAAACCAGCACGGTCCCCTCGTCCATATATAAAGAGCTTATTCCCGATAATCTTTGCAGTTCCGCCAATGTTTATAGCTTCTTCTTCAATGGACAAAACCCCCAAATTACTTTGTCGGAATTCAGCAATATTATTGTACACAAGGATTTGAATTGGCCCCTCTAATTTGTTTCCAAAATAGGGGGTCAATTCCTTTGCTGTTTCTTCTACGATTCCCGCAATTGCTCCAGCGAGTTCTTGACCACCTTGATAAAAGTAAATTTCAAAGTGCCCCACAGTATGATATTGCCAAATAAAATCCCTGTACTGTATTCTGTTTTTTCCATACTCCACTTGTAGTCCATCGTAAAATTGCGCTGTAACTCCCTGGTTACAAAGCATTAGTGCTCCAAATAGGAGAATCGTTAATTTAGATGTGAGATTTGGACTCATGCTTCCCGAAATTACGCCCTAAATAGATCATTCCCTTTATATTTCATGAACCATCTTCACTCCTTCAGATTTAATGCCTTTAGTGAGCAAACGTATTTACTAGATCACGGCAATGGCGAAGCAACGGTCTTTGATCCGGGAATGAGCTCTCTGGAAGAGAGGTCCCACTTTGAGGAGACTTGCAAAACACTTGGAGTCGTGGTCACCCAGTGCTTACTTACGCATGCTCATCTGGACCATGTTATGGGTACAGCTTGGGTGTCAGATAAATTTGGCTGTGGTCCCAGATTACACCCGACTGATGAAACGACCTGGAAACAGGCACCTATTTCGGCCAAGCTATATGGGATAGATATGGATGAGCTTCCCACTCGGGGAGAGGACTTGGGTAATCAAGGTACTGAGATCTCGTGTGGAGATATGAAACTCGAGATTCGATTGGCCCCTGGACACAGCAAGGGGCATGTGATTTTTGTGTGCCATGCCCATAAATTTGTTGTGGGAGGTGATGTTCTCTTTGAGGGGAGTATTGGCCGCACGGATCTGCCTGGTGGCAATCCGGATGTTCTTGCGCGAAGTATCACCGAACAGTTGTTCAGTTTAGAAGACGATTACATCGTATATCCCGGTCATGGAGCACCAACTTCTATCGGGAAAGAGCGGGCCTCAAATCCTTTTGTGAATGGCGCTGGAACAGGAATGTTACAACAATGAACGCAATCAGGCCTTATTGCTTTGAGAGTCGTTTTGAAAGCTGAACGAGTAGTAGGAGGGCGGGAACCTCAATCAATGGGCCTATGACCCCTACAAATGCTTCTGAGGAGTGAAGTCCAAAGACGCCGATCGCTACCGCGATAGCCAGTTCAAAATTGTTTCCGGCTGCAGTGAAGGCAACAGCGCGATTTCTGGGTTCATCGGCTCCCAATTTAATTCCAGCAAAATAACTGATTAACCACATCCCGAAGAAGTAGAGCAGGAGGGGTATTGAAACGAGAAGAACGTCAGAGGTTTGGTCTAAAATCCGAGCGCCCTGAAGACTGAACATCAAAACGATTGTGAACAGGAGTGAAATTAATGTGAGCGGTCCGATATGTGGGAGATATGATTCAGTATACCACGATGCTCCTTTTAAACGAATGAGAACCGCGCGGCCTCCAATTCCAAGTAAAAAGGGGATGCCGAGATAGATGCCCACGTTCGTTGCGACCATCGTGAATGGGACGTCAACCAGAATACTTCCCAAGCCAATCCAGGTTGGTAAAATGGTCAAAAAGAACCACGCATAAAAACTGAATGTGAAGACTTGGAAAAGAGAGTTAAGGGCCACCAATGCTGCCCCATAGGTGCTGTCTCCGTCGGCCAAATCGTTCCAAACAAGAACCATTGCGATGCACCTCGCCAGCCCTATCAATACCACACCTGTCATCAGTTCAGGTCTGTCACTCAAGAAATATGAGGCCAAGAAAAACATGAAAAGTGGACCCACTACCCAGTTGAGGATAAGTGATAGTGAGAGTAGTTTTTTGTCTTTCAGAACGACGGGAAGGGTACGGTAATCCACCTTTGCAAGCGGTGGATACATCATCACAATCAGACCTGTTGCAATCGGAATATTTATTCCTTTATATGCGATAAGATCGATCGCATCCGAGACGCCAGGAATCCATGCGCCAATGAGAACGCCCAAAGCCATCGCTAGGAAGATCCAAATCGTGAGATACCTGTCTAAAAAACCGAGTTTCTTCAAGTTATTCTTGTATAGTATCGGGTGATTCTATCGAATTATATTGAATTGAATCTTGAGGTGCAACTTTTGATTTATGGTCAAGGATGTTACTATTATTAGATTTGGTTAATTCTAATTTGTCAGAAGCAGCTTGATTTAATTCTTTTTGGTCTGTACCATAGTGTATGCCTAAGACGATGGCTACGCTCACCATCAGTCCCACAACGAGTTTCAGGAAATCCTTGGCCACGATAGGGAAAATCATTTTAATGTTGCCCTTTTTTGTAAGTCCAGTATTTAGCGCAAGTTCACGGCCACAAAGAAGACCTACAAACACCCATGTTGTTGACATAGGGATTTCATTCATTTGTTTGAAATAAAGTAAAAGAAAGGCGTAGGCAAGGTCAATTAAGGTTGCAGATCTCACGTATTTGGTGCTCTGTTTGTCGAGAACGATTTGCTGAATTTTACCTCCTTTACTGTAGAAAATATTTGCCAAACCAGCAACGAAAAAGACAATAATGAGGATGAGTTGCCAAGACTCTAATTGGCGAGGGAGGAAAACAGCGATGTTTGCGACATCATGCGAAAGCCATGTGTACCAAAGGAAACCTGTACTGAACCACTGGAATGTTCTCCAGAAGGGCTTGTATTTGTCACTGATATCTTCTTTCTCATTGACCAAACGTGCCACAACAAGCCAGAGAACATAAGCCACGAGTGCAGCCAGTCCATAGCCCAGCATGCTTTTAATGAGCATTTTTTCAAGGACGAAGGTGGAAGCGAACGCTGAAAGCACCAGAAATGAAGTAGATACAGGTATTCCTTTCCTTGTGAGGACTACCAAAGCAAGAGGTGCCATGGCGTGGTACCATTGTGGTTCTATGTATGGAATCTTTGAGAGACGACCAAAAGAAATATCTCCATCTCCTGTGTACCATCCATAGACAAGCGTCACAATAAGCACACCTGAAGCTGCAATCCAAAGTTGCCACCACTTAAACCGTTCTCTATTTGAGGCGATCCATGTTCCGAGTGTTTGAACACTGTCGTTTGCAATTACTGAGTATCCTGCGAGGATAAATCCGATTGTCGTAAATAAAGCTACCATGTCTTCTTAAATAATTTGAGTGCAAGGTCTTTTAAAAGTTCTCAAGCTTTATGAATTCTAGGTTAAGACAATGTTAAGTTTTTCCTATGGGTGCTTTTTGTAAGGTAAAACTGAAAGTAGTTCCTGTACCTAACGTTGAACGGACATGAAGGTTCCCTCCGTGGGCTTCCACAATATGCTTGACAATCGACAGTCCAAGTCCTGACCCACCAGCATGTCTTGAACGACTTTTGTCAACCCTATAAAACCTTTCGTAAATGCGCAGCAGATCCTCATCTTTAATCCCTATTCCGTCGTCGGCGACCTCGATCAAAATATTGTCTCCCATGTCATAAAACCTCACCACGGTTTTGCCATTCTCCACACCGTAATTTATTGAGTTTACGAGAAGATTAGAGAGGACTTGACCGATTTTATTTGGATCGCAGAGGACGTTGAATTTCTCTTCTTCTTCTTGAATTTTTAATTGTACGTTGGCGTCTTTTGCCTGCCGGTCAAGGTTTTCTGCAATTTCAGAACTTAGTTCGGTAATATCCACAGTCTCTAGTTCGATGTTCATCGCTCCCGATTCTATTTTTGAAATACTGTCTAGATCTTCAAGTAAGCTGGTCATTCTATCGATGTTTTTCTCCGCTTTAGATAGAAATTTTCGATTGATTTCGGGGTCGTCAACACCTCCCTCTAGGAGTGACAAGATAAATCCTTGAATATTGAAAAGAGGGGTCTTCAGTTCATGCGCGAGGTTTCCGATAAAATCCTTGCGAAAGGAATCGGTTTCTCGTAGAAGATTGATTTCCTCTATTTGGCCATCCGCCCACTCCATGACATCTTGATTTGCGAGTTCTACGACATCTTCATCCATATTGATGGTTAGATCTCCACCACCTTTCACTTTGCTGATTGTTTTATAAAGGATTTTGATGCGGTGGTCTATGTACTTCTCTATCGCATTGTAAATCACAAAATAACTAAGCTCTTCAAGAACGACTCCTACGATGATGGAAATGGTCCACAGGTTCAATGAGTTGGATAATCTCAATACGATAAGCACAGCCACGGAACTGAGCACTCCAATGAACACAGAGGATTGCCTGGCGACGTCTTTGGGTGTGCGTTCGGAGGACATTTAAGAGGTTTTTACTTTGTATCCAACCCCTTTGATCGTCACAATCAAGTCTTCTCCGAACTTCTCCCTCAGTTTCCTGATATGTACATCAATGGTTCGGTCTCCGACAACGACTTCACTGCCCCAAATTTTCTCCATGATGTCTCCTCGAGTTTGGACCACCCCGGGTTGGCTACAGAGCAAAACCAACAATTGAAATTCTTTCTTTGGCAGATTAATTTCTCCCTGCTTAAACGACACGATGTGCTTTTTCATCTCAATTTTAAGTTTCACCTCTCAGAAGACAAGCCTTTTTTTTTACCATGGCGCGCCCCACCCCGTTGCTCGCGAAGAAGAAGGTCAAGAAGCAGGGCACCCACGTGTTCCGCCGCTGGCAGCACGATCGCTTCAAATGCGTCAAGCCGTCGTGGAGGAAGCCGAAGGGTATTGATGGCCGCGTGCGCCGCCGCTTCAAGGGCACCATTGCGATGCCCAACATTGGCTACGGCACGGACAAGAAGACGAAGCACTACATGCCCAACGGCTTCCTTAAGTTCCGCGTCTTCAACGTGAAGGAGCTGGAGCTGCTCATGATGCACAACCGCAAGTACGTCGCCGAGATCGCCCACAACGTGTCCACCCGCAAGCGCCGCGAGATCGTCAACCGCGCCGAGGAGCTCAACATCCGCGTGAGCAACGGCAACGCCAAGATCCGCACGGAGGAGGACGAGTAAATTAAGAAGTCCGATTATAGTGAGAAAAAACCGCGTTAGGCTGATCTTTTGATTTACTCGGGGAGGGAGGCGGGGACGAAAGGGAGCTATGGCTGAGGAAGCAAGCCGCCAACGCTTGGAAACACACGCAATTAAAAAGTCGGGCTGGGCAGGACCGG
>PACT01000039.1 GCA_002700285.1 Crocinitomicaceae bacterium | reverse complement strand
GAGGGAGACTGTGACTGCGACGGAAACGTCCTCGACGAGTGTGGCGTTTGTGGCGGATCAGGTATCCCAGAGGGCGACTGTGACTGTGATGGTAACATCCTCGATGAGTGTGGCACATGTGGCGGATCAGGTATCCCAGAGGGAGACTGTGACTGTGACGGCAACGTCCTCGACGAGTGTGGCACATGTGGCGGATCAGGTATCCCGGAGGGAGACTGTGATTGTGACGGAAACGTCCTCGATGAGTGTGGCACATGTGGCGGATCAGGTATCCCGGAGGGAGACTGTGACTGTGACGGAAACGTCCTCGACGAGTGTGGCACATGTGGCGGATCAGGTATCCCAGAGGGAGACTGTGATTGCGATGGAAACCAGTTAGATGCTTTGGGCGTTTGTGGTGGTTCATGTGCAGCGGATGCTGACGGTGACAACATCTGTGATGATGTTGATGACTGTGTAGGTGAACTTGATGAGTGTGGTGTTTGTAATGGCCCTGGAGCTGTTTACGACTGTGGCTGTTCAGATACTCCTGCAGGCGACTGCGACTGTGACGGAAACCAGTTAGATGCACTGGGTGTATGTGGTGGTGATTGTGCTGATGATGCCGATTTTGATGGTATCTGTGACGATGTTGACGATTGTGTTGACCTTACAGGAAACGGTTGTGGAGTAGGAGGTTGTACGGATGCAAACAACCCTGGATTTGATCCATTTGCGACATTTGATGACGGGTCTTGTCTCATAGGTGGATGTATGATTGAAGAGGCTTGTAACTATAACGTTGAGGCTGAATACCAACAAGCAGGGGCATGTGAGTTTAGTAGTTGTGCTGGATGTACAGATGCTTCGGCATGTAACTATGATGCAACTGCGACGATTGAAAATGGTTCATGTACTTATCCTGCTGCATTCCTCGATTGTGATGGTGAGTGTTTGAACGATTCTGATGGTGATGGTGTTTGTGATGAGCTTGAGGTTCTTGGATGTACTGAGCCTGGTAACCCAGCTTACAATCCATCTGCAACAGAAGATGACGGTTCATGTTTGGTGGCTGGATGTCTCATTCCATTTGCATGTAACTATGACGCTGCTGCGGATTACATAGATGTGACGCTTTGTGACTTCAGTTCTTGTGTAGGATGTACTGACCCAGATGCTTGTAACTACGATTCTGAAGCGACACTATCTTCTGCAGCGTTATGTACATATCCTTCGATTCCTTTCTTGGATTGTGATGGAGGTTGCGTGAATGATACTGACGGTGACGGCGTGTGTGATGAGCAGGAGATCCCTGGTTGTACTGACGAAGCAGCTGTGAACTTCAACCCTTATGCNACGGACGACAATGGCACCTGTATCACATTGGTAGGTGGTTGTGTTCTTCCTTTTGCTTGTAACTACGAACCAGAGGCAGATTACTACTTGCCTGGGTCTTGTGACTTCTCATGCTTGTTTGGCACAGGAGAAATGGCAGGCGCAGGCTGTATGAATGAGTTGGCGTGTAATTACGGTGCGACGGATGAGCCATGTATGTTCTTCGATCCAGAAGGCAATGTCTGTGTTCAAGGTGGATGTACCCATGAGTCGGCGTGTAACTTCGATGCTGAAGCTGTTTACAGCGATGGATCTTGTGACTTCAACTCTTGTGCTGTATTCGGATGTAATGTAGCGGGAGCATGTAACTATGATTCTGAGGCTACTCAGAACAATGGCTCATGTAACTTCACGTCATGCTACGGATGTACTGATTCTGATGCGTTGAACTTCAATGAAGATGCATCTATTGACAATGGTACTTGTGCGATTGAAGGGTGTACAAACTCAGCGGCATGTAATTTCGATGCATCTGCTACAGCGGACAATGGGTCTTGTAACTTCACGCAGTGTTATGCACTTGGATGTACAGACGCTACAGCGTGTAACTACGATGCTGAAGCTGGAGTCAATGACGGAAGTTGTCAGAATGCAGCAGATGGATTCGATTGTAACGGAAACTGCAATATAGATTCTGACAACGATGGTGTTTGTGACGCTGATGAAGTAGATGGATGTACTGATGCAGGTGCAAANAACTACGATACAGCGGCAACAGATAACGACGGAACATGTACATACAATTCTTACGGTTGTACGAACGATATGGCGTGTAACTTCAACTATCAAGCAAACGACGATGATGGTACGTGTGAGTACAGTTCTTGTTACGGATGTATGAATGAAGGGGCTTGTAACTTCGAAGCAGAAGCGACACACCCATCTGAATGTACGTACGTATACCCGATGGAGATTTCCGGTTCGGAGACCCCAGTGGTGGGCGTAGAAGAAATGTATACTTACCCAATGACTGCAGGTTCTGAATATGTTTGGACTGTAGAAGGCGGAGAGATCCTTTCTGGACTAGGAACGAGTCAAGTGCTGGTGAATTGGACTGAACAGGGTGGAAGCCTCACTGTAAAAGAGACAAACGCAGACGGTTGTGAAGGATTTGATGTTGTCATAGAGATTGAAACGGTCAGTGGAATCGTTGATCCTACTGCAGCATTCAACATCTATCCTAACCCCGCAAACGATGTTGTAGTGGTNGTAAGTNATGACGCTGTGAAGCTTCTTACGATCTACGATGCTACGGGCCGTGTAGTTTACTCAGAGCAGCTTAATGCTGGTCGTAGTAACATCGATGTGAGTGATCTGGCAAATGGTGCTTACAGGATCGTTGCTGATGCAAATTCAGGTCGTACCATTCAAACGCTTGTGATTAGTCACTAAACCGTAAATAAGAAATTCATAAGAAAGGCCCCGCACCATATGGGGCCTTTTTTACCCATACATATAGCATTTATTTTTATTTATGTTTGCTAAGTGCTTTAAGTTATTCCTATTTTATATTTCTAAATCATAAAGCCATGAGACTTCTTTTTACAATTGTTATTTTTGCTTTAAGCTTAAATGCCATATCACAATCAACTAATTATTATTTCAATCCCGACTACAATGGGGATTCTTTTATTGGAATTGATGACATCCTCGGTGTATTGACTGCTTATGATAATGCTTGGAGTTACAATGCGGAGGACATCGCAAGTGGGGTAAGGGGCTGGACTTGCGGTGATCCATGGAATCATCAGGGTTATTGGTATAGTACAGTTGAAATTGGTGAACAATGTTGGTTTCAAGAAAATCTGCGCGCATATCAATTCACGGGTCAAATAATGGAATATCTAGATTTTTCTAATGAAGAAGGGGATTGGGTAAACGCCACCACTCCCCTTTGTAGCTATAGTATCCCCAATTTTAATAATCCGGAACAGGCCTTTGGGGACAGTCACTATGTTGATATCAATGAGGAACGTAGAATGGAGAAAGGTTTGCTTTATAATTGGTACGCCGTTAATTCAGATTATATATGCCCAACCGGTTGGCATGTCTCTAATTATTTGGATTGGAGCGAGTTAAGCGGTACGGTAGCACAGACGTTTCAAGATATTTCAGTCTTTGGTACGGGNTTAGATGATGATCATGAATATGTGGGATCTGGTGGATTTGGACATATCGGGGACGAATTAAAGAGTGCAGACTTCGCAGGCGGTCACTTAGGCTGGACGGAACCGCACGGTGGATCAGATCCTATTTTACCATCTGATAATCCCGATGTGAATTTAAGCGGATTTTCTGCAAAAGCCAGCTGGTTTCGTACAAGCCAAATTGACTACCCAGGCTGGAACCATAATCTTCCCAATGGAAGTTTAACATGGGCAGGTTCAGGAGGCTCTGTGTACCTTTCCCATGATATTGGATATGCAGCCCAGTGGTGGATTGCCGATACAGTCATTACGCCCAACGACGCACAATATGGGTTGCCGGTCGGTTGGAACCAACAAGAAGNAGCCTGGGGAGCCTGGAATTACCCGGAGTATCAGAGTGGTAACGAAGTAGGTATGATTGCAAGGGTTAATGAAAGTTTTAACCTATTAAATGATGTTGATGATATTGTTGACGTTAGGGCCTCTGAAAAATTTGCGGGCTATTCGGTCCGTTGTGTTAAGGGTTGTGAAATCCGTCCCACATGCTGCGATTGCTGGTGCATCGATCTTGATGTAGACGAAGACGGTATCTGCGATTCCGTGGACGACTGTATTTCAGACGCCATTGGTGTATGTGGCGGAGAATGTGAATATGATGATGATGGTGATGGGATTTGTGACGAAGAAGAAGATTAACAGTAACGGCGCCAATGTCTACCGATTCGACGACTATCGAGATGTCGGCTTTTCTGCTCGTTGCGTCCGGGATTAAAAATTTTAATTATAGCGGCGCAGTCGCGCGTTAGCAAATCACGAGCCGTGGGTGAGTGCGTGGAGTGATGGGGCTGTTAACGTTCAATTTGAACTGCAGTAGCTTTGTCTCCGATCAGAAGTAGATAGTTACCTGCAACGATGTCAGAGAAGTTGAATTCGTGGAGACGAGCTTCTGTGGCGATAAGTACGCCACGAGCTGCTACAGATCCTCTCATGTCAATGAGTCTCCAATCAGAAGTACCCATCAGTACTTTTGGAAGTTTGCAAGTGAATTGGCCCGTACTTGGATTGGGGAATGCAAACAACCCATCTGTAAGATCGCTATCTTCGTTTATGAGCTCTTCTAAGCCCACTGAGACGTTTATCTCTATGCATACTTGCTCTCCGATGCACCCGAAGGCGTTCGTTTCTTGTACACATACAAATCCAGGTCCTTCAGTTGCCCAAAGCAGGGATATTGCAAAAATATCCGACACCACTAAGGAGTCAGCACCCGAGAAGGTCCATTCGTAGGAACTTCCAGCCGTATATGAATATTCGTACACGCTAGAATCTCCAAACATGACTTCTGTATACCCATCTATTTCACCTTCTACAGGAATGACAGCTGAATTGACGGTGATTTCTTCGGAAACGGTACAGCCATTTTCATCCTCAACAGAAATGCTGTAATCTCCACCAGAAACAGAGAGCGGATCAATTCCGTCCCAATCAAATGTGAGTTCTCCAGTTCCGCCAGCAGCAGATGCTGTAACCGTACCTGAATTGGGCTCTGTACAGTTGGGCTCAGTGCTTTCTAATGAAAGTTGAATGGCAGGGGGAGCGAAGATGCTGAATTCAAGCGTCGTCGCGCAAAGGTTGTCATCGCTGACAGATACAGAATATTCACCTTCTGGAAGAGAACTTGGATCGTAGTTTCCGAAATAAATGTCATAGGGAGGGACCGCGCCTGTTACAAAAATATCGACAGACCCATCACTAGAATAGGAACAAAGCGCATCTGATGTTGATTCTACATAAGTCACCAAATCGGTATCTTCATTCACGATTTGAACGAAAGGAACACTTTCGTTGCCACATTCATCTGTTGCAATAAATGTGCGTGTCAGCTCAACTGCAAGAGGGCACGTGCCTGGTCCCAATTCTGAAACGAGTTCGATATTTACCCCACTGCATAAGTCCTCAGCGAAGGGCATCCCGAAATCTTCAGTTTCAATAGACGATGAGATGACTTGTTCGGGCAGTAACTCAGTCCAAATCGGTCCACTTTCGTCATTGACTTCAATGACCTGTTCTACCGTAGCGCTGTTTCCACAAGCATCAGTGGCTGTCACCAAACGATATATAGAATATCGTCCTTCACACTCACCCATTAGAATCGACTCTTCATCAATATCATAGGTCACCGGGGAGCTGCAAGCATCTTGGGCCACAGCGTTTTCGAATTCAGGAAGGATCGGGCACGTGGTCGAAATAGGCGCCGTTCCTCCGACAAAGGATGGAGGCGTATTGTCAATGACGTTAATCGTTTGAGAATATTCAACCTGCCTGTCCATGCAGTCTGTGCCAAGCCAGTGACGAATAATCGTGTAATTGCCAGGGCAACTTCCCTCGATTGTCGTTTCATCCATCTCAACAGTTACGGTCCATTCTGCGGCATAACAATTCCCATCGGGGTTGTGTTGTTCCTCAAACTCAGAAGCGAAAGAAGAGATACTCGCATATACAGTAGGCGGGGAGGGGACGTTTGAACAGGTGACATCCATGTCATCAGGAGCATTGTTGAAAGTTGGAAGGAGGTTGTTGCCGTTGCAGTCTTCATCACTATTTGCATATGCACATGATCCATCATTATCTGTTGCGAGAATCATAAAATTACACGCAAAGACATCTGTACATCCTCCGATTTCAAACATGTCACAAATCCCATCAGAATCAGTGTCGGTAATACAATCTCCGAAACAATCATATCCGAAGGAAGGGTATTCACAAAATGAGTTGTCTTCAAATGAAGCATCTGGGTTGAAATTACATGCTAACGGGTCCATGCAATCCCCTTGATCACATACGCCAAATAATATAATGTCTAAATCATAATTTGCACTGGCAGTGCCGAAGTTCCATCCATTTTGCAAATCAAAAAACCATGTTCCATCTCCGCTGATTCCAGCAGCCACGGCACTCACTGTATAAGTGTAAAATCCATTTGCACTAGAGGTCCAGCTTGTGGGGAAATCAATATCATAACATGTTGAAGGCGGGTTAATGTTATATCCTTCACCGGCCATGCAGTTTCCGTTTGCACCAGTAATGACTGCAATCATATCCGCAGGCCATTCACCACCACCTGCAGAGAAATTAAGGTTAAACTGTATTTGTGTGAGCGTTCCTGTTAAGAACATGTTTTGGCTTGTGCTCTGTCCCCCTCCAAGCGTCACATCAAAACTCACAGTTGTGTTGCATTGACTCTGTCCCATAAAAGGGATGGTCATAACTGCAATTGCCACAATTAAATGCCTGAATATTAATTTCATATCGATTGTTTATTCATATCTCTAGACTGCAATTTACTTAAAAAAAAAGCCGGAACACCCTTTTCAGGTATTCCGGCTTAAATATCAAATTTCAATAATCAGCAAGCGGTACCAAATACTGAGAGTAATTCTAACAAGTCTGCGACCGTTGTGACTCCGTCACCATTTATATCTGTTGTACATCCAGAGGTACATCCAAATTCTGACAGGATCAATAACAAGTCAGCAACTGTGACGCTACTGTCACTATTTAAGTCGCCAAAACAATCTACAATTGGGTTACAGCTTCCGTCGTCGTAATCCGCTGCAGGATTGTAGTTAGATGCAGTGCTGTCGGTACAACCGCCAACTCCTACAGTCACAGTGCCTACCATGCCAAGCGCAGCATGAGATCCTATTGAGCAATCATATGTGTACACACCTGGAATGGTGAAAGTGTGTGATCCCATACATACACCGGAAGGACTGCCTGATATAGCCGGCAATGTGAATGCTTCTGGATTTCCAAATGAGAGACCCGTTTGAGAGTCAATGTCTCCATTTACATCATGAAATCCGCCATAGTTGACCCAGTAAACAAGGTCCCCAACATCGACGGATAAGTCTGTTTCTGTGTAGGAAAAGCTAATGGTTGCAACCTCAATTCCATCAAGGTTACATGGATTTAGAATGCATGACCCATCATCTATTACAGCTTCAGGATTATAATTTGTAGCATTGACATCCATACATCCTTCAACACCAAAATCAATAAATAGAGAACCGAACATTTGTTCTTGTCCAAATGGAAATCCAAAGACCGTTGTCCACCCTTTTACGGTGATATCAGCTCTAAAATTGCCAGAGATAGTAGGCGTCCCTTCGAGACTGGCACAATATTGATTTCCTCCATGAAAAGAGCATGGGTAATCAGAATCGCCATTGTTGTTGCATAAAACTTGTAATCCCATTTCATCCAATGAATAAGAAATAAGAGTGTCATCTAAATCTACCATGACAAGACTCACTAACTCAATAGAATCAAGCAATGCGTCTGGCGCAAAAGGGAGGGTAGAATCAATTTCAACTACGTATGTCGGAATTAAAAGATGCAGAACATCATAATATGGTTCGTCAGTAATTCCAGGCTCAAATTGTTCGCCTTGACTTGGGTCAGGTGAGCTTCCATATGTTTCACTTCCGAAATCAAAATCTGCAGTACATTGACCTGATACAGATCCAAGGATAAAGATGGCGAAAAAGCCGATGAGTACATTTTTCATTTTTCTATTTTTATGTGGTATAAAGATAAGTTTAGTTATGGGCATATGGTGCCAAATACAGCAAGAATTTGAAGTAAATCAGCGACGCTGACCAAGTCATCCTCGTTTAAGTCGGTTTCGCAATTTGAAGTACATCCAAATTCTGCAAGAAGCTCAAGTAAATCTGTAACAGTAATAACACCATCATTATTGAAATCACCAAAGCATGTTGCGTAGATGCAACTCTCATCATTTACTGTGGCACTTGGATCGTAGTTGTCAGCCATAGGGTCTGTACAACCTGAAATTGTTAGAATCTCATCATCTTCTATAATTGTGTTGCAATCGTTATCTATTCCGGACAACGTGCCAGCGCCACCTGGAAACATTAATGCCTCAAGGTCATTGCAGTCTTCACTGTTAAAGGCATAAGGAGTGGTGTTTGAAGGGTCACATCCATTGACAGGGGAGTTGATGTCTCCATACCCATCTCCATCAAGGTCAGCCCAAACATCAAGTCCCTCAAAAACGGTAATGGTTTCGGTGTCAAAAAATTCTGCACTGATTGTTTCAGTAATATTTATCACAGCAACATTTCCACCTCCATAAATAGTGTAAACACCTGCACCAGTTGCAAAAAAGCTTGCTGAACCTAAGTTGTCATCACTGGTGAATGGGCCATCTTGATCGTAAAAGGTCACATTATAGTTTTCTCCATATGTTAATGCAATATTTAAGTCATTAAAATTTGCAGTCTGTTGATCAGTAACAACAGATGATGTATACGATACGTCACCATTTAAAACGAAATAGGGGTCAGGGTTACCTAATCCAAAGAAGTCTTCAGCATCACCTCCCCAGCCATCACCAAGTTGTATAATTTCTAATGAGGTGAGTGTTAACTGAGTTACAGTCGTAGCTAATGAAATCGTGTATGATCCTGGCTCATCATACAAAACACTTGGATTGGCAGAGTTTAAAACACAACCACCCACAAGATTAGTCTCGTCAATTGTAAAGTTGTGTGTTGCATTCGCTCCAAAATTTCCACCTTCCACTATTTGTGCAAGGATGTTGCCGCCCCCATCTGTAAGCACATAGCTGCCTATGACACCTTCGAATTGCATGCCATCTCCATAACTGTCATTAATGCTTAATGTATAGCTTCCTGGTCCCACACATATTTGTTCATTATAAATTGTTTGGGCCTCTGAATAGGGGCCGCCAGAGATCATCAAGTCTCCATTAGAATTTGTGACAATCCATGTCGTTTCTGCTGGGTAATTGTCTGTTAAAATTTCCAGATTGATCACAGAACCATTTGATGGTCCCCCAAAATCCCAATTGTATGATACGCCTGCACCAGTGATGAGGTTTTCAATATCAACATTTAATGGTGAACACCCAGAATTTTCAGAGACATTAAAGCTCGCATTTCCACCTCCAGAACCTTGAAGAATGCTAAGGGGGAGTGAAAAGCTTTCACTCAGGCTCTGAGTGATGCCAAAGACAGAAGCCACCACCGCTACATTAATGGTTACAAAGTACTCGCCAGCAGCAAGAGGAACGCCACATATTGTAGCACAGCCGTATTCTTCACCGTTTGAAGGATAGTAAACGCCGTTAGGGTTGCTCGGAGTCAATGATAATCCAAAAGGGAGACCTGTTATGCTTGTGATAGTAATGCTCTCTAATGTTGCGGAAAGTCCAGATCCTGGGTCAACAACTGAGGCAGGCATGTTGAAAGTTGCAGTAGACAAATATTCTACACCTGTTGTTCCGTCTGGAAAAGCAGTAGGACAAAGTACAGGAAAGCCATCAGCAACACATGTGTAATCAGGAGTGCAAGATGAACATTGAGAAAATGCTGAAGCGGAGACCATCATGATGGTCGCCGCTCCGAGCAGTTGAATATATTTAAAAGTCATGGTTCAGTTTTATGTGTATTAAGAGTACACAAGATACTGAAAAATTAACAAGTTGTACCAAATGCAGCAAGTAGCAGTAAGATATCTGAAACATTCACATACGTATCCCCATCTACATCAGTTGTACAGCCTGACAAACATCCGAATTCAGACAGAACAAGTAATACGTCAGCAACTGTAATGACGCCATCTCCATTGATGTCACCAGTACAAACACATGAAGTGAATTCACAAGATCCATCGTCAATTGATGCAGTTGATTCATAGTTGCAGGCATCAGAGTCAGTACAGCCAGCACAACTCGTGCTTTCACAAGACCCGTCATCAATGGATGCCGATGAATCATAGTTGCAAGCAGTAGAGTCAGTACAGCCAGCACAACTCGTGCTTTCACAAGACCCGTCATCGATAGTTGCCGATGAGTCGTAGTTGCACGCAGCAGAGTCAGTACAGCCAGGTGTGTCATTCGAGACTGCAGTCACACAAAAATTAGTGGTCTCTGTAGAGACGAATTCACCCCCTGAAACCAACGTGTTTCCATCTGATGTTATGCTGTAGTTTCCTTCTCCATATGCACAGCAAATCCCATCTCCGTAACTGTCATTGATTGTGACATCATAACATCCAGTGGCCACACATGCTGAGGACGTAAAAGTCGTGCCATTGGAAGCGTAAGGGCCGCCAGACATGATTGTCGCTCCCGAAGCGTCTGTGACGCTCCATGTCGTTTCTCCGGGGTAGTTGTCTGTGAGTATAGTGAAAATCACTTCTACACCATTCCCGATACAAGACCCATCATCAATGGTTGCAGATGAATCATAGTTGCATGAGGTGGGGTCAGTACATCCTGTACAAGAACTGCCATCTCCACCACAAATTCCACACACATCATTGTCTACACAACTTCCATTGTCTGATGTTGCTTCAGGGTCGTAGTTACAGGCAGTTGAATCTGTACAACCAGCTCCAGGAACGGCATTTGTCGGGTAGCTGTCAAGTGTGTTTACGCCTGTATTTAAAGGATCTAAGTATTGAGACGCACCAAGGCCCCAACTCACGTTGAATCTTCCGTAGAAATCATATGCACCATTATTTACAGAGCCGGAACACGCGGCAGCTCCCCCGTAAAGTTGACCTATAATGCGGTGATTCTGATCAAAAAGTGGTGAGCCAGATGATCCGGGCTCAGTCACTCCCAACTCCCACTCATCAATCCACCAAACCTGAGCACCTCCAGTACTACTTTGGTAAGGCGCATCGTTTTCAAAACAGATTTTTTTGAGATCGCCACTTGGGTGATGAATTCCTACAGCAGACGATGGTGTCGATCCAGAATGATCCCAACCGGCATATTCAACATTGTAGCTTGCTGGTGGAGCGGAACTCAACTCAATAAGCGCAAAATCAGAACCTCCGTTTTGAACAAGGAGTGTGCCTCCAGACACGCTTTGGTTTGTAGGGCCTGTTGTGCCAGAACATGAACTGCTTTCATGGTTGAAATAATACACCCATGTATTGGGGGTTCCGATACAGTGATTTGCCGTTAGAAAATAAGGCGTGCCATCGTTTGCAGTGTTGTTGATCAGCGCACCTGTGCAATAAGCAGATCCACCATTTACAATTAACGCGACAGATCTTTTTTCTGTTTGCCAGTCAGCGCCTTCTGGACAATTAACATTGATGTTACAAGCACCAGAGTTTCCAAATGGTCCCAATCTTTCAACCATTTCAGCCAAAACAGCTTCTTGGTGATTCAAAAGGGAACGGTATCCGTGAATGACTTGATTCACTTCGATCTCACCCATTCCATGCGATGCGGGTGATTCGTGGTATTCTAGAATCATAGAAGAGCCATCGAGTACCCCAAGTGAGAGCCCCTCCCAATCTTTGTTGTTTTCTTGAGTAAAAGAACCTAGAAAAGCTGTTCTTTGAGCGTTGTAGACGTAAAGTTGCGCTTCTTTTGGCAACACAAATCTTGAAAGCATGAAGCTTACATTTAGTGCATTAGGGCAATTAAAGCCAAGCCTCCATACGTGCATGCCCTCTTCGAACGTCCAAGTACCCGAATTTTCAAGATTGAAAGCCACTTCTTGCTCAACACCAAATCTCCATGGCGCTTCTTTGTGTTGGTCAGTAACTGCATCTTCTAAAGCAAGAGCGGCAAGGTCTACGTCAGGCATCTCTTGCATCTCAAAGACAGGCTGATATGTTGCGTCTCCCCAATTTAATGGTGATCCTCCGTGGGAAATTTGAGCGATTGTTGCTGTAGAGAAAATGACTCCTAAAAGTAAAAGGAATATGTTTTTACAATTGTACATGACGATAATGGTTTTTCGATTCGTTCGAAAGAAAGACGCAAATATCACAAATGAGTTGCGTGAGAACTTAGTTTAAGTTAACTTGTAAAAGTCTTAACTAATAGAATATGAGATGTTTCGCCACATATTTTAACTTTAAAAAACGTATTTTCTTAAGTTTTTTTCAGGTTTTTATGACATGTCTGTGTCTCCCATCAGTAAATGCACAATTTGTAAATGCATCCAATGATTTGCAATTGTTCACAGATCATACAGGTGGGTATTTAGGTTCTGGTGTAAGTTTTGCTGATTTTAATGGAGATGATATTGATGACCTCACCTTTGGTCATCACGCAGGTCAAATCAGATATTATCAAGGAGATGGGGTAGGGTTTGAAGAAATCCAATTGAATATTGACAATGATGTCAACGAGTCAAAATCAGTCCTGTGGGCTGATATTGACAACGATGGAGATCAAGATTTACTCATTACAAATCGCAATGCCTCCAATCGACTTTGGATGAATAATGGAAACATGCAGTTCACAGATATTACATCCTCATGTGGGATTTCAACATCTAGTATTTCAAGAAGTTATGGTGCTTCTTTTGGAGATTATGACAATGATGGCTTCATTGATTTGTACATATGTAATTATCATACAGACGTCATCAACATTAAAAATGAACTGTATCACAACAATGGTGATGGGACTTTTACCGATGTTACTGTCTCTTCGGGTGTAGGAAATGGTTTGCAACAATCTTTTCAAAGTACCTGGATTGATATTGATAAAGATCGTTTTCTAGACCTCTATGTCATCAACGACAGACTTGATTATCCAAATTCATTTTATCTTAACAATGGAGATGGTACCTTTGTAGATATGGCTCCTGTTTGGGGAGCTGACTTGGAAATTTATGCGATGAGTTCAACATTTGCGGATTATGATTGTGATGGTGACATGGATTTATACGTTACAAACGGTTCTGCTGGAAATGTCCTTTTATCAAACAACCTGAATCAGGGCATGGGTTTTGTAAATGTGACGTCATCTTTGGGCGTTGAAGTCAATCAACTTTGTTGGGGTGCTTGTTTTATTGATCATCTCAATGACAGTTGGTTAGACTTATATGTAGGCACTGGATTCAGTGTATATACAGACTACCCCAACATCTTTGAAGAATCTCCTGCGCTTTCAAATGCTTTTTTCACCTCCAACGGTACTGGTTCTCTTGATGTTTCTTCAGAATTGTCTGAAGAATTACAGCATACATTTGCGATGTCAACAGGAGATTTTAACAATGATGGATTTCCTGATCTCGTCTCTCACCAAGTAGGGCTAAGTGCAAGCG
Organism: Crocinitomicaceae bacterium; assembly: GCA_002700285.1. GTDB lineage: Bacteria > Bacteroidota > Bacteroidia > Flavobacteriales_D > Sanyastnellaceae > UBA974. The sequence continues at coordinate 99,196 of PACT01000039.1, read as the reverse complement.
TGATCAGTGCGATTCCAAATGAAAATCATTATCTTAAAGTTAGGCCACAGGGTACAACTGTGAACAGAGATGCAATTGGTTCCGAAGTATACGTGTATCATTCTTCAGCAGAAAATACGGGAGTGAATGCAGTCAAAGTTGATGTGGTTTTTTGTGGTGATAAATACCTTAGTCAAAACTCCAGACATCTTCAATTTGGTCTCGGGTCAAGTACTCAAGTGGATTCGGTAGTCATACAATGGCCAGGAGGTTTCCAAGAAACATTTCTGGGAATTTCCATTGACAGCTCAGTCGTTTTAGTTGAAGGCTCTTCAATTCAAGATTGCCCAAACCCTGCATCTTTCTGTGGTTCAGGTACGATTTGGAATGAGGCAACACAGACTTGTGTTTCTTTCCAGGAAGATCTGTGTCCGACCGATGTAAATAATGATGGTTTTACATCCATTCAAGATTTGCTTGAGCTTTTAGGTCAATTCGGCACATTCTGTCCCACCACTTGGTAATTCGTTCACACCAAACGATATTAGCAAAAATTGTTTTAACAATGGGAAGAGCATTTGAATTTAGGAAGGAGCGTAAGATGAAGCGATGGGCAGCGATGTCAAAAATATTTTCAAGACTCAATAAAGATATTATTATTGCCATTAAGGACGGAGGCAATGCTGATCCTGAGACGAACTCTACCTTAAGAGCTGTATTGCAAAACTGCAAAGCAGCAAATATGCCCAAGGACAACATTGCCAGGGCGATCAAGAAAGCGACTGATAAAGATACCTCGAACTATAAAGAAGTCACCTTTGAAGGTTATGGTCCCCACGGTGTTGCTGTGTTCGTCGAAACGGCGACAGATAACAACAACAGAACTGTAGCGAGCATAAGAAGCGACTTTTCACATAACGGTGGCAACCTTGGAACAACTGGGAACGTTGAGTTCCTGTTTAACAGGGTTTGTTTTTTCAATGTTAAGAGTGAGGGGCAAGACCCTGAGGAACTCGAACTCGAACTCATCGATTATGGCGCAGAGGAAATCGAAGTCGATGGAGATACAATCGTTGTTACGGCTCCTTTTGGTTCATTTGGTGGTCTTCAGAAAAAGCTTGAAGAAATGAATCTTGAGATTGAAGAATCTGGATTTGATCGATACCCGACAACGACTTCTGAACTCAATGCAGAACAAACGCTTGAAGTTGAAAAATTAATTGAGAAATTAGAGGAGAATGAAGATGTCCAAAATGTTTTCCATACAATGTCCTCTTCGAGTGATTAAGTCGAAAACTCTAAGTGATACGTAACCTTAGCCATAGATTTGCGTATTTTAAGGCTATGTACCGTCAAAATTATATTCTTAGGATCATTTTCCCGGTCATCTTATGTGTCCATTTTTTAGGTATAGGAGCATATGCGCAAGAAAATAACTCATGGCAAAATCAACTTCAGGACGTCAATATATCTTCCGAGGAAGTGAGGCAGAACTTTGGCTTGACTTGGCCAGAACTTGATGCCGTTCCTCGAAGTAACGGAAAGAAACCATTTGAAAGATGGGCATGGTGGACAGAACGAAGAACGAAGCCTCATGGGACAAGGCCACCATCAAAAGCATGGTGGGATGCCTCTCAAGAATTAAAGCAAACACTTTTATATCCCTCTTCAGGGCCTTCTTGGTCTTACATCGGAAATGAAGATATCCCAGTATATGGTGGTGCCGGTAGAGTGAATAATATTGTTGTTTTTGATGGTGGATGGTTGGCGTGTGCACCCTCAGGTGGTTTGTGGTTATCTGATGACGAAGGAGAATCATGGAACACAGCAGGGGGAGGTGTAGATGAACTTTCTGCGGTTGGAACCACGGATGTCATTGTTGATCCAGACAATCCCAATCATTGGTTTTTGGCGACAGGAGATGGTGATGGAGCAACTACGTATAGTATCGGACTGCTTGAGACATTTGATTCAGGCGCAAATTGGACAACGACAGGGTTAGCGATGCCAGAGGGCAACCAGAAAATATTTAAGATTGACTTTCAGCCCGGCAGTCCCAACGTGGTGTATGTCTGTTCTAGCACTGGACTATATCGTTCCGAAGACGCTGGCGTATCATTTAATTCTTTGAAAACAGGAATTGTGAGAGATATGGTGATTCATACAGACTCGACTCACATCCTTACCATTGCATTAGATAATGTCGGCGTTTGCAGATCTGTAGATTCAGGTTTATCATGGACAAATATTCCGCTACCCCAGTCTGAAGGTCTTGGGAGAATGGAACTTGCTTCAAGTGTGTCTCATCCAGATCGCATATATGCTTTCGTTGCAAATTATTTTGCTCAGTCGACCATGGGTGTGTGGCGATCAGATGACGGTGGCGTATCCTTTTATCCCACAATGCTTCGCGCAGAGGGAGGTCCAAACCTACATGGTTGGACCAGCGATGGCTCTGATTATTCAGGTCAGGCTTGGTGGGATATGTGCATCGCTGTTGACCCTTTTGATGAAAACAAAATTGTCTTAGGTGGCGTTAATTTGTGGGAATCTAATGATGGTGGATATTCATGGAATTGCGAGGCCCATTGGTCAGGGCAGGGTGAGTACCCTCAGGTTCATGCGGATCAGCACGGTCTGACATTTCTTTCAGACGGTCGTTTGCTCGTTGCAAATGACGGTGGTGTATACCTTCGTGACTCCTTCGGCCAATATGCTGACAAATCTGATGGGCTTGACATTGCCCAAATATATCGTTTGGGTCTCAGCCCACATAGGCATTCTGATTTGATTTGTGGCACACAGGACAATGGAACGTCGTTATACAATTCAGATGGCTGGAAACGTATTCTCGACGGAGATGGAATGGGGTGTTTCTTTCATCACTTAGACTCAAATATTCTATTTATGAGTGCGTATTACGGTCTATTATACCGCTCAACAGATGCAGGGAGATCAAATACTCAGATTGCAAATTACAGCGGTTTCGGTATCAACGAAGTCGGGAATTGGCTTACCCCTTGGTTGGCCAGCCCTCATAACCCGGAGATTATTTATGTAGGGAAGAAATCGGTGTATCGGTCAGATGACGCTGGTGATACATGGAGCACACTTGGAACGATGAGCGATACAAAAGCAGATGCTATTGCACTTTCTGCAACAGATCCGAATACGATATTGGTTGCAAAGCGTGATGAGTTGTGGCGCTCGACAAATGGGTATGATTTTACAGAACTTTTAAATCTTCCAGGAGAAACCATCGGTGATGTATTAATCTCTTCATCTGATTCAAATGAGATATGGGTTTGCTTCGGAAGCTATTCAAATGCAATGCAGGTTTGGGTGTCATATGATGGCGGTGGATCTTGGGAAGATAAATCACTCGGTCTTCAGGCGCTTCCAGTCAATACATTGATTGAATCACCTGATGGCACAATCTATGCAGGTACTGATTTGGGGGTCTATAAGTATGATGAAGGTTCAGGCTGGTCTATTTATGGTGATGGACTCCCCCTTACAATCATTACTGATCTTGAAATTCGCACGGCTACAAGCCGGTTGGTCGCTGCGTCGTATGGTAGAGGGGTTTGGGAGGTTGAATTGCCTTCGTTGCCATCTTTAGATCTCACGGCATTGGGGTTTGATGATTTCGACCAACTTCAATGTAATTGGGAGTTTTCTTGTGCTCCTACGTTTTTAAATACAGGAACTGATCCGGCACTTTCTGTTAAATATGCGGTGAAATGGGATGCCAATCACACTGAAATTCTACATGAATTCAATCCCCCATTAAATCCAAATGAAACACGCGTTCTTCCATTGTCATCTCACCAAGTGGACAGTACTGGAACACGAATAATATCAATTCATATTCTTGAAGTTAATGGGAATCTAGACGAAACCCCCAACAATAATTCAGTCTATGAAAGCTGTACCGTATCGGGTTTGGGGTATCGCGGGACTTTGATAGAATGGGCAGGATGTAATGCGGAAGACCTAAGATGGTCTCTGGCGTTTGAAGGTGCATCATCAGACATATTACAATCCACTCCGATACCTGCTGGGGACACATTATCTAGAATTCTTTGCCTTCCCGAGGGGTGTTTGGTGCTTCAATGGGACGATGAAGATGGAGATGGTTGGTTAGATTCATATTGTGATGAGGCGGGTGGATTTGTTTGGTTAAGTCCATTCGATGAAGTGCTCGCATCAAGTGAGAATTCAGTTTTTTCAGCGACAAATTCATTTTTACATTGTGTAAATACACCTTGGTGTTATTCAGATTTTGATGGGGATGGAGAAAGAACAGTCACGGACCTGCTATGGGTGCTTTCAGAGTATGGCTGTTTATCAGGCTGTACCGCTGATCTAAATGGCGATGGCCTGGTAACGGTCATCGATTTGATGAATTTGCTTTCAAGCTATGGTGTGTCTTGTTACTAATTGAAAAACACGTGTTTGTCAATTCGTTTTTTTACACTCAATATGTCTCGATTTGTTGTGAGTTAGCCCGGTTTATTGCAAAGGCGACGAACCTCTTTTGCGATGTGGAAATATCACGCAGTCTACTTACCTTCGCGCAATGGAAGGATTTGAGGTTCGCCACCCAGGCACATTAGTCGATGCTCTGACGATGCAAGGTGGATATACGACGCGCACAAGAGCAAGAAAAGCAATTAAAAACGGCGCTGTTAAGCTTGAAGGAAATGTAGTGCGAATCCCCTCAACGGTTGTTGAGCCAGGAATGAATGTGACGCATGACAGAGGTCGAAAGACGGTCATTAAAAACCCGGGTCAATCCATGAGAGATCCTGGCAGGTTTAATACAAGAACAACGAGGGCTCCATCAAAACCGCCTTTTGACGTGGTGTATGAAGACAAAGATTTTTTGGCTTATATAAAACCATCAGGATGGGTCACAGCATCACCAAATCCCAAGGTGACGACAAGTTACTCGAGAATGAAGCGCTGGCTAGAACAGCAAGGTAGTGGGAACCGAGACCTTCATTTTGTCAATAAGCTGAGGAAGGATGTCAGTGGGATATGTTTGATTGCGAAAAATAAACTTTGGAGAGAACACCTTCAAGAAAACTGGTATGATTTCAGACAGGGGATTTATATTCTTGTTGAAGGTCATTTGCCTCCAGATGATGAGCTCGAGTGTAGTGAAGAGAACGGAGATAGGGTTCAAGTTCAGTATCGAACCATGAGAGCGACACAAAAACATACGCTTCTCAAAGTAGACGCACCTATCGAAGCAATTCAATTAATTATGCCTTCATTACGTCGTGAAAGCTGCATTATTATTGGAAAAGGCAATACAGCACCAGACCCACTTAGTCGGGAGGGAGTGCATATGTTTGCGCTTGAGGTCACCGGACCTAAAGGAAGAGAAATAATGGTTAAGTCAAGAGTTCCTCGAGAGTTTTTAGGTCTTATGAAAGGTGGCGAAACTCCCAAACCAAACAAGCGTCGCAATGCTGAAGTTAAGTTCGGTAAATCGGACAGAGGAGACAGGCCATTGGTTCGCCGACCTCGTTCAACAGACAACTGGGATGTTAAGACGACCGAAAATTCAGTTGGAAAAAAGCTTACTGAGAAGCCTGTGGTAAAACCTTTTGAAAAGAAGATCGTAACGAAGGTTGAAAAGCCAGTAGCGAAGAAAGCTGAGAAGCCTGCAGCGAAGAAGGATTAAAAGATAGTATTTTGCCCACAATTTTGAAATATATAATGAATGGTTTAGATGATTAAACAAAAAACAAACGCCAGGACGTTTCCCAGCGTTTGCATTTGACTAAACCAAAACCAAATCATGAGCAAGTATCGACTTGCTGTTTATACTAAACACAATTCGTGTGCCAAAGTGTGTTCATCTAGGTGTGTTTAAAGCCAACAGAGGTTAATTTCGTAAAATAATTTATATATCATGTCATCAAACGTCTATATCGTCTCAGCTGCTAGAACTCCTATGGGAAGTTTTCTCGGTTCTCTGTCATCTGTCCCTGCAACAAAACTTGGTGCTACTGCAATAAGTGGTGCGTTAGATATGGCTGGACTCGATCCCAAAGTAATTAAGGAGGTTTATATGGGAAATGTACTTCAAGCTGGTGTAGGTCAAGCTCCTGCTCGTCAAGCTGCCTTAGGAGCCGGTATATTGGATTCTGTTCCTTGTACAACTGTAAATAAAGTTTGTGCGAGCGGTATGAAAGCCATTTCTTTAGCACGCGCAACAATCGCAATGGGCGACGCAGATGTTGTGGTTGCTGGAGGAATGGAAAACATGTCTCAAGTTCCACATTATTTGGATGGGAGAAAAGGGAGCAAGTTTGGTGACGTCAAGGTTCGTGACGGCATGATTCTGGACGGTCTTACAGACGTTTATAACAAAACACACATGGGCAACTGTGCTGAGATGTGTGCAAAAGAACACAGGATAACAAGAGAAGAACAAGATGCTTTTGCAGTACATAGTTATGAGAAGTCCTCTGAAGCATGGGGAAATGGGGCTTTTACTGCTGAAACTGTAACTGTAAAAATTCCACAACGTAAAGGTGATCCCATTGTGTTTGCTGAAGATGAAGAATACAAGAACGTTAAAATGGAAAAGATTTCGTCATTGCGACCAGCATTTGACAAAGAAGGAACGATAACAGCAGCCAATGCATCTACTCTAAATGATGGAGCGAGCGCATTAATTTTGGCCTCCGAAGAGGCTGTTAAGCGTCACGATCTTAAGCCGATTGCAAAAATACTTGGTCTAGCTGATGCTGCACAAGCTCCTGAGTGGTTCACAACATCACCTTCACTTGCAATCACTGTTGCTTTAGAAAGAGCGGGATTAAAGTCTGAACAAATTGATTTATGGGAGTTAAATGAAGCGTTTTCGGTCGTTGGAATCGTAAATAACCGTTTGTTAGGTCTAAATCCTGAGAAAGTGAATGTCAACGGTGGTGCTGTAGCGTTAGGTCATCCTCTGGGTTCGAGCGGTAGCCGTATTGTAGTGACGCTTGCACATGCACTTAAGGCAAGAGGCCTTAAATATGGAGCGGCGGGTATTTGCAATGGAGGTGGAGGTGCATCTGCGATTGTAATTGAAGTCTTATGAATTCAATAGGTATCGCAACGGTTGCAATTGTCCCACTTAGAGCAGAGGCTTCTGATTCATCAGAACAGACAAGTCAGATACTTGCTGGAGAAGGTGTTAAAATGCTTGAAGAAGGGAGGGGTGATTGGCTTAAAGTCAGTTCATTAGAAGACGGTTATGTGGGATGGTGTGACAAGAAACAATTCAAGTTTGATGTCAAAATTTCTAATAAAAGAACCATTCTGTGTCACCCCATTTCTCAATGGAAAAATGAAAGAACGTTAGCGCTTTTATGGCTCCCAGCAGGAACATTAATAGAAGAGAGACAAGGTGCTTATTTTTTAGGTACAGACCAAATCTCACCGTACTATTCCTCCATGTCAAAAGATGATATTTTTGGTGCGACACCCATGACTTTAAGAGATGCAGCTCTCACTATGCTAAGTGCACCATATCAATGGGGAGGGAGGACGATTGCTGGAATTGATTGCTCAGGGTTAACACAGTTGTCTGCTCGACTTATCGGAAAATTATTGCCTAGAGATGCCTCAGAACAGGTTAATTGTGGAGATCTCATATCATGGGAGTTAAGAGAAAAAGATGATTTGGCCTTTTTTGAAAACACCGATGGAGACGTTACGCATGTCGGAATACTCGTAACGAGAGATTCGGTGGTTCATGCCTCAGGTGAAGTTAGGATAGATTTACTAGAACGTGAGGGTATTGTTCACGCAAAAATAGGTGGTTTAACTCACAGACTTCAGTGTGTTAAGCGTTTGCAGGAATAATTATTTGTGGAAATTACCGCCTTTTGCAGCCAATTCCCTGAGTAAAGGGCTACACCTATAGCGTGTTTCTCCATAGGTGTCTCTGAGTCCATCGATAATGCTTACGACCTTTTGTAAGCCCAATTCTTCAGCCCAAACAAGCAATCCTTTTGGGTAGTTAACCCCCTTAAGCATTGCAATGTCAACGTCTTCAGCACTTGCAATACCTAGGTAAACGGCATCGGCAGCTTCGTTGATTAGCATCGATATAATACGTTCCGAAATCTCAACCTGAGCTTTGGGATTTAACTGTGCAGAAGCGTTAGGTTCTTTATTCTCTTCGTTGTAATTGTAGAACCCACGACCTGATTTGCGACCAAGCCAGCCCGCTTCAACGAGTTTTAATTGAGTGATACTTGGCATATATCGAGGGTCATAATAGAATGATTTAAATACCGATTCTGTGACAGAGTAATTCACATCATGTCCTATGAGATCCATGAGTTGAAACGGCCCCATTCTGAAGCCTGATGCACGCATCGCTTCATCGATGTTGGAAGCGTCTGCAATACCCTCATCTAACATCCGCAGTGCCTCACCATAAAAAGGTCTCGCTACACGATTCACAATAAACCCAGGCGTATCTTTCGCGATCACAGGTGATTTCCCCCATTTACTCATCAGCTCTGTGAGTTGTTGGGGTATAACGCGATTTGTTTGAAGTGCAGGAATGATTTCAACAAGAGGCATTAATGGAGCGGGGTTGAAAAAATGAAGCCCTATCACTCGTTCAGGATGAGCACAAAACGACGCAAGAGAAGTGATCGACAAGGAAGAGGTGTTTGATGCAATGACCGCTTCTTTTTTTACGATCTCTTCAATGCGCTTAAAAACACGCTTCTTCACCTCTAAATCTTCAACAACTGCTTCAATAATCAGGTCGCAATCTTTGAGACTCGTGTCCTTTGTGGTTCTAACTATTCGTGTTTGAATAGCGATTGCTTCATCGGAAGTAACTTTTCCTTTTTCAATCAGTCGAATCATGACTTTTTGAAGCTTTGCGGCGCTGGTGGTTAATGCTTCTTTTGATAAGTCAAACAAAACAACGTCTTGTCCTGCTTGTGAAGCTATTTGGGCTATGCCAGACCCCATTGCCCCAGCACCTACAATACCGATTAAATTTACTGCCTTATTTGTTTGCATAAAGCAAAAGTAACAACTACAAACTGATACTGACCTTTAATAAAGTATTGATATTTAAAGTATTTATAATTAGTTACTTGCCTTTATGGAAATTAAAAACATCTCTCAAAGTACCACGCAAATCAGAAAAGTGGGCATTACTCTTGATAAGAATAGGGCATTGCTGAAAAGATTGCGTCAGAAAGACAACATTAACTTACTCGCTGACCGATCTTTTAAATGGCTAAGAGTCAAAGGCTTTAATTTTAATTACCACACTCATATTGATTCACTTCCCGATGGACGGTTAGCTGTGATGTGTTATGAAGAAGGGTATGTTATTGAAGTAGATGGCGTCATTTTACTTCCTTCTCCTAGCGCTTCTTTGTTGGCGTGATTTAGACGCGTGTCTCTTGTGCTTTTTTTCATGAAAAGCGCCTTGGAAAGTAGGGTCTGCTCTGCGTTTTTGTGTGTCGATGTCTCGTGCCATATCCTTCGCTTCATATTTGGGTGTTTCCTCGACCACGACACAATCAGGAATAGGTACCTCTGTAATGACGTTCTTCGATGGCAAATAAGATTCAACTGCGATTAAATACGATTCTTCGCTGGGATCGTAAAGTGTATGAGCGACCCCTTCTCTAAATGCACGGCCAGTTCTTCCAATTCTATGAACGTAATCAGAAGAGTTTCTCGGCACGGTACAATTTATGACGAGTTTGGTTTCAGGGACATCAATACCTCTGCTACTTACATCTGTGCTTACAAGAACTCTAATTAACCCTTCACGGAATAGTGACATGGCATGAAGTCGCGTGTTTTGAGCTTTGTTACTGTGGATTCCACGAACTCCACCAGCAATTGTTCTCTCTAAAAATTTGGATATACTTTCTGCTTGCTCTTTTGTGCGAACAAAAACCAACGCGCGATCCTCAGGATAGAGATCCACCAAAAGATGGCGTATCATATTCAGTTTCGTTTTCAAATTAGGGACCGAAGTCTTCATTTGAGTGACCGTACTAACGGGTGTCGCTTGTGGGCTTATTTCTATTCTCGTTGGCCAAAGAAGAAATTCTTCGCTTAACTTCTCGACTCTTTCTGGAAAAGTGGCACTGAACAATAGGTTCTGTCGCTTATTTGGTATGATTTCTAAGATATTCCTCAACTGAGGCATGAACCCCATATCCATCATTTTGTCGGCTTCATCGAGTACCAGCGTCTTGATTTTTTTTTGATCTAGTCCACCTCTTAGATATAGGTCCATAAATCTTCCAGGAGTGGAAACCAACAAGTCAGTCCCTTCAGCCAAAGCTTCTAGTTGAGATTTGGGCCCCACACCACCATATAAAGCAATGCATCTCAAATCTGTATACGTAGAGAGTGACTCGAACACTCCGTGAACTTGCATGACCAATTCTTTCGTGGGCACAAGGACCAGAGCCCTTGGTGACTTACCCTGTGCATATTTTATTTTTTGGAGGATTGGAAGGGCAAAAGCAGCTGTTTTACCAGTGCCAGTTTGGGCGATCCCTATGACATCTTGTCCCGCGCTAATAGGGGGTATTGCCTTTTCTTGTATTGGGGTAGGCTCCGTGAATCCAGCGTCCTGAATTGCGTTTAGAAACTGCTTGGTAATTTTAAGTTTTTCGAAGCTCATATTAATCACAAAGGTAGTAGCGGTATCTTGCCCCCGCGAATGCAAAATCAAGACTTTGAAAATATAAGGCCGTTCACGGATTCAGAAGCGTGCAAGGCGGCAAATGAACTGACTGATGCAAAGGACTTTACGAAACTTCTAGCCCCATTAGTAGGTTCTGAAAATGCCAAAGAATTGGCTGACGGCATGAAGGCCATTGATAGCATTCAGGACTTTCAAGATGACATTACGTTTCCTTTTTTAGAGATATTGATCGAATCGACAACCGATGGTGTGTCATTAAGCTTTGCTGATGGCGCTTGTGAAAAAGATTTTGCATACCCAACTTTACACCTAACCAACCACAGAGATATCGTTTTGGACCCATCCTTGGTCAATGTTGCAAGAATGGGAAGTGGTTATTCTTCCACTGAGATTGGAATAGGAGACAACCTTCTTACTCACAAATGGGTAGAAGACCTTGTGCGACTTAATAAATGTTTTATCGTGAAACGTGGAGGCGGTGTGCGGGAAAAATGGGAAAGCAGTTTGTTGGTTGCATCATATATAAGACATGTGGTGAGTAAAGGTCAATCTGTTTGGCTTGCACAAAAAGAAGGTCGGGCAAAAGATGGACGAGATCAAACATCACCAGCCTTAATCAGAATGCTTATTTCAGAGGGTGGAGAAGATGCTTGGAAAGGGTTAAATGTTAAACCAGTAAGCATTTCATATGAATGGGATCCTTGTGATGCAATGAAAGTTCGTGAGTTGTTATTTATCAAGAAAAATGGCACTTATGATAAAGAGCCTGGAGAAGACGAGATGAGTATGGCGATTGGGATGACAGGATGGAAGGGTAGGGTACATCTGGAGTTTTGCAATACGATTCCATGGAAGGAAGTTGACGGTGAAAGGACTGAAAGGATTATTGCAGAATTGGTAGACAATGCCATTTTTAAGGGGTATAAAATTTGGCCTAACCAAGTTTTGGCCGCAGAATATTTAGGAGATACAGAACTCTTACGTTATTCAAAAGATATTAAAATCACAGAAAACGATCGTGTTGTGTTTAAAGAACGCCTGGCAAAAGTTGTGACATTTTTAGGGTCAAATATTGGCACTCAATTAGAGATTGAGCGAACATGGTGCAATATGATGGTTCAGACCTTAAAGGCCAAGTACAGACAGTCTTCGTGATAACTCAGATGTCACAATTGCTCCAGCGATAGCAGCGTTAAGAGACTCCGCACTTCCTTTTCCTGGGATGGACCACGTGGCGTCACAAACATCGATTAATCCGTCACTCAGACCATGTGATTCTGAGCCAATGACTATTGCATCAGGAACCAACGTACTTTCAAAAAAATTATCGCCTCGTGCGTCTAATGCGACGGCATTTAAAGCAAATCGTTTGATCACATCTAATGGGTTTGCTGTGCAAATTGGCATTCGAAAAACAGATCCCATTGAGGATTGGATTGTTTTGGGATTCCAAATATCTGCAGTTCGTGCAGAACAGACAACCCCTGCAAGTCCAAACCAATCAGCAGTTCTTATCAGGGTGCCCACATTTCCAGGGTCAGAGACATCATCCAAAATCATCACAGTAGGAATTGCTGAATTCTGAATGTTTTTCATGCCCCCTAGAACATCATCAGCGCTAAATTCGACGGTACGTCCCAATGCTAAAACTCCCGGTGCTGTTCTCATGCTAGACATAATCACCATGTCTTTAGAAGTGACTTCTGTAACTTCAATCATTTTTTTTTCAGCGAGAGTTCTTATTTCATCAATCTCAATCCCGTTCGTAACGTAAATTCGCTTTGTTTCAATTGAACTTTTTAGTAATTCAATCACACATTTGTCTCCCTCTACCACCATAAGCTTCTCATTCAACCGGTTTTCTCGGTGTCGTAGTGCTTTTATTGCGTTGCGTTCATTTTTTGTAAGCATATTCACGGTGCCAAGTTACATAGCGACAGGTATAATTGCTGTCGTTCTTCTGTTTCCTTTTCACGCTTTATCACAAATCACTTCTGCCGAGCGTCATCTTTTGGTGTCTCAATCAATAGAATGCAATGAGAAGCTGTCTGACAGGGTAATGTCTAAACTTGAAGAGTCATACAGAATGAGGCCAAATAGAAGGTTTGTGGGAATGACTTGGCGGCTTTATGCATATCAGATGATTCGGCCTGAGGCTTTGTCTCGCAGTCTGACCAGACGTGACGAACGCAACAAAAGTCCTGGGGGACTTCGTTATGCTATTCGTGAGGGGTTTGGAGAACCACCTTCATATTACAACAACGATGAACACTACCGAACGTCACTTAAAATGGTACAAGTTCTTAATCAAGAAGGATATCTTCAAGCGCGAGTTGAAGTCACAGCTGACTCATCTCATATTTCAGGATGGAAGGCGATCTATAACATTGATTTGGGTAAAAGGTGGGTCATAAATAAAGTGTTGTGGAACACGACCACCTCAGGCCTTCCTGAAGATCAAATAAGCGATGGAGGTCTTTTACAAAAGGGTGACCCATTGAGTATTACAGATCTTCAAAGTGAAAGGGAAAGGATATGTAAACTGGCGGGCAGGCTGGGGTTTGCAACTTTTAACGAAGGTTTTGTCAAATTTGAATTAGACACCTTAAATCTCAATGCTGGCGTGAATGTTGAAATTATTTTACGTGGTCAACGTCTAGAAAATGCGTCCACTTCAATTCCTCATAAGTCGATTATGATAGGCTCAGTCTTTTTTGACCAAAGCAATATGACGAAACCTCTGATGTCTCCCATTCTTAATCATCTTGTCACACTTGAAAAAGGAACGGGGTTTGACCCCGAAAAATTCGCGTCTACATATCGTCGGCTTTCTGGCGTCTCTGCTCTAAAAATTGTTGAATTAAAAAAAGACTATCCTATATCTAATGACCGCAACTATGGTGTTGTTGATGTCACGGTTGACATTCAAGATGCTCCAAGGTATGATCTTGCGCTTGAGTTTGATATGACTCGTGCAGACACGAGATATGGTCCCCTTGGAAAAATAACCTGGACTGACAACAATTCAACAGGGCGAGGAGATGTGTTGACATGGACGGTTTCTGCGGCAATCGCTTCTACGCAACCTTTTTCTTATACATCTTCTTCGATTGTTCCAAACAGTGGAGAATTTAGTTTTTTAGGATCATACAGAACAATCGGGATTTTCCCTTTACGCCTTGAAACACTTCCCAAATCAACGGAACCCCACTCTGAGTGGCTCATACAAGTTGCCCGTGAATCTAGACCGGAATACTACAGTTCGACCTTTGATTATCGCCACAGAATTGAATGGACGGAAAACCCAGTGAGGAGGAGTAGGATTGTGATTGATGTACTTCACCTTTCTTATGTTAACCTAGATGTTTCTGATGATTTTGCGGACTGGCTTGAGACCGAAGATAACGAGGTTTTAAAACGCAGATTCAGTGATTATGCACTCACAGGAAGTAGAATTGGATGGAATTCATTGGTAGGTGTAAATGGAGGAAACATGAATCTTAGTTTTGAATGGTCAGGCGTGGCTAGTAAATTCCTTTCTCCACTAATGGGGTGGGAGGTGACTGATGAGGGTGAAGTAAAAATAGGAGAAGTGCCTGTCATTAAATTCCTTCGTGTCGATGGGTCATGGGTGATAAATAATAAATTTAGCAAGAGAGAAGACATGGTATTCAAATCTAGATTCAGGTTTGGGGGCGCTTTTGTCGGTGAAGGAACAGAAATCTTACCTTACTCAAAAGGTTTTTTCGGCGGTGGATTAAATGGGGTCCGGGGTTGGCCCATCAGAGAATTGGGGCCAGGAAACTACTCTGAAGAATCTTCAACGCCAGGTGTTCTGCGTGGAGTAGGAGATTATCGTCTTGATGTCTCATCTGAATTTCGATTTAAATGGACCTCATTAACGACAGTTGCTCTTTTTGCAGATGCGGGGAACGTTTGGCAGCATGAAAATGGTGAAAACAATGGTGCATCATGGCGTTCTTCAGGATTTTCTTCAATTGCATTCAGTGCTGGTATTGGATTGAGACTTGACTTTGAATTCTTTCTCATTCGCTTGGACGCTGCTTTTAGATTGCACGATCCAACTCAATCAGACGGAGAGAGGTGGTTCATTGAATCCAGACCAAATGGCGCAATTCATTTAGGTTTAGGTCATCCATTCTAACCCGATTAACTTTGTCAAAAAAAAGAATGGGTTGGTTTCAAAGAAATACTGAAGGCATAACGACGAAGTCGGCTGAGAAAAAGGAGATTCCTGAAGGTGCTTGGTACAAGTGTCCGAGTTGTAAGACTGTTGTTTCTGCTCAAGATCATGAAGATGCGCTGTGGGTATGTGGACACTGTGACCATCACGAGCGTGTGGGCAGTGCAGAGTATTTCGCTTTGCTATTCGACAATGGTAAATGTCGAAGTCTCGCACCTAAAATGATTTCAGAAGATCCATTGTCATTTACAGATACAAAGCCTTATCAAAAAAGACTGGCATCTGCTAAAGAAAAAACAGGTTTAAATGACGCCTTAAGAGTTGCCTCAGGAGAACTTGATGGCATACCTGTTGTGATTGCTTGTATGGACTTCTCTTTTATTGGAGGGTCTATGGGGTCCGTAGTTGGAGAAAAAATCGCACGAGGAATTGATCACGCAATTAAGAAAGGAAGACCCTTTATTTGTATTTCAAAGTCAGGAGGTGCAAGGATGATGGAAGCTGGTTATAGTTTAATGCAAATGGCAAAAACCAGTGCCAAACTTTCGATGCTTGAAAAGGCAGGCTTACCTTTTATAAGTATACTTACAGACCCTACGACAGGTGGCGTTACAGCTTCATTTGCGATGTTAGGAGACTTGAATATCGCTGAGCCAAATGCGCTTGTTGCTTTTGCAGGGCCTCGCGTGGTTAAAGAAACAATAGGAAAGGATTTGCCTGATGGCTTTCAAAGGTCAGAATTTTTGCTAGAGCACGGTTTCTTAGATGCCATTGTTCATCGAAAAGATCTGAAATCAAAGTTGCATTTTGCCATTCGAATGCTTCATACTTCAAACTGAGGTTTTCAATAACAGAATGTTGGCATTAGAGTGCAGCAAATAATGCATGTATTCTAATTTAATGGTGTATATTTGCCCTTTAATTTTTATTCGCATAACGAACATCAAAAGATTTCGCCATGTACTATTTAGATACTGAAAAGAAGAAAGAATTCTTCAAAAAGCACGGAAAAGGAGTTGCCGATACAGGTTCTCCAGAGGCACAAGTTGCCATGTACTCTTACCGGATTAATCATCTTACAAATCACCTTAAGAGTAACAGAAAAGATTTTAGCACGCAACGTGCGCTTATCGCTTTGGTTGCAAAGCGTCGTAAAGCACTTGATTACTTAATAAGTAAAGATATTACGAGATACCGTGCTATCGTTAAAGAATTAGGGCTACGTCGCTAATTTAATGCTGACAAGATCACGTCTAAAAAATCGAGTAATATTTTACTTGTACTTATTTGTGTTCTGTCTTTTATCCAAAACCGAATTACTTGGCTTGATTTTTGTTAAAAAAAATGCGGAGTATTTAACACCGTGTTTGTGCGTTAATTAAGCAAATCGCAGAGTGAGATATAAAAAAAAGAAATGAATTACACGGTAAATAACCAAACCATTGATCTCGGCAACGGGCGCGAGATCAGCCTTGAGACTGGAAAACTTGCAAAACAAGCTGACGGCTCTATTGTTCTACGTTGTGGCAAAACAATGCTCCTTGCGACAATAGTTAGTAGTGCTAACGCAAGAGATGAAGTTGACTTCCTCCCACTAACAGTTGATTATAGAGAGAAATATGCTTCCGCTGGTAGATTCCCTGGTGGATTCTTTAAGCGTGAGGCACGTCCATCTGATTCAGAGGTGTTAGTGATGCGTTTGGTAGACAGAGCGCTTCGTCCGATGTTCCCATCAGATTATCATGCGGGAACACAAGTAATGGTTCAGCTGATGTCTTCCGACGAAGATGTTTTGCCAGACAGTTTGGTTGGATTAGCTGCAAGCGCTTGTATTGCTGTAAGTGATGTGCCATTTAATGGCCCAATTTCTGAGGTTAGAGTTGCACGCGTCAATGGTGAATTCATTATCAATCCTTATCGCTCAGAATTAGAAATAGCTGACATTGACTTGATGGTTGCGGGTACGATAGACAGTATTGTCATGGTAGAAGGAGAGATGTCTGAAGTAAGTGAGTCAGAAATGGTTGACGCTATTGAAGCTGCTTCAAAAGCGATCACTACTCAGTGTGAAGCGCAAATAGAATTAGCAAAAACAGTAGGTAAATATGGTGCAAGTCGTGAATATTCTCATGAAGATCACGATGATGTTCTGAAGGCAAAGGTTTTTGACACCTTATATCCTAAAATGTATGAGGCTGCTCAAAAAGGCAAAACTAAAGTTGAAAGAAAAGCATCTTTTAAAGCGATTAAAGCTGAATTCGTATCTACCCTTTCAGATGAAGAGGCAAAGGAGAAGGCATTTATGCTGAAAGCATACCTTCACGATGTAGAGAAGAAAGCAATCAGAGATTTGGTTCTTTTAGAAGGAGTTCGTCTTGATGGACGTTCAACAACCGACATACGTACGATATGGGGAGAAGTCGATTATCTACCTAGTTGTCATGGATCTGCACTCTTCACGCGTGGAGAGACACAATCATTAACCACTTTAACACTTGGCACAAAGCAAGATGAACAGTTAATAGACAGTGCGTTGGTACGTAAAACTGAAAAGTTCTTACTTCACTATAACTTCCCACCATTTTCTACAGGAGAGGAGAGACCTCTTCGCGGCACCAGCCGAAGAGAAGTAGGTCACGGAAATCTTGCTTTGCGTGCGCTCAAACATGTATTGCCTCCAGTTGAAGAGTGTCCATACACCATTAGGTTGGTTTCTGAGATTCTTGAATCAAATGGGTCTTCTTCAATGGCAACAGTATGTGCAGGAACGCTTGCGCTCATGGATGGTGGCATTAAAATTAAGGCACCCGTTTCAGGTATTGCAATGGGATTGATTACTGACAAGGAATCTGGTAAGTATGCAATTCTCAGTGATATCCTCGGAGATGAAGATCACCTCGGTGACATGGACTTTAAAATAACAGGTACCGAAGATGGTATCACGGCTTGTCAAATGGATATGAAAATCCAGGGAATAAGCATGGATGTTCTAAGAGAAGCTCTAGAGCAAGCGCGTGAGGGACGTCATCATATTCGTCGTGAGATGCTGAAAGTTTTAGATAAACCACGTGAAGATTTCAAAGAGCACGCTCCAAGAATCGTTGCTTTCAACGTGCCTGCAGATGCCATCGGTGCAATTATTGGTCCTGGAGGAAAAATCATTCAGGAACTTCAAGCAGATACAAACACAAATATTTCTATTGAAGATATTGATGGAGAAGGCCGTGTTGAGGTTGCTGCTTCAGATAAAGCTTCGATTGAAGATGCTGTTACACGCATTAAGCAAATCGCGTTCCCTCCAACTGTTGAAATCGGTGAGATTTATGAAGGTAAGGTGAAAACAATCATGCCATATGGGGCCTTTGTTGAAGTTCTGCCTGGTATGGATGGTTTGTTGCACGTAAGTGAGCTTGAATGGAAACGTGTTGACAAGGTTGAGGATGTCCTTAAGGAAGGAGAAAAAGTGAAGTTTAAAGTTGTAGGTCGTGACCCGAAAACGGGTAAGATTAAATTGAGTCGTAAAGCGATACTTGACAAACCTGAAGGATTTGTTGAGCCAGCTGAAAGACCTCGTCGTGACAGAGGTGATAGAGGAGATCGTCGTGAAAGAAGAAATCGTGATTAATAAGCGGGAAAGTTGAAAGACGAAAGTCCTTCAATTTTGCGTTATAGAGTATTGTTTGGCATAAAGTATAAATAAAGCACATGAGGCAGCTAAAAATAACGAAACAAGTCACCAATAGGGAGACAGCGTCGCTAGATAAATACCTCCAAGAAATCGGTCGTGTTGATTTGATTACTGCGGAAGAAGAGGTTGAATTAGCGCGTAAGATTAAAGCTGGAGATCAAGTTGCTCTTGAAAAACTTACAAAAGCCAATTTACGTTTCGTAGTGTCGGTCTCTAAACAATATCAAAACCAAGGACTTTCTCTTCCTGACTTAATCAATGAGGGAAACTTAGGCCTTATTAAAGCGGCACAACGTTTTGATGAAACCCGTGGATTTAAATTCATATCATATGCCGTTTGGTGGATTCGACAAAGTATTCTTCAAGCCCTTGCTGAGCAGAGCAGAATAGTACGGCTTCCTCTAAACAAAATCGGATCGATTAATAAGATTAACAAAGCTTTTGCGCGTCTTGAGCAAGAATTCGAAAGACCTCCTACCGCGGTGGAGCTCGCAGAATCTCTTGACATGACTTTAGATGAAGTGAAGCAATCTTTAAAAAATGCTGGTCGTCACGTCAGTATGGACGCTCCTCTTAAAGAGGGTGACGAGAGTTCTAGTACGATGTATGATGTTCTGCGTTTGGGTGATTCTCCTTCGCCAGATGATGAATTAATGACAGAAAGCCTGCGCAGAGAGATTGAGCGGTCTCTCCGTACCCTAACGCCTCGAGAAGCTGATGTTATCCGTCTGTATTTTGGTCTAAATGGAGAACACCCGATGACGCTTGAAGAAATCGGTGAACGGTTTGATTTGACGCGTGAACGTGTCCGCCAAATTAAAGAGAAGGCAATACGAAGACTTAAACACACCAGTAGAAGTAGAATTCTTAAAGGATACCTTGGGTAATACGCGTGTGCGTATCGTCCAAATATTTCTTATGTGTAAATCTTATTTAGACCTAAAGTAAAGAGGCTGATATTTGCATCATGAGTAAAATCGTTGTCTATATATATTTATCTGTCGCAGTCATATTTATGTTGACGATAAATGGCTGTACAAAAATTAACTACACGTCAGACCCCTATTCACTTTTAGAATTTTCTGAAGACACACTTTTATTCGATTCAGTTTTCACTACGATTGGGTCTGTAAGTTATTACCTGACTGTTAAAAACCCCCACGATCAAGCTTTGTTAATCGACAAAATTCAACTAGAGGATGGATTGGGAAGTGATTACAGAATAAATATTGACGGTCAAGGAATGAATGAGTTAGGGGACCCATTAACGCAACTGCAAGATGTAACAATATTGCCCCAAGACAGTCTGTATATTTTCGTTGAGGTCACTGTAGATCCAACAAGCAGTACATCTGCATTTATTAATCAGGACAGAATTCGATTTAGGACAAATGGATCTGATCAATTTGTGGCCTTAATTGCTTACGGAAGAAATGCTGAATTTCATTACCAACCAGGAAATTGGTTCGATTCAAGTAATCCCCCCGACAATATTTTAGATTGTGATGAAGTTTGGAGCAGTGATTTACCACATGTTATTTATGGCCCTATTCGAGTACAGCCTGGTTGTTCATTGACCATAGAGGCAGGCGCAGAAGTTTATGTACATCCAGGAAGTGGAATTTGGGTACAAGGAGGTAGCATTCATATAGAAGGAACTTTGCAAGATAAGGTTGTTTTTCAAGGTGACAGACTAGAAGATTCTTATTCAAATTATCCTGGACAATGGGGGCTCGAATTCCCCATTGAATTTGAATATGAAGGAGAGAATGTCTACTATACTATTAGTCGAGGAGGAGTTTGGCTTGATCGGTCTTCTAATTCTTCAATAAATCACGCTGTATTTAAAAATGGTACAGTAGGTATCTGGGTAGATAGTGTAGCTGTCGGCTCAAATTTCGCTTTGAATATTTCTAATACGGAAATTTCAAATATGTCCGCTGTTGGATTGCTTTCACAAGGCGGTTTTATTAAAGGGGTAAATAATTTGTTTACTGATTGTGGTGAGACATGTGGCGCTTTTACTTTGGGAGGTAAAATAATCTTACACCTATCTACTTTTGCTAATTATTGGTCGAATGGTTCTTTTAGACAAGGCGCATCAGTGTATGTAAATGATTGGTACGAGAGTGCTGGAGGGGAAATACAATTTAGGCCATTTCATCCAGAAACTGAGTTTCAAAATTGTATTGTGTGGGGAAACAATGCTTCTTTAAATGATTTTGATGAGCTTGCTTCTAGCTTCTTGGATCCCAGTTATTATTCAACTCAAATCTTTCGCGCTTGTGCCTTAGATGTTCAGGATGAAGATTTCCCATATAATCTAATTGATTCGGATTGCACATTGGATCAAGCCCCACCATTTCAATCAGAATTAAACAGAAACTTCAGACTTGAAGGAAACAGTACGATTTGGAATGGAGTTTCGTCAATACCACCTTTTGAAGCAACAGATGTGTCGACTGATTTAGATGGATATCCTAGGTCGACATTTAGTCCTGATAAGGGATGTTTTGAGAGACAATAATTAATTTCAGAAGTGCCTTTTTTATGTTTGTTTAAAATGTTCACAAACTTGAAGGAAACTTATTGAGTTCATGTTCGTATCTAGAAGAGAATTTCTGGAACTTCACATTTGATGACAACAGGTATATTAGACGCACTGACACAACTCTTCGCGCTGTTTGCGTCTGGCAGAACAGAGAAAGAAGAGCTAATAGGAAGGCAAACAGCTAGCCGATATTTGCGCGGGAGACTGTCAAAAAAAGTTGTCGATCATTATTTGGGGAGATATGATGATCATTTAAATACGTTTCAGTTAAAGAACAACAGCGGGGAGTTGCCAGAAGCAAAACGACTTGCCAGACTGTCAACGAAGCTTCTACGAACATGTGAAAACATTAACAAAGAACTGGCACACAGAGATAAATGTATTGTTTATCTCCGACTACTAGAATTTGTAAAAGTCACAAATGTTCATGTGAATTCAGTTGAATTCCTGAATGCTGTGAGTTCGTCTTTTTTATTGAATCACAAAGATGTTGCAGGCATTCATTCATTGGTCGATACAAATGCGCAATCAATTGATGGAATAGAAGGAAGTTTTGTTCTTACGGATGTCAATGACTCCCAAAATTCTGAGAGTGGGTCAGGAAAACTAATCGGATATAAACTCTCAAATGAGACCTTATTTCTTGTCAGGTATTTTGGTGACAATACTGTTTATTTAAACAGCCAGTTAATACCTAGCGGCACTGTAGCCATAATGCTTCCGGGTTCAGTATTAAAGGGTGTCAATGAATCAAGGGTTTTCTTTAGTGATTTGGTCAGACAATTTATTGACAGTCCTGAACTGCCGAAAATATCATTCACTGCGCAAGACATTTCGCATTATTTCAGCTTCCCCAAAGACCAAGCGTTACATCAATTTAACATCTCAGAGAGAGAGGGGAATTTGGTGGGGATTATGGGAGGAAGCGGGTCAGGCAAGTCAACGCTATTAAATGTCTTAAATGGCACAACTAAACCCACCTTTGGAAAGGTGTTGCTCAATGGCATCGATATACATCTTGATGCGGAGTTAATAAAAGGGACAATAGGACATATCGGTCAAGAGGATTCATTAATCTCAGAATTAACTGTGCGCCAAAATCTACGCTATAGTGCACAACTTACATTTGGAAAACTATCAGACATTGCAATTGATGAGAAAGTTGACTCAACACTACAAAGCTTAGGTCTTTGGGAGACAAAAGATCTGAGAGTAGGTTCAGTCCTCGATAAAACGATCTCTGGAGGACAAAGAAAGCGTCTTAATATTGCTTTAGAGCTCATCAGAGAACCTCTTGTTCTTTTCGTTGATGAACCTACCTCAGGACTTTCTAGCCATGACAGTATTCAAATTATGGATCTGCTCAAGGAAATGTCTCACAGAGGTAAGCTTGTCTTTGCAGTTATTCATCAACCTTCATCTGATATTTTCAAACTCTTTGATAAATTTTTTATTTTAGATCAAGGAGGCTACCCCATTTTCTATGGTGATCCAAATTCTACAATTCCATATTTTAAAGAATTAACAAATCAAGTTGACCCTAGTCATGCATCTTGTCTTCAATGTGGGAACATTAGTCCTGAACAGATATTTGATATTATTGAATCAAGAGTTGTTGATGAATATGGTCATATTACTGACGAAAGACGAATTGAAGCAAAAGAATGGAATGACTTTTTTAACGTCATTATTGGCAAGGCTGCTGAACCCAAGCATAGTGAATTGCCGCATTTAGAAGCCACAAATAATGTTCCAACAGCATTTTCACAATTCAAAACTTATTTCTCAAGAGATTTTAATGCGAAAAGTACCAACAGGCAGTATTTAATCGTGAATTTCATGGAAGCTCCAATGCTGGCAGCGCTTCTCGCATTGTTTATGAGATACGCTCCTGATGGTGGAGAATACATATTTAGAACAAGTGAAAACATTCCTCAGTTCTTATTTATATCAGTCATTGTATCATTATTTCTAGGACTCAGCATCTGTGCAGAAGAAATTCATCGTGACAGAGCACTCTTACGTAGAGAACGATTTCTTTTTTTAAGATGGGGAAGTTACTTACAAGCGAAGATTGCAGTTAGCGCGATCACCTCCGCGGTACAAACGCTTGGATTTGTGGCTGTGTCACATTTTATCCTAGAAATACCAGGTATGTTCTGGGTTCATTCACTCGTTTTATTTAGCGTCTCAATATTTGGAAACCTACTTGGGTTAAATATCTCAGCAGCCTTTAAATCAGCGAAGGTTATTTATATGATCATTCCTTTGCTCATTATTCCTCAAATTATATTTGGGGGAGCAATCGTGAGATTTGACCGTTTTAATTCGTGGTTTACGAGTGAGATTCATGTTCCAATTTTGGGTGATTTAATGGTCTCAAGATGGGGTTTCGAAGCGTTGGCCGTTAATCAATATCGCGAAAATCCCTATGAAGCTGTTTTTTCTGATTTAGATGATGTCATAAGACAGTCTGCATGGAGACGTGACTTTTGGTTAGAGGAGATCTGTCATTCTGTTCGTGATTCAGATTGGATAGATAGAGAATGGAGAAGGGCAGGGGATGATCTTGTTTTTTGGGGTTTGAAACCTCCAACCAAGGGGGTTGAAAATAGAAAATTATGGGATTTAGCATTCAGAAAAGCATATCAATCTGCATTCAAGGAAAAAGACGCAAGGAAAAGAACATTGATTAATAAGGGTGAACTCGGAGAATTGAGAGATCAATATCGCAATGATGAAATTGCTGAGTGGGTATTACAGGAAGAGAGATCTGTAAGGATTTTAGATTTAGATGCTGGGTTTAAGCCTACGGCGTCTCCCATTCATCATCACACCAGAAACGTAAATGGGTTTTATGCCCCCTATTTTTCCCCATCCAAAAATTTAGCAGGGGTCACATTATCTACATTGTATTATAATGTTTTTGTTCTTTGGCTTATGACAGCTCTAGCATGGGCATTTTTGCGATGGATGCCGTTTGGTAAATCAAGAAGTTTTAGCGTATCTCGGTAGCAATCAGCTTAAAAGGAAGGTCTATGATCGCATCGTAATCTTCCCCAGCCTCTAGCATGTCTTCATCATCTTCTTCGTAATACCAGTTAATAGAGGCATTTTCTGTGGATGCTTCTATTCTCTTTAAAAGGTCCATCAGACATTTAGATGAACTCGTATTAAAGTACTCTAGATGGATGTTGACTTCAACGAATCCCTCAGAGTTACAGAGCCCATCCGCCCATTCAATCAAAGGTGCGTAGAAATCTATAGAATTTTCCGGAATACTTCTGCCAGATAGTTTCATCGTTCTAGCAGAAGTTAAAAAAGAAACTTCTGGAGTTTTTGATGTGCCACTAATGATAATGTTATCCATGTTAATCTGGAGTTGAATGTAATTGAATTGTGAGACAGAAAAGAAGCTTGTCTTGGGTCCAAGGTAAGAATTCATAATTAATATTCCCACAAGAAATTTTGGTAAGATCAAGAAGTCCCATTCCGCCCCCTCCGTGCGAGCTTCTAGCCCCTTGGTCAAGAACATTCAATTTTAATCCTCTTAAGTCACTTTGAGGCGTTTTCTTGAGTGTGGTTAAAGTGGAAGAAAGTATCGTTGCTTGATCATTTGTTACGGGGTTAGACGTACCGACAACACATGTGTCTCCATTGTCAGATCTTGAAACAAAGAAAAATGAATCAGAATTTTTTGAGTGATGAATAAGATTCTGAATCAGTTCAACAGATACACGAAAAAGCACCTTTAATTTGATATTCGGATGAAGTTCTTGACTGGAATAAAACCGCTCAATCCAATTCAATAGGTATTCTGAAGTGACAGGTTTAAATACACCTCTATATGAAACCATTACCTTATGATCTTTTGGAACGAGGTCATAGTTATCAGTATTTTTGGTAGCTGAATTCAAAGTCGTCATACCTCGAAAATAAGTGACAAATCTATCAATATTTCATTTACATGAAACTAGAAATTAATTCAAGTATGTGGAAAACAAATAATGAATGGTTCGAGAAATGGTTTGACACGAAGGAGTATCACATCTTATACGGAGATAGAGACGACAATGAAGCTGGAGAACTTGTCGAGAAACTACATTTGAAATATGGATCTAATCTAACAAACATATTAGATGCTGGATGTGGTGCAGGCAGACATGTCCTTGCATGGTCAAAGCTTGGATATACTGTTAAAGGTTTTGATTTAAGCCCTGAAAGTATTGCGGTCGCAAAAATAAAATCTCAGAAACTTAATCTCTCAGCTGAGTTTAAAATTTTAGATATGAGATTATTGCTGGCAGAGAAGGAGTGGTGTGGCGCGTTTGATTTGGTCACAAACCTCTTTACAAGCTTCGGATACTTTGAGAATTCAGAAGATCATGAGAAAGTAGTTCATGGTTTTGCCCATGCTTTGTGTCCTGGAGGATTACTTGTGATGGATTATTTAAATTTCAATTACTCTAAAACGAATATGGTATCCAAAGAAACTGTCGAAAAGGGAGATCATGTGTTTACCATCAAGAGAAGATTGTTTGATGGATATTTTCAGAAGTCGATTTCCTACTTAGATGAAACAGGAGGGAAGCAAACTCATATTGAACAAGTGAGAGCATGGACGTTAAAGGAATTGACTGAATTGTTATTAAACTTCGGATTTCGCGTAGATAAGGTATTTGGAGATTATGAATTAGGGGAGTACACCAAGAATTCTCCAAGGTGTATTTTAGTCGCTAGAAAACTGTAATAAAAATGATACTTACTGGACTTTCTTTATTACTTGTTGCTTTAGTTGGTGGTCTAATCCTTGAGCTCTTAGGTGAAAAAGCGATGAATAACCTTCCTATTTTCCTTGCTTTTGGAGGCGCCTTTATCATGGGCCTTATTTTTTTGCACCTCGTTCCTGAGGCCTTCAGCTTTAGCTCTAATGCAGGAATATTTGTACTCTTAGGTTTTCTTGTTCAAATCTTCCTTGAATATATCTCAAAAGGTCTTGAACACGGACATGTACATCATTCTAAACATGGTAAAGTATTGAAAGTTTTGCCCTGGGCTGCAATATTTAGTTTGTGCATTCATGCCTTTTTAGAATCTATGCCTCTCGCCGAAGGTGCTGTTGCAGATGCCGCTCATCAAGTAAACAAAATGGGGGCGCATACACATATTCACGTTGATGGTTCAATGGCCATTGGTTCTGCTCTTTTTATGGGCCTCGCTATCCATAAATTACCAGTAGCATTGGTGTTAATGGGATTGATGAAGTCAATTAAATCTTCTCTACTTGTTAGATGGGGGCTTTTGTCAATGTTTGGTCTTATGCCTTTATTTGGAATGTATTTCTATGATGCCATTTTACACTCAGGCATGAGTCTCCCAGGTGGAGTGGGGGGCTTTATTTCTGCAACCCAAGGATTGGTAATCGGAATCCTTTTACATGTTGCTACGACGGTGTTATTCGAAAGTGGGGAAGGACACCACTTTAACGCTAAGAAACTTACAGCTACCTTAATCGGAATCGGCTTAGCTTACATAACCATAGCTTAATCTGTCATTTTCTTCGGCGAAGGTGCAATAAATTGCCTCAAACGTAACCATTTTCTTTTCGCACACGTAATAAGACGAATAAGAAAATGTTATGAAACACTACCGTATCCATATATCATTATTGAGATTTGAAACGATCTACTTGTATAAATCTACATTTGGTTTTGTTGAAATGAATCACAGCTTAAATTAAGGGGCATTCATGTTCTTAAAATTCAGAAAATATTTCTGATGCTAAGTTTTGTGATTGGTCCCAAGCACGTTCATTTCCAATAGACCACAAACCACGATTTACAAATAACTCGATCATTCTTTCTGTGGGCGCATTGCCTACAAGCGCATCCTGAGCCAATGGGCAGCCACCTATTCCTCTTATTGCACCATCAAAACGATGGCAGCCTCCTCTGAGAGCGGCCTCTATTTTTGACAATCCAGACGTAGCGTGTAAATGAAGATGTGCACCGAATTCAATATTTGGAAGATCTGTGATGACCGCAGAAAAGGCATCTTCCACAACCTCGTCCAAAGCTGTCCCCACTGTATCACTTAATGCAATCACTTCGACATTCAAATCTCTTTGTAATCTGTCTGAAAATTTGGTTAGCATTTCTGGATGCCAAACTTCACCATAGGGGTTACCAAACCCCATACTTAAGTAAACTACAAGTCTTTTTGAGTTGTTAATGCATATATTTTGAATGTTATCAAGTCTAGAAAATGCTTCTTCAATACTTGCACCAGTATTTCTTTTTTGAAATATTTCTGACAAAGAAAGTGGAAAGCCGATATCATCAATTGTTGCAAATTCAGAAGCTGCAGTTGCGCCTCTTTCATTTGCAACAATCACTAAGATTCTCGTGCCCTGCTTAGGAAGCATGACTTCATCTTCTAAAAGAGTTAAAACTTTTGCTGTATTTGCCATAGATGGTATCGCTTTTGCTGATACAAATGACCCTAAATCAATCGTATCGAAGCCAACATCTATTAGGGCTCTATAATACGCTACCTTATCTTCTGTAGAGATTTGATGAGGCCAGCCTTGAAGCGCATCTCTAGGACACTCGACTAAATGAATTCTATCCATAAAGCTAAAGTAGCTTGATTAAGATTCTTTTATGGAATAAAATGAAACCTATTTTGTTATGAAAACGTAGAGTGTTATAACTAACAAGACACTCAGATGGAACTCAATTTATTTAACAGGCTACCGCTAGATCAAAAAACCACTTATATGTGGGATAATGGAATTTGTCTGGCACAACGAATCGTTGAAAACAGATATATTCTTTGCATTTTTGAATTAGATGGTTTTTTTGTAGAAGCTATTTACTCTAGACGAAACAACAGAGTCAATGCGATATTACCTATTGCTGATATCCCAGAATGGGAAGGGTATGTGGATCAAGTATTAACGAATTTATTAAAGTTAAACTAATATACGTATGAGCGTAATTGCTGCATATATTACTGCAGTCATTGATAATATTCGTGCCAATAGCATGGGGATTGTAGATTGAAATAACCAGCCTATTGTCACAAGAGATGTACCAATAAAAACTTTACCCGATTCTAATTGTAAGGCTAGAGGATGAGAAGAATCAAATGAACTTAACAGTTCAATGGCATATTTGGCAATATGCCCCCCATAAATCAACAACGCGTTTCCAATGGAGGGATTAAACTCCTCTATTAAGCTGCCAGAGCCAATTAATGCGCCAATACAAGCCACGATTGGACTTGCAATTACATTGAACGGTAGAAACCAAATAGGCAATTGATAAAATGTCGTGGCTGTCCAAGCCATCGTCGCAGTTTGAGCGGCTATTGGAATTCTTAAGATTAACCATTTGGGATTTGATATGACAGCAAGAATGGCTGCTGTAGCAACAAAACTAAGTTGAGTGCCTAATTGTTGTGGAGCCCAAGGGTCTACCCATGCAACCACCCAAGCTGCTACAGCGAAACCTTGCCAAGGAAGGATTCGTCTTCCTGACCATTTCCCTATGCAACCTACGGTGACCATAATACCAGACCTTATCGCTGACCAGGGACTTCCGCAAGCGACAATAAACAACCATATAACAGACAGCCCAAAAAGTGACAACCATCTTATTTCTCTTCTTCGACTTCGCAAAAATAAAAGTGGTATACAGCCAACAATTCCCACATGATATCCACTTACTGCGAGCAGATGAGCCATACCTGCCCTTGAGAATAAACTTTTTGTGTATTTTGGAATCCAGCTTTTATCACCTGTTGAGAGGCCTAACAGAAACCCCGCAGCAGGTTGAGGAATTCCGGCAGATTCGAGCTTGGTTTTCATTCTGTTTCTATAATAGAAAGGCAATGCATGCGTATCCTTAATTAAAGGTATTTTGTCTTGTTGTGCAATCACTCCGCGAGGAGTAAACACCCCTCTGCATCCCATCCCTTCGTAGTATTCCCTTACATCAAACGCGCTTTTATGGGACTGCTTTGGGAACTCATTCCAAAATCCAACAGCTGTCGTTTCAATATCGGGAAAAACCAATTCACTGGGCCATTTGAACGCCACTTTCCCAACCTCCCTGGTGTGACCATATCCATAAATATATTTGCCAAAACAAACTGGGGATGGATGACATGAAGTAATCTTAAATGCATGCACTTCACCATCTGGAAATGGTGTATTTTGAATTTCTACATACGATCTAAAGATTCCAAGCAGACAACAGCAACAAAACAAACTATATCGCGCTTTAGAAAACCGATAACCCCATGTAAACCCCAACCAGCAGCCACCCATAGACCACAAAATGAAGATTAACCATATTTCATTTAATTCACCTAATCCATATGTGCACCCTAACCAAAAAGCAATAGCATAAGGCAGTAAGGGGGCGTAAGATCTCATGAATTGCGAAGAAAAGAAAGTTCGCGCTTCAAATACTAGGTTATTTGTAGATGCAGTCGAGTAATTAACTAATCCACAAAATCTTTTTTCATCAAATCAGAAAACTTCGTGCGATTCCTTATAAAATACTGGGAAACAATGCTCTTTTTATATAAACCCACTCTATTTGGCGTGGACTTGTTTCTCGCCACAACTTCGGCACCTCTTTTTGATAACGTATTGGGTATCATTGAAAAGAAAGCCCAATGCGCTTTTGCAACTGATAAAAAAAACTTTATTTCTCCTTTTAATAGAAATCTGAAGGCAGCCAACCCATCAAGTAATAGTCTTTTTGTGATAAAAAACAGAGGGACTCCTTCTTGATTTTTAAGTAACATCAAGAGGTTATTTCTGAAATTTAAATAAACTTTCAATGGGTTAGAAGCTTCCAGAGTGCCTCCACCCAGGTGTTGGATCGTTGTGGTTCCACATACACCAACTTTATATCCTCTGGTCTTTAATCGCCAACATAGGTCGATTTCCTCCATGTGAGCAAAGAAGTCGGTATCAAAACCATCCACGAGACCCCATGCCTTAGCATCCACAAATAAAGCTGCACCAGAAGCCCAAAACACTTCTGTGTCTTTGTTGTAATTCTGATTTGATTTTTCAATTGAATGAAACAATCTGCCAGCACAGAACATATAGCCATCTTTATCAATATAGCCACCTGCTGCACCAGCATACTCATAATACGCAGTGTTTTTATCATCTAATAGGATTGGGGAGCAAATAGACCAATCATTTTGCAGCATCGATTTATTTACCGATTCGATCCAGCCAGAACGTACGCTTACATCTGAATTTAGAAGGACATATCTGTCTGCATCTATTTTTTGAAGCCCCGCGTTATAACCACCCGCAAATCCGAGATTATCCTCAAGTCGTACGATTCCAATTTCTGGATAATTTTCGCTGATCCAATTCACAGAGTTGTCTGCGGAGCCATTATCTATGACATAGATCGGCACATTTGAGAAGGTCACGACTGACGGCAAATAAGACTGTAAATGATTTACACCATTCCAATTGAGGATTACGACGACAGTATTCATTATGGATTGTAAAAAAGTTCCTCAGGCTCTTCACGAGAAAATGTATTCCTTGGATTAAGTCTGTTAAGCTGTGTATCAGTAACTTTAATTCTGTTTTCACGGGATTTGAGTATTTCAATCCAATCATTGTTGCTGATTTCACCCGGCATATCTGAGTGAAGTATTTCTAAACATTCTAGCACAACATGGGGGGCGTAGAATAAAAACCGTCTATTTGAGAACCCTGCAGTATGGTGGTAATGCCAAATCTCATAGGGATAATAATCCGTGTTGTGATGTCGTTTTACGATAGAGTTTGGTCTGCCATATTTCAGATACACATATCCTTGATCGGTATCTGCGCCATGCCCACTTCTACATCCGCCAAAAATACTGTCTGCAACAGTGACTTCATTTCTATAATTTCGCCAAGCTTTTGTTGGATTTTCAGGGTTTCTTCGGACCCAAAATTGATCTAAGAATCCTTGTAGCATCTTCAGGTCTCTGGTTACTTTTAAGATCCCTAAAATCGTGTTTTGTTCGGATGGTGATGCCAAAGGCAAATGATCTTCGATGTGTCGATATAGGTGGTTCCTGTCTGTCCATTGGGCCGCAAATTGAGACAACGCAACATCCGCATAGTTATTCTCATCAGCCGGAGACCACCTGGAAATAGGATAATTCATGGTGGTAATTTCAATACCGTCTCTGGTCTTAATCTCTATTTTTAAAAAACCACCATCTTCAGGAGGCACAGCTCCATCCACAGGTAAAACTTCAAATACAGGCACTACAGGAGCTGCTTTCAATCTTAAATATCGGGTATGACTGGGGGACCAATTTCCATTGCTATTTGTAAAACCAAACGACAATAGAAATAGTGAATCCAAACCGACAACTTGGTCAATGTTATAAAGTTCTACGTAAAATCTGGCTTGATCAGCATTCGGCGCAATTGTATTGTCTAATAAAGGGATGATGTCAAATCCCGATCTGGAAAACAGACTCTCTTCACCATTGATCAGTTTGGCATAGGCTTCAACCAGCATTAAGTCTGAAACATCAGGTTTGCCACAGACAGAAATTTGTACGTTGTCTTTAAATAAAAGATCTGTGCCTTCAACCTGGACTGTAACTTGATAGTTGCCAGGACTCAAAAGAAAGCGTTCAAGATGCATGTGGTCCGCTGTCCAAGCCTCCGTGGAATCAACTGTTTTCGGGCCTGAAAGTTGGATTTTTCGAAATGCTTTTATTTCATCTCCTTGCTCAACAACTACCGTGATTTCTGTAGAAGCAATCCAAAGTGAATCCCCATATTCCATTGTCATTTCAGAAGCATTAAGCTCAATGGCTACATCCACAAATGAGGTTTGATCCGCCAATTGATATCTGAATATTTCTACACCCCAATTTTGAGCTGACACATGGCTGTATGAGGCAACAGTGAGTATAAATAAGAGTATTCTATTCATGTAGCAAATCTATAATGTCAAATGTATGGTGTATATGCCGGTCTATGTCTTTACTTTTAAAATAATACACCAGCCAGATATTTACAGAACATTAGTCGCATAAAAAAACCCATGGCTTATGCTATGGGCTTTTTTTTGTTTTTGCGGAGGTGGAGGGATTCGAACCCCCGGTACCTTGCGGTACGTCGGTTTTCAAGACCGGTGCATTCGACCACTCTGCCACACCTCCTTTAAATAACGCTGCAAAAGTACACACTAGATTTCAAATTCAGTCCAAATACTGGCGAAATCTCTTTTTATTTAATTTGCCCCTTTTGAATGATAATAGTTATTATGTAAAATGATATGTTATATTTATTGGATGTGGGTTATTATAAACCTGGCTCACAGATACCTATAAAAATAAAACTATTGCATGCCTTTTAAAAGATTATTCATTTGGATGAATTTATCATCCTCACCTGTGCGTGCATAGATATCTTTTAATGAACGAATCGTTTCAACATCAGATGGATCAACTTGAAAGGCCGATTCTAAATATGGCCTAGCAGTCACAAACATTGCTTTTGAATCATCCTCAAGTTTCTTTTGCTTGGCTGCCTCAGTTTTTGTCATCCTAGGCTTCCACATTTCATTTGCTTCATTGATGCCAAGTACTGCTTTATTAAAGTACAATGCGCCTAAGTTATAGTTTGCATCAAAGTAATCCGATTTGACACCGATTGCTTTCTGGTAAGCTATTATGGCTTCTTCATAATTTCCTAGATTATCAAAAACACTTCCGAGTGAAAACCAGAGTATTTCGTTTGTAGGGTCTTGTTCAGCCGCGAGTTCCAAATTTGATTTTGCACGCTCAAAATCCTTATTCGTTAAGTAAATGTTGAGCTCCTCAATGATAAGGCTTTGTTCTCTCGGATAAGATATACGCGCTTCTTGTAAAGTTTTTAGGGCTGCTTCATCGTTGTCAGCATTCCTGTATAATGTGCTAATAAACAAGAATACATTGGGCACCTGGTACGTGATGTCAGCGCAATCTTTATACCGTTCAATGGCCATATCTGTCATGTCGGCCTTTTCATAACATAACGCAGCATTGTAAACAGCCATTGTGTCAACGATGTTGAATGTTCGCGCAACTTCAGCTGCCAAATCAAATGACAACGCCGCCAGATCAAATGTAGTTGTGTTGTAGTACGAAATACCTTTGCCATTTGCCCCTATCTGAACTTGATTAAGACCAAACATGATTTCTTGTTCATATCGCTGCTTTAGATCAAGTTCCTTTGCTTTTAAATAGCTTTCCATTGATATTCGCAAGGCATTTGGATACTCCATTGTCAGTGAAGTATCTCTTGAGATGTTTAAATAAATCTCTCCCCTATATCGCCATGTTTTATCCTTGGTTTTGGACTTTTCAATAAGTATTGCTTGTTCAATATACGTTGATGCGGCGCGGTAATCACCCTCTTTGTTAGCGTTGTAGGCAGAAACCACCTCTTTTTGCCCCGTAACAGAAAAAGCAAATAGGCATCCAATAATCATTAAGAAATGTTTCATTTATTCTTTATCGATTTAAATTTTATAGTTTAAGGTCTTAAAAAGTCAGACAAAAATCATGTCAACGTATTCATATTTGCAAACTCCGTGCCTTTCTGCTTTTTGTTTTGTGTCACTTTACGCTTCGTTATCAGATGGGCTACTTTCGTCTGACTCTGGAGTGATCTCTTGTTCAGTGCTAGTGCTGCCTTCTTCTCCTTGTGTGGGTGTGTCTAGGCCTTCTTCTCCTTCAATATCCTCTTCTTCATCAGCCTTAGGGACTCTACAGACAGACGCGATTTCATCTTTGCCTCTTAAGCTAATGAGTCGTACACCTTGAGTTGCCCTTCCCATGACACGTAAATCTTCTACAGACATCCGTATCGTGATTCCCGACTTATTAACGATCATAAGGTCGTGTTCATCCGTGACATTAAGTATAGAAATGAGATTCCCCGTCTTTTCTGTGATTTGAAGTGTTTTCACACCTTTACCTCCACGGTTTGTAATACGATAATCGTCTACTGCTGATCTTTTTCCGTATCCATTTGCAGATACCACTAGTATTGAACTTTCTGTATCGTTTACGCAGACCATACCTATTACTTCATCATCTGGACCCCCAAGAGTAATACCTTTAACTCCCATGGCAGTCCTGCCTACTGCACGCGTTTTAGATTCGTTAAATCTAATTGCTTTTCCTGACTTCAAACCTATAATTACTTCACTTTCACCGTTTGTTAATCGTGCTTGTAGCAGTTCATCACCTTCACGGATCGTAACAGCATTAATGCCATTGGTTCTAGGTCTACTATATGCTTCTAAGCTCGTTTTCTTGATGAGCCCTTTCTTTGTTGCAAGAACCACGAAATTGGCATTGGCATATTCAGGATCTTTGATATCCTTTACCGGGATATAAGCAAGCACTTTGTCGTCTAATCCAATATTAATCAAGTTCTGAATCGCACGTCCTTTAGATTGCTTCGAACCCTCAGGCACTTCAAATATTCGCATCCAGAAGCATTTACCCTGTTGCGTGAATATAAGTAGCCAGTTGTGATTTGTCGCTGTGAAAATATTTTCAAGGAAATCTTCTTGCCTAGTTGACGATCCTCTAGCCCCTACTCCTCCTCTTGTTTGAGATCTATATTCATTTAAGCGTGTACGCTTAATGTAACCAGCATGGCTTATCGTTATAACGACTTGCTCATCAGGAATCATGTCCTCGATACTGACTTCAGCACTACTGAATTCTATTGTCGAGCGACGCTCGTCACCAAATCGATCACGGATATCAGAAAGTTCCTCTTTGATAATTGTCATGCGACGCTCCTTACGGTCAAGGATATCTTTCAAGTCTGTGATGACATTCATTAACTCGTCAAACTCAGCACGAAGCTTATCTCGCTCAAGCCCTGTTAGCTTTTGCAATCTCATGTCTAAGATTGCGCGCGCTTGAATTTCACTAAGTTTAAACGCATCCATTAACCCATTTCTTGCTTCTTCAGGAGAAGAGCTTGCGCGTATCAGTTTAATAACGGCATCGATGTTGTCAAGTGCAATGATTAACCCTTGAAGAATATGCGCGCGTTCTTCTGCCTTGTTAAGCTCGAACTGTGTGCGGCGAACAACAACTTCATGTCTATGATCAACAAAATACTTGATCATATCTCGAAGGTTAAGGAGGATGGGTCTTCCCTTCACGAGAGCAATGTTATTGACTGAAAATGAGTTCTGTAGCGCAGTGTACTTATAAAGTTTATTTAGCACGACATTGGGAATTGCATCGCGCTTTAGCTCATATACAATACGCATTCCATTCCTGTCAGACTCGTCGCGAATTTCGCTGATTCCTTCAATTTTCTTGTCATTAACTAATTCAGCTGTTTTGCGAACCATGTCAGCTTTGTTGACCTGATATGGAATTTCCTCGACAATAATAACTTCTCTGCCAGATTTGGTTTCTTCAAATTTCGTACGGCCTCGCACCACGACTCTACCTTTACCTGTCCTGAAGGCTTCATGAACACCTGATACGCCATGTATAATTCCACCTGTAGGGAAGTCAGGTGCTTTGACAAACTCCATCAAATCATCTACAGTGCAATTTTCATTGTCGATATAGTGAACAACGCCGTCAAGAACCTCTGAAAGGTTATGTGGAGGCATATTCGTCGCCATACCCACAGCAATTCCTGAAGCTCCATTAATCAACAGGTTTGGAAGTTTTGCAGGAAGGACTGTAGGCTCTGTTAAACTGCCATCAAAATTTGCGGCAAAATCAACAGTGTCCTTATCTAGGTCGCCCAACATTGCTTCAGCAGTTTTACGCAGGCGAGCCTCCGTATAACGCATCGCAGCAGGATTGTCTCCATCGATACTTCCGAAGTTACCCTGCCCATCTACCATAGGGTAACGAAGTGACCAGTCTTGCGACATTCGTACCATCGTGTCATACACGGATGAATCTCCGTGAGGATGGTACTTACCGAGCACCTCTCCCACAATACGTGCGGATTTTTTATGCGCTCTGTTAGAGTATACTCCTAAGTCAAGCATGCCATACAACACCCTTCTGTGAACGGGTTTGAGCCCATCTCTTACATCGGGCAATGCCCTTGAAACAATGACCGACATCGAATAATCGATGTAGGCTGATTTCATTTCATCCGCAATGTTAATTTGGATGATCTTTTCTCCTTCTGCCATATTATCAGCTAAATCGTCAAAAATTCTGCTTGCTAATCATCGCTTAATGATGCGTGTTCTTAGCTGTTACGCAGGGTTCCAAAAATACAAAAGCAAAAAGTGAATCACCTCATAAATCAACGACAATTCTTCACAATTGACGCAATTTTGTTGTGAATAACAGAGGCAGTATTCTTTTTGATTATCAAGGGAGCTATGTAGATTTGAAATAACTCTTAAGCAACGAATTTTGTTTTTATTCGTTATCTATATAAGGGCAGTTGATATTCACAAGAAAAGAAAGAACCGAAGACGATATGGACGCGAAATTTTCACCACGGGTTAGAGAAGTAATCACGTTTAGTCGTGAGGAAGCTTTGAGGCTAGAACACAAGTACATAGGTGTTGAGCATCTGTTGTTAGGGTTAATTAAGGAAGGCGAAGGGACAGCAATTAGAATTTTAGAAGGGCTCAATTGTGACATTCAAAAACTCCGTAAACTTATCGAAAGTTCAATCAGACCTTCTGGAGGAAGTCCATTAGGTGCAGGCAACATGCCGCTCGTAAAGCAGGCTGAGAAAATTCTGAAGATTACATATTTAGAAGCTAAGATTTTTAAAAGCCCCGTCATAGGCACAGAGCATCTTTTGCTGAGCATCCTCAAAGATGAAGACAATGTTGCAACAAAATCCTTACATGCATTTAACATTGATTACGAAATTGCCAAAGAGGAATTTGAAAATATGATCTCAGAAAATTCAGGTGCGACTTCTTCTCCTAGACTAGAGGCGCCAATGTCAGACAACGACATGGGCCCTGATGAAGAACCATCCACAGGTGGGGGCTCCGGATCTTCAAACAGTGTCTCGAAAAGAAAAGGTGATACCAAAAGTAAAACGCCAGTCCTAGATAATTTCGGACGAGATTTAACGAAGATGGCTGAAGAGGGGAAATTAGACCCCATCGTCGGCCGTCAAAAAGTGATCGAACGTGTTTCTCAGATTCTGTCAAGAAGAAAGAAAAACAATCCAATTCTTATTGGCGAACCCGGTGTAGGCAAAAGCGCGATTGCGGAGGGTTTGGCCCTGAGAATAATTGAGAAGAAAGTCAGCCGTGTTCTTTATGGAAAACGCATTGTCACTTTAGATGTTGCCTCTCTCGTTGCGGGAACGAAGTACCGCGGTCAGTTTGAAGAGAGAATGAAGGCTGTCATGAATGAACTTGAAAAATCTCCAGATGTCATTCTGTTTATTGACGAAATCCACACAATTGTTGGTGCAGGTGGTGCCAGTGGATCACTCGATGCATCGAATATGTTTAAACCCGCACTTGCAAGAGGAGAGATCCAATGTATTGGTGCAACAACACTTGATGAATTCCGTCAGCATATCGAAAAAGATGGTGCCCTTGAACGTCGTTTTCAAAAGGTTTTAGTGGAGCCTACTTCGATAGAAGAGACAAAACAGATTTTACACAACATTAAGGACAAATACGAAGAGCATCATAGTGTTATCTACACAGACGAAGCCATAAGTGCATGTGTGAAATTAACGTCGCGTTACATTACTGACAGACATCTTCCAGATAAAGCCATAGATGCTTTAGACGAAGTGGGAAGTAGGGTCCACCTGAATAACATTCATGTCCCTCAAGAAATCCTTGACATTGAAGAAGAAATTGACAGGATCAAAGAAGAGAAGATCAGGGTTGTGAGAAGCCAACGCTATGAAGAAGCGGCAAGACTTAGAGATACTGAGCGAAATTTAAATGAGCGTTTAGTCACTGCCAAGCGCCAGTGGGATGAAGAGAGCAAAAACCTTAGAGTTTCTGTGACAGAAGATCACGTGGGAGATGTTGTTGCCATGATGACGGGCATCCCTGTTCAAAGAATCGCGGAGAAAGAAAGCGGAAAGCTCGCCAGGATGGATAAAAATATTGAGACCAAAGTAATCGGTCAACAAGAGGCGATAAATAAAGTTGTGAAGGCAATAAAGCGGAACAGAGCTGGACTTAAAGATCCAAATAAGCCGATCGGTTCATTTATCTTCCTAGGCCCCACAGGAGTAGGTAAAACACAACTTGCGAAGGAACTCGCCAAGTTTATGTTTGACAGTGATGATGCGCTCATTAGAATTGACATGAGTGAGTACATGGAAAAATTTGCCGTGACGCGTTTGGTAGGAGCACCTCCAGGATACGTAGGCTATGAAGAGGGCGGACAACTCACTGAGAAAGTTCGCCGTCGCCCCTACTCTATTGTACTTCTTGATGAAATTGAAAAGGCACATCCCGATGTTTTTAACCTCCTTCTTCAAGCACTAGATGATGGTCAAATGACTGACAGCCTGGGGCGGAAAGTTGACTTCAGAAATACAGTGATGATTCTTACGTCAAATATTGGCGCTCGACAGCTTGCTGATTTCGGAACAGGGGTGGGATTTAACACATCTGCTAAGGAAAACAATGAGGATCAAAATAAAGCTGGGGTTATACAGAAAGCACTAAAGAGAGCCTTTGCACCTGAGTTTTTAAATCGTATTGATGATGTGGTTTTATTTAAATCACTAAATAGAGAACACATTCACTCGATCATAGATTTAGAGCTCGCGGCTCTAAAGAACAGGGTGATAAGTTTGGGATATGGACTTGAAGTTTCCGAAACTGCAAAAGATTACATCGTAGACAAAGGATATGATGAGAAATACGGTGCTAGACCTCTAAAAAGAGCAATACAAAAACATTTGGAAGATCCCTTTGCCGAAGAAATCATCAATTCGTCTGTTGAAGAAGGAGACTTGTTAAAAGCTGAATACACTTTAGGTGAGGATAATCTCAAAATTACTGTTGTAAAAGGTGGCGTTTTAACAATGCCTGATGGCGCAGATGAAGACATTATAAGCACATCGAAACCAGCGAAGAAAAAGAAAAGTCCCAAGAAACCTGCAAATAAAAAAGGGCCGTCAAAAGATGATAAAGTCAAAGAATAAATGACAATGCGACCTCAAATATCAAAGCTCAAGGGCTTTTTAATGGGCTTCTTCAAAGATGTGCTAAGAAATAAGTATTCAGCAACATCAATCATTGCAATTGGATGGGTGATGTTCATTAGTGATGTTGACTTGTTCTATATTATAGATGAACAAATCACGCTGAATGAAATGAAAGCCGAAGTCAGGCAAACATCCTTGAAGAATGTCGATTTGCAATTGCGCTTAGATGAAATAAAGTCTAACCCTGCGGTTCTAGAGAGAGTTGCTCGAGAAAGGTATTTTATGAAGTTGCCAGAAGAGGATGTTTTCAGAATTGTTGAATAGAAACTAGTAGATTGAACATTGAGTGTTAAAACAATCCTGTAAGTGTATAAAACATATTTGACAATCCGTTTGGATCTTTAATTAACGCATAAATGAGACCAAACCCTGCGCCATAGATATGTGCATCATGTGCAATACCTGTGCCTCCCCTTTTCTGCATTGATCTTTCAAAAATGAAGAACAACAATCCAGCCAAAATTGCTGGAATGGGGATGACAAACAACAACAACAAAGTGTGTGAGGGATGCGCGACAATAAATGCCATAAGAATTGCGCTAACTGCGCCAGATGCACCTAACGAATTGTAATTTATATTGTTTTTATGCTTCGCAATAGCTGGGATTGATGCAGCAATGATAGCCCCAAAAAATAAAAACGGAAACCCCTCTCCGTATTCCAATTCAACAACACTTCCAAACTCCCACAATACAAATAAGTTTATGGCCAAATGCATCCCGTCAGAATGGATAAATCCATGCGAAAGTATTCTATAATATTCATTGTTGTGCACTACTTTATAAGGAGAAAGCATCATTTTACTGAGTACTTCCGGACGTTTCATCGCATAAATTGAGATGCAGGCGGTAACGACAATAATAGGGAGAAGCAAAGGCATGACTAATTGCTAGAGTGGTCGGCTATAATATGCCATTCCCCTTTAATCTTTCGCCAAACAAGAGAGTACATCCCTCCCACGTCATCATTGAGTCTCCATGACCCAATTAACAATGCTGTTTTTCGCCCCAAGGGTGTCCAAGACCGGTTGTTAAACGTGAGGTACCCCATCGACTCAACATTCGGATAGCTTCTCTTGTACCGCTCTAAAGTAGCATTATATCCTGATGTAACACCTCCACCACCGACAAAAAGTAAACTGTCAGATTCCCAATATCCAATCATAAACGCATCAATGTTTCCCGAATTCCATGCTTCTTGCTGACTCGACATTGTAAGGACGGCCGATTCAGGCATGCCTGGAGCATGGATTTTGTTTTGGCCTTGAACGATTGTGATCGATAAAGCTGACAAAAATAAAAACGTTAAAACCTTATACATTGAATCGAAAATGCATGACGTCTCCATCTTGGACAATGTAGTCTTTTCCTTCAACCGAGAGTTTTCCAGCTTCCTTGACCGCATTCTCGGAACCAAATGAAATGAAGTCTTCATATTTGATGACCTCAGCTCGAATAAATCCTTTTTCAAAATCAGTATGTATAACGCCTGCAGCTTGTGGCGCGGTAAACCCTTTGCGGATAGTCCAGGCACGTACTTCTTTAACACCAGCAGTAAAGTATGTTTGGAGGTCCAGTAATTTATATGCCGTCCTGATTAATTTGGCAACGCC
Organism: Crocinitomicaceae bacterium; assembly: GCA_002700285.1. Taxonomy (GTDB): domain Bacteria; phylum Bacteroidota; class Bacteroidia; order Flavobacteriales_D; family Sanyastnellaceae; genus UBA974. The sequence continues at coordinate 58,189 of PACT01000039.1, read as the reverse complement.
AGCCTCTTCAAGCCCCAGATCTTGAAGGAACATGGCCCTTTCTTCGAGGTCATCAAATTCCGCAATATCAGATTCAATTCCTGCGCCTATGACGATGATTTCGGAACCTTCCGCTTCAGCCATCTTGCTCACCCTGTCAACATAGGCATTGCCTTTTACGACACTTGCTTCGTCAACATTGCATACATAAAGCACAGGTTTTGAAGTAAGTAGCTGAAGATCATTCATAAGAGGAGCGTTAAAATCTGTCTTCTCGATGTTCCTGGCATTGTTGCCACTCATAAGAATGTCTTTAAGCTCATCATAAAACTCAAGTTCTTTAATTGCAATTTTATCACCCGTACGGGCAGCCTTTCCCACCTTTTCCTTTTTTGTTTCTAAGCTTTCGAGGTCTCTTAATTGAAGTTCCATATCGATGACTTCTTTGTCACGAATAGGATCAACAGACGCGTCAACATGGATGATGTTGTCATCATCAAAACACCTTAATACATGTATGATGGCATCCGTGGTTCTAATATTCCCAAGAAACTTGTTGCCCAATCCTTCCCCTTTGCTGGCGCCCTTGACCAGACCGGCGATATCAACAATTTCAACCGTAGTGGGGAGAACATTTTGTGGCTGAACAAGTTCAGCAAGCTTATTTAATCTTGGGTCAGGCACAGTAATTACACCCAAATTTGGTTCGATCGTACAGAATGGAAAATTTGCACTTTGCGCTTTTGCGTTGGACAAACAATTAAAAAGTGTGGACTTTCCAACATTGGGAAGACCGACGATGCCACATTGTAGAGCCATGATAATTTTCTTTTGTAAGATTAACAAAGGTAGATAACTAACCTCTCAACGATTTACTAAACTTTATAAACACTTCAACTTAGTCGGACGTTGCTGAAGTACTTTTACGACCAAAATCACGTTACTCTATTTAATAATGAGCACACAAGCTACTCCCGCCCTTTGTTCCCAAGTCCGCCGCGACATTGTCCGCATGGTCCACGCTGTATCATCCGGTCACCCCGGAGGGTCTCTTGGATGTGTTGAATTGTTTGTGAAACTTTACTTTGACGTCATGAAGATTGACGCAGAAAATTTCTCTATGAATGGCAAAGGAGAAGATTTGTTTTTTCTCTCAAATGGACATATTTCACCTGTTTGGTACAGTGTTTTATCAAGAAGAGGATTTTTCCCAACCTCTGAATTGGCCACTTTCAGGAAGTTAAACTCACGCGTTCAAGGTCACCCGGCGACGGAAGAAGGCTTGCCTGGTGTCAGAATTGCATCGGGATCTTTAGGTCAAGGGTTGAGTGTAGGAATCGGCGCTGCTGAAACGAAGAGACTCTTAGGAGAAGATACATGGGTATTTACACTTCATGGTGATGGTGAGTTACAAGAAGGTCAAATATGGGAAGCTGCGATGTATGCCGCACATAACAAAATAGATAACATCATCAGTTTTATCGATTGTAACGGTCAGCAGATTGATGGTTCTACAGAGGATGTCATGTCATTGCTCGACCTCTCTGCGAAGTGGTCCGCTTTTGGATGGAACGTGTTGAAGTGTAATGGTCACAACCTCGACGATTTGGACCGTGTCATTCAGGAAGCCAAAGCTGCAAGGGGGTCTGGAGTGCCATCCGTAGTCCTTATGGAAACGGTTATGGGTAAGGGCGTAGACTTTATGGAAGGAACACATAAATGGCACGGCATTGCACCTAATGATGCGCAACTGGCTGATGCATTGACCCAACTTGAGGAAACCGAAGGAGATTACTAAATAAAGAATTACCATTTCGTGTCATCTCATTTAAAATATCATCGGTTTTGGTTTTTAGTGTTGTTGCTCATTCCTGGATTTATTTCAGCACAAGCAACAATAAGTTTTGACTTAAACCCATCTACCGATGATGGGCCTACGCGAATATTATTTGTTTTCGATGCTTCGAATAGCATGAATGCGTTTTGGGGGGGCGAAAAGAAAATAAGTCTCGCGACGAAGTTGCTTTCTAAGTCACTTGAAACACTTTATGGCACAGATAATCTAGAATTGGGTCTGAGGGCATACGGTCACGGTACAAGACACGTCGAGGGGAATCAAGATTGTGATGATACCGAATTAATCGTCCCAATTGCCACAGGGACAAATCTGATTATTAAACAAAAACTCGGAAGACTGCGTGCGCAAGGCACAACCCCAATCGCGAGATCTCTGGAACGTGCTGCTGACGATTTTCCAACTGAACCAGGTCGGAATGTCATTGTTTTAATCACGGATGGCATTGAGGCATGTGATGAAGATCCATGTGTTGTCAGTAGAATGCTTCAATCTAGAGGGATTATTGTTAAGCCTTTTATTATCGGAATCGGAATCGAAGATAAATTTAAAGAGTCTCTTAGATGCGTGGGAAACTTCTATGATGCCTCTAATCCTGAAACATTCGAAACAGTCCTTCATTTGGTCTTAGAACAGGCTCTGCATAACACAACCGTTGAAGTTAATCTTCTAGATGACAACAATGAACCCCTCATTACAGATGTACCGCTGAGTTTTACTGATCTGCGTACAGGTGACAGCCATCCTCAAGTAGTTCATACGCTAGGCTATAAGAATTCAACAGACACCTTTTATTTGGACCCTGTACCCACCTATAACCTTACGCTTCATACGCTGCCATCTCAAGGAATGGATTCGATACGTCTTGCGCCTGGAAAACACAATGTGATTTCCATCAGTGATATGTCTCAAGGGTTATTATCACCGAAATTTCCTCATACCAGGAGAAATGATTACGGCAATCTAAGTGTGGATTTATACGAGGCAGGAGAATGTGAATCGTTCTATTCTATGAATATCGGTACGTCGATTAAGATCTTGTCCGGTTTTTATGACGCCCGATTCCACACAACACCTCCTACCCTGGTGGAGAACATTGAAGTCATTGCGGATACGCCAACTGAAATAACAATCGCTTCACCTGGCAGTTTAATGTTACAATCCTCGGCTTCTGGATACGGAAGCATTGTAGATGCAAGCACATTGGCACATGTCGTGCAACTTCCATTTGGCAACCCCTCCGGACGTTACACCCTTCAGCCAGGGACTTACACAGTAATTTTCAGAGCTCGACAAGCAAGCTCATCTAAGTATAGCATTCAATCCACATTTACAATTAAATCGGGTTCTACCCTTAATTTAAATCTTCATGACTGATTCTTCACCATTTATCACCCTCAATCCTTCAGAATCTAAAGACACAAGAAGTGGATTTGGAGCAGCATTACTTGAATTGGGCACCACGCATCCTGAAGTGGTCGCACTTTGTGCTGACCTCACTGGTTCACTGAAAATGGGTGATTTCAGAGATGCGCATCCAGCCAGATTTTTCCAAGTAGGAATTGCAGAGGCAAATATGATCAGCATGGCCGCTGGCATGACCATCGGAGGCAAAATTCCATTTACGGGTACGTTTGCGAACTTTTCTACAGGAAGAGTGTATGACCAAATCCGTCAATCAGTGGCATACAGCGAGAAAAACGTGAAGATATGTGCATCACACGCTGGATTAACATTGGGCGAAGATGGCGCAACGCATCAGATTCTTGAAGATATTGGAATGATGAAAATGCTGCCAAACATGACTGTGATCTGTCCGGCAGATTACGAACAAACCCGTCAAGCTACATTGGCGATTGCGGATATTCAAGGTCCTGTTTATTTGAGGTTTGGACGACCAAAACTCCCCGTATTTTATAAAGATAATGCCCCTTTTGAAATTGGGAAAGCTCAGAAATTAATGGAAGGAGATGATGTCACAATCATTGCGACTGGATATATGGTTTGGGAGGCAATACAAGCTGGACTCATATTGCGAGACCAAGGAATCCATGCAGATGTCATCAATATGCATACTATCAAACCCCTTGATTCAAAAGCAATTAATGAAAGTGCGGCGCGCACAGGACGTGTTGTAACTGCCGAGGAACATCAACGATGGGGTGGTTTGGGCGGATCGGTCGCTCAAGTCTTAGCTGAAAACAACCCTACCCCAATGCGTATGGTTGCAGTTGACGATCAATTCGGGGAAAGTGGAACACCAAAACAGTTGATGGAAAAGTACGGATTAACAGCAGAGGTCATTGTGGCACGCGCTTTAGAACTCATTGCTCAAAAGAAATAAAGGTTCATTTGGCTTTAGGCAATTGTGACATTTAGCTCGGCAATCTGCGTATAAATTAACTTCTTAAGTTCAGGTGTCGCAGACACAAGGGGAAGTCGAACATGCGCTTCGCAAATCCCAATCTGTTCTAGCATTGCTTTAATCCCAACGGGATTGCCTTCTTTGAATATTGCTTCAACAAGCGGACTTAAACTTAGGTGAGTTGCTCGGGCTTCATTTATTTGTCCGAAAAGGGATTGATGAACCATGGTGCCAAAAATGTCAGGGATTGCATTTCCAATGACAGAAATTACTCCATCAGCTCCTGAGGAAATCATCGCAAGAGTGAGCGCATCATCTCCAGAAAACACTTTAAACCCAGAAGGACGATTTAAGAGGATGGAATCGATTTGGACTAAATTTCCACTGGCCTCTTTGATTGCCACGATATTCGGATTGTTTGCAAGATGTAAAGTAGACTTCGCTTCAAGATTACATCCTGTTCTGGATGGGACATTATAAAGGATCACAGGGCGTGAAGAAGCATTGGCAACGGCTTCGAAATGAGCGATTAAACCTGCTTGCGAGGGTTTGTTATAGGATGGACAAGCACTTAATACAGCATCGACCCCCGACAAATCAAACGACACAATACGTTTGCATAATTCAGCAGTGTTGTTTCCTGCTATACCTACAACAACAGGTTTACGTTTTGCATTCACCTCTAAAATAAAGTCCAAAACCCTTCTTTGTTCCTTTTCTGTTAACGTTGGCGTTTCTGCCGTAGTTCCAAGCACGACAAGGAAATCGCATGCCCCATTCACGAGGTTCTCAGTTAATCGTTGAAGCGCAGGGTAATCAATCCCACCTTTCTCATTGAATGGTGTTACCATCGCTACTCCTAGGCCACTTAATGTATTATTCATGTTATTGAATATTCGCTTCTGTTATGAAATGAAAAGTTCGTTCAGTTTGTTCTTTCCAAATCGCCATGTCATCATTTTTATCAACACCATTTTCTAAAGACTTGACGACAGGAGAAATACCAATATTAATGTCATAATCAGATGGAAAATCGAGTTGTTGAGGTCCCACCTTCATCTTTGCATTTGATGATTTCAATATGTATTTCAATGGCAAAACGGGCTCAAGTTCCAAATCAATCAATATGTCGAAATCACTTTCAACAAATTGTTGCACTTCATTAATAGGTCTGCCGTACCAATTAAGATCAGATTTGCAAAAAAAGCCGCCACCTAGTTTTCTGACCAACCAACCGGGGGTGTTTTTCATGTCGTCATTCACAAATGAAAGCATGGAAACATTTTTTACGCCCAAATCATCTCTTAAATGCTTGGCAATACTCTTAATTGTGCGATAAAACTCATGGTCACGTTCCAAGTATAATAGACCTACACTTTGTGCATTTCGAAGACTACAGCTACTAGGAATTCTAGATTCTGCTTTCGTTCTGGATAAATACCAGCGGCCTATACGTTCTTTCCAATTCACAAATCAAAGGTAGCCATGTATAGCAACTGTGGCACGATTGATGCTTATTTTTCGTAAAATTTATATCATGAAATATTTCACATTGCCCATTCTTGCATTTTTAGTCGTTTTTTCAACAGGATGCTCATCTTCACTCGGCACTCAAGTGAAAGAACCCTTTTCTGGAAGATCATATATGTCAAACGGAAGGTATTTCAGAGCTACAGGTAAAGGGGTGAGTGCAAGAGATCAAATTGCCAATACAAAAGCAGAGATGGAAGCTCACAAAGCCTTAGCCCAGCAAGTTTCGACCTCAATTCAAGTTGTGGCAGACAGTTATCTTAAGGATGTGCAAGGTGAGCATGTAAATGAAGCGATTGAAAGATTTGAGACGTTAACCCGAGAAATAACAAGCACATCAATTGGTGATCTAAGAAAGATTGGCACAAAGAAATTTCTACAGGAAGACAATTACTATGCTGTCTTTGTAGCTTATGAAATTAAAAAGTCAGCGATGTTCCGATTCCTGAAAAAGAAAGCCAAGCTAGATGTTAAAATTGATCCTCTGGTAAGAACGCAGATCATCAACATGTGTGATCAGGAAATTCAACGACTTGAAGACGAGGAATAATTCTTAATCCTGTCATACGATTTCTTCAAACTGTTTTGGACGTGGTTAACAATGGACTACAACCTCACACCTAAAGCTAGACTGGGATATTCCAACCATGAATATCCTCGCTCCTGCCGAGTCGAACTGAATCGAGTGCATCCTTAATTTGATGAGCAATCGTCCATGTTGCTGGATCGGGCAATTCAAAATCCCAATCTTTAAATCCTATGGTGGACATTAGTGAAACCGTTGCAGCAGTGCCCAACCCGAATGCTTCGTTTAAGGTTCCATTTTTTGCGGCCGCTTCCAACTCAGCAACTTGTACAGTTCTGGACACGACATTGATGCCCAAATCTTGTGCCAGTTTGATGGCGCTATCTCTCGTAATCCCAGCAAGAACAGTATCGCTGGTTGCAGGCACAATCAATTGGCCATTAACCACAAAAGCGGCATTCATCGTTCCACATTCCTCTATGCAGGTGTGAGATTTTGCATCTGTCCACAAAAGTTGATCATACCCCTGGTCATTTGCGAGTTTTGTCGGATAGAGAGACCCAGCGTAATTACCAGCAGCTTTGGCTGCGCCAGTACCGCCGACTGCTGCTCTGGTGTAGTTGAATTCTACCTTGACTTTCACAGGTTTGTCGTAATATTTCGCTACTGGACATGTAAATATGACAAACCTATATGAATGACTTGGTCTAACGCCCACATGAGAGTCAGTTGCAAATAAGAATGGACGAATATATAAAGATGAATTTTCGTTTTTGGGAACCCATGCCTTATCAAGTTGAATTAATTCAACCAGCGCTTGCATAAATATGTCCTCAGGGACTTCAGGCATGCACATTCTAACGGCACTAATATTAAAACGTTTAATATTATCTCCAGGTCTAAACATGCTTACGCCTCCATCAGGCTGAAAATATGCTTTCATGCCTTCAAAAATCGCTTGCCCATAGTGTAGCGCCATGGTCGCAGGATTTAGCGTCAAGGGGCCAAATGGTTGGATACGACCTTTTTGCCACTTCCCATCATCATAATCCATCACGAACAAATGATCTGAAAATACTTGACCGAATGCAATGTTTTCAAAGTCAACACTGTCAATTGACGAGCTGTTTGAAACTTGGATGTCGAACATTGAATCGGTAGTTATCATTTAAGTTTCACAAAAAGGGTTTGGGAGTGCAAATGTCGTCAATTTAATGGGGTCAATGCAAATGTTATTCAAATGAGAATATGCAATAAACATTAAAAAGACGATTTTCACGTCAAAATCAAATCTTAACTAAATGAATATCAATGAGAAAACAGAAACCTATTGGGGCTTACAATCCCCGATTTAACAGCATACATGACGATCCCCGCCGTATTTTTAACACCAAGTTTATGCATGATATTTTTTCTATGCGTAGTCACCGTGTGAGCGCTAAGAAAAAGCAATTCAGCAATCTTTGTATTTGTGTGTCCCTCTGCAATCATAGCAAGGACTTCTTTTTCTCTTTTGCTTAATCCAATCGCATCACATGAAAAGTCCATGACTTCTAGGTCATGGATGTCGATGGATTCTTTTCTGATTTTCTTTAAAATCTGGCCACAATAAAAACTCGTTCTCTCAGAAGTCTTTTCAATGGCATCTATTACTTCTGGTATGTCGCAGGATTTCTTAATGTAACTGTCAATCCCTGCTCTTAAAGCACTGGTGAGAGTTGCACCACTTTGGAGTGGAGTGATTGCAAGAAGCATAACGTTTGGATAACGACGCTTTATTTCTACAACAGTTTCAATATCAAAGCCATCACTTAAAAAATCAATAATGACAATGTGAGGTGTGTTCTTTTCAATTAAAACAAACACTTGTTCACTGTTATCGGCCTCTCCTACTACATCGTAGCCATCCATCTTATCAATAATTGCTTTGAGACCAATGCGCCCAATGGTGCTGCTGTCTGCTATTATTATTGATTTCATTAACATGTCATAAAATACTATTTGGAATGATTCCAGATAGTAAAGTTAGTCCAAATAATCTATAGAAATCGTCTCACCTTCGATTGAGAGGAAAGTATTTTCAAAAACAGAACGAGCTTCATCTAGCAAACCATCTAAAACCCTATATCGATTGGAAAAATGGCCAATCAATAGTTTTTTCACATTTGCTTCACGGGCGATTCTCCCAGCATCAGACGCCGTTGAATGCATCGTCTTTGTCGCAATAGATTTTTCAGACTCCATAAAGGTCGCTTCGTGATATAACAGACTGGCATTTAGCGCTCCCTCAATCACTTTAGGCGTATAGGCTGTATCAGCAGCGAAAACATAGGATCTTGTTTTTAAAGGTGCAATACAGAACTTATTTGGATCCACCACTACTCCACCCTTTCTGTTAATGGACTCACCTTTCTTAAGTACGTTAATTTCGTGGTAACTTAAATTAAACAAATCTTTTGTCTCAGGTTTTAAATGCCAGCTCCCTTCAAGTTCTTCTATTTTAAAACCACATGTGGCTATTCTGTGTTTTGTTGGGAAAGCTTCTATTTTATAGCTTTTCATTTCGAGTAACAGCGATGGCTTAGCATGATCAACAACATTAAAATTTACTGGAAAATCTATATGGGTACCTGTTTTATGCCAAATTGTTTTGACAAAACTCTCAAGTTCTTCAGGTCCAAATATGTCAATCGCTGTCTTTCTACCTAGCAAATTCATGCTTGCAAGCAGTCCAGGCAAACCCATGACATGATCCGCATGCATATGACTTATAAGAACCGTTTTAATTCGTTGAAACTTAAGTTTTAATTTTCGTAATGTAAGCTGGCAGCCTTCACCACAATCTATTAATATTAAGTGGTCATGGATATTGACAAGTTGAGATGTGGTCAAAAAAGAAGGGGTGGGTGCTGCTGCACCACACCCCAAAATAGTAAGATCAAATTTGCGCACTGTTTAAGTTGACTAGTGCTGCACCACTAAACGACGTGTAGTCGTTCCATACTTGCCTGACAGCTGAATGAAGTAAACCCCTTCTCTCCAATCATTTACACTCCACATTTGATTTGAAGAAAGTGATTCATTTAAAATGACTCTTCCGCTGACATCCAAGACTCTGATTTGTGTGTCGTTAAGGAAATTACTTTGAATAGAAAATGATGAACTTGTTGGGTTTGGTATGACAGACCATTTTGTTGACACATTGAAACTTTCAACTTTCACAACTGTAAGACCCGATAGCTCAACTGTACAGTCATCTTCATCTGTGATCAAAAGAGAATATTCTCCGTCTACAACATCCGTCAGATCTTCGCTTGAACTAATTGTGATTCCGTTAACGTCGGTCCAAGAGAATGTTGCGACTCCTTCTGCACCAGTTACTGTAACGTCAATTCCTCCGCCTTCAATAACATAGTCTGCAGCAAGTGTGCAAGCCGTCGCCGCATCGATGATTACATTGCCATCAAAGATACTTGTACAATCACCAGAGACCAATGTCAGTGTATAAGTGCCCGGAGCAACATCTGTGAGATCTTCATCTGTCCCCACTACAGTTCCATCGGCATCAGTCCAAGAAAAAGATGTCGCAACCACGCCTTCAGCAAGAGTCACATCGATACTTCCTAAAGTACCTAAATCGCTGTCAGAATCTACAGTAGCGATGCTTTCAATGAGGTCGCATTGAATGTTTAATGAGAAGTCTGCATAAGCAAACTCAGCAGAAAAGGGCTCGAAAATTGTGAGCCAACCCAGTACCAATAAATCAATGCTGTAATTTCCAGGGAGTGTCGGTGTCCCCTCAATTGAGGCGCAATATTGAAGTCCACCCATAAACATACATGGGTCAGGTGAATCACCATTGTTATTACAGACGACCATTAAACCCAATTCTTCGGGAGAATACGCCGTACCTGTGGCAATATCTGTCATGACGACGTCAATAAGGTTTATTGAATCAATAGGTAGCGTGGGTGGGTAAGCTTCATCTACATCTGAAGCATAAGTTGGAATTAAAATGTGAATGACATCCATATATTCCTGTCCAACGACTCCAGACACAAAATTCTCACCTAGAGTGGGGTCAGGAGACACACCGAAGCCAACTTCGCCGAAATCAAAATCCGAAACACATTGTCCAAAAGCAGTGCTTGAGATAGCGACTGCGAAAAAAAGGGCATAAAATTTATTCATTGTTTTGTTTTTTATAATTCGATTAATCTTCTTTTCCAACTTCTCTCTCCTGCATCTCCATATAAACCATATCGACTGCCTCTTTTGCAGTAGGTACAATATTTAGGACACGATGTAATTGCGCAATTGAAATGAGCTTTTCTACACTCGGCTGTAGGCCGCACAAGACAAACGAACCGCCTGCGTCACCACAGAGTCTTTTGCCTACTAAAACAGCGCTTAAACCACTTGAGTCACAATATCTCGATTCAGATAAATCGAGTATGATGTTTTGGGTCCCCGATTTGCCAAGTAATACGAGCTGAGCTTTTAAATCAGGCGCTTGAAGTGCATCTAGCTTTTCAACTTTAGATGTCAGTATTGCGACATTGTCGCGGTGTTCAATAGAGAAATTCATTGTATAGGGTGTGTTATGGTCAAATATAACTATTTGACAATATTCTTTGTATTAAATTTTAAGAAACTTATCGCCTCGCTAACAAGTACATCACAGCCATTCGAGTAGCAACACCATTCTCTACTTGATCTAATATGAGGGAATGGTCACTGTCTGCAATACCACTTGAAATTTCAACACCCCGATTAATTGGACCAGGATGAAGTATAGTTAGCTGTTTATCAAGCCTATGCAAGCGTTCTTGAGTCAAGCCAAAATTCAGCGTATACTCTCGAATTGAGGGAAAATAAGGTATGGACATTGAATCCCCTTGCCTTTCATGTTGAATGCGCAACATGTTAACAACATCAGCCCATAGCAACGTTTCATCAAAATTATGACTGATTTCAACACCCAAAGAGTCCATGTGCTTAGGAATTAGTGTCACGGGCCCACATACACGAACACGCGCACCTAGGAGCTTCAGTGCCAAAATATTTGACAAAGCAACTCTTGAATGACGTATGTCACCTACTATGGCAATCTTTTTACCTTCAAGATCATTCCCTAGTCTCTCTCTTATACTAAATGCATCTAAAAGCGCTTGAGTAGGATGCTCGTGAGTGCCATCTCCAGCATTAATGAAGGTCGAATTTACTCTGTCGGCAAGGAAATGTATCGCTCCGGGATGAGGATGCCTCATCACCACCATGTCAACTTTCATCGCAATAATGTTGTTCACAGTATCTACAAGTGTCTCCCCTTTCTTAACAGATGAACTGGCAGCCGAAAAGTTAACCACATCAGCGGACAAGCGTTTTTGTGCCAATTCGAATGACAAACGTGTCCGGGTAGAATTTTCAAAAAATAAATTTGCGACAGTTAAATCACGTAGAGAAGGAACTTTTCTAATAGGTCGGTTCAAAACTTCTTTAAACTCAGCAGCTGTATCAAAAATGAGCTCCAAGTCATCGCGATTCATTCCGCGTATGCCCAACAGGTGGTTTACTGAAAGTTTACTCATTCAGGTTTTGAATTGAAAAGTAAGACACGATCGGATCCATTCTCCTCTTTCCACTCCACAACCACATGCTGACCAACGATGCTGTCGATCTGTTTTCCGATATAGGTGGGTTCAATTGGCAATTCTCTGCTGAATCTTCTGTCAATCAGCACCGCTAATTCAACTTTATCAGGTCTCCCATATGCTAAAAGTGCGTCAAAACCAGCCCTTATGGTTCGGCCGGTGAAGAAGACATCATCTACCAGAACAACGTTTCTTCCATCCACAAGAAACTCCATTTTATTTTGTTGGGGTGCAATAGGTTTGTCACGTATTCTGAGATCATCTCTGTGAAATGTCACATCAAGCTCCCCACATCTAATCTCATTGTGGTCAAGTAACTCAGAGAGTTTTGCTTGAATCCGATGTGCAAGAATGATGCCTCTAGGCTGTAAACCGATGAGGTCAGTTTTTGTAAAATCATGATGCTCGAGCAGTTGATGCGCGAGCCGGTCGAGGATGAGCTCAAATTGCTCCTCGTTTATTAGGACTTGAGAATCGATGATGCAAAGATACGAATAACAAAAAGGGAGGCCGAAGCCTCCCTTTCTTTTTTTTTACGATGTAAAAATAATCTTACTTCTTATCCGCAGCTTTCTTCGCTGCTGGCTTCTTCGCTGCTGGCTTCTTCGCTGCTGCTTTCTTCGCTGCTGGCTTCTTCGCTGCTGCTTTCTTCGCTGCTGGCTTCTTCGCTGCTGCTTTTTTCGCTGCTGGCTTCTTCGCTGCTGGCTTCTTCGCTGCTGGCTTCTTCGCTGCAGGAGCTTCCTCCTTCGCTGCTGGAGTCGCTTCTGGCTCAGGTGCAAGCGTAGACGAATCCATGGTTTGCTTAAGTTTAGATAAAATATCTAAATCACCAAGTGTACTCTTTTCAGTCTTCTTATTGATAGAATCCATCATTGTTGATGAACCACTAGAACCTCCGCTATTTGAACGTGGCTTACGCTCTTTCTTTGCGGGGCCTTCTTCGTGAGTACGTAAGTGACTAACTGTAATTCTCTTAGCATTACGGTTAAATTCAAGAACAACAAATTCAGCAGTAGCATCTACTTCTAAGGATTCTCCATCTGCTTTATTCAGGTGCTTGATATGACATGTACCTTCTAGACCATAAGGAAGCGCGATTAATGCATTCGCTCCCTCAATTTTCACAACTGTAGCTTGATGTTTTGAAGAAACGGCAAATATTGTTTCAAATACTTCCCACGGATTCTCTTCTATCTGCTTGTGACCGAGACTCATACGACGGTTCTCATTGTCAAGCTCCATCACTACAACTTCGATTTCGTCTCCTACGCTGCAGAATTCAGATGGATGCTTGATCTTTTTAGACCAACTAAGATCTGAAATGTGAACCAAGCCATCAATGCCTTCTTCAAGCTCAACGAATAAACCAAAGTTAGTGAAATTGCGAACTTTACCTTTCTGCTTAGAGTTGATCGGATAGCGTGTCTCAATTTCTGCCCATGGATCCACGCTCATTTGCTTGAGGCCAAGTGACATTTTACGCTCTTCTCTGTCTATGCTTAATAACACACACTCGACCTCTTGACCTACAGTTAGGAAGTCTTGTGCTGAACGTAGGTGTTGTGACCAAGACATTTCGCTCACGTGCAATAGACCTTCTACACCTGGTGCAATTTCAATAAATGCACCATAGTCAGCCATCACAACAACTTTACCTTGAACCTTTGTTCCTTCTGTAAGATCTTCAGTTAGAGAATCCCATGGGTGCGGAGTTAACTGCTTCATGCCTAGAGCGATACGACGCTTGTCGTCATCAAAGTCTAGGATTACAACATTGATCTTCGCATCTAGTTCAACCAACTCTTCTGGATGACCAACGCGTCCCCAGCTCATGTCAGTAATATGAACAAGTCCATCTACACCTCCAAGGTCAACGAATACTCCGTAAGAAGTAACGTTCTTAACTGTTCCTTCAAGGACTTGACCTTTTTCAAGGTCCTTAATAATAAGACGTTTCTGCTCTTCCAGTTCAGCTTCAATAAGCGCTTTATGAGAAACAACAACGTTTTTAAATTCTTGGTTAATTTTGACAACCTTGAACTCCATCTCTTTGCCTACATACTCATCAAAGTCGCGTATAGGCTTTACATCAACCTGTGAACCTGGCAAGAAGGCTTCAAGACCAAATACATCCACGATTAATCCACCTTTGGTACGGCATTTAACGGTACCATTAATAATAAGATCTTCTTCTTTCGCTTCATTGATTTTGCCCCAAGCCTCATAAACACGTGCGGTACGATGACTTACGACGAGTTGGCCATTCGCATCCTCTGTTTTCTCGACAAAAACAGCAACAGTATCGCCTGGCTTTAGATCTGGATTGTAACGGAATTCAGATGCTGTAATAACACCTTCTGACTTATAGCCAATATTAACAACCACTTCTTTCTTTCCAACATTGATAACAGTACCTGTCACAACTTGTTTGTCCTCAATCAGTGTGAGGTTAGCCTCATATAAATCTTCGAGTTTCGTACGGTCCTCGCTTGATAATTCATCTACATCAGATTCAAATGAATCCCAGTCAAAATCACCAGTTGGAACTGAAATCTCACGAGGTTCAGTTGGTCTAGGTTCCTCACTGACTGGTTCTGCCTTTTCAACCTCTTCTGGAGCTGCCTCTTCAGCAACTTCTTCCTCAACCGCTTCAGCAACTTCCTCAGCTACGACTTCCTCAACCGCTTCTGGAGCTGCCGCTTCAGCAACTTCCTCAGCTACGACCTCCTCAACTGCTTCAGGAGCTGCCTCTTCAGCAACTTCCTCAGCTACGACCTCCTCAACCGCTTCTGTAGCTGCCTCTTCTGCAACTTCTTCAGCAACTGGCTGTTTTGTTTCTACTTCTGGCTGTGCCACTTCTTCAGTTGGCTGCTCCACTTGTGGAGTCTCTTTAATGTCCTGCGAAACGTTGTTTTCTTTAGTCTCTTCAGGCTCTTTGGGTGCTTCGTTCATGCTTCCCTTCATTTGTATGACTTGCCTGTGTGAGGATGGCAAATCAGATATAATTCAACGGACAGCTCCTCACTTCTACCCGATTTAAGGGCGCAAAGATAGTGTTTCAGGCAGTGTCTCACAATGATTTACACAGATTTGTTGCCCTTAAAATTGAAAAAGTCTTTACGGTGTAACAATCACCCTTTCCCCATGCCCGTAAAAACGTGAATCCTGTGTTGGACAAAGTATATATAATCCAGGTGAAACACCCAACAGATGTGTGCCCGAAGTTTTATAATCAATGATGTTACGACCATTCATATCACGCAATTCAGATGGCGCATTGATTGTGATATAAGCACCTGAACGGATCGGATTTGGAAAGAAGTGGTGTTCCGACATTGACGTGGCTTGAGCAGGGGTGTCTTCAATTGAAGTTGTGCAAACATTGCAATACTCGGGTGTTGTTAAGCCTGGAGAAAATATTTGCCATGGGCCTGTGCCATCAGGAGACCTACCCAAGCTGTGATCTGCAGGTATCACACTAAAATGCACTGAGTCGGCGATTGAAAAACCATCAATGGACCTCAATACGATGACTTCACCTCCAGAATTAAATTTAAAATTTGTATGATTCCATCCTTGAGCATTGTCCTCATCTATCCAAATGAGTTTGAATTCACCCGGCTGTATTACAGTAGAGTCAGGTATACCTAGAGGGAATTGCCATTTCATGGGTTGGTTAAGTCTATCTGTGAGGTAGTAACCCGCCAAGTCAACAGCGACATCCTCATTATTCACGATTTCTAACCAATCTTCATGCGCCCCAAAGATCTCAACGGGTCCTGTAACTCCAGAAGGATCTATTGTGTCTGCTACATTTGAAGATTGGAGTTCATTAATCGACAAATCAGCTGGAGGGATAATCAAGAGAGAATTTGAAACCCGGGGAGTCGGTGTATTGAACCACTGACTTGAAGGCGCTCCGTCAGCAACTCTTCCCCAGCTTGTATTTGTTAACCCGATCGAATAATCATATGTGTCTGCGATGACTTCATCAGGGCCTGTTAAACTCAAAGATCCATCTGAAACCGCGGGCTCAAACCCCAAATGGTGGCCACCTTGAGAGGGGTTACCATCCATCCAAAACAGCAAAAAGCCCTCTCCTTCCACTGTTGTTTCCACAGGGGAATTCACCGGAATTGTATATGACTGTCCTGCAGTATTAGAAAATGTATAGCCCGCAAGATTGACCTGAAACGAATTGGGATTGAACACTTCTACATAAGGGTCTGCCTCATGATATTCGTCAATCAGGTTATCTACATTTAAAATCAGAACCTCATTTATATAGAGTACTGGGGTCGCTAGTGTTTCCTCATAATTGCTTTCATCTGGTGTGGGGACATTAAAGTACATCCAGTCTTCACACCCATCGCATACACGTCCGTAACTAATGTCTGTTTGTTGGGGAGGGAAAGTCAATGAATCAATAATTGTAACCCCATCTGGTGCAGTGAGGTAAATCCCTTCACCATCAGGACTCAACTTAAATTCAGCATGATTCTCACCTTGAATGGAGTCGTTATCTAGCCAAACCAATAAAAATCCATTTGGCAATATCGTTGTAAGCCCCGCATTTGTACTCGGAAACTGCCATTTGGTGAGGCTATCCAATCGGTCGCTTAAAAAATACCCGTCTAGGTTTAAAATACCTCCCTCGTGATATAGCTCGACCCAGTCATCACTTTCGAAAAAATCATCGAAACTGTTGAGTTGATTGCTGGCCATAAGTTCATTAATATATGTTTGACCTTTAATGAAGGTGAAAGAGCATAAAGTGCTGAAAATAAATATAATAACTTTAAATCTATTCATTATATTTTTCTATTTTAGCATTTTCAAAACCCTCTTTAACAGATAAATCATATGCTCGCTTTGCTTCCTCAAAGAGCAACTTGGAGGTGAAATAGACCTTCTCCCCTGCAATTTCAATACTGCGAACAGTGACCAACGTGCCTAAATGCAGTAAAGCAGCAGCTTCAATCGCAGGTATGGCATTATCAAAAGAAGCGATTCTTACTCGATAGAACACATCAGATGCGACAGCCACTTCTGTTTCTTTGGGTTGGGCGTCACTGGGCTTAGGGTTAACAGAATTCATGGCCATGATCTTCATGCGTTTTCCATCTTTGAGCTGAACAACAAACGCATCAGTCCTCGCACCTCTTTGAATTAAAATGGGGAGGTTTTCCAATGTCTGATCCACATTTTGGCTTGCCTCTGTATACCATCGCTTCAATCCGTCAGTTATCACTTCGTAAAATACATTCCCCTTTGTCATGGCTAACATGGGCTGGCTAGGTTCTCCTGAAAACGCACCTATTTGAACTGCATACCAGACACCTTGGAGGTGGTCTGTTGGATGAATCCCTTCAAGAGCAATGAGAGGTTTAGATTGAAGATCAATTTCTTTTTCCTCATCCTCATCCACTGTTTGTATTACCGTAGCGTTAAACACATCCTCCAATCCAAACGCGATTAATTCAACTTTTACCTTGCTCCTCTCTTCCTCATTCACAAACGGCCCCACAAAGACTTTGATCAATCCATTCGGCAACGTTTTAACAATAATATCTGTATTTTCTGGCAGAAAACCGGCATCTGGCAAGGATGAAAATACGCCCACTTGTATTGCTAATTCTGACGTCTGAACGGGGGCTATAACTGGCGTGTTCACTGGCTCGAGAACGGGTTCCTGAATCGGGTCTGCTTGTGCGACAATCACATTCTCTGACGCCTCATTCTCCTTCGCTTCAGAAGCGGGGTGTGTACTTTGAATCGCAATGGGTGAATCTTCTAAAGAATCTTCTTGATTTTGTTGATCAATGGATTCGAGTGGGGCAATCGATAAGGCTTGGGAACGGCAAAGCACAGCCGAACTGAAATGACCTGACCGATCGCTCACGAGCCATCCTCCACTTGGGTTTCCGTCAGCCAAAGCATTCGAATCAGGGAAAAGAAAATATTCATTTGAGGCTGTATTCCAAGCGCGAGGTAATCTTTCAGGAGAACGGTACTTACCATTTGATGAGATCACCTTGGAAGAAAATAAATCAAAGCCGCCTATAGATGATGCTCTATCGGAGGCAAAGATGATTGATTCCGTCTCGCTGTGATACACAGGGTTTATTTCGTCTGAAGCACTATTTACCGAATTGGGAAGTCGCTGAGATTCTGTCAATGAACCGTCTGGGTTAATCTTTGACATATAGATATCAAGCCCTGTAGCACCTTTATTACCATATGAACAAAAGTAAATGACGTCAGACTTTGGGTCGTAAACGACAGGACTCACCCAACCTCTTTTCTTATCAAGTTTAGAACGAAGTTCTGTGGGTACCAGGGTGATTCTAAAAGGTGTGCTTTCTGTGGGAATCGATCTAAAAAAGTCACTCAATTCAACCGCATTTTTACTCGAGTGCGAAAGCGAAATGGTGGGGGGCTCAAGATCGAGTAACGCTTCGCATTGCACGAGGTGGAATTCAGCTTCATTTAACCACTCAGACTTCTTGTCAGCGTTCGCAATTGCACGTTGAAACAATTTTGCGGCTTGTGTGAAATCTTCAATCTGGTGATACGCTTGGGCAAGAAAGAAAAGACGCTCCCCTTCAGACTCCATTTTACCGTTCAAGGCCAGAAGCCTTTGTATCCCTTCTTGGCGTAATTCTGAGTCTGCAGTACAGGTCACTGCATAATAATATTGAAACTCCATCTGATCAGGCTCGATACTTAAAAGCGCGCCATATTGACGATTTGACTCCGACATATCCCCTTCCATAAAAAAAGCAGCGGCTGAGGAAGCGCTGGGAATGTTGTTTTGGGCAGTTGCACAAAAAGAAACAACACCCAAAATCATGAGGAAAATTGGGGTTATTTCAATATTTGAGAACAGGTATTTCATATTCTTCCGAAAAATACATTACCAATTGGCTTTCTTAAGTGTGAGGAAGTAGTTTTGCGTAAATTATTAATTAACAATATGGCACACGGCACATTTCAAGTCCCTTTCCCGGTCAACGAACCCGTTCTTTCATATGCTCCAGGCTCACTTGAGCGAGAAGAACTTCAGGAGATGTACAATCACATGTACAATCAAGATCCTATCGACGTCCCTATGTATATCGGAGGCGATCACGTCCGCACATCTGACAAAAGACCCATGACTCCCCCTCAAGAGCACGGAAAAGTCCTCGGCCATTTCAACTATGGGGATGCGTCTCACGTTGAAGCAGCAATCAACGCTGCACTTGCTGCACGTAAGCAATGGGCTGCATTTTCTTTTGTTGAAAGAGCGACCATCTTTCTAAAAGCGGCCGACCTTATTGCTGGAAAATACAGATCAAAGATCAATGCTGCTACAATGCTTTCTCAAGGGAAGAACTGTTTTCAGGCTGAGGTTGATGCATCTTGTGAGCTGATTGATTTCCTTAGATTTAATGCATACTTCGCGCAAGAGATTCAGCTCGTTCAACCGGAAAGTGCGGACGGCATTTGGAACAGAACGGAATACAGAGCGCTCGAAGGATTCACATTCGCCGTGACTCCATTTAATTTTACGGCTATCGCAGCCAATCTTCCTGCATGTATGGCCTTGATGGGCAACGTTGTCGTTTGGAAACCTGCTGAAACGCAGATGTACAGTGCACAAGTTCTCATGGAAATATTCATTGAAGCAGGCCTTCCTGACGGCGTGATCAATCTAATCACAGTTGACGGCCCAGTAGCAGGAGATGTTGTTTTTAAACACAAAGACTTCTCTGGGCTTCACTTCACGGGGTCAACAGCCGTTTTCCGCCACCTTTGGAAAACCATCGGTGAGAATCTTGAAAACTACAAGTCCTACCCGCGTATTGTGGGCGAGACTGGTGGCAAAGACTTCGTTGTGGCGCACAGCAGTGCGAATACAAAAGCAGTGACGGCAGGACTAATTCGCGGAGCTTTTGAGTATCAAGGCCAAAAGTGTTCAGCAGCTTCTCGTGCCTACATCTCCGACAACATTTGGCCCGAGATCAAGGAACAGCTTTTAGGAGAATTAAAGACATTGAAAATGGGCTCACCAGCTGATTTTTCGAATTTCATCAATGCAGTCATTGACAGACGGTCATTTGACAAGATCCAGGGATACATTGAGTATGCAAAGGGTCAAGACGATTGTGAGATTATTTCTGGTGGTACTTGCGATGACTCTGTGGGATACTTTATTGAGCCCACAGTTATCGTTACATCAAACCCTCATTTCAGAACGATGGTGGAAGAGATTTTCGGCCCTGTCCTGACGATTTACGTATTCCCTGCGAACGATTTTGACGCAACGCTCAAGCTTGTTGACTCAACAAGTGAGTACGCACTTACCGGAGCCGTTTTTGCTCAAGACAGATATGCTTTATCTGCTGCAAAAGACGCTCTTGAGCATGCCGCTGGAAATTTCTATCTTAACGACAAGCCCACAGGCGCAGTCGTAGGTCAGCAGCCCTTCGGTGGCGCCAGAGGATCAGGAACCAATGACAAAGCAGGCTCTGCCCTCAACCTCCTTCGCTGGGTCAGCCCGCGAACGGTCAAAGAGACCCTGGTTCCTGTTGAAGACTACAGATACCCCTTTCATTCTTAATCGAACAAGATTGAGCAACATGAAAAAGGCATCCGTGATGGATGCCTTTTAAGGTCTTCAAGAAATTGATGGAAATGGAGAGAGGGACACCATTCTAAAGGGTCCCTCTCATGATTACGGTGTAAGCCGGATTCTGTTCCCGTTGCTGAATAAACAACACCGAGCTTCATCATTGATCTAATGCGACCTACCCTCTAGCATCGAGCGAGTAGCTCTCAAACACTAGTTTACATGGTCTTGCAGCCCGCAAGGTTTACCAAAGCTGATGGATCACTCCATCACTGGTGGGCTCTTACTCCACCTTT
This sequence comes from Crocinitomicaceae bacterium, assembly GCA_002700285.1. Taxonomy (GTDB): domain Bacteria; phylum Bacteroidota; class Bacteroidia; order Flavobacteriales_D; family Sanyastnellaceae; genus UBA974. Next base: position 37,370 of record PACT01000039.1, on the reverse strand, counting down.
TCAGCCTTACCTGTGCTCTTACGAGCCATCGGCGGTTTAAATCTCTATAGCACTATCTATCCCATCACGTTTGATGGTTCTCCCTTTCGAGGAGTGCGGCACTCTAAGCTGTCCGGACTTTCCTCCCCACTTGCGTGAGGCGATGAAGGCAACCGTGACACAAATTTAACAATTCATGAAGGACTATGAGTAAATTTAACCTATGAAATTCATGTTGCTTTTTCTACGAACTGAAATTATGGAAGAACATGGCACAGAAACGTTTTCGTTGCCGATTGGAACGACTAACTTTACGCCAAACTTCTAGCATATGAAAAAATACTATCTCTTGCACAAACCGTATGGGATGCTGAGTCAGTTTACGCGTGAAGGTGGTCACCCCTCTCTTGCAGATGTCGACTTCAAATTCGAGAGTGATGTGTATTCCGTGGGCAGGCTAGATACGGACTCTGAAGGTTTGTTACTCTTGACAAATGACAAGCGTTTAAATTCGGAGCTCTTGTCGCCTGAAAATGGCCACCCCCGGACATACCATGCCCAGGTCGAGGGTTCACCTGATTTCTCTGACATACGAACGCTTCAAAATCCGCTCATGATTAAAATCAAAGGAAAGGAATTTAAAACAAGGCCATGTAAAGCGTCTGTGCTGGAGCCTCAACCCACATATTTTGACAGAATCCCTCCCATCCGTGTCAGGAAAAGCATTCCAGACACTTGGATTTCTATCACGCTGACGGAAGGTAAAAACAGGCAAGTCAGGAAAATGACTGCATCTGCTGGGTTTCCGACATTGCGACTCATCAGAGAATCGATCGGGCCATTTAAATTGAAAGATTTGAAAGCTGGACAAGTCAGAGAATTAAGTGAAGCTGAAGTAGGCGTACTGATCTGATGATTGGCCTTATTAAATCTATCCTTTCAGTTTTGATCTCTGCATGGTGGTGTGGATTTGCCTTGGTGTGCTTGATGATTTCTCCGTCGTCTGCGAGATATACATTAACCACACTCGCAAAGAAACGGTGGAGCATCCCCATGCTTAAATGGATTGTAGGAATGCCCATGGAAGTTGACATTGACCCATCTGCGCGAGAACTTCTTGAAAGCGGACAGGGTGCTGTCCTCGTTGCGAATCATTCAAGCTTCTTAGATATCAATGTCGCTTTTGCGACCAGCCCCGCGCCTATTGTATTTCTCGGAAAGGCAAGCTTGAGAAAGGTGCCTTTGTTAGGTGGTGCAAATGCGCGAGTAGGAACTGTTTTTGTAGAAAGAGGTAACAAAGAATCCGCACTTAAAGCTATATCAGCGCTTGATGCAGGACTGAAAAAAGGCCGCTGTGTGCTTGTTTTTCCCGAAGGAACACGAAGTGAAAAGGGACATGTAGGTGTCAGGCAGTTTAAAAAAGGAGGCTTTCACTTGGCCGCAAATGCAGGAGCTGCTGTAATCCCTGTTCATTTCGGTGGTGTAGGCGCATGGCTTCCTAAAGGGGACTTTAGAATTACCAAGGCTGGTGTCGTGAAAGTAAAGTACGGTGCGCCCATTTATTCCACGAATGTGGAGGAACTCCAAGATAAGAGTTACGATGCGGTGGTCGCATTGTCAAAAGAGAATCAAACAGGCAATTAACTGACCAGTTCTGAGTCTAGCTTTGTCGCGAGTTTCAAACCTTCTCGAATGGCTCTTTGAGCGTCTAATCCACGCGCATTTAATGCACCACCGATACAAGAGACCTTAATACCTGCATTTTTTAGTGTGTTCAAAAGGGGTGCGAAAGGCATTTGACCCGCACAAACCACGACGTTGTCCACAGGCAAAATCACCGATCCTTTGTCAGGATGAGATAAATGAAGCCCTTTATCATCAAGGTGAGTATAATCTATGTTAGACCACATTTCAACACCTCTTTTCCTGAGTGTTACTCGGTGAATCCACCCCGTGGTTTTACCCAATTTGGCACCAGGCTTTCCTGGGCTACGCTGAAGGAGATAGACCTTCCTTTGAGAGACGCTTCTCTCCGGTTTTGAGAGTCCACCTCTGCTTGACAAGCTCTCATCGATGCCCCATGACTTTAAAAATCCGGAGGCTTCTGAGTCGTGTGTTAGGAAATCCGCCACATCAAACCCTATCCCACCAGCACCAACGATTGCCACGTTTTTACCTATTTCAACCTCGCCATTTAGAACGTTCAGATAGCTGACAACTTCGGGGCGATCGGCACCAGACAACTTCCATTTCCGTGGACTTACACCCGAAGCCAAAACAACATGACTGTATCCTGATTGAATCAATTGATTTTCGGAGACGGATTCCCCGAGATGCACCCCTACATTCAAACTTGACAAGCGATGTGTGAAATATCTAATTGTAGACTCGAACTCACCTTTGCCTGGGATTTTCTTTGCGACATTGAATTGACCTCCCAGAGATTTTGCTTTCTCATAAAGATCCACTTCAAAGCCTAAAGTCGCCAACTCAGTTGCACAGCTCATCCCTGCGGGCCCACCTCCGACAACCGCAATTTTATACCCATTTAAAGGCTTGACAATAGATGCGTCAGGCCACATGTCTTCTTCACAAGCTCTGGGATTAACGAGACAAGAAGCGATTTTTTGTTCGAAGACATGGTCCAAACACGCCTGATTGCAACCGATACATGTATTGATGCTTTCGGGTGATTCTTCAAGCGATTTTCGCATTAAGTGAGGGTCCGCTAGAAATGGACGTGCCATCGAAATCATATCAGCACATCCATCCGCAAGTGCACGCTCACAATTTTCCGGATCGTTGAAGCGATTTGTTGTAATAAGAGGTATCCCTAATTTCCCCATAAGACGTTTTGTGACAAAGGCAAATCCACCTCGAGGCACCATTGTCGCTATGGTTGGAATGCGCGCCTCATGCCAGCCTATCCCTGTATTAATCATGTTTGCTCCAGCAAGTTCTATGTCCTTTGCAAGCTTTTCGACTTCATCCCATGAACTTCCACCATGCACCAGATCCAGCATACTGAGACGGTAAATGACAATGAAGTCAGGGCTTGTGTTTTCTCTGATTTGGCGTACGATCTCTTTCGGAAAACGTATCCGGTTTTCAAAAGATCCACCCCACTCATCGGTCCTCTTGTTTGTTTCGGAAGCTATAAACTCATTGATAAGGTAACCCTCCGACCCCATGACTTCTACGCCGTCATAACCAGCGGCCATGGCGAGCTTTGCCGAGTTAACGAAATCTTTGATTGTTCTCTTGACACCCCTGCTTGACAGTGCGCGAGGTTTAAACTTACTGATGGGAGATTTAATCGCCGAAGGCGCTACAGCAAAAGGCGTGTAGGCATAACGACCCGAATGCAGGATTTGCATCACAATCTTCCCTCCTTCGTTGTGAACGGCCTCCGTGATCTGTTGATGCGCTCTTGCATGCCTGTTTTTTGTCATCCGTGCGCCCCCCCATGCCGTAACACCTGCTCTGTTAGGTGCAATTCCTCCAGTCACGATAAGTCCTACTCCCCCTTTTGCTCTTTCTCCGTAAAATTTTGCCAAACGTGGAAACCCACCCTTTAATTCTTCAAGTCCAGTATGCATCGACCCCATAATAACACGATTCGGCAGGGTCGTTGACCCTACTTTAAGTGGAGAGAACAAGAGTGGATATGATTTGTGAGGCTTCACTATATCGGGTTATTCAAAATCACGATATCTGTCAACAAAGTCTTGTCTGAGGCCATTCCTCGAAGCTTGCATTTTAATCGTCTTCTCAGTCATGGGATTTGTGAGCTTTTTATCTTTGTCCTTTAAGTTATTCCAAACTTCCATAAAGTTCGTGTCATTTGTTTCGAAATTAAAAAACGTGTCATATTCGAAATAGTACCAATGATTCTCACTTAAATGAAAGTAAACTCGTAGTTCATCACGCCCCCTGTCACGAACAAGCTCAACACGACCTGGTACTGTTCTAAACACAGCCTCATCTCCAATCGTAGCTATACCAAGTTCCGCAGTTGAAACAAATGCGTCCTCATATGAATCGTAGAAAAATTCAAGCCCTGTAAGCATCATTGTATACCGAATTTCTTTAGGGACCTTTTTGAAGGTGCCCTCTCGCGACAATTCTCTAAGTGCATTATCTGCAACTTCCATTCCTGCAAGTTCTCTTAAAGCATACTCATAATTTGTAGCACTGAAATCCAATGGAGTAGAAACAGCTGCGTTTGTAAGCTGATCAGCCAAATGTGACTCAAGGTCATCTGACATATATATATCAAGCGCCAGTGAACCTTTCATTTGAATCTTGCCGGACTCGGACTCCCATGCAGAGCCAACAAAGGTGTGGTCAATAATACTGAAGTCGAATGGCAATTTTGAGGCCCCGGATGAATAGACGCCACATCCATCTTCAGGCAATTCAACGAATGTTCCAGGGAGACCCTCACGACGAAGTTTATCAGCATTACATACCACATACCTCGCTTTTTTACTGTCAAATCTGAGGGCACCTTCTGGTTTAAAAATCTCTCGGTCTCCCCGGTCTGGTTTTTTAGTAAAGAACGCAGAATAGGACGTGAAGGGAGCATCGTCAGACATAATGACCCCCACACCAAGATGGGCTTTCGTCATTTCTTGAACAATGGAATCAAGAGGTATGGCAACATCAGACGGATCAATAACAGATTCAAACTGTATCCACTGTCTTTTAAAATCTTCACATTTAAAAGCCAGACGTGTTCCGCCATCAAATTCAAGATCCTTTCGACCTGACAAGAGTTTGACATCTCCTGTGAATTCAAAATATGGGCTCAAATAGAACGCTTGCCCCATCGAAATGGAACCCATTGCTGTCGTTGAATATGAAGTGTCTACATCAATCTTGTCAAAGAAAATAGGCCAGTCTATACCTTGTGCGTCCTTATATAAATATGATGCCGCCGCTCTATAATCTAGTCGGCCTTTCACGTCAATAGTCGCATCGAAAAAACGGTGATATCTGGTGACATCATTGGCATAAATCAACGCGTTTTTTAAAGGATCCATCGCCGCATCACGTCGAATGGTGACTTTCCCACTGTCAGGCCAAATCTCAGCATCTGCTACCGCGATTGCCTTCACATCTCGACAAACAACGATGGCTTTCTCTACGTTATATAAGGCGCGAGTACATGCAAAATGAAGTGAGTCTTGGTTGGGGTGAACAGATACAAAGTTCGAAAAGGATTTGTCAGCAAGATCAGCGAAAACCAGTTCTTCTTGGTCGGTAAAGGTGTTTTCAAGCTCGATTTGATCTTCGTCCATAAACCATCTAAATCGATCCATCGTACACAAATATCTGACAGCAGGAAGCGCAATTTCTGTCAGCCCTGCATGTGAAACGAAGTCGCCTACACGTGTTTTGAAATCAACATCTGCTTTTACGTTGTCCGTTTTAAAAGCAAGAGCATTTAGATCATTTCCTTGAATTTCAAATCTTGCGGTATCAGCTTTCATTCCTAGCTCACCCATTGTGAAATCTTTGGAGCTTAGAAATGCTTCTTCAAATTCAAACTCACCCTCGGCAGACATTCCAAGGGCACTCAAATGTATTGCTCCGGAGAGCATCACATCATCGTTAAAACATCTTAATCTGTCAAATTGAGATATGACATCTAACAAAGGCTCACCGCGTTCAGACGACGTGTGGAGCGCAAATTCAGTTTCAGTGGCTTCAATAGATGGAACATGATCCGCAGATGACGCATTCGTATAGGCGGTTGTCTCGCCGAATGCTGAGTCAGGAACCAACACCATCGCCTCGCCTACCAAATGAGATGTCAAAAAATCTATCGCCCCGTTCCCTTGCAGTCCATCCATGTTAAGCGTTAAATCAGCATTCAAGGTGCCTACTCCTTCGTAAAGAGGAAATCCACCAGGAGGGTTCGCTGTCTTTATTCCAAGAGAGAAATCTTTCATAAGACGTAAGTCGACATCCAAATCAGGGACGATTCCGCCTGCCAAAAGTTCACCTTTGAAACTCAGGTCGTCTTTCACAAAGTTATCTAAGCTATCAATATCGAAGGGTTCCAATGCATAACGAAATCTGTTTCTATGGTATGCGCCCTTGTGAATACTTGGACTGTCGTAATAAACATAAGACGGACCCTCACTATTAAGAACAGGATAGTGCGTGTAGTATTCAGACTTCCATCCTGAGCGATTCGATGGGTCATCTATTTCTAAGGTGCCCGTAATACCATCAATTGAATTTCTCACCTTCCTTGTTTTAGGCTTGCCATCAATTCCCAATTCACCATCAATCTCAGCCCTAATATGCATGTTATCTACAGAATTCAATGCAATAAGGAAGTCTGCATAATTAAACTCAAACCCTGAACCAGAAAACTCAAAATTCCCTGCGGCTACTCTCCCTGAAAACGTAAAATTTCGATCTTCAGACATCTTGATTCGACCATATTCAGGAGTCACGATCACATTTTGTTCTGTACTTAATTTGAATTTAGAAAGACCATCTATTTCTAATATCCTCGAACTTAAGCCCAGCCTGGCATTTGCACCAGATTGGACGATCGATTTAAAGGCGATGACGTCATAATCGACCCTGCCTCTGTTACATTTTAAATGTTTTTCAGCTTTTGGAAGCCAGGTACACCATCTTTCTTTCACATCGTAATCAACATACCCATCTAATGCCAAATTGATCAACAACATCCTCGCCTGCACCTCGTTTAGCTTTAAATAATCTGCATAATCAATTGCATAAAATCCTGGGTCTTCTCTTTCGTGAACAAACTTACCTAGTTCTATCAAAGGGTTAATAGAAGCATAAGCTGACATTTCATCAAATGTTCGTTTGTCAAAATTCGATTGAGATCTAAAAATACCGACGCTACGTCCAGTTGGAAGCAGTGGACCAAAATCAATTGTCTTTCCGCTTAACTTCCATGTTAACGCTTCAACTTGGAAATCCATTTTGTGATATGAGTCAGAAAAAGCCTGCAATCCTATTCCCTCTTCATCCCTAATAAATCTGACAAATTCACTGTTTCGATCATATCTAACACCAATACTTGGATGGTGAATGCTGTCTTCATCTAAATAAATAGACATCCCTGCTTTCGAAGCTACAAATCCATCATTTTGGAATAAAATCTCATCTACGGCGCATCGAATAAATAACGTATCCTCATGATATATCTTCAGGTAACCAGGATTCCCACTTACTGAAGTCCCATCCAATCTTGAACCTCTGACGACGATACCTCCCTCGAAGTCCATGTTTGGATAGATATTCTCGAGCACCAATCTCTCGTCTCTGGATTCAAATTTCGGATAATCTTTGTCATGTGGAGATTTAGAAGACTTTACTTTCACTGTCAGTCCCCCCACTAAATTTCTATCTATAAGTTCTGTATGAAAAATGACGGGGCTCGTTCTAAATGAACTGACCGAAAGCTTGATTTGGTAATCTTTCAGCTCTGCAAATTGCAAGCTATCATTGAACGTAGTCCCTTCCCAATGAACTTGACCACCTGTCCCCTTCCAACGGCCTAAGGTTGGTAAAAATACCCCAGAAGTAGACCTTACTCTTGCACTGTCACCATTCGAATAACACACAAGCGTACCATTGTTAAATTTCACAAAAGGCAAAGAATCTAAGCCAAATTCCACATCACCATCTTGAAATTGCCAAACCACTGTTTTCTTTTTTGCAATCAGACCCGAAGAAAATAAATCGGGAGACAATTGCAGATATGGCACGAGTTTCTTTCTCCACTTTTTATTGGAAATCATTGCATGGATTTGACTGTTCCAAGAACGCCAATCGTTTAATGAATTTTGATCAAAGCCATCTTCAATTTGCACAAGCGCACCCTGTAAGTATGCCAAAATGCCAGAGGAATTACGAATATGGACACTTTGTAATTGGCTGACTGTAGAAATAATTGTATCCTGAATGGCGTTGGATAATTTGTCATCAAGAAATTTTGGGCCAAACTCTCTTCTCATCCACCTTGCGTTTTCGACAAGACCTTTTGCAAAGTTGCCCTCCATTTCTTTGACAAAATCTGATGGAGAAAGCAGCTCAGAGTCTTTTGAGTCTTGAGAAAATGAATAAAAACCCGGAAAAACCAATAGACAAAAGCCTATTGTGACAGCATAAAAATTAGACATATAGGATGAGTTACGAAGTGTGGTCATCAATCTAACAAGGTAGGTTTTGTAGGTCAATCAATTGCGAAATTATTCTTAAGTTTTCCCACAAAGAATACACGCCCAACCATCACTTTCTGAAACTTCCAAACTTTCCCATCCAAGCTTCTTAATCGCTTCCTGAATTACATGCACATCACCTGTAAAAAACCCTGACAATGCTATGTTTCCACCCGTAGTAAGCACATCGTCGTAGCTTGCTAAATCTTGTAATAGAATATTCCGATTGATGTTTGCAAGGATCACATCATGGTGATGATGTTCCTTTAACAAGGTAACGTCACCACATTTTACACAAAGACGGTTTTCATTTTCAAACCCATTCAATGCCGCATTTTCGCGTGTATTTTCAAAAGCTCCTTCTTCGATGTCAATTGCAAGAACAAATGACGCCTTGAGTTTAAGAGCAGTAAGTGCAAGAACGCCTGTGCCACACCCCATATCGAGCACCTTCTTTCCTTTCACGTTGAGATTCAAAAGCATACGTATCATCAGCCAAGTTGTGTCGTGATGTCCTGTACCAAATGACATATGTGGGGCGATCACAATGTCAAGTCCCGATGGAGGTGCAGCATGAAATGGCGCCCTTACCATGGCTCTGCCTTCAATATTTACAGGTTCATAATCAGACTCCCATGCAGCATTCCAATTCTCAGTCTTTACGATTGATTCCTTCCACTTTACAGCAGCAATTGCTTCCAGGTTGGTTTTAATTTGGAGTAATTCATTCTGTTTAATAAACTTTTTCGGTGCGTAAACTATGACACCATGTTCTGTTGACTCAAACACTTCGAATGGCAATTCTGATAACCACCCAATTGCAACTTCACGTGCTGGAAGCACGGGCTCAAATGTGATTTCCACCTTGAGATAATCCTCTCTGATGAACGCTCTGCTCATGCAAAAGAGCAGATTAAAGATTGGAAATCAGCTGGGTTTAATGACGCGCCACCGATCAAACCACCATCGACATCTTTGCATGCAAATAATTCTTTTGCATTCGAAGGTTTACAACTCCCACCGTATAAAACCGATGTATTCTCCGCAGTGTGTAAATCAAACTTTTCAGAAATCCAACGTCTTATAAAGGTGTGCATCTCTGCAGCTTGAGCAGCCGTTGCTGTTCTTCCAGTGCCTATTGCCCAAATCGGCTCATAGGCCACAATGATATTCTTCATGTCGTCTGATGTGACACCATGAAGTGCGGATTCGAGTTGACTTTTAATCACCTCCTCTTGTCGGTCAGCCTCTCTCTCATTTAAGTGTTCACCACAGCATAACACGACGCCTAAACCTGATTCTATGCATTGCTTCAGTTTGCCTGAAACGATTTCATCAGTCTCCCCGAATGCCGATCGCCTTTCAGAATGACCGACCAATGCGTAATCAACACCACAAGAAACGAGCATGTCAGCAGTAAATTCTCCTGTAAAAGCACCGTGACCATTGGCACTCACTTGTTGGGAAGCGATAAGCATGCGAGGGTGTTTCTCATGTGCCAGCATAGCCAAATATGGCGCGGGAACAGCGGCCATAATTCTTACGTTTTTCGGCAAATTATCCATAGCTTCACCCATCTCGCCCATCCAATTTTGGGCTTCGTTGATAGATTTGTTGCTTTTCCAGTTTCCTGCTACGATGTTCCTCATCATCTTTGAATTATGGGAAGTAAATTATTTTTGCAAATATGCCTCACTCTGACTCAATACCCAACATAGAAGATACCTTACACTCTTTTTGGGGATTTCGTTCTTTAAGGGATTTTCAAAAGGGACCCGTTGAAGATCTGATTTCGGGTCGGGACGTCATTGCACTGTTACCAACTGGTGGCGGAAAATCGCTTTGCTTTCAGTTGCCTTCTCTGGTCAGAGGTGGTCTTTGCATCGTTATTTCTCCACTTATTGCCTTGATGGAGGACCAAACCAACCAACTTAAATTAATCGGTGCTCGCGCAGCATTTATATCGGGAAACATTGGCAAAGACGGAATCGACAGAGTTCTTGAAAATGCGAGAGTTGGAGGCCTTGAGTTTCTCTATATGTCACCAGAGCGACTGAAGGACCCGATGTTTATCGCAAGGGCAGATAAACTTGATGTAAGAACAATCGCAATAGACGAAGCACATTGTATTTCTCAATGGGGACATGACTTTAGACCGGAGTTTCGAAACATAAATACCCTGAGACTCATTTACCCCAAAGCTGCAATTGGGGCATACACGGCAACCGCGACAAACGAAGTTCTCCTTGACATTGCAACCCAGCTAGGTTTAGAAAAAGCTTCTCTACATCAGGCTTCAATGCGCAGACCAAACCTCAGTTATGAGGTAAGTACGTGGGGAGACACCGAAGCAGAAATACTACAGTTTGCGAAATCTACAGCGATTCATGAATCTGGACTGGTGTATGTAAAAACCAGAAATGAAGCAGATACATGGGCGAAAAGGCTTACGGCAATCGGACTTAATGCAACATCCTTTCACGCCGGTCTTAAACCGAGAGTAAAACAGAAACGCCAGCGAGATTGGATTTCAAATAAGATCGCTGTTATGGCTTGTACCTCCGCATTCGGGATGGGGATCGATAAGCCAGACGTGAGATGGATTATTCACGTAGGCGCACCTGCAAATTTAGAAAGCTATATTCAGGAATCCGGTCGTGCAGGAAGAGATGGAAAACCTGCGAGATGTTTGCTTTTTCAAGATGATCAAAAGCGCGTAAAAGCTGAGGAAAACATAAAGGCACAATTCCCCTCTAGGAAAATCATTTGTGATGTCTACCAAGCTTTGGCCAATCAGGGCAGAGTTGCTATAGGTGACACCCCTTCTGAACCCACTGAATTTGACCTTAAAATGACCGTTAAAACCAAACCGTATTCAACGGCTCAGATTTTGTCGAGTTTAAAGTTATTAGACCGTGCACTATTGATTTCCTTAAAGAATAAAAAACGCTCAAAATTGGGGAGGTTAAGATGGTTGGGAGGACACAATCGCATACTAAATGAGAACAATCACCCCAACGAGGTCGTTGCAGATTGGTTAATGAGAACCTTGACGAATGATTCTCCGTTCAATACTTCAGCAAAACAAATAGGAAATGAATTAGGTTTGGCGGAGAAAGCAGTTGCAATGGCCTTGAGCGCTTTGGATGCTCAGGGCCGAATTGAATGGTCCCCAAACCCAGCTGAGTATGAAATAGCTTGGCCTACAGCTAGAATAGCCGCTTCAAAAGTAGTGTTGCCATCTCACATTTACTCTGACCGCATTAAATCTGCTGAAGAAAAATGGCATTCAATGCAATCTTACATTTCATCTGAAGGATGCAGAGCTGAATATTTAGATGGGTACTTCAACAACAGCAACAAAACGCATGTTGAAAAATGTGGGGTATGTGACGATTGTACCTGGGATAAAAACACCCTTAAAGCAAGACTTTCACTCCTTATCAAAAAGTCAGGGAAGCAAGGTGTTGATGCATTCACATTGATTCGGTCATTCTCCCCAGGACATCGCGCTGGCATTTCCACTTTGCTTCGAGAACAACTTAATAAGCAAGAAATCAGAACAAAGGGGACTACAGTATATCGTATATCGTAATTTCACGACATGAATAACACCAACTACTGCACTGTCACCATTAAACCTAAAAGACAAGAGAGCATCTTACGCCGTCATCCTTGGGTTTTTAGTGGGGCTATTAAATCCGTTGATGGAAAACCCAGTGCTGGGGATTGGGTGTGTGTGAGGGCAAATAAAGGTGCGCTTCTCGGTTGGGGCCATTATTCACCAGGAACATCAATCGCAATCAGATTGCTGACATTTGCTGAGGATATTCCCAACGATGATTGGTGGAAAGCAAAAGTTTTGGAAGCTGTAAATGTGAGGCGACAACTTGGACTAATAGATAATAACGAGAACAATACATGTCGATTAATACATGCTGAAGGTGATGGACTCCCAGGTCTTATTGCTGACTTCTACAGTGGCGTCCTTGTCATTCAATGCCACACCCCTGGCATGCACAAGGAAATGAAACTTTTGTGTGCAGCATTTTCAGCAGCTTTGGGTGACGCACTTCTTGCGGTATACGATAAAAGTTCGAAATCACTTGCAAAACATGGCGGCATCACAAGTGAAGATGGTTTGGTGTGGGGTAAGATCCCCGAAAACCACCATGCAATGGAGCATGGCCATAAATTTAAAATCGACTGGGAAAAGGGTCAAAAAACAGGCTTTTTCATAGATCAACGCGAAAACAGGAATCTACTTGCACATTACTCGAAAGGAAAAAAAGTTTTAAATGTCTTCAGTTATACTGGTGGATTTTCTATCTATGCGATGAAAGCTGGTGCGACTGAAGTACACAGCTTAGACAGTTCCGCCAGAGCGTTAGAAGTCTGTGATGAGAATGTACAGTTGAATGACTTGCCCTCTGAAGGTCACAAATCCTTACAGGAAGATGCGATTGCCTATCTGAAGGAAGATTTGAGTGAGTACGACATCATCGTTCTTGACCCGCCCGCTTTTGCCAAGCGTGCAACAGCACGTCATGCTGCTGTTCAGGGATACAAGAGGATTAATCTTCGTGCAATTGAATCGATGAAACCTGGATCATTGCTCTTTACGTTCTCATGCAGCCAAGCTGTTGATGAAAAGCTCTTTACAAACACCATTATCGCTGCAGCCATACAGTCAAATAGAACAGTGCGTATTTTACATCGCCTACATCAGCCCGCAGACCATCCTGTAAGTGCATTTCACCCTGAGGGCGCTTACCTTAAAGGGCTTGTGCTGAGAGTAGATTAAGCTTGGACTAATTCGCAATCAGGGCTGCAACAAACCTTTCTGCCACTGTCCTCCGTTACCTTTTGTATAGACGATTCTATCATGCAATCGTGACGCACGTCCCTGCCAAAACTCCACGCTCACAAAAGTAATTCTAAAGCCTCCCCAATGACTGGGGCGATCAATAACATCTATGTCTTGGTACTTTTTTCTGACCGCTTCGAGAGTGGCATCTAATTCTTCACGTGAGGATAAAGGTTGGCTTTGCTGAGAAACCCATGCGCCCAATTGACTCCCCCTAGGCCTGGTTGCAAAATAACTGTCATTTTCTTTTTCAGACAACGCAGACACATCTCCATAAATACATACTTGACGTTCCAATTCTGGCCAAAGAAATGTGGCGCCTGCCTTGGCATTAAAGGAAAGGTCTGCAGATTTTGCACTCATCTTATTTGTGAAGAACACAATGGCTTCCTCCTCTACTCCCTTCACAAGTACGTTCCTCCCCCTGGGAAATCCATTTGAACTCAATGAAGACAAACAAAAGGCATTGGGCTCTAGCGCTTGAGCTGCTATGGCATCTTCTAACCACTTTGACAATTGTTGTCCTGGTGAATCTTGTAAATCTTGAATATGGAGGACTCCCTTGACATAATCTGTTCTTATGTTTTGGATGTTTTTCATAGATACAATAATAACGTTTACAGTTCCTTAGACTTGAGTGTTTTTGACCATAATTTTACACCTTCATTGTCCTTGATGACGATTTCACATGATCTGTCCTTTCTTGGCCCCGAAAAGTTTAATTCGGCAAAGTTTCTTTGAGGCGTAGTCGTGCCTTCAATCCTCAACGTGTTGTTTTCTTTAGAATTGTCATAGGCACCACTTGTCAATGGTGAGACTGTCAAGTCGTGTATCACAGCACCACCCTCAAGTTCTAAACGACTCATGTCAGTACAATGTCTATCACCAGTTAAGAAAATGACGCCATGAATATGCTCCTCCTCAATGCGATCTATGATTTCCTGACGTTCAGGATAATTGGCCATGTTTTCATGCTTGGCAACATCGTTTAAGAACTGTCCACCCAATGCGACCATCTTAAATGGCGCCTTGCTCTTATTTAAAGCTGCGATTAACCAATCGAGTTGCGCATCACCCAGAACTTTAAGATCCTGTGTTCTATTGTTTGGATGAATGCGATGTGATCTGTTGTCTAACAGGAAGAATTCAACATCGTTAAATCTAAAAGCGCTACCTACGTTATCAGCACCTGATGGAGCGCCATAACTGGGGTTTGCCCAAAATGTCCTAAAAGCTTCTTGTGCCCAATCGCGATGTATCCAAGACATATCTGCATCATTTGGTCCGAAATCGTGGTCATCCCAAATCGCATAATTGGGACATGCCATCAAAAGCCCTTGCATTTCTGGCAAAGCCCTGGTATGTGTATAACGGTATAAATATCCTGAATAGCTTTGAAAATCAACTTCTCTGAGGTATACATTGTCCCCAAGCCAGAGCATCATATCAGGTTCTACATCTGTGATTGCATCAAACACTTTATACTCTCCTCCGTACCCTTTCCCCGGTCTGTCATAAATAGAATCATTCACAAACACACAACTGCCTACCACAGCTTTGAAGTCTGGTGGATCCATGCGGTAATCCCAAAGCGTTTGGGTGGTGATTGATATCGTATCGCCTAACGCTCCTCCATTTGCAAACAGTACCGCTTGATATTCTCTCCCCGGTTCAAGATTTGCGATTTCCAACTTGGCACTAAAGGCTGTCGCAGATGTGGCAACCACCGATTCCGTCAATTGAGAGTTTGCCTCTTCAACTCCCATTTCCCAATACATCATCGCAAGGTCTGATTTGGAATCTACTTGAGCCCAAACATTCGCAGACCTCATGCTGACGTGCCCCAACATTGGACCACTTACAACAATTGGATTCTTTGTACAGCAAGATGGCTCACAACTAGTCTCACACGTGGACGCGTATTGCTTACATCCCGTCACATTCAAAATCATGAACGTTGAAAGCAAAAAATAGATAACAGAAATAGATTTATTCATGTGCCGAAATTAAGGCATAAAAAAAGGGAACCCGAAGGTTCCCTCTTTAATATGGTAGTTATAAGATTCTAGAGAATCTCAGTACAACTTTTAGCGTGTTACCACGAAGTTAGTTGCTTGAGAAAAGTCCTTATGAATCGCAGTCAATGTGTATGAACCAGCAGCTAAACCATGCTTAATAATTAGACGGTTACCACCTACAACATCTTGCTGTGTGTACTCGCTAGTAAGAACCTTCTTACCAGATAAGTCAGTAGCTTCAACGATGATGTTCTGGTCACCTAGTACGAGCTCAGCATCAAACTGCATGCTGAATGTAGACTCAAATACTGGGTTAGGGAACACATTGAATTTCGTGTCTTCAGCAATACCTACTAGACCGTCAGTAGCTTGACCTTCGCAAGAACCGTCGTTGTATGTTGCATTGTTGTTGTAGTTCGTTGCAGCAACGTTTGTGCAACCGAAAACTTGAGCATCTGTAGTAGAGAATGTCAAATCATGAGCTCTCCAAGTTCCACCTTCGCCATCACGACCTTGTAGGTTAAGAACGCCAGTAGCTGTTCCGTCAGTAGTAAGTTGCATAAGAAGTACTTTGTTACCTACCTCTGCAGCAGCTTGAACATCTGTAGGAACAACAAACCAAGCTCCATCAGTAACAGTAAGTTCGTTACCAGCTAAAAAGTTCGTGTAGTCAATACCGATTGTCCAAAGATTGTTGTTTTCACTATTGTCAGCGCCAACAGTTACCCAACTATCAAAAGCCAAACCAGGCTCAATACCAACGATTGCTTCGTTCACATCAAGTGATGAAGACGATCCATACTGGTGCTGGAAAAAGCTTCCAGTTGTCGCTACGTTTAAAACGTGCTCCTCAGCAGCGAAAATCGCGTGGAGTGAATGTTGTGCTGAAGGAAGTACTGCGTAAACACGGAATGTGTTACCAGGTACAACGCCTCCGTTGTCTACTGCTTCTACTATCAACTCGACGTTGTTAGCGTTAGCTCCAAAGCCAATCAAAAGGGCCGCGGTCATTGCAAAAAGATTCTTCATGAGAATGGGTTTAAGAGTTATCTCGGATTTAGTTATTTTTCAAATTTTGTTAAGCCGTTTCAAAGACTTGCGATAAAGATATGACATTCTTCTCAAAAAACATAAACTTTTTACAAGGAGTTTATAATTATTTGTTCGACGAACATCTTTAATTAATCGATGAGCAGGCTTTACATAGGTTTGATATCACTAGTAAGACGCCGAATAGATTAAAAGGTTGCCTGAGCAGAATCTTTCTAACTTGCCAATTCAAAATAAGTAGAAATTATGAAACAGCTGGGAAATCTTGTCAAAAATCGTTGGATTGAAGGGACAGGTGAAGGTACGACCTTATATAATGCTATAAATGGTGTGCCTGTGGCATTAGCAAGTACAGATGGGATAGACATAAAAGCAATGTATGACTATGCCAGATCGACTGGAGGCTTTGCATTGAGAAAGATGACATTTCAAGAAAGAGGCATCATGCTTAAAAAGCTTGCCCTTCATCTTCACAGCATTAAGCATAAATTCTATACCGTCAGCTCAGAAACAGGAGCAACCAAGATAGATAGCTGGATAGATATTGAAGGCGGCATAGGCAATCTTTTCGCAAATGCAAGTCTGCGACGTAAACTCCCAGACACATCATTTGCGGTGGATGGAGATTTTATCCCCCTTTCTAAAGAAGGTACGTTTGGGGGACATCACATTCTTGTTCCAAAGGAAGGCGTCGCTGTTCATATTAATGCATACAACTTCCCAATTTGGGGAATGCTCGAAAAAATCTCTGTAAACCTTCTTGCGGGCGTCCCTGCCATTGTGAAGCCCGCGACAGTCACATCATTCTTGACTGAATATATGGTGAGAGAAATTCATGCCAGTGGCATATTGCCTCAAGGAGCCTTACAACTTGTGTGTGGTTCTGCGCGTGATCTTCTGGACTTTGTCGACGAAAGAGATGTTGTCACTTTTACAGGTTCTGCTTCAACAGGTCAAGTGCTCAAGGTTCACCCAGGGATTGTTCAAAACAGTGTTCCTTTTAATTTGGAGGCCGATTCACTCAACGCAGCAATTTTAGGCCCAGATGCAGGACCAGGCACGCCCGAATTTGACTTGTTTGTCAAAGAAATTAGAAATGAAATGACGGTCAAATGTGGTCAGAAGTGCACTGCTGTTCGTAGAATCATGGTGCCTGAACAACACATCGATGTATTCCAGGAGCAATTGATCAGTCAGCTTTCAAAAGTTGTCATCGGAGACCCCTCTTTAGAAGGTGTACGAATGGGCGCGTTGGTAGGACAAATACAGCGCGAGGACGTACGTGCTCAAATTGCCATACTTCAAGAAGAGTCCGAGATTGTTTTCGGCTCACCTGACGAGGTGGATGTTCGTGGTGCCGATTCTGAAAAAGGCGCATTCATGAGTCCAATATTAATGAGAGTCAAGAATGTGAACGCAGCCGTAAAAGTTCACGACGTGGAAGCTTTTGGGCCTGTGAGTACTATAATGCCCTACGCTACTGTTTCAGAAGCTGTAGATCTTTCAAAAAAAGGACGCGGCTCGCTCTGCTGCAGCATTACAACCCACGATCGTCAGGTCGCTACAGAATTCGTCAGGAATGCCGCTAGTATGCACGGACGTATTTTAGTTCTTGATCGCGAGAGTGCGAAAGAAAGCACAGGGCACGGTTCTCCACTGCCACTTCTTGTTCATGGTGGTCCAGGTCGCGCAGGAGGCGGTGAGGAAATGGGCGGCCTAAGAGGTATCAGGCATTATATGCAGCGTACAGCGATTCAAGGACATCCTTCCATGCTCACTGCAATCACAGAGCAATACCAACCTGGAGCGGTTCAACCCGAATCAGATCCTCACGTATTTAGAAAACATTTTGAAGAACTGAATATCGGTGACACTGTTACGACAGCGAAACACACCGTTACGGAAGCAGACATTACAAATTTTGCAAATGTTTCAGGTGACAACTTCTACGCTCACGTCGATGAAACAAGTTTAGAAGGAACCATTTTTGAACAGCGTGTGGCTCACGGATACTTTATTCTAAGCAAGGCTGCAGGTCTATTTGTTGAACCAAAAAAAGGGCCTGTGTTACTCAATTATGGCATTGAAGAATGTCGTTTCACAAAGCCCGTTTATCCCGGCGCAACCATTGGCGTGCGTTTGACTGTGAAAGAAAAAATCTCTCAGGAACGTCGAGAGCCAGAAGATATCGCTAAAGGAATCGTGAAGTACCTGGTAGATGTTTACGATGATACAGATGAAACAGTTGCCATTGCGACGATCCTCACCATGGTGAAGTGTTTGGACCAAACGCCTGATTGAACGAAGACCACGATTTAGGTGTTACGCATCATCACAGTCACAACCTTATTAATAGGTATAGCTTCAACATGTTTCTCGTTTGAGAGCAGCGTTGATTCAACTTCCTTTAAAAGAGATTTAGACTCCCTCAAGGTTTGGGTCGAGAAACATCACCCACTCCCCTTCGCATTTTGCCCTCAAGAAGAGTGGACGCGTGCCTATGAAAATGCGACAACGAAAACATCAGGGACATCACATACTTTTGTCGAAGCTGTGGGTGAATGGTTAAATGTCTTGAAGGACAGCCACACATCTGTTTCACTCGAACCCTGGAGGGAAAATGTGTTAAATGGATATCGATCTAATTCATTGCAATTCACTGCCATAGAAAATTTAATCTATGTAAAAAGAGATGATTTGGGCCAAATAAAAACAGGCACACACGTCGCATCAATCAATGGAATATCATCTCTAGATCTATTGTCAAAGGCCTTGCTCATCGCCCCGCAAGAAGGAAACAGTTGGACAGGGAAAACCCGATTCGCTGAAGCTTTGCTTGTACCAGTGGCTGTTTCGCTTCAAGACAAAGATTTGGGAGACAACACTTTTGATGGAGAAATCCAAGTGAATGGCGCTAACTACGAATTTGGATCACCAAAAAAGAAAGCCACATTAAAAAGATTTTTTAACCATGAAGAACACATTGAATGGCATGTGGCAGATAATCACGTGATATTGAAAATAAAATCCTTTGGCAAAGGCAATTCGAGGGTGTATTTCAGAGTGTTAAGGCGAGGGTTTAGAAAACTCGAGAGAAAGTCTAAAAAGTGGGGAACGAAGGCGTTGGTGATCGATTTACGCGGGAATACAGGTGGATATTCAGCCAGAATGAGTGAGGTGCTTTACTATATCTGTGACCAAACAATCAAAGTGCCCGCCATTTACATTAAGCCAAATAATTTGCGCAATGGAAACACGTTAGATACGGTCAGATTTAAGGGACGAAAGATGGGTGGAAAGCATCTGTGGGACGGCCCTACTTCCCTACTCATTGATGGGTTTTCAGCTTCTGCATCCGTGTCATTGGCCGGGGTTTTTAAACAACAAAAACGGGGGCCGATATTTGGTGAGGCTTGTATGGGTGGACGCTCGGGAACATTTTCAGATCCTGTGAAATACGAGTTGCCCGAATCCGGTCTCAAGGTTTCGATTGCTTCTGGGATTTTCTCAATGGATGACGACATAAAAATGGGATTGAAACCAGTGGCTCCTACAAGGTGGGTTCAGGATAACGTGGAAGATTTAATTTCCGGAATCGATCCGATAGAGGGCGCAATCAGTGATTGGATTTCAAATCCTAACGTAGGTGATGAATCAGATCTCATTGATCGAGAATCAAAAGTACTTTGGGAGGAATTAGAGACTGTCTATTCTCGCGTAAGAGATTGGGGTGGAAAGACCCGAAAAGAAGTGTGGGAGATCTTATCCGAGGGTGACAAGTGCATCTCGGAGTTCAAAACCTTGCGCAAAAACGCAACGCTTGAAGAACTTCAACGAATCACAATTGACATCAAGCTTTGTATCACAAGACGCAACACATCTATTCAAATTGTTTTACCTTTAAAAATGAGATCGGTCTTTCAGGAATTAACTTCACCGAATCGACCTGCAGTGTTACATTTCGGGTTACACAACAGAGTGGACTGCAACGTTTGTAAAACACCCAAATCATCAAAATGAAGAATTTAACTGTTTCCTTTATTTGTGCAGCAATCATTGGAATATGTTGCACTCCTAAGCCGATCTTAGCTCAAAAAAACAACAAAGATTCTAAGTATCTGCATCACAAAGTGGACCCCATGATTGGAACGGGGGGGCATGGACATACATATCCCGGAGCGACGTCACCATTTGGCATGGTTCAATTAAGTCCCGACACAAGACTAGATGGGTGGGATGGTTGCGGGGGCTATCATTATTCAGATTCGGTTATTTACGGCTTCAGCCACACCCACCTCCAGGGAACAGGTGTCAGTGATTACGGGGATATTCTTTTAATGCCTTGTACACAGTTCGCTTCAGATGCACAGACATGGAAAGAGAGATATAAAAGCGGGTTTGACAAAAGCACTGAATACGCCCATGCGGGATATTATACTGTAGGACTTAAAGACCATGGCATAAAAGCTGAACTCACAACCTCTGAAAGGGTGGGGATTCATAAATATTCATTAGAGAGTCCAGATACTTTAACGCTGATTATCGATTTGGAACATCGGGATGATTTGATAAACTACAGTATTTACCCGCTTGATGACAGTACAATTGTGGGTCATCGACTTTCAAATAACTGGGCTGAAGAACAACATGTATATTTTGCCATTAGGTTCAACAAAAGCTTCACATGGTCAGGTCAATTGTCTGAATTAAAAACTATTAGTAGTGATGAGTCTGGAGGTTTTAATCTGGAAATGGACTTTGTGCCTGTATTCACAGCTGATTTTGGAGTCATCGATGAACTTACAGTCAGGGTGGGATTAAGCTTTTGCGATGTTGAGGGCGCTGTCGGAAATTTGAATGCTGAAGCGCCTCACAGCGACTTCAGAAAATATAGATCAGCAAATGAAACACGATGGGAGGAGCAGCTAAGTCGCATCAAGGTAAGCGGCGCAACGAAGGATGATCAAACAAAGTTCTATACATCTCTTTACCATTCATGTACAGTCCCCAACGTCGCATCAGATGTAGATGGAAGATACCGAGGGACTGATCTTCAAGTTCACCAACTGGATGAGGACGAAGGATTGCATTATACTGTATTTTCCTTGTGGGACACCTTCAGGTCTTTGCACCCTTTGCTGTCATGGATTGAACCTGGAAGGACTCGTGATTTTATGAGAACGATGCTCAGAATGTATCAGGAAGGTGGACAATTGCCCGTTTGGGAATTGGCAGGCAATTATACGGGCTGCATGATCGGATATCACAGTGTTCCAGTGATTGCTGATGCGAAAGCATGGGGAATTACAGGGTGGGATGAAGAACTGGCACTCAAAGCAATGATTCAGGCTGCCGATTCAGCGCACTTGGGTCTTCCGAGTTACAAACAATGGGGCTATATCCCAAGCGAGCGAGAGAGTGAAGCCACATCAAAAACACTCGAATACTGTTTTGATGACGCCTGTATTTCTGCATTTGCTTCCAGCTTAGGAGAGGATTCTATCTCTGAAATATTTAGAGAACGCGCGCTTTACTGGCGAAATATATTAAACCCTGAATCACATTTCATTCAACCTAAAAGAGATGGTGCGTGGGTTCCCAACTTCAATCCCACAGAAGTGAATTTTAATTATACCGAAGCGAACGGTTGGCAGTATACCTTCTTCGCGCCACATGATATTTCAGGTCAAATCCGCCTTGCCTCCTCTCCTGAAGCGTTCTCTCAATTGGTAGAAAACCAATTCTCAGCATCTTCTGAGACCTCGGGCAGGCATCAAGTTGACATAACTGGTCTGTTGGGACAATACGCGCACGGAAATGAGCCGAGCCACCACGTGGCTTATCTTCAATCTTTCGTGGGGAAGCAATGGCGTACTTCTGAGATTGTCACTGAAATCCTTACGGACCTGTATTCTTCAGAACCTGATGGTCTTTGCGGGAATGAAGACTGCGGGCAGATGTCAGCGTGGTATGTTCTGTCTTCAATAGGGCTTTATCCGGTGTCACCCGGCTCATCAACTCATTCTAAAGAAGCACAACTTGCAATTGGTGCTCCACAGTTCGACAATGTGGTGGTGACACCTGCGAACAGTTCAGCACGTGCTTGGAATAGACCGCTTTACATCTCTAAAGACAAAACAGGCCCCTATATCAGTTCAGCCAATGGATCCAAGCGATCTTGGTTAAACTATAATGAGATTCTCAATGGCGGCCCCCTCTCATTTGAAACCTCGACTGAACCCAATAATGGGTTTGGTCTGCTTTCGGAGGACCGCCCATCAACCGCTGTGAACGATACAAATTTTGTCCCTGTTCCCGCATTTGTTTCTCCGCGCTCATTTCAAGGAAAACGATCAGACGTTATTTTACAACATCTCGATAAGAATGCAATCATTTATTATACGCTCAATGGAAGCAAATGGAATGTCTATACCAAGCCGATAAATGTGAAATCTAATTCTGAATTTTACGCATACGCTGAAGCAAATGGTATACGATCTAGGGAAGTCCATCACGCCATCGTTAAAATTGACAATGACTGGGAGGTCAAACTTACTTACCCCTATTCACCGCAATATGAAGCTTCTGGCCCGTCAACACTTGTGGACGGACTCAAAGGTGGAGACGAGTACAGAACGGGTGACTGGCAAGGGTACTACGCTACTCCATTTGAAGCGACAATAGATTTAGGGAAATCAAAAACAGTGACGGGGATGACTTTGGGGTGTATTCAAGATATAAGACCCTGGATTTGGTTGCCGGAAAATGTGGAATTCTATACTTCATCAGACGGTGTCAATTTTGAGCTATCAGAAAGAATCACTCACGATGTGATGGAAGATGATTATGAAAAGCAAGTGTTCAGATTCAAAACAGAATCCATGATTGAAAATGTTCGTTATGTAAGAGTCAAAGCAAATCCAAGAGGGCTGATCCCTGAATGGCATTTAGGTGCTGGGTTCGACAGATGGACTTTTGTAGATGAATGGGAGATTTCTTATAAATAACGCGAGACTTTATGGAATCTGAAAATAAGTTTGGACCGTTCTTGGATCTCGGATTGGCAGCAACGACCCCTTACCCCTTAAATGTTCACATCGAAAGTGCACAAGGGGTTTGGCTTCATTGTGAAGGAGGAAAAAAATTATTCGATGCAATAAGTGGTGTAGGTGTGAGCAATTTCGGACATGGCCACCCTGAAATAAGTCACGCGCTGCATCAACAAATTGACAGAAACCTTCACACAATGGTGTACGGAGAGTTCCATCACCAATCAACTGTCAGTGCGGCTGAGCGCTTGACATCCATGCTGCCTGAAGCCTTAAACGCTGTGTATTTTGTCAACTCTGGATCAGAGGCGATTGAAGGCGCACTTAAGCTTTCCAAACGCATCACAGGAAGACGTAAAATGCTCGCCTGCAAAGGTGGGTATCATGGAAATACATCTGGCGCTTTGTCGGTGTCCTCAAATATGGAACGTAAGACTCCCTTCCTCCCGCTTCTGCCCGAGATTGAATTTATAAAATTCAATGACGTTTCTTCACTACAAGCAATAGACGATACAGTTGCATGCATTATCGTTGAAACCATACAAGGTGATGCTGGGGTTCAAATTCCTTCACCGACATGGATGAAGTTGTTAAGGGAAGCATGCACAAAGTCTGGCACAATGCTAATTCTAGACGAAGTTCAATGTGGAATGGGACGAACAGGCGCTCCGTTTGCATTTGGCGCCTTCGACATCGAGCCAGATATACTTTGTTTAGGCAAAGCCTTAGGAGGCGGTATGCCTATCGGTGCCTTTGTTTCTTCACGTCACAACATGTCCAAACTTTCTCACTCTCCTGTTCTTGGTCATATTACAACATTTGGTGGCCACCCGCTGGCGTGTGCAGGCGCTTCAGCTGCACTCGNATTACTACAAAACATGAACTGGACAGATGTAGAACGAAGAGGTGAACTTTGGGAAAACAAGCTTAAATCTCATCCCGAAGTAAAAGTTGTGCGAAGGATTGGCCTTTTTATTGCCGTTGAACTAAAAGATGCCGAAGCTGTAAAAAAGACCATTTTAAAAGGACTGGATATTGGGGTTCTTTTGTTTTGGTTTTTAAGTGTACCGACTGCCTTCAGGATTGCACCCCCCATTAATATGACGGATGAAGAGGCCGAAGTAGGCATTCAGCTCATCTGTGAAGCGCTTAATTAAAGAAGTCCGCGAGAATTTGCATGGACCTTTTCGCATCCGGAAGGATGTCCGGTACAAGGTGCCATCCATGCAGTGATTTGGGTTCTACATGACTTGTGACATTCACATTGTGTTTTTTCAGTTCATCAATGGTTCTGACTGAATCTGAATAAAAGAATTNGACTTCNGAAACCTGAACGTGGGTAACTGGAAACCCCGCAAAAGACCCGAAAATTGGAGAGACGAGCGGGTCGTCTTCTTTCATGTTGCCGATGTACTCTCTGCTAAAAGCCACTGTGTCCAAATTGTCAAAAGGACTGAATTCACTTTCATTTTGCGTATTGCTTTTCGAGCTTTTTGACAGGTCCATCCAAGGCGACAAAAGGGCAAGTTTGGCGGGGAGTGGAGTGCCTTCTTTGATGCTTTTCATAACCGTACAGGCAGCCAAATTCCCACCTGCAGAGTCCCCCATTAAATATGTATCACCACTTCGCTTCACAACATCTAAAAATACCGAATAAGCATCGTCGACAGGTGCTGGGTAAGGGTGTTCAGGAGCGAGTCTATATTCAGGAATAATGATTTCACATTTCAGCGCATTTGCAAGAAAGATCGCAGTGGCCTTATACACACGAGCTGATCCAAAGGCAAATCCTCCACCGTGAAGCCATACCACACGTTTGTTTTTATCTTCTCTTCCTTGAAAGGAAACAATGCCGCAATTCACGCCCGCTATTTCTTCAAAACGAAGATTGCCCCCAAATCTCCCAGGGTTCAGACGAGAAATCCCTTCTATACCCGTTCTGATTTGTTGAGGTGTTGCACCTACAATCTCGCGCCTAAGTCTGATGGCAACAGCATGACCTGAAATCACCATATCATCAAAGCGACGCGCAATAAAATCTGAAATATTTAGGTCGGTATTATTTTCCATTTAACTCCAAATGAATGAACTTTACAGGAATGATTCGATTTACTCCAACAGAAAAAGCTGCGCCGAAAATTGGAGATATACTCCTAAGCGAGCCCTTTCTAGACGATCCATATTTCGGGCGCAAAGCTGTATTCTTATGTGAAAATAACAAAGATGGCGCATTTGGACTTGTCTTGAACAATTTTGTGAATATTAAAATCGCTGATGTTTTAGAGGATCTAACGGATGTATCTGCAAGAATCAGTATCGGTGGCCCTGTAAACAGCGCCAATCTGTATTACTTACACACGAGCCCCGACATAGAGGGTAGTAATGAAATCATTAAAGGCGTGTATTTGGGTGGTGAATTTGAGACACTTAAAGATAAAATCAAAGCGGGTTTTACCTCTTTCCGATTCTTTATTGGCTACTCGGGATGGTCTGACACCCAACTTTCTGATGAAATACGGTCACATTCTTGGTTTATTACACGTGCCTCATCAAAAGAAATAATGTCGACAGAAGGTGAAAATGATGAATTCTGGAAACGTTTAATCAACGGCATGGGACCCGGATATTCTCACATTGCTGAAGCACCGTCAGACCCTACTTTAAACTGAGCTCAACCTCTTTCTAGCGTCACCCTTGCCCCTTCATGCGCACGTATATTTAAGACGCGACCATCTTCGAACATCAAGTACTGGCCCTTAATCCCCACCAAAACGCCTTCACCTTCTGGACTTGTTGCAAGTTTAACTGATTTAATCTTGACAGGGTATTTTTCTACGGGATAATGAATTGCAGAAATTGTATCGTCGTCTGAAAAAAACGGTTCATATTGGGAATAAGCTCCACCGAGCAAGTCAAAGCAATGGTCTTTTAATTCGAGCAGTTCTTCAGGGTCTCTTTGGACATCTTTAAGCATGCCCAACCAATGGGTTTTGTCATTAAGGTGCGCTTTAAGTGCTACCTCTATTTCTCCAGCGAGCTGTCTATACGGTGTCACGCAAAGTGTCATCGCTTCTACTGCCCCCTGATCGTTCCATCTAAATTGTTCGCGTCCAAATCCTGTAACGCCCACTTTCAGTTTGTTTGTTCGGCTTAGGTACACTACATGGGGAACATTGTGATACCGTTCTTCGAATTCACGATCTCTCAGGGATACGCCTGTGTGAATGGTACTCAGTTCAGGATTGATAATTGAAGGGCAGGATATTGGCGATTCAAAAAAGGCCTTCTTACTCATGCCCATTCTGTATGCGCTTTCCATCTCAACTCCAGACACGACACAATGAATAACACCGTGGAACTTCCATCTGATGCGTTGACCTACCCAACTGTTTATTTCAAAAGAAGGTCTTTTTTCGAGAACATCTGTATATTCCATGTGATAAGAAATGGTTTGGCCTGGGCTCGTGGCAGCCACCGTTTTCATTTTCCTCAAATTTCCCGTCACAACCATTTTACTTTTGATAATTCGTACAAATTCGCCTCAAATTTATTAATTTGTGCCCATAATTACCTATATTACATTCTAAATCCTTTCTATGAAACAATTTTTACTCCCTTGTGCTCTTCTTATCTTCTGCAGTGCCTTCGGCCAAACGCCTTTGTTAGAAGAAGACTTCGAATCATACCAAGTTGGTGACTACATCGGTGTCGCTAGTTCAGTTTGGACGACATGGTCTGGAGCTACAGGTACCGACGAAGACGGTCAAGTCAGCGATGAGCAAGCAAACTCAGGAACACAGTCTTTAAAAATATTTGGCACTTTGGCAGGNGGNCCTATGGACNTNTACCTACCTATCGGACTTGAGAGTGCTTACGAAGTNAGNTANAANATNTACGTCCCTTCTGGANGCTCAGCTTATANNAANNTNCAAGAAGANNTNACNCCNGGNNTTGCTATGGGCNTTTGANATNNTNTTTTCNGGNAATGGNTCNATNCAACTGAGCATAGACCAAGNGGATATCGCATTCGGNTCATACAACCTGGACGAATGGACATCTGTTTCTTTAAGAATGGANCCTATTAATTCACGCGCTGAAGTGTTCATAGGCGGAGAGTACATTGCGAATTTTGCATTTGATGGAATTATCGGTGGGCTTAATTTATTTGGATTTGGAGATGGCAATACTGCTGGACTATACTACATCGACGATGTGGTCGTTGTTGAAACAGACGATGTTTTGAATGGAATCGCAGAGGTCTCAAACCTCGATATAGCCTTCGGACCTAACCCAGCAAATGATTACATTAATATTTCTAGCAACGTTGTAAACGGCATTGTTCGCATTATGGCATTAAACGGCCAAGTTGTTAAAGAAATTGTGACTTCAAATCTTATCTCTGGTCAAAGGATTGACCTCAATTTAGACAACGGCATCTACCTGGTCGAGGTGTCTTCTAATGGTAACCAAACAATGCGCAAGCTTGTCGTAAATCATTAATTGAATAGATGAAAAAAGCGCCTGTCAAAGGTGACAACGATATTCGACACAACACTATATTATAAAAGGGCTACTTCTAATAAAGTGGCCCTTTTTCTATTCAAGATGCTATGTTATTTATAAAACTCAAAATCTGAGTCACAGCATCTGATGCGGGTGTTGGCAAGGTGTTAGAGTTCCAGGGATGAAATGTCCCAAACGTGTGCCCCGTATCAGGAATGGACACGAAATGACCTTGTGTGGCCCATGTCGCCAATTCCCTGCCCTCAACATCACTTACTGCTTTGTCAGAATCGCCATGAACGGCCAGTAACGGGACCTCAAGAGACCGAACAGCACGTTCAATATTCAAAGCTTCTGCATTCAAAGAGAAATCTTCAAAGAATGAAAATGAATGAGATAGTAATTGTTGCGTCCGTCCATTTAAAATCTCCAAACGATCCGTATTCCGCCACGCTTCTAATTGATCTCCAACAGGAAACCTTCTTGCAAAATCACTGACAGAAGCAAGCAAAACAACCCCGTCAACAGGGCCATTTGCTGCGGCCAAAGCTGCAACTCCTCCCCCTCTGCTGTGACCTATAACAATGACTTTCTCAGTGGGTTTACAAGCGTCCGAAGCATTCAATAAGATTTCCTCTAAATCTGATTTTTCTTTTGAATATGTGTTTTTACTCCACGCCAACACATCACTGCATTGATTCAAATCAGGAAGAACATGACCATTGTGACTGAAATTAAATCTCACAAACTCCCACCCTTCTTCAGCAAACATATCCCCCATGACACCCCAAGCGCCCCAATCCTTAAATCCTTTGTATCCATGGGCAAAAACAATACAGCCTCGTTTCACCATGCCCTGCGGGACATTATGTATGTCACCGTTTAAATCACCATTTAATCCAAGATGTTTGAAAGTGGTACGAATTATGCTCATGCGTAAAGTGTTGTTTAAATCGGTCCGTAGTAAATTGCGTTTCTAGGGACTTCTAAATTATACCACAATCAATAAGAATGAATCTCAGAATTAATATACTGTTTATGGCTTTGTCTTTTATAATGACAAGCAATGTTTCAGGCCAAACGTCACACAACGTCGATGTCACTGTCACTGGACTGTCAAATGATACGGTTTATTTGGCAAACTACTACGGATCAAAACTGTACTACAGTGACACAACAGTTGCTGATACTGACGGCCATTTTACATTTAAAGGCAAAGCGTTTAATGAATGTGGGAAATATGCTGTTGTCCTTCCGGGACCTGTGTTTTTCGACATCATGCTTGTGAATGAGCCCATGGAATTCCGAACCACCAAATCAAATCCACAAGGTGACATGGTTGTCATTCAAAGTGAGGAAAACATCGTTTTTTATGACTATTTGAGCTACCTAAACACGAAACGAGAAGAACGATCCCCTCATGATGCCATTCTCAACGACTCAATGTCTAGCCCCCTTCAAATTGAGATTGCAAAGAATGCAATGGTTTTAATGAATTCAGAAGTCATTGAATATCAAGATGCAATTATTGACGATCCTAGAGACTACCTTTTCGGGAAATACCTCGGGATGCTTCGGGATCCTAAAATCCCAAATGCACCAGATCATATTGACGACACCAGACTTTGGAATTACCTGTGGTACAGGAGTCATTATTGGGACAGAGTCGACTTCTCTGACCCACGCATGGTCAGAGATGGAAGTTTCCATCAAATGGTGGAAAGGTGGTGGGGCCAGGTTATTCCGCCAGATCCTGACACCTTGTTTTATGAGGCAAAAAAACTCCTCACGCAAGTGAAAGGGAATGACGACATGTTCAAGTACATATTGCATCATATGACCTTTGAAAGTGAATCATCAAAAGTCATGTGCATGGACAAGGTGTTCGTGGAACTCGTCAATGAATACTATATTACCGGACAAGTCAAATGGCTAAATGACGAACAACTTAAAAAGATTATTGATCGTGCTGAGGCATTAAAGTATTCTATTTGCGGGAATGTGGCACATGACATCACGCTACCTGGACTTGATGGGACTACTTGGGAGTCACTGCATGACATTGATGCCAGATATACGGTCATGGTGGTTTGGGAAAGTACATGTGGCCACTGTAAAAAAGAAATGCCCATTTTGCAAAGAGTGTATGAAGAGTGGCATGACAAAGGACTTGAAATCTATGCCATCGGAAATGATTTTGAGCCAGACCCATGGATTGAGTATTTGGAAACCACAAATTACATGGATTGGACACACGTCAGTGACAACCCTCAAATAAATGCTCAAGACAGTGCTGTCAAACTTATAAACGCTGGGATTACAGACTTACAATCTCTCAATTTCCGAACCACATTTGACGTATTCTCCACACCGAAGTTGTTTCTTTTGGATGAAAACAAAGAGATTTTGGCAAAACAAATCGGGGCATTGCAATTGGCAGAAATGCTCTATCGATTGGATGGTATTGAGCCGCCTCACCCAGAGTTTTTCCTCTCTGAAGAAGCAATAGAAAAATTGCGCAAATTAGAACAACAAGAGGGCGCATCAAATAAGTCGCAAGTAGGACACAAATAGCCTTGACATGAGCACCTTTAGATTTCTAAAAATGTTTATTAGGCAACCTAAGGTCAATGCCTCAATAATCCCTAGCTCTAAACGTGCAGCGCAAAGTATGGTGAATGGACTGGATTTAAATGCCATGAAATATGTCATCGAATTGGGTCCGGGCACTGGTGTTATAACTGACATCCTTGCTGAACAACTTCCTTCTAACTGTAAAATATTGCTCATCGAACTTGAAAAGGAGTTTATAGCGCCTCTTCAAAAAAAATATGACCATCGGTTTGAAGTTGTGAACTGCAGTGCATCTTGCTTAGAAGACTTACTTAAGGAACGCCACGTAAGCCAAGTAGATCTAGTGATCAGTGGACTTCCTTTCACATTGCCTGAAGACGTTAAAAAACCGCTCTATTCAACTTTGCAAAAGCTTACAGAGGGAGGAACGTGCATGAGGTGGTTTACATACTTTCCCTTTTTAATGAAAAAGCACTACAAGCAATTCCCCTTCAAGAAATCATGTTTTGTGGGTTGGAATTTTCCACCAATGTGGATTTATACAGTGAATTAATTTGCCGTTAGGAATAATAATTTCGAATCAATCCACAAATATTCTTTACGGGGCGTCTCGTTCACTATCTTTGCCCCGCATTTTTAATTATTTTTTATTGTGAATATTTTTGTAGGAAACCTTGCTTGGGGCGTTGATGACGTGGCTTTGCAAGAAACATTTGAGGCTCATGGCACTGTTGATAGCGCTAGAGTAATACACGATCGCGAAACTGGACGCTCACGCGGGTTTGGCTTTGTTGAAATGCCTAACTCTGAGGAGGGGCAAGCTGCCATTGAGGCGCTTGAAGGCAAAGATGTAATGGGTCGTCCGATCCGTTGCAACGAAAGCGAGCAGCGCGAAAAGCGCCGTTCTTTCTAAAATAAAAACTTTAAAAAAAGCCCCAACATTTGCTGTTGGGGCTTTTTTTTATGCGCAATTGTTTTACTCACAGATTAATCCATATGCTGCAAGAAGCGTCAAGAGATCTGCTGAATCAACACTGCCATTGGCATTTGTGTCGAAGTAACACGCTGGACCTAATGTGACCACTTCACATTCTCCAGACTGATCATTCCATACCGTACCTGACCCACAGAATTCGTTGGGCGTGAGCACACCATTGCAATCAAAACCTACAGGATCTTCTATGCAACTGTTGTCTTCTTCTGTCGCTAAAGGATCGTAGTTACATGCTGCGACATCTGTACAACCCTCCACTTCGTCATCTGGACACACACCATCCAAGTCCTCATCGAAGATGTCACACCCACAAGCTGTTAGTATTCCTGAGCCATCCCAGACTCCATGACAATCCTGTACATATGTTTCTCCATTGCTGTCAAAGACTTCTGTTCCGTCATTTGCAAATGTAAAAGCACCAGGGTTCGCGATTTCACCCTCTAAGTTTGCGAAATAAACTTTGAGAACATTTGTGTTTCCTGGAATGTTTACTTCTGCCCTCGCCCAATATGCAAGACTCGAAAATGTGGCATTGTCGGTGGTGGTTTCAATATGAAACGCAGAAACACTTGAATATGTATTGTCATAGATGTCAATTGAATTTGACAATAGCACACTCGTGGCCCCGATGACCATATGGAATGAATTGTTAAACACACTTAAATCAGTGGTCGAAGCAGCTTGAATACCGATACTTATAAATTCACCCTCAAAAAAGACTGGTGTGATGTCTGAAAAGGTATTGCCTGAAATCTGAGTCGCAGTGGCCCCATTTGTAGAAAGAGAGATTGCAGCACCAGAGATGTCATGAAATGTATTCCCTTCTATCAAAGTTCCTGATACAGGTGTGCCATTTGAATTGTTCTGATAACATAGAACGCCATAACTTAATGGTGAGCCGTTTACAGGATTTGCCAATGCCATTCCAGATATATCACAGTTTCTTACAGTAGCATTGTCAGCTCCTGATAAAATCTCTATTCCAGAAACGGTGTTGTCATCTCCGAGAATAGAAAACCCGTCAACGTTCACAGAAGGGCCCGTAATCGTTATCCCGTTCATATGTCCGGTTGCATCAATAATGGCTCCAGAATCAGCTTGCAATACAATTGAAGAAGATATAGACACCGGGCTAAAGGTTCCGGCAGGAACAAC
The DNA here is from genome assembly GCA_002700285.1 of Crocinitomicaceae bacterium. Classification (GTDB taxonomy): domain Bacteria; phylum Bacteroidota; class Bacteroidia; order Flavobacteriales_D; family Sanyastnellaceae; genus UBA974. Next base: position 4,965 of record PACT01000039.1, on the reverse strand, counting down.
AAGCACATTTGAACCACCTGTTGCAGCTGCTGCAACTGTCGCATCAATTGCACCCTGTAGCGTATTGTCGCCATTACAGAAACCAAACATGTCGTTGTAAAAGCACCCATTGTCGAGATTTGCTTCTGGATTATAATTACACGCGTCAGAATCGGTACAACCCTGAATAATTTGGGGATAATACACAATCGTAGATGTTAACGTTGTCTCGTTCTCACAGCCATCTGTCGCCAAATAAGTTCGCGTAATGGTTTGGGCCAAATCGGCCCCTTCACTCTCATCGATGGATGAAGATTCATCCATCGTCAACATAGCGTTTGGATCGCAAGCATCAATAATGTCAGTCACAGGCAATGGAATCGTGTCGCCATCGAGCCAATACACTTCCAGAAATTCTGGTGGAACAATTGCAAAGGTCGGCGGTGTTGTATCAATGAAAGCAATCGATTGAATCCGTGTGTCGGTATTTCCACATGGATCAGAAACTGTAAAAGTGCGGGTGACATTTCTCTCTCCTGGACAATCCCCCGACACTTCTGTCAGCGTTTCACTCATAGAAGCGGTTGAACACGCATCATCGAACTCGGGCAACTCCAACGTGAGTTCAACATCACATGAAAGTACAGTATCCGCTGGGAATGATGAGAAAACAGGCGCAATGTTATCTGTGACAATGACCGTTTTCGTGGCTGTACTCGAATTTCCGCATACGTCGGTAGCTACATAGGTAAAGGTTGATATTGCTTGGCCCAAACAGGTGCCTTCCGGTAAATATGAAATTGAAGATGTCACTGTGAAATCACTACAGTCATCCGTAATCTCTGGTGGATCGTTTACAAGGTCGCCACCACATTCGGCAAATACTGTGTCCGCACTTAGTACAATTTGAGGCGCTGTGATGTCCGAGACAGAGATACGCTGTGTGGCAGATGCGGAATTGCCACATTCATCTAAAGCCGTAAATACGCGTTCTCTTAAATAACTCAAAGGACAATCACCATCTGTAATTACTTCATTCAGCGTGATTAAAACCTCACTGCATTCGTCCGTAGCTGTCGCATAGCCCAGCGTCTCATCTGAGGGAATCTCATCTGCACAATCGAACGCTAAATCAGAAGGGAAGAACGAAAACACAGGAGCAGTTGTATCGGATACTGTGACGGTTTGAAACCCTGATGCTAAATTACCACACGCATCCGTTGCGGAAAAAGTTCTCACTAGCGTCAACAAACCGCAATTTGAGATCACCGTATCAATCTCTTCGACAACAGCAAGGGTTTCATTTGAACATACATCAAATGCTGTCGCCAATTCTAAGACAGGGTCCTCAGGACAACTTAGAGTGAGATCTTCAGGGATCACAAGAACGGGCGGAATGTCATCCTCAACGGTGATGACTCTGGAGGCATTTGCTGTGACGTCGCATGCATCTGTCAATAAGTAAGTCTGGGTTTGAACAAAAGACCCTGAACAATTGGGGTAAGATACCTCACCTCCTTCACTATACGTCATTCCCATGTCACAATCATATGTCGCGGATTCAAGAATTACAGCATCTGCACATGACAAGGTTAGGCTTGGGGGAACACTTGAAAATATAGGAGGCGCTTGATCGTGAATGTAAACTGAGCGAGATTCAATGGTTGTATTTCCGCAGTTATCTGATACGGAAATGTCATAGGTTCTTAAGATCACACCTTCACATGGCACAGATTCAGAGTTTTCAAAATTTAATGAAACGCCAAACTGACAATCATCTTGAGCTGCTGGGTATATATTAACAAGGTCGGTCTCACATACATGTGCGCCGTCAATAGGACTTATGATTACAGGTGGGGTGGTGTCAGCAAACGTGAACGATTGTACTGATGATATTGTTTCCCCACAGATCTCAGCTGACCATGTTCTTTGGACTATATATGTATTGGAACAATCACCTGGAATAGTTAAATCTTGATAGTTGAGAGTCTGGATGCCGTCACAGGATGTGCCTAAGGTGTCAAGCGCAACAACAGGGTATTCTATTTCAGAAGGCATCCCATCGTTGCAACTCAAAATTATATCGTCTGGAAAAGATGAAAAGCTTAACAATGGCTCAGAAGTTTGGGCAAATATCTGGGTAGCATAAATGAAGAAAACGAATGAAAACAAGAGGGATTTATTCAGAAAACTCAGCATGGTTAATGTTGCTCCAAGTCACTTTGCAGTTCATTCTACATCGCACTTGCTTGCATTACAAAGATTGAGCAAGTATTGCCCAGGCGCTTAGTAAATCACTGGCACTTATCCACTAACATAAATAATTTAGTTGCAGAAAGTGCCTATAATTGACAGGAATATCAAAAGGTCACTTATTGAATGATACCCATCATTGTCTAAATCTCCGGCACATTCAACACTTGCGTAAACACACGTTCCATCGTCTGATGTTGCTTCAGGGAGAAAATTACAGGCCAATGGATCCATGCAACCTGACAGATAACAAGAACCGTCGTCATAGGTTGCTGTAGAATTATAATTTGCAGCAAACGAATACATGCATCCAGGTACAGGCCCCGCACAAATGGGATGAGTGACTGAATCGCCGAAATCTCCCGATCCAGAGGCCCAAATATCCCCATCGGCATTGAGCACTTGATATCCCCCACCGTAACTCAGACCATCGCCAAAGGCATCGAAAACAGTAAACGTGTAGCACCCGTCCTCAAGACACGTACTTCTGCGGTAAATACTTATTTGATCATCATTGTCATAAGGCCCTCCTCCCATGACAAAGTCTCCATTCTCATCCGTCAAACTCCAAGTTGTTTCAGATGAAAAATAATCAGGTTCTATGACGACTGTACATTGTTCAAGATTTTCTCTCGTAAAGACTGCAGATACTGTGTTGTTTTCAAACCAATCATCTTGACCTTCAGAGAGCCAATTTACCTCAAATTCCAACACATGATCTCCCATGGAAACCATGAGCGAGTCGAGTTCCAGCTGAACACTGAAGCCTGACGCAAGCTCACCCGACCACGTCAAAGACACCGAATCAGTGGCATCGAGCGTCGCTTGAAGCATAAAGGAAGTGGCGGGTTGTGTGCCGTAATTTACGATTCGCACTGTGGGGCTCGAAAAGGACGAACACGTGACAGGTTCGGGGTACACAACTTCAGAGATTCCTATATCTCTCTCAGAGATAGGAGTACAAGAATTGGAATTCAAAAGCGAGCTGCGTTGCACATAGATTGTGTTACGCATGCGTGCGGTTTGGCCAGCTGTAAATGTGTTTTTACAGTCCTGAGCCGTGTAATCCATATAATTCTCAATTTGTGCGTTTTCACAAGCTGGCGTTGTTTGGCATCCTGAATTTGCAACTGTTGGCGGCGTGTCACAAATCTGATCCCCTTCCGTTTCACAAGTCACCTCAGTGTCACAAGCAGCCACTGAATTCGTATTGTGGAACGTATGATAGAGGCCCAAATAATGACCCACTTCATGCGTGAGAATCCGATTTAAATTCGTCCATGTTTTCAGGTTTCCTTCTGTCCCAAATGTATTGTAAAGCACTGTAACGCCATCTCTTACATTGTCAAAAGGAAAGTAAGCATAACCCTGGGTGCCATTGCCTCCATTGTTGCCGTCGATTTCAGTCACAACAAAAATATTGAAATACGCATCACGAGGCCAAGCCACCGAAGCTTTCACCTCAGTCTCATCCGCGCCTACACCAATATTTCCTGACTTAATACCATCTTCTAAATATCCTGGAATCACTGCACCATTGCTTCGAGTAATCCCATTTGAGGGGTTGTCATATTGGTCGCGTTTGGCAAGACAGAACTCAATTTCTGTGTCCACACCTAGTCCAAAACCATTTGAGCCCACTTCCTTCCTAAAGTCCTCGTTCAATGCATTAATCGCACTGAGGATTTGGGCTTCCGAAATGTTTGTCCCAATCGACAAAGGCTCACCGACATGAATAACATGCACCACGGTGGGAATGATAAGGAGTTCGGCCTGAGAAGTTGAGTTCAATCCCATCCCCATCACTAAGGTCTGTTTGTTTGCATAAAACGCTGTATCAAAGCCACATTGGGCATTTACAACAGAGGTGACAGCGAGCACACATGATATGAAAACGAGTAATAACCTCATAAATTAGCGCACAATGTGAGTACGAATACAATCGCTTCAGAATACATGTGACGAAGTTCGGTCATTGATGTTTATGTTCACAATGATGGGGAGAAATTAGGACATCACGTGAATAACTATTGAGCTGTAATTTGATGAATTTGATGCTTCGTCAGCTTTCCATTGTACCATTCCGAACTTATCTCAGCATTATACTTCTTGTAAAACTGAATCGCGGGACTGTTCCAATCCAACACCTGCCAGGACATACCATTGAGGTTCTCATCTTTGCATATCTGAATCGTGGCTTCAAATAAGAGACTGCCTATCCCCTTATGTCTGCATGCTTTGCTGATGACAAAATCCTCAAGGTACAAGTACTTTCCATTCCACGTTGAATAGCGAATAAAATAAAAAGAGAGCCCAATTATTTGGTCATTCTCCTCCGCCACCAAGAACCAATACCAGGGATGATCTCCGAAGCCATCCTTTTCCAACTCCTCCAATGTAATGGTCACACAATCCAGCGCTTTCTCGTAATCAGCGAGTTCCTTAATTAATGTGAGAACCGCTGGCAGATCCTCTTTTACACCTTTCCTTATCGTGGTATTCATACATCGAAGATATACTTAAACACTTTTATACCTTGTACATTCAAGTGTCTTCTTCGGGGATTCATGTTTTCTGTCCAAATAAAAAAAGCCCCTCGATGAAAAGGGACTTTTGTAGCGAGAGGGGGGCTCGAACCCCCGACCTCAGGATTATGAATCCTGCGCTCTAACCAGCTGAGCTACCCCGCCGGAGAGGCGCGAAGGTAACAAGATTTGGCTTGATGGCCTTCAA
>PACT01000023.1 GCA_002700285.1 Crocinitomicaceae bacterium | reverse complement strand
GTTGGGGCCTTTGTGGGCCCACCTCGCCCTGTAAACTTTTTCATTGTAAACGCATACGTAACTGTATAGAAGATCTCCTGTGAGCCCTAAATGAAGCCTTTTGTTCTATTTGTAATTCACATATATAAAGGATTCCTAATCCAGGTGTATGTGCCTGATTTTACTGTGCGTGCATAGGATTTTTGTTAAGCGCGCAACTTCGTAAATAATCTAGTTGAGTAGAAAGATGTGAATAGAACGCTAGCCCACAATTAACTTAAGCCTTAGCAAGGTGCCTAAGCCCCATCAGCATCGACCATCGATTCCTTTCATTAAAGGATTCTTAAGCAGAATGTACGGGCCTGATTTTAGTCTATCTATATCTAAAAGAAGAACGGAGGGAGAGAGAGGCAAAATAGAAGGTATATATCTGTTCATTTTTGTACCCGATATTGAAAAAAACATCAGCAATATATAGGCTGGCTATTATACATATCTAGGGGCGGTAAATTGTTAAAACCGAAACCGTTTACTCAAGAGGGCGTGCACACTGGTAAGGATATGATCTGGATATAAGTTTCAGCTTTTAGATGTTGATCAAGTGTGGAAAGTTCGGCAGAAAGTCTGGCAGTAAACTTGGAAAATGGCAGTTGGTAGAGTATATTTAGAAAAGCAATTGTATTATAAATAAGACAGGCTTTTCCTGTTTCAGATCTTCTGAAACCCTTGCCATATAAAGAAAAACCCCTCCGAATTGGAGAGGTTTTAATTGAGCGAAAAACGAGACTCGAACTCGCGACCCCAACCTTGGCAAGGTTGTGCTCTACCAACTGAGCTATTTTCGCTTATTTCCGTATCGCGTTCGAAACGGACAACAAAAGTAGTGCAAGGAAAGTGTTATGCAATGAGTAGAGTAGAAATATTTTTGGTGTAGGTCATCTGACGTATCTTTGACACGATGAGTAAAATGAATATAAAGGAAGCAGATCGAAGCGATACGCTCACCTACAACAGCAACAGAGACGATTTGGAAATCCCTGAGTATGGGAGAGGTATTCATATTATGGTGGCCCATATGATGGGGCTTACGGATAAGGCTGAGCGCACAAAGTGTGCTGAAGCAATCATAAGTGTGATGGGCAGTGTTGTGCCGCCTGAGGGCAGTGAAGAAGAGGGAAAACATAAGCTGTGGAATCAACTGTATCAGATGTCTGCCTACCAAATGGATGTGGATGGTCCATTCGATAAGCCAGAGCCAACGTCAAGGAGTGAAGCGCCAAAAAGGATAGATTATCCCACAGAGACTTCTCGTGCCGGACATTTCGGTCGTACAGTAGAGTCCATGATTGAAATGGCAAAAAAGTTGGAAGATTCTGAAGAGAAATCCATCCTTATTGTCAAACTCGCCAATACGATGAAAATGCATTTTCTGACCTGGAATAGGAATACGGTCGAGCGAAGTTTTATTGCGGAACAACTGAAAGAAAAATCTGCTGGTGCATTGATTCTTCCTGAGGATGCGGTACTAGATAGTTCTGCTGAAATTTTAAGGAGTATCCGCAAAACGAGTGATGCCCTCGAACGCAAACGATCAGGAAAGAAAGGCGGTGCGACACAAAAAAGCGGCGGACATCGAAATAATTCCCAGAATCGAGGGGGGTCAAAGAACTACAGAAGAAGGTAAACATTCCACAAATCCCTTCTAACAAGTTCCTGCGCTATATACTCGGGAATTTGAAAAACAGTCTCATTTTTACGGGATGAGTAGTTTTATAATAGAAGGTGGCCATAAACTGAGTGGGGAGGTCATACCACAAGGCGCAAAAAACGAAGCGCTACAGATATTAAGTTCAGTGTTGTTAACACCTGGTGAAGTTGAAATAGACAACCTCCCGGATATCGTTGATGTCAATAAACTTATTGATCTTTTAAGTTCTATGGGTGTAAAAACCCGTAAACTTTCTGAGGGAAAGTATTGGTTTAAGGCGGACGATATTAATTTGGACTTTCTCAAATCCGATGAGTTTAAGGAGAAAGGAAGTTCGTTGAGGGGGTCGGTCATGATATTGGGCCCACTTTTGACGAGGTTTGGTATAGGCGCGTTACCGAGGCCAGGCGGAGATAAGATCGGTCGAAGAAGAATGGACACCACTTTTCTTGGTTTCAAGGAACTGGGAGCAGAATTCAGCTATGATTCATCAACAGGGTTTTTTACGGCAAATGTTCCTGGCGGAAAGCTCAAAGGAAAGCGCATGCTTTTAGATGAAGCATCGGTCACGGGTACAGCAAATGTGGTGATGGCTGCTGTCATGGCTGAAGGCACAACGACAATTTACAATGCAGCGTGTGAGCCCTACCTGCAACAACTGTGTAAGATCATCAATAAGATGGGAGGTAAGATTACGGGGGTAGGCTCAAATCTTTTGACGATTGAAGGTGTGACAGAATTGGGCGGTGCGACCCACAGATGTCTGCCTGACATGATCGAAGTTGGGAGTTTTATAGGTATGGCAGCAATGACAAAGTCAGAGCTTACGATTAAAGATGTGAAGTACGATGAGCTTGGAGTGATTCCGAGAATCTTCAAAAGGATGGGTGTTAAACTGGAGAGGAGAGGAGATGACATCTTCATACCTGCTCAAGAATCGTATGAAATAGACAAATTCATTGACGGGTCTATTTTGACTGTTTCGGATTCGCCATGGCCAGGGTTTACACCAGACTTATTGAGTATTGTCCTCGTGATGGCAACACAAGCCAAAGGCTCGGTTTTAATTCATCAGAAGATGTTTGAAAGCCGACTCTTTTTTGTGGATAAACTCATAGATATGGGTGCCCAAATCATCCTTTGCGATCCTCACCGTGCAACAGTTAACGGATTGGATCACACAAGCCCACTTCGCGCGGTGACAATGACTTCACCAGACATACGTGCTGGGGTGTCTCTGCTTATCGCAGCGCTCTCAGCAGAGGGTACATCCACCATTCATAACATTGGTCAAATTGACAGAGGATATCAAAATATTGATGCCCGTTTAAGAAAATTGGGAGCACATATCACACGAATTGATTAACCTTTGAATATCTTTGAAATTCACGAAAAATGAATCAACGTAAGAAAAGCATTATGATTTTTAAATCAGCAATAATAGTAGTAGGCGTTGTCGCTGTGGCATTCACCGGTGTTTTAGGCGCTTCTTCGTTCTCTACATCTGCAAGTAATTCGGAGATGAATGGCTCTTTTGATGTCGTTCCAACAGGTCTTGTGGGTGTGAATATTGGTGATGAGGCTCCAGACATCATCATGAATAACCCCAAGGGGAAGGAGATGAAATTGAGTGACTTGAGAGGAAGTATTGTCCTGATAGATTTCTGGGCGTCTTGGTGCGGTCCATGTAGAAGGGAGAATGTAAACGTGGTGAAGGCCTACGAGAAGTATCGAAAAGCAAAGTTTAAGAACGCAGATGGATTTGAAATTTACTCTGTGTCTTTAGACAGTAAAATTCCTTCATGGGAGGCCGCTATCAAAAAAGACAATCTATCGTGGGACTATCACGTGAGCGACTTAAAAAAGTGGAACAATGAAGCTGCTGCTATGTATGGCGTAAGTTCCATTCCGATGAGTTTTCTTGTGGATGAGGATGGCGTGATTGTCGCGAAAAATCTACGCGGCTTTGAGCTTCATCGTCACATAGACAAACATGTGAAGAGCTTAAAGTAATTCTATTGCAAACGCATTGTTTGGCACGACAGCCTGTCGGTTTGCAACACGCAGCCTGACAGGCTGTCTTGTTTCATCGCGGTTCACCATATTGGCACTTACTTTGCAAAGTCTTTTACCAAACAAATAAGGACGATGAACGATCAAAATAAAACCTCAGAAAAAAAGGTGGACGAACAAAATATGGCAGCAGAGTCTTGTTCAGAAGATGGCACATTTGGTCCTGATTCTGAACCTAAATCAGAAAACGACGAGCCAGAGTCAGAGCCAGAGACAGAAGAAGAGGTTGTCGATTACCAAGAAAAGTATCTGAGGCTGTATGCTGAATTCGATAATTTTCGAAAAAGAACGATGCGTGAAAGAGTAGATTTAATTCGAACTGCCTCTCAAGATGTCATCGTGACGATGTTGCCTCTCCTTGACGATTTTACAAGAGCGAAGGACAACGGGAACGACGATATTCAAGCCATTAAGGAGGGCATGGCGTTGATTCATACAAAACTAGAATCGACACTTTCTTCTAAAGGGCTGAAACTCATGGAAGTTAAATCAGGCGATGATTTTAATGTTGATTTTCATGAAGCAATTACAAATATCCCCGCTCCTTCTCCAAAATTGAAAGGAAAAATAGTGGATGTGGTTGAGAATGGATACACCTTAGGTGACAAGGTGTTGAGGTATGCAAAAGTGGTGATAGGTGAATAATTTGTATTAGAAAAAATGGCAAAACGAGATTATTATGACATTTTAGGGCTGAGTAAATCAGCTTCAGCTTCTGAAATTAAAAAGGCTTACAGAAAGCTCGCCCTAAAATATCNCCCAGATAAAAATCCGGATGATGCTGTTGCAGAGGATAAGTTTAAGGAGGCCGCTGAAGCCTACGAAGTCTTAAGTGACGACAATAAAAAGCAGCAATACGATAGGTTTGGACATGCTGGGATGAGAGGCGCGGGTGGTGGCGGCGGACAGCACATGAACATGGAGGATATCTTCAGTCAGTTTGGAGATATTTTCGGAGGTGGTGGTGGTGGTTTCGGCGGCTTCGGCGGCGGAGGTGGAGGACGTAGAAGAAGGATGAAGGGCGCCGATCTGAGAATCAAAGTAAAGCTTACTTTAGAGGAGATTGCGACAGGTGTCAAGAAGAAAATCAAAGTTGCAAAGCAAATACAGGCATCTGGCGTGGAACATACAGACTGTTCACAATGCAATGGCACAGGACAGATACGGAGAGTGACAAATACAATCTTAGGTGCAATGCAAACATCGTCTACCTGTCCTTCATGCAATGGATCAGGGTTTTCGATTTCATCAAAACCTTCTGGTACAGATGAGTGGGGGATGAAAAGAGAAGAGGAAGTCGTTACCATAGATATTCCCAGTGGTGTCGAGAATGGCATGCAGCTCAATGTGCGTGGGGAAGGTAACGGGGCTCCGATAGGTGGTGTAGCTGGAGATTTGTTGGTCGTTGTCGAAGAGATTTCGCACAATGAGTTTCAAAGAAACGGTAAAAATCTACACCACGATTTATACATCAGTTTTATTGATGCCTGTTTGGGTGCTTCAACAGAAGTCCCCTTGCTGAGTGGGAAAGCGAAGATTAAAATCGAAGCGGGAACGCAAAGTGGCAAGCTTGTCAGGCTCAGGGGAAAAGGGCTTCCTTCTGTAGAATCTTATGGAAATGGAGATCTGTTGGTGAATATTAATATTTGGACCCCCAAGACCCTCACAAAAGAAGAACGTAAGACTTTGGAGAATCTAAAGAAATCAGCGAACTTCCAACCTGAAACAGGACACGGTGAACGTGGGTTTTTTGACAAAGTCACCGATTTATTCTCATGAACGATTCTCATTCTCTTGAATTATTTGATGTATCGAAACGATATGGCACTCATATCGCATTAGATGGCGTGAGTTTAGAAGTGCCTCAAGGGAGTATTTTTGGTTTGTTAGGGCCAAACGGAGCCGGAAAGACGACACTCATTCGAATGGTCGCAGGGATTACGGGCCCTGACCAAGGTTCTATTTCTTTTTTCGGCAAGCCGATGTCATCTGACCATATCAGTTCATTGGGGTATTTGCCAGAAGAAAGGGGATTGTATAAAAACATGCGTGTCGGAGAACAAGCCATGTATTTCGCCAGGCTTAGAGGCATGGAAAAAAAAGAAGCTGAGAGAGAATTGGCAGATTGGTTTGAACGTTTGGAAGTAGATGGATGGTGGAACAAAGAGGTGGCTGATTTGAGTAAAGGCATGGCGCAGAAGATTCAATTTATCGTTGCCGTACTTCACAAACCCAAATTCCTCATACTCGACGAACCTTTGAGCGGTTTTGACCCCATAAACGCATCGAGAATACGTACAGAAATAAATAGGCTTAGAGATGAGTTTGGCACGACGATCCTCCTTTCGACTCATGACATGTCCAGTGTCGATGAGTTATGCGATCATGTCGCATTGATTAACAAAGGAAAGAAAATCCTCGAAGGGCCAGTAAATGCGCTTAGGGAGAAGGCAAGAGCCGGAAGGATAGAATTGAAGTTCCGGGGCAATCTCATAGGCTTTACTGCCGCATTAGGCGCTGGAGCTATTTTACATGAGGCATCAAGCCTTGGGGACAATATGCACGATGTCGTTCTGGGACTTCCTCCGTCCATTCCTATTGAACAGTTTCTTAAATGGGCAACTTCAGAAGTTGATGTACTTTCTTGTACCCCGAAAGCCGTGAGTATGGATGAGGTTTTCTTACATGCAGTTCAAGCTGTTTCAAATACAGTTCCATCATGAATCGTTGGTTAATCGTTTTAGGCAGAGAGTATAAAACACGCGTAAGAAAGCGCGCATTTATTATTTCTACACTTTTGGGGCCATTCTTAATGGTCGGCGTTATTGCCGCAATTGTCTTTATTGGGTTGTCATCCACTGAGATGAATTCAAAGGTTCTGATCGTAGATCACAATAAAATACTGACGTATTCGATGCCAGGTGAGGGGGACATTTTGTTGCCCAGTTGCCCAGAGTGTTTTCCAGAAAGGCGCTTTTTGGAATATCGATTTTCCAGCAATGCGTTAGATACAGAATCGTTTCTAGAGAGTGAGTTTACAGCGATGATTGAACTTGACGATGGGATTATGCAGAGTGCAAAAGCCCTTTTGAAATATGAATCTGCTGCGCCGATGAAAGTTCAGTCAGCAGTTAAAAGAGATTTGGGAGAGGCGATAGAAAGATTGAGAGTAAAATCAGAATCCACACTTGATTATGACACTTATAAGAAGCTGAAAGTACGAATAGGCCTCGTCACTCAGAATATTGTTACAGAAGATCGCAATGTTGAGAACAAGAGTGCCATCGGATTTATCTTTTCTGTCTTCATGTTTATGTTTATTATGGTGTATGGCATGCATGTCATGCGAGGGGTGATTGAAGAAAAGAGCAATAGAATTGTAGAAGTGGTGATTAGTGTCGTAAAGCCCGAGCATCTTATGGGTGCAAAAATTGTTGGGATAGGTCTCGTGGGCTTGACCCAAATTGCAGTTTGGTCACTTCTGTCTTGGCTTCTGTTTTTGGGATTTGGTGTTTATGCAGAAACATCAGGCATGCTCATCAACCTGATGGGTGAACAGGGCTCAGAAGTGGCCTCAACTGACTTTATGACTTTTATTCAGTCAAATGAGAAACTGGGGGTTTTGCTTCAAGTGAATTGGGGAATGATGCTTGGATGGTGCGCATTTTTTTACTTGGCGGGATTTGCCCTTTACGCATCACTGTTCGCAGCAATAGGCGCTGCAGTTGAACAAGAATCCGATGCCCAATATTTGCTGTTGCCTGCCATGGTGCCTTTGATGTTTAGCTATGTAGTGAACGTTTTCATCATTGAATCTCCTGACAGTATGCTTGCCACATTTTGTTCTTTCTTCCCTTTCACATCTCCGATTACAATGATGGTGAAGTTGAGTGTTGGCGTTCCGTGGTGGCATGTTGCAATTAGCGCCATTGTTCTGATCCTCACGGTGCTTCTGATGGTTAAGTTGGCAGGTAAAATATATAGAACCGGCATTTTAATGTATGGCAAAAAACCAAGTTTAAAAGAGATGGCGCGCTGGCTCATGTATAAAAACTCTTAATGCACCCCACGAAAGATCTACATAAGAAGGTTAAGTATAGAAGGGTAGCCGTGATTGATTGCGGAACAAATACATTTAATTTAAGAATTGTAGATGTTATTCCAGGTTTAGAAAAATGCGTTCGACCATGGACCAAAGTGTTCAGTCTCAGATTGGCCGTCAGACTCGGTAAAGGAGGGATAGATAAGGGTGTGATTAGGCCTGATAGGATTGCTCGAGGGCTTGATGCCATTGGTGTCATGAGAGAAGCCATTCGCAATTACCAAACCGATGAAGTATTCGTGATTGCGACGAGCGCTTTACGTGATGCATCCAACAGCAAGGTTTTTACGGAAAGTGTTCAAAACCTTTACGGTTATCATGTACATATTCTTTCTGGCGCCTCTGAAGCATCGCTGATTCAAGAAGGTATTAAGCTCACGTATTCTCCTCCAGAAGGAGAAACAGTATTAACATTGGATATCGGAGGGGGGAGTACGGAATGTGTTATATGGGATAGGCAGAAGGTGATTTGGGCGCGGAGCTTTAATGTTGGTGTTGCGCGATTGCAAGCGCTATTTAAATTTTCTGACACGTTTGGCGAAGACGCTTATGAAAAAATGAAACCCTATCTTGATGACATGCTCGCACCACTTGCCCTCTCACTCTCAAACACCAATCCTTCGGTTATTCTAGGTTCGAGTGGGTCATTTGATACTTTTTATGCGCTGACCAAATCTGAATCTAAAAACGTTTTGCATGCGGGGAAGAATAAGAATCGGGATGATTCTCAACAAAAGATTAAATATCATCCAAGTGCAGATGTCATCGATGTTAACAAATTCGATGATTTGGCGAAAATTCTCATCAGAAATACACTCAAAGACAGATTAAATATGAGTGGCATGCCTCCCGATAGAGCTGATTTGATTCCATATGCCTCTGCCATTGTCAAGTGGATTCAAAACGAAACAGAGATCAAACACTTCTACAGATCTAAATATGCGATCAGGGAAGGGGTTCTGAGTAGAATCGTTGCGGGAGATATTGTGATTCCAGGTTTGACATCAAGTTTGGTTTAAGATATTCTGATTGTAACTTTCAGAAAGTAAAAAATCATGGCACATATCCTTATAATTGATGACGAACAGCCGATACGCGCTAGCCTGAGGGAGATTCTCGAATACGAGGGACATACGATTGATGAGGCAGAAGATGGCGCCGATGGCGTTATTACCGCTCAGAAAAAGCAATTTGATGTGGTGTTTTGTGACATCAAGATGCCTAAAATGGATGGCATTGATGTTTTAGATATGTTCAAGAAGAAGAATATCCTTACTCCAGTCATTATGATCTCGGGTCATGGTACCGTTGAAACAGCTGTTCAATCTCTTAAAAAGGGTGCCTTCGATTTCATTCAAAAGCCACTTGACTTGAATCGCATTTTACTAACGCTGAAGCATGCGCTAGATAAAGATGAACTCGAGAAGGAAACCAAGCGACTGCGCCGAAAAGTTCACCACAAAAAATCTTATCCAATTGTGGGTGAATCAAACGCAATAAAAGATCTTCTTGAAATGGTTGATAAGGTTTCAGAAACTGATGCACGCGTATTAATTACGGGCGGAAACGGATCGGGAAAGGAGCTCGTGGCGCGCCAACTGCACAACGGAAGTTCCAGGAAATCCAGTCCATTCATTGAAGTGAATTGTGCAGCTATACCTTCTGAATTAATTGAGAGTGAGCTGTTTGGTCATGAAAAAGGATCATTTACAAGTGCATTCAAACAACGGAAAGGTAAATTTGAACTTGCAAATGGTGGGACTTTGTTCCTTGATGAAGTAGGGGACATGGGGGCTGAAGCTCAGGCAAAAGTTTTAAGAGCACTCCAGGAAAATAAAATTACACGTGTGGGTGGTGACAAAGACATCCAGGTGGATGTAAGAATTGTATCGGCCACAAACAAAGATCTTAAAGTGGAGATATCTAAAGGAAACTTTCGTGAGGACCTTTTCCACCGTCTCGCAGTCATACCTCTCCATGTTCCATCACTGAATGACAGAAGAGAAGATATTCCCTTGCTTGTCAAACATTTTCTTGCACTTTTGGCAGAAGATCATGGTCAAGCGATCCCTAAGGTGGATAAAGATGCGTTGCGGCTTATCTGTCAAGCGGACTGGACAGGCAATGTACGTGAATTAAGGAACGTCATGGAGAGATTGTTAATTCTCACGCCTTCAGGCACTTCTATTTCAAGTGAAATAGTCAGTAAATACGCTCATTTGACAGTTTCTCCACTGTAACGTGTTAAAAATCAGGTTTTAAGAGGCAACTATGACAATGGTGTGTCGTCTATCTTGTTGTATAACAAATCAATAAGATGAATTAAAATGAATCCTTTTACATTACTTGGTTTTGAACTTTCCGGTTCTATTCAGTTGGCTTTGGTATTTATTGCCATCATTAGTGTCGTCGCAAACATCCTTCTTTTTGTAAAAGCGGATTTGCCTTGGTGGTCAGTATTTGTTCCATTTTACAACATTATGACCGGAATGAAGTTGATTGGACGCCCTACGTGGCATGCGTTTTTATTTTTTACACCTGCTGTAATTTACCTTTTCCCAAAAACGATTTTGGAAATTGCGCAAAGTTTTGGAAAGCATACACTGTCAGACTATATTTTAGCACTGGTCTTTAATGTGTTCTATATTTTGAGTTTAGGTCTTTCTCCGGAAGAAGAATATGTAGGTCCTGCTTACAAACGTTTAACGTTAAACACCAATAACGCATTAAGCGCGACTGAAGATATGAATCTCGCTTAATTGCGTGTTTCTCATGTCACTTTTATTTAGAGCAGACGATAAACCTTTACTTTATATGAGCCCTCCAGCCTTGCTGAGGGCTTCTTTTATGCCTTCTGGATAGGTTCCTCCGGCAGAGGCAAACATCGGTTGACCTCCTCCTCCTCCTCGGATATATCCAGCCAATTCTTTCACAATGTCCCCGGCTTTTAATCCTTTTTC
The DNA here is from genome assembly GCA_002700285.1 of Crocinitomicaceae bacterium. Lineage (GTDB taxonomy): Bacteria > Bacteroidota > Bacteroidia > Flavobacteriales_D > Sanyastnellaceae > UBA974. Next base: position 30,792 of record PACT01000023.1, on the reverse strand, counting down.
AGAAATCACATCATCGCTGATTGCGACAGCTATACCTGCTTTCCCATTGTTTCTGGATGCGAAGACACCTACAAATGGAGCGTGTTCGCTTTTAAGCTGGAATGCAAGATCTTTGATTGATTTGGCATCGAGTTTGAGTTCGCACGCAATGAAATTAACGCCATTTTTATTGGTCATTTCTTTAACAAGATCTCCTTTTACGTTCCCCGCTTCTTTACGTTGTAAAACTTCGAGTTCTTTTGTCAGTTTCGCGTGGCTCGCCATGAGCTCTTCCACCGATTTGGGAAGATCTTTTGCACCTTTAAAACTTTCACGTATTTGGGTCAGGGCATTGCGGTCGTGATGTGCCATACTTAACGCGCCCGAACCTGTCACAGCTTCGATTCTTCTGATACCCGATGCGACTGATGTTTCTGTAGTAATTCGAAAAGTCCCTATTGAACCCGTTGCAGGGACATGAATCCCACCGCAGAGTTCTTTTGAAGATCCAAACCCGATCATTCTCACGGACGTCCCATATTTCTCTCCAAACAACATCATGGCTCCTGCCTTTTTTGCGTCTTCGAGTGCCAAATTGCGTCTTTCATCAAGCGGGATGTTAGCGAGAATCTTTTCGTTGACACGATCTTCAATTTTTTGGACGGTTTCAGATTCAATCTTTTCGAAATGAGAAAAATCAAACCGAAGGTTTTCTGGTCTTACAAGAGACCCCTTTTGCTCTACATGCGTCCCGAGAATATCTCTAAGTGCCTCATGTAGTAAATGCGTCGCAGAGTGATTCCTGGAAGATGCCACTTGATTTGTAACATTTACTTCTGCTTGGAATGTCGCTGCTGGATCGCTGGGAAGTTCAGTCAAGGTATGAACTATCAGATTGTTCTCTTTTTTTGTATCAATGACGTCGGTTTGATTGTTCCCTGAAATGAGTCGTCCAGTATCCCCTACTTGACCTCCTCCTTCAGGATAGAATGGTGTCTGGTCGAGTACAACTTGATAGGAGGTTTTACCCTTTGCTTCGACTTTGCGATAGCGCAATATGTCACAATTGCATGTTCTATGATCATAGCCTACGAATTCTGTTTTTGCCTCAGATGGCGTGACCTCCACCCAGTCTTCAGTGGATATTTTACCCGCAGAACGTGAACGCGACTTTTGGCCTTCAAGTTCCAAAGTAAATCCTTTCTCGTCTACACCCATGCCACTCTCCGACGCCATTAAAGCAGTGAGGTCGAAGGGGAATCCAAATGTATCGTATAGCGCGAATGCGGTCTGGCCTGAAAGCGTGTCGCCGGCACTCATGCCTTTAAGGTGTCCCTGGAGAAGCGCTATGCCGTGAGCAAGAGTTCGAAGGAAACTCTCCTCTTCTTGTTTGATGACTCTTTCGATCAGCTTATGCTGCGTGTTGAGTTCAGGAAAAGCATCACCAAGTGACAGAATCAATGCAGACACGAGCTCGTACATGAATGGTTTTTCAAATCCCAAGAATGAATATCCGTATCTGATTGCTCGACGAAGAATTCGACGAATGACATAGCCTGCACCAGTGTTTGATGGAAGTTGCCCATCACATATACTAAATGAAACCGCTCTAACATGATCTACAATGACACGAAAAGCGACATCCTTCGGATTGTCTCCCGAAGTGTATTTCTGACCACATAATTCAGATAGTTTATTAATAAGTGGGCTGAATACATCCGTGTCGTAATTGCTTTTCTTGCCTTGAATGGCCATGGCAAGTCGTTCAAATCCCATTCCTGTATCCACGTGTTTATTTGGCAGAGGAACAAGACTTCCGTTTGCCATTCTATTAAACTCCATAAAGACGAGGTTCCAAATTTCTACAACTTGTGGATGATCTTCATTGACTAACGTTGATCCTTTGGTGGTTTTTTTCTCTTCTATAGATCGAAGATCAATGTGAATTTCGCTGCATGGACCGCATGGCCCCGTTTCTCCCATTTCCCAGAAGTTGTCCTTTTTACTGGCGGGTAAAATGCGGTCTTCAGAGACATGTTTCTTCCAATATTTAATTGCATCTGTATCAATCTCTAGTTTGTCATCCTTGTCCCCTTCGAAAACAGTGACATATAAATCTTCTTTGTTGAGTTTATACCTTTCTGTTAAAAGTTCCCACGCCCAATCTATCGCATCCTCTTTAAAGTAATCCCCGAATGACCAATTCCCCAGCATCTCAAACATGGTGTGATGGTATGTATCGACACCAACCTCTTCAAGGTCATTATGTTTTCCACTAACTCTCAGGCACTTTTGTGTGTCCGCGATTCGTTTGTGAACAACAGGGCTGTTTCCAAGGAATAAATCTTTGAATGGATTCATCCCTGCATTTGTGAACATCAAGGTAGGGTCATCTTTCAGAACCATAGGGGCTGAGGGGATAATTTTGTGATTTTTTTCAGCAAAAAAGTCCAAAAATATTTTACGAATTATGCGAGATTCCATGAGTCTTATTTGAGTTTGTGAAATTAATCAATACTCATCTGTCAAAAATGCACGAAGTTTGCAACTTATGAGCCACTTTAAAAATGCAAAATTTAATCCCGAATCCCTTCAGATAGAAGAGGTTCCATTTACGCTTAAGGACTATGTTTTGTGGTTCTTACGCAAGGTTGGATGGATTTTAATCGTGGGAACCGCTTCTATTTTGCTTTTCGATTACGCTTTTGACTCCCCAAAAGATAGAGCTATGGAGCGTGAAATTTCGTTTCTTGAACGTCAAATTTCTGGGCTTGAGAGCGATTTAGATGAAGTTGTAGATGTTTTAAACGATTTGGAGGTAAGAGATGACGCGATTTATAGAACAGTTTTCGGCGCGGAACCATATCCTGAGCATAGACGTAATCCAGGTGTGGGAGGCGCAGATCGAACACGCGCGTTAAGAGGTTATGACCATACCGATGAGATGGGGGGTCTTCAGATTAAGATGTCTGAAGTCCAAAGGCGTTTGGTTGCTCAAAGCAGATCGTTTGACGAAGTAATGGAACTTGCGGCGACACATGAAGATAGACTGCAATCAATCCCTGCAATTCAGCCTGTTAGAAATGACGATCTTAAAAGAATGGCCAGTGGTTGGGGGTACCGATTTCACCCGATTTACAAAGTCAGAAAATTTCATTATGGCATGGATTTTTCAGCGCCTACAGGAACGGAAATCTTCGCAACAGGAGATGGTGAAGTTGTGAAGGTTAGAAGGTCGTATACAGGGTATGGTAGACATGTGGTGATACGACATGGATTTGGCTATGAAACATTATACGCGCACATGAGCCGCGCAATTGTGAAAAAGGGTCAGATGGTAAAGCGAGGTGAAATTATAGGTCTTGTCGGAAATACGGGTACTTCCGTCGCGCCGCATGTGCACTATGAAGTGAGTAAGGATGGGGAAAAAGTAAATCCTGCGCATTATTATTTTAACGATCTCACAGCCGAGCAGTATGAGTTGATGCTTAAAAATGCAGAAGTGTCACATCAATCTTTTGACTAAGAAGTGCAAAATTATTGCGGTTTTTAATTTAGGTTTGCAAGGTTGAGAATTAAGTTACTATCTTGCTGCTCCTCATGCCATTAAACAAGCCCATCCAAAAGCAATACTTCAGTATATCTGAGGTCGCCAACATGTTAGGTGTAAATGCGTCTCTTTTGAGGTTTTGGGAAAAGGAATTCGTCCAAATTAAACCCAAGACAAATGCCCGTGGCAAGCGGTCGTACAATTCAAATGACATAGAAATCATTCGGTCGGTCTACGTTCTTGTGAAGGAGAAAGGGTTTACATTAGATGGCGCGCGTAATGCCCTTAAAGCAAGAAAGGGAATGGGTGCTGAGATTGCGAATGAAGCAAGACTGGCAGCCCATTTAAAGCAAGCATCTGCGAGAAAGAAAGAGCTCGAAACGCCTACCATAAAAGAATCGCGTAGAAAAGAAGTGGTCACAAGATTGAAAAAGATACGCGCCGAACTTTTAACACTCAGAGCAGAAATCAAGTCATAGTTTAAACGTCTGCGTTCGATTTCTCATTGCTCTATTTATGATTGTCCAGATGGTTTTTTACGTAATCTAAGATTCCGTCTTCTAATGTCGTAAATTCATTAGTATAGCCAGCCTCCCTTAGTTTTGACACATCAGCTTCCGTGAAATACTGATACGTGTCCCTGATATCTTGAGGTGTATCGATAAAAACAATGTTTGGTTCACGTCCCATCGCATAGAATGTCGCCTTTACTAAGTCTAAGAATGTTCGGCCTTTTCCAGATCCAAGGTTGTAAAGTCCGCTTTTTACGGTCAATCTGTGATGCATCATGAACATACACACATCACACACATCATCCACATACACAAAGTCTCTCGTTTGATGCCCGTCTTGATAGTCATCTCTGTGAGATCGAAACAGTTTCATTTGACCTGTTTCATTCACTTGCCTATATGTGTGAAGGACTACTGAAGCCATTCTGCTTTTGTGATGTTCGTTGGGCCCGAAAACATTAAAGAATTTCAATCCAGAATAAAAATACGGCGCTCGACTTTGCTTTAAAGCCCACTTGTCGAAATCATGCTTAGACGCACCATAGGGATTTAATGGTCTGAGGTCTTCGACATTGTCATGCGTGTCAGAATAGCCTAATGCGCCATCTCCATAAGTGGCCGCAGAACTTGCGTAAATCAGGGCAATCCCAAATTCTACACACAGGTTCCATATCTCTTTTGAGTAATTTAAGTTAAGCGTATTAAAGATCTCAACGTCTTGTTCTGTGGTATCGGTCCGCGCCCCCAAATGGAAAACAAACTGAACTTGATTTTCGTTGTCTCTTAACCATTGAGGAAACTCTGTTCTCTCCACCTTTTGGCTGCATTTTATATGATAATAGTTGGCTGTTTTATCTACTCTAGAGAAGTCATCCACCAATACCAAATCGTTGAAATTATGGAGGTTAAGCATCTCTGCCAACCTGCTGCCAATAAATCCAGCTGCTCCTGTAACAATTATCATGTTTGTAAAGGTATAACCTCTATCTTTGTATGCAGCGATGCATGATACATCTATGAGTAAAAAAACAGTTTATATAAGCCGAAGAGCTAGATTTAATGCGGCTCATAAGCTGTGCAATCCTGATTGGAGCGATGAGAAAAATCGTGAGGTCTTTGGCAAGTGTGCAAATGCAAATTGGCATGGTCATAATTATGAACTCCATGTCACGGTAATGGGTGTGCCAAATGATGATACAGGGTATTGTATGGACATGAAAACGCTGTCGGACCTCATTAAAGAATTTGTTGAAGAGCCCTTAGATCATAAAAATTTGAACCTTGATGTTCCTTGGATGAAAGGTAAACGCACTTCCACAGAAAATTTGATTATAGAAATTTGGAATCAGTTAGAACAGCCTATTCAAGAATACAATTGCGCTTTACACAAGATTAGATTATACGAAACTGAAAACAATTATGCTGACTATTTTGGAGGCAATTAAACTATGAAGTTCCGAAAAGACTCAATGCAATACGATAATGATTACAAACCGACCAAGAAAGAAATAGCAAACTTTCCAGACCTTCAAAATGGTCCGTCGTCTCAAATACATGGGTCAAAAGTTGAGATTCAACAGGTTGGAGTCCATAATTTCAGATTGCCTCTTAAATACAAAACCAGAGATGGTAAAACGATAGAATTAGAGACGAAGGTGACAGGAACAGTGTCTCTTGAATCTCATAAAAAAGGCATTAATATGTCTCGAATAATGAGATCGTTTTATGAATACAAAAATGATTTTTTTGGGATTGATTGCTTGGAGAAAATTTTATTGACTTTCAAAGAGAAATTACCTTCTTTTAATGCTAAGATTACACTTAAGTTTTCTTATCCAATATCTCAATCTTCTTTACGCTCAGACCTTAATGGGTATCAATATTATGATGTTAGTCTTTGTGGTGAGCTTAATAAAAATGGTGAGTTTAAGAAAACTCTAGATTTTGATTTTGTGTATTCTTCTGCCTGTCCTTGTTCATATGAGCTTAGTGAATATGCCAAATCATCAAGAAATAGGTTGGCAGTCCCGCATTCTCAAAGATCTGTAGCGAGAATTTCTGTAGAATTTGACGAAGATTTATGGATAGAGGATTTACAAAATATCTGTAAAAATGCGCTTCAAACTGAAACGCAAGTTATGGTTAAGCGTGAAGATGAAATGGCATTTGCTGAACTTAACGGTGCGTATCTTAAATTCGTAGAAGATGCCGTGAGATTACTTTATGAACAACTCATAAAAGATTTAAGAATAAAAGATTTCAGAATTATCTGCTCTCATCAAGAGTCTTTACATTCTCATGATGCTATCTCTGTGTTATTGCCACCATACAGTAAATTTTCTCCTGATATCCCTCATGATATTTGGTCAAGTTTAATTCATAGATCATAGCTTAGACGCATTAATATTTTTTGGCCATGAATAATAAAAATACTCCAAACGCTTCTCAAGAGCCACCTAGAATTTTTGAAGAGTCCGTCAGTTTAAACAATGGCGATTCTACAGCCCTTGCTAAAAACTTTGTAGCAAACGTATTTTCTTGGATGGTTGTAGGGCTTCTTATTACTGGTTTTGTTGCCAGTTATGCTGCCTCTTCTGGTTTGTATGCGCAGTTGGTTGGATCAGGTGGTCTGATGATGTGGGTTATTCTGCTTTCACCATTTGCGTTCATCATTGCGATGAATGCAGGTTTGCAAAAATTCAGTGCAACGACTTTGACCGTTCTTTTCCTCGCTTTTTCTGGTGTGATGGGTCTGTCTTTAAGCTCAGTCTTTCTCTTGTATTCACTGGGTTCAATCACTCAGGTGTTTCTAATTACAGCAGGGACTTTTGCCGTGATGGCATTTGCAGGTTATACCACGAGTGTGGACTTAAGTAAGTTCGGAGCTCTTCTTTTTATGGCGCTTATTGGGATCATCATTGCCTCTGTCGTCAATTTCTTTATGCAAAGTTCGATGATGGATTTCATCATCAGTGTCGGCGGAGTTCTCGTCTTTACAGGACTGGTTGCCTATGATACCCAACGTATCAAACGCATAGGAGCAGGAGTGGAGTATGGCTCTTCAGGAGCGACGAAGCTTGCGATTTTAGCTGCAGTATCTCTGTATCTTAACTTCGTAAATCTGTTTTTATTTCTTTTGCGTCTCTTAGGAGGACGCGATTAGATTGACAGATCTGTCCTATTGAATCATAATTCTTGACGTTGCCAGTCTCGCTTGGTTGTTTTCTAAACTGATCACGTATGCACCTGCAGGCATCACTGATGCCTGGAAGAAGAGTTTGGTTTCTCCAGATAAGAGCATGCCGTCATGAATCACGTCAATGGTCCTTCCCAAAGCATCTAATAACAGAACTTTTACGTTGGCATCTTGTTTGAGATGAACAGGGATACATGTTAGGGCTGATGCAGGGTTTGGGTAAGGAGGCGCAAACGCACCAATTTGAGATTCGCTGAAGTTGTCAATGCCAGAAATTGTAATTTCTCCAACATGAAATGTCCACCATCCTTCAGGAGCAGGCATAGGACGTGATCCGGTTTTCCCGGACGCAGCATTTCCAGAGATATAGTAGAAAACATTAGAATCTTCTTGAGCGGCAGGGATCTCTGCGGTCCAATTCTCACCATCTCCGGAATCACTCATAGAGACTTCTGTCCAAGGTCCATTTGGATTGTTAGAATAGAACAGGGTCGCTTCGACCATGCCTGAACGATGACTCAAATAGGCCTCAACAGCATATGGAGATGTCGTGTTTTCAGTGTCAGGCAGCGGAAGGTGACTTATGATTAATGGATCTTCTACAGTTACGGAATGTGTGATACAATGAATCGCTCCGCTTAAAGCAATGATATTCTCGGAGCCGTCGCAATCAATACCGATGATTTCGTATCCTGGCAAAGCTTCTTCCCAAATGCGGATCGCGGTGGTGTCATATTCTTCATAATAGGTAGGAAGAAGAATCTTTTTGTTCACGAAAACAGCATTGCTGTAGGTTTCATACCATCCTCCAGTGTTTGGGTAACCTCCCCCCAATTGAGGCGGGCTAGGGATCCTCACAACGTCAAACGGTGTCCCCCATTTTGTTGTGTAATTCGAGAGGACGTAATCTATGTTGGCATTTATTTGAGGTCCATCGGCGACACCTTCAGGATACTCAGACACCATTAACGTGCTTTCGTCAAGCAGTTTCATATGCATGTCGATGTGATGTATGCCATCGTAGGGTAGCGTAGGCATTTTTATAAGTGTATGGACCCCCATAAAGTCTTCTAAGATTCCTTCAATTTCTTCGGTGGTGTGGTTTGGATAACTGGTCCACCACGTACTTCCACCTTGATTTTCGTCTAGCACCAGCTCCGATTCAAAAGCGGTTCCAAATCCATCACTCATCCAATTGCCTCCTGTATTCATGAGGTTATATGGTTCGGCTGTGGTGCTGTATACTTCTAAACCGAGATGGTCGGCCAAGACATCGGGAATAAGGTCATCATCAGGTCGGGGACGGTTGTACAGCCAGTCGACCAAGATTCGGTCGTCATTCCATGATCCATACACGGTATTTGCACCATAGTCTCTAATCCAGATGGAGTTTAGATCTGCGGGGACAATGTCTACATTGTTCAAGCTTATAGAGCCTCCACAAGATCCACTTGTAAGATAATTGGAAGTTGAGTTAGGGCTTTCCGTAAATACAACGACTCTGCATTCAGACACAGATGCCGCTACGATTTGCTTGAGGATACAGGGGAAGCCTTCCCATGCGATTGTCAAGACTTCGATTTCCTCCCATTCTGCGGCCGTTCTTAAGTCAGAAAATGGGGGCGGAGTTTCTATCCCCCGGCTATTCCTCGGTTGAGATATGCCATTGTTTTCAATGTATTGTCTTTCATTGGCCCTTACTTCATTGGCCCAAACAGATTTTGAGGTTTGTTGCGCAAACGGTTGGGCTGAAAAAAGAAAAAGAAAAGCGAGGAAGGTACTTATGCGAATGAATGAAAGGCGTATTAGCATTTTCTATAAATGAAGTTCAACAAGACAGGTGATGTAAAGTTACTTCAAGATCTCATTAAGTAAAGCTGCATTGAGGGTATGGGTGCCTTCTGGTTCGTGAAGGTTTATATCTAACCCATGACTATTCAGCAAGTTGACATCTACTTGGAAAGCGTATTGGGTATAATATTCGTCATTTTTCGGACAGATAATATGGATTTCTTTTAAACGATCACTGAAATTTGGAGGTGAAGTAACCCATTCTGGGGGAAGTTGTCCCGAAGCAAATATTAAGGTGTCAATCTCCGCACCATGGGCACCCCACCTTGCTGCAGTTGCAACACCTTGTGAGAACCCGATTAAGGTGACTGGCGTCGTTTTGGGTATTTCTAGGGATTTCAACCAAAAAGTCAGATATGTGATTTGGTCAGTGATTTCTTGTTGCCTGTTATCTCGGGTCATCCAAGATGCTCCGACTCTGCCATTTGTGCCGCGAATGTAAAATTTACTCAGGCCTTCAGGAGCGCAAATACATCTCCCAGGGGCTTCTAAAGATTTTAAGGAATTCAGCATATAGGAGGGGTGTTGTCCATATCCGTGCAGAATAACAATGATTTCGCTGCTGTTCTTTGGAGATTCTCCAATGTGGAACCATCTCGCAGTTCGGGTCACCTCGATGGAGTGAGACTTGACATTTTCAGGAAGCGGATACTTAAGTTGAGGGTCCAATTTTGTTTTGAATAGATGATGTGCTTCAGTACGTGATTTCCAAAGTGGTCGTTTCAAACGCGGTACAGAAAATTGAGTCTGCGACTGCAAGATCCTCTTCTCCCGATTGATCGATATAAAGATATGGCATCCATTCATTCCCAGGAAGAATACAGTTAAAAAGGGTGTCAATGTAGGGGCCTTCAAACACCATCCACTCCGTTCCGCAAGTCGTATACTGATTGAAATCTTCAGTAAATCTAAATCGAAGCTTGTCCAATTCAGTTGAAGGCGTTTGGTTGGCAATATGAACACTTAACGCTGCGCTTGGTACGGCTTCTAAATTGATGTGAACTGGAATATCCGGAGAGAAGTCATCAGGATTAATGTCTTGTGAAATACCAAACCAATCTTCTTCATTGACCTTCAGTCGATATTCTAACGCGCTCTTTCTGGGAAACGAAATAGTGAAAAACCCTGCGTCGTCTGTTGTGGTGGTTCCAGCCGTTTCGAAAAACCCATTTAGCACACCGTTTTCAAGCACCTGCTCTTCCATTTCCACGTCGAAACCTACGCAAGGCAATCCCGTCGCTTTTTCAACGACCGTTCCTTCAATGATATACGTGTTCGCACAATCGTTCCTACAGCACCCGCATACAAGAACTGTGACAATTGAACTGATGAGTATATCATGTAATTTCATATAATTTCAAGTTTGGCAAATTTCAGAAGGAGCTGTTTTTGGCCAGCTGATGGAAAGAAAATGGTGGCTTTCACATTGGGAGCTTCCCCTTCAATCTTCAATACTTTTCCTTTGCCAAACTTGGCGTGCTTCACATTGATGCCTTCTGAAATAGGTGATGTGTTCGATGGTGTTTGGGGTTCTGTTGCACCATGAGTAGCACCATCAGGCTGCGTCAACTTCTCTTTAGATGAAGGTGATTGAGATAGATTAATCTTCGTGAGGTTACGTCCACCGATACTGGGCGTGACAGCTTTTTTACTCCACCCCGAAGTTCGACGATCTTCTTCGGTTACAATATTTCTGCTTGAATATCCTGAACGTGTTATTCCTGCTGGCTGAATAAGATATTGCTCATCTATTTCATCTAAGAATCGGCTCGGATCTCCTTGGTGTAATTGTCCCCACTTGAATCGTGTTGTGGCATAGGATAACGTGCAGCTTTCGCAGGCTCTTGTTAATGCGACATAGAAAAGCCGTCTTTCTTCTTCAAGCTCTTCCCTCGAATCCATCGATCGTTGACTTGGGAACAGATTTTCTTCCAATCCAACGATATTCACATGCTTAAATTCCAAGCCTTTTGCAGCGTGGATTGTCATGAGAGAGACCTTATTTGTGTCGTCGTCGTCTTTGTCAGCATCTGTTAACAAGGCAACATCAAGTAAAAAGTCAGAAAGCGTTCGAATCGCATCGGGATTTTCTGGGTCTGGTTGTTCGCTGAATGCTTGTAGACCGTTGAGGAGCTCCTGTATGTTGTCATATCGCGCGACACCCTCTGGGGTTTTGTCGGTGTACAATTGATGGACAATTCCAGATCGTTTGGCAATCTGCAAACCCAAAGTATGCGCGGTTTGGTTTTCCAAATCTGCAGAAAAACCTTTCATCATTTCAGTGAAATCAATGATTTTTGACCACGCTGCTTTTTTAATTGTATCGGGTTGATCACCCAGAGTCATCAAATCATACACCCCCATGTCTCTTTCTCCTGCAGCGGAAAATAACCTGTCCAATGTTGTATTTCCAATTCCTCGTGCGGGGTAATTAATGATACGTCTTAATGCTTCATCGTCTCTTGGGTTTGCCGTAAGTCGGAAGTATGCAATCAAATCTTTAATTTCTTTCCTTTGATAAAAACTCTGTCCGCCGTAAATCCTATATGGGATATTGATCTTCCTTAAGCTCTCCTCAAAAGATCTCGACTGTGCGTTGGTTCGATATAGAATGGCAAAGTCTCCATACTCGCATTGTGAGATGCCCCGTGTTTCAAAGATGTGGTCTGCGACAAATCGTCCTTCGTTATTGTCGCTATTTGCCCTGTGAATCTTTATTTTTTCTCCTTCTGAGTTTGCTGTCCAAACCTCTTTCTTTATTTGGTTTTTATTAATCGCAATCACAGAGTTCGCCGCATTGACAATCATCTTCGTGGACCTGTAGTTTTGTTCCAGTTTGTAAGTCGCCGTATCTGGATAGTCCTTTTTAAAGTTCAGGATATTTTGGATACTCGCACCTCGAAACCCATAAATAGACTGTGCATCATCTCCTACGACACAGATGTTTTCATGTGCAGCAGCAAGCTGTTTGATAATCAGATATTGCGCATAATTCGTGTCCTGGTACTCGTCTACTAAAATATATTGGAATCGGTGCTGATACTTGTGAAGTAAGTCTGGAAAATCTCTCAGCAACACATTCATTTTGTAGAGTAGGTCATCAAAGTCCATCGCACCTGCTCGAAAGCATCTGATCTCATACGCTTTAAAGATATCCGCGATTCTAGGCTTCCCCGCTTGTTTGTCTTCAGCTTGAATTTCTACATGATTCACATAGTGTGCGGCATTGATCAGGTTATTCTTCGCTCCTGAAATTCTATTTGCAACTGCTGCGACCTTATAAACCTTATCGTCAAGACCCAATCCCTTGATAATATCTTTAATTAATGCTCTGCTGTCTTGGCTGTCGTAGATCGTGAAATTATGCGGATAATTAATCCGATCGCTTTCGATTCTGAGAATCCGAGCAAAGATGCTGTGAAATGTTCCCATCATCAAATGTCTTGCTTCATTGTCACCGATCACCTTGCCTATTCTTTGTTTCATTTCTTTGGCTGCCTTATTTGTAAAGGTCAAGGCCAAAATTGAGAACGGATCGATTCCTTTGCTCATAAGGTTAGCAATTCTGTAGGTAAGCACTCTGGTCTTACCACTTCCCGCACCAGCGATGACCATCATCGGTCCTCGTAAGTGTTCAGCAGCTGCTTTTTGAGGCGTATTTAAATCGTTTAGAAATTCCACAGTGCGAAGTTAAGTATTGTACTATTCAGGAGGAAGTGAAGTCCCCTTTATCATTTTCACTGAAAAATTGCTCTAATGTTGTTGGATTTAATAGAAAATGTTATACTTTTGCGTCCCCATTAAAAATTGGGGAAGTCTTTTTTATGCACATTTGATAACGCTAACCGCGACGATGCCTACAATACAGCAGCTAATTAGAAAAGGCCGGTACACTAAGCCGGTAACAAGTAAGTCCGCAGCCTTGGACTCATGTCCGCAACGTCGTGGCGTTTGTGTGCGTGTTTATACAACAACACCAAAAAAGCCTAACTCAGCCATGAGAAAGGTTGCGCGTGTGCGACTCACTAACGGAAACGAAGTAAACGCATATATAGGAGGTGAAGGACACAATCTACAAGAGCACAGTATTGTGTTGGTTCGTGGAGGACGTGTGAAAGATTTACCAGGTGTGCGTTATCACATTGTTCGTGGTGCACTCGATACAGCTGGTGTTGATGGACGTACTCAGAGTCGTTCTAAGTACGGAGCAAAAAGACCTAAGAAGAAGTAACAAACTGAATTATGAGAAGGAAAGTAGCAAAAAAGCACCGCGTCCTCCCGGATCCAAAATTCGGGGATGTTCAAGTAACTGTATTTGTTAACAGTTTAATGAAGGATGGCAAGAAGAGTACCGCCTTTAAGATATTCTATAGCGCGATTGATCAAGTCGCTGAAAAGTCTGGTGAAGACGGTATAGAGCTTTTTAAGAAAGCACTAGAAAATGTGACTCCAGGCGTAGAGGTAAGAAGCCGTCGTGTTGGTGGCGCCACTTTTCAAATCCCTACACCCATCCGTGATGGTCGTAAGAACAGTCTTGCAATGAATTGGCTCATAAGTTTTGCTCGTAAACGCAACGAGAAGTCAATGGCACATCGTTTGGCTGCAGAAATTATCGCCGCTGCCAAGGAAGAGGGCGCTACTTTCAAAAAGAAAGAAGACACCCACCGTATGGCTGAAGCAAACAAAGCATTCGCTCACTTCCGTTTCTAATTTATTATGGCAAAAAGAGACCTCAACCTAACAAGGAACATCGGCATTATGGCCCACGTAGATGCCGGTAAAACGACATGTACGGAACGTATCCTGTACTACACTGGAATTTCACATAAGATTGGTGAGGTTCACGATGGTGCAGCGACAATGGATTGGATGGAGCAAGAGCAAGAACGCGGGATTACAATTACATCTGCTGCAACAACATGTTTTTGGGAATTTAATGACATTGAGCATAGAATAAATATTATTGACACCCCCGGTCACGTTGACTTCACTGTTGAGGTTGAGCGATCATTAAGGGTGTTGGATGGAGCTGTTGGTCTTTTTTGTGCAGTTTCAGGAGTGGAGCCTCAATCAGAGACAAACTGGTCTTTGGCTGACAAATACAACGTTCCACGTATCGGATTTGTCAACAAGATGGACCGTTCAGGCGCTGACTTCTTTAATGTCGTCAATATGATTCGTGAGATGCTCGGTGCAAATCCAGTGCCTCTTCAAGTGCCTATTGGCGCAGAAGAAACATTTCGTGGAGTTGTAGACTTGGTTCAAAACAAAGCTTTTGTTTGGAATGAAGAAGACATGGGCATGACTTGGGATGAGATTCCAATTCCTGAAGATCTTACAGAGACTGTGACTGAATGGCGTGAAAAATTGATCGAATCTGTAGCGGAGCAGGACGATACGCTTATGGAAAAGTACTTTGAAGATCCAAACAGTTTGACGCAAGATGAAATTCACGCTGCGATTCGGAAAGCGACGATTTCAATGGACATTACACCCATCATGTGTGGATCTGCTTTTAAGAACAAGGGAGTCCAAACAATGTTGGACGGCGTGATGAGATACCTGCCATCACCGTATGATGTGGGTTCAATCGTAGGTCATGATCCTGAAGATGAGGAAATAGAAGTGAAGCGCATGCCGGATCCCGCAGAACCATTTGCAGGTTTGGCATTTAAAATTGCAACAGACCCTTTCGTAGGTCGTTTGTGTTTCGTTCGTGCATACTCTGGAACTCTTCCTGCTGGCTCTTACGTTAAGAATACGCGTTCTGATAAGAAAGAGCGTATTTCACGTATTTTCCAAATGCACTCAAACAAACAGAATCCAATTGACAAGTTGGAGGCGGGTGATATTGGTGCGGTAGTCGGTTTTAAAGACATACGCACAGGTGATACCTTGTGTGCACAAGATTCACCTATCGTTCTCGAGTCAATGTCATTTCCAGATCCTGTGATTGGGATTTCAATTGAACCAAAGTCGCAAGCTGATCTTGATAAATTATCTAATGGTCTCGCAAAGCTTTCAGAGGAGGATCCGACGTTTACTGTCAAGACTGACGATGAAAGCGGACAAACCATTATCTCTGGTATGGGTGAGCTTCATCTTGAGGTTCTCATAGATCGTCTTCGTCGTGAATTCCAAGTAGAGTGTAACGAAGGTCAACCCCGTGTTGCATACAAAGAGGCAATCTTCTCTGAGATTCAGCATCGTGAGGTTTACAAGAAACAATCTGGTGGACGTGGTAAATTCGCTGATATCAGTGTAATCGTTGGTCCTGCGACCGATACTTCGAAAGATGGATTAGAATTTCAAAGTTCTGTCAAAGGCGGAAACGTACCGCGAGAATTTATTCCAGCAGTGGAGAAAGGTTTCAAAACAGCCATGATAAATGGTGTGTTGGCTGGCTTCCCTATGGACAGTTTAAGAGTTGAGTTGTTGGATGGTAGTTTCCACCCTGTTGACTCGGATGCAATTTCGTTTGAGCAAGCTGCTAAGTTTGCTTACCGTAATGCGATTAAGCAATGTACACCAAAGATTCTAGAGCCTATGATGTCTCTTGAAGTTGTTACACCTGAAGAAAACATGGGTGATTGTATTGGTGACCTTAACAAACGTCGTGCGATTATTGAAGGTACTGACGAACGTTCTGGTAAGACTGTGATTAACGCTAAAGTTCCTCTTTCTGAGATGTTCGGATACGTTACAGACCTTCGAACTTTAACTTCAGGTCGTGCAACATCTAGTATGTCTTTCAGTAATTATGCTGAGGCACCTAGAAATGTTCAAGAGAGAGTTATAGAAGAAGCCCAAGGTTAATATAGAGGAACGTCATGACACAAAAAATCCGCATAAAACTTAAGTCATTCGACCACAATTTGGTTGACAAATCGGCTGAGAAAATAGTTAAAACTGTTAAATCTACAGGTGCTGTAATTAGTGGGCCTATCCCACTGCCTACACACAAAAGAATATTTACTGTTTTACGATCGCCTCACGTAAATAAAAAGGCCCGTGAACAGTTTGAACTTAGTAATTACAAACGTCTTATCGACATATACAGTTCTTCCTCTAAGACAGTAGATGCCCTCATGCGTTTGGAGTTGCCAAGTGGAGTAGAAGTTGAAATTAAAGTCTGATAATAGACGCCGTCTATTTAAAAAACAAAAAAAATGCCTGGATTAATAGGGAAAAAAGTAGGAATGACCAGCATCTACGGTGCCTCTGGGAAGAATATCCCATGCACGGTGTTAGAAGTAGGTCCTTGCGTAGTTACGCAAGTACGTACCCTCGAAAAGGATGGCTATACAGCTGTCCAACTCGGTTTTGGTGAGCGCACTGAAAAGAGCACATCAAAAGCGCTGCAAGGTCACTTTAAGCGCGCAGGTGTCTCACCGAAGCGTAGCTTGGTAGAATTTAAAAGCTTTACGAATGAACTCCAGTTGGGAGATACAGTAAAGGTTGAGGATGTATTTAATGAAGGAGAGTACGTAAGTGTGATCGGTACCTCGAAAGGAAAAGGTTTCCAAGGAGTTGTCAAACGTCATGGTTTCGCCGGTGTAGGTCAAGCTACTCACGGTCAACATAACCGTTTACGTGCGCCAGGTTCTATTGGTGCTGCTTCTTATCCAGCTCGTGTATTCAAAGGAATGCGTATGGCTGGTCAAATGGGTAATTCACGCGTCACTATTGAGAATTTAGAAGTCCTTAAGGTGATGCCAGAAGAAGGTGTCCTTGTTGTGAAAGGCGCAGTTCCTGGTCACAAAGGTGCGACTGTTGTAATCCGTAAGCCACAAGCATCATGAAAATTGACGTATACACAAGCAAAGGCGCTAAGTCTAAGAAAAGCGCAGAGCTTAACGATTCTGTTTTCGGAATCGAGCCAAACGATCATGCCATATACTTGGATGTGAAACGCTACCATGCAGGTCAAAGGCAGGGTACACACGATACACTTCATCGTGGTGTTGTTTCAGGATCTACGCGCAAGATTAAGAAGCAAAAAGGTACAGGAACAGCGCGTGCTGGTTCTATTAAAAATCCATTGTTCCGCGGTGGAGGTAATACGTTCGGTCCTGAACCAAGAGATTACACGATTCACCTTAACTCTAAATTGAAGAAGCTCGCACGTCGAAGTGCACTTAGCTACAAAGCGAAGGACGATGGCATTATGGTTGTTGACAGCATCAAGCTGAATGCGCCAAAGACCAAAGACTTTTTATCTGTAATGGTCAATCTAAAGCTTGACGATAAGAAGACATTAACGGTTCTTCCTTCTCAAGATGATAACGTTTACCGTAGTTGCCGAAATTTGCCAAAGCATCGCGTGATGCTCGCATCAGATTTGAGCACTTACGATATTATGAACTGTACGAATCTTTTGTTCGTCGATAATGCCCACGAGGTTCTCGAGGGATTGCTAAAGTGATATCTGCTATGAAAGAAATCCTAATCAAGCCCCTCATAACTGAGAAAATGTCTGCCGATACTGAGCGGACCAACAGCTACGGCTTCGTAGTTTCTCTCGGTTCAAATAAGATCGAAATTAAAAATGCGATCGAAAAAGAGTACAACGTTACTGTTACGAATGTCCGCACGCTTCGTGTAGATGGAAAAGCAAAACAACGTTTCACTAAAACCGGTGTCGTTAAAGGCCGCACTAATGCTTACAAAAAAGCATTAGTTAGCATAGCTGAAGGCGAAAACATCGATTTCTACGACAACATTTAATATGGCACTCCGTAAATTCAACCCCATAACGCCAGGTATGCGTCATAGAGTTCTCACAAATTTTGCTGAGCTCACAACTGACACGCCACATAAGCCGTTACTTGAGTCAATCAAGAAATCCGGTGGTCGTAATGATACTGGTAAGATGACTATGCGTTACCGAGGAGGTGGTCATAAGCGTCGTTACAGAATCATTGACTTTAAGCGTGACAAGCACATGGAAGCGACTGTATTAACAGTAGAGTACGATCCAAACCGCACAAGTCGCATCTGTCTTGTAGAATATAAAGACGGTGAAAAGAGATATATCATTGCTCCTGCAGGTTTAACTCCAGGAATGACCATTAACTCGGGTAAAGAAGCTTTGCCTAAGGTTGGCCATGCGATGTATCTCTCGGATATTCCACTTGGTACAATTATTCACAATATTGAATTACATCCTGGAAAAGGCGCTTGTATTGCACGTAGTGCGGGATCTTACGCTCAGCTTGCTGCGCGTGATGGTAAGTTTGCCATCATTAAGCTTCCAAGTGGTGAAACCAGAATGATCAAAATCACTTGTTTGGCTGTGATAGGTTCCGTGGGGAATTCAGAACACAATCTTCAGGTCAGTGGTAAAGCTGGTCGCTCACGTTGGTTGGGTCGTCGTCCAAGAGTACGTGGTGTAGTTATGAACCCAGTCGATCACCCAATGGGTGGTGGTGAAGGAAAATCATCAGGTGGACATCCTCGTTCACGTAATGGCATTCCTGCAAAAGGTTACAAGACTCGTAACAAGCGTAAGAAGTCGTCTAAGTATATCATTGAAGGTAGGAAGAAATAACAAATGGCACGTTCACTTAAAAAACCCCCATTCGTCCACTACAAGCTAGTTCAACGTGTTGAAACTATGCAAAGTGCTGGAAAGAAGTCAGTAATCAAGACTTGGTCTCGTGCCAGTACGATTACGCCTGACTTTGTAGGTCTAACGATTGCCGTTCATAACGGAAGACAGTTTATTCCTGTATTCGTTACAGAGAATATGGTAGGTCATAAATTAGGAGAATTTTCTCCAACACGCTCGTTTCGTGGTCACGCGGATAAAAAGGACAAGAAGCGCTAGTCGCTTGCCAACTTAGGAACTATGGGAGCTAGAAAAAGAATAAAAGCAGAGGAACGCAAAGAAGCAATGAAAAGTATTGCGATTGCGAAACTCAACAACTGCCCAACCTCGCCTCGTAAGATGCGTTTGGTTGCTGATACAGTTCGCGGAAAAGATGTATTTGAAGCATTAAATATCTTACGCTTTTCTGCGCAAGACGCTTCAGGCCGTATCGAAAAACTCCTCAGATCAGCGATTGCGAACTGGGAAGCAAAAAATGCTGGAGCACGTCCAGAAGATTCGAGTCTTACGATTCGTGAAATATTTGTAGACAGTGCAAGAATGCTCAAACGTATTCAGCCAGCACCTCAGGGAAGAGCTCACCGTATCAGGAAGCGCTCTAACCATGTAACCATTATTGTAGATAGCGTAAAGAATTAATATGGGACAGAAAACACATCCAATAGGGAATCGCCTCGGAATTATACGAGGATGGGATTCTAACTGGTACGGAGGTAACGACTACGCATCTAAACTTGTAGAAGACGTCAAGATCCGAGAGTACTTATCTGCACGTTTGCGTAAAGCGAGTGTTGCTAATATTATTATTGAGCGTACGCTTAAGCTTGTCACAGTGACTATCAAATCCGCTCGTCCTGGTGTGATTATTGGAAAAGGCGGATCAGAAGTTGATAAGCTACGTGAGGAACTCAAAAAGCTTACAGGCAAGGATGTTCAGATTAACATCTTTGAAATTAAGCGTCCGGAATTAGATGCGCGTCTTGTAGCTGAGAGTGTTGCTCGTCAAATCGAGGCTCGAATCAATCACAGACGTGCTATAAAAATGTCTATTCAAAGCACAATGCGAATTGGTGCTGAAGGCATCAAAATCAATATTGCCGGTCGAATTAACGGTGCAGAGATTGCGCGTTCAGAGGCATACAAAGAAGGTCGCATTCCACTTCACACCTTCCGCGCAGATATTGATTATGCACATGTTGAAGCACATACAACATATGGTGTCCTAGGAATTAAGTGTTGGATTTGTCGTGGAGAAATTTACGGTAAGCCAGATTTATCTCCACTTCCTCCTCAAAAGAAGGAACGTGGTGGTGATCGTCGTGGAGGCGGTGGTGATCGCCGTGGAGGCGGTGGTGGTGATCGTCGTGGAGGCGGTGGAAGTCGTAATAATCAACGTAGATAAAGCTGATAGATTATGTTACAGCCAAAAAGAACGAAATTTCGTAAAATGCAAAAGGGTCGCATCCGTGGCCTAGCCTATCGTGGCAGTACTGTCGCGTATGGTTCATTTGGAATTAAAACGATGGATGAAGGTTTTATTACCTCTCGTCAAATTGAAGCAGCGCGTATTGCGATTACCCGTTACATGAAACGTGAAGGGCAAGTTTGGATTAGAATCTTTCCAGACAAACCGATGACGTCTAAGCCTGCAGAGGTTCGTATGGGTAAGGGTAAAGGAGCTCCATCTCATTGGGTTGCCCCTGTTCGTCCTGGTCGCATCATGTTTGAAGTTGATGGTGTTGAACTTAACACTGCAAAAGAAGCGTTACGTCTGGGAGCTCAAAAGTTACCCGTACGTTGCAAATTAGTAACTCGTCCTGATCTAGCTGAAAAATGATTGAAATGAACGAAATACGTCAGATGTCTGATAAAGACTTGGCAGAACGCATTGTTGTTGAACGTGAATCTTATAAGAAATTACGATTCAACCACACTATTTCGGGGTTAGAAACACCGACTATTTTAAAAATTAAGAAGCGTGATATCGCGCGTCTTTTAACTGAGAACACCTTGCGATTAAAAGCGAGCTCTGTCTCAACGAACGATTGATTATGAGTACAGAAACAATAACAACACGTAACCTTCGCAAGGAACGTATCGGCATTGTGACATCGAATAAGATGGACAAGTCTATCGTTGTGGCTGTTGAGCGTAAAGAGAAGCATCCATTCTACGGGAAGTTTGTAACGAAGACCTCGAAGTTTGTTGCTCATGATGAGGAACGAACTTGTAACATCGGTGATACGGTACGTATTATGGAAACGCGTCCTATCAGCAAGCGTAAGTGCTGGAGATTGATAGAGGTAATTGAACGTGTTAAGTAATTTATAACTACTAGGAACTATGATACAACAGGAATCCAGAATGAAAGTGGCAGATAACAGTGGTGCTCGTGAAGTGCTCTGTATTCGTGTCTTGGGTGGTACAAAGAGACGTTATGCGTCTCTTGGCGATAAAGTAGTTGTAACAGTAAAGAGTGCTACTCCTAATGGAAACGTTAAGAAAGGTGCTGTAGCAAAGGCTGTTGTAGTTCGTACTCGCAAGGAAGTTCGTCGTAAGGATGGATCTTATATCAGATTTGATGACAACGCTGTTGTTCTATTAACTGAAAATGGAGAATTAATGGGGTCAAGAATATTTGGTCCTGTAGCTCGAGAATTACGTGACAAGGACTTTATGAAAATTATCTCATTGGCACCAGAAGTGCTTTAATGACGACTAAGGAAAAATGGAAAAGCGACTAAAAATAAAATCAGGAGATACAGTAAAGGTCATTTCAGGTGGAAGCCGTGGAAAGAAAGGATCTGTTGTCTCTGTTGATCGCAGGAAAGACCGAGTAGTGATAGAAGGTGTAAACATCATCACTAAACATGTCAAACCTAGTGCGTCAAACCCTCAGGGTGGCGTTGTTAAAGTTGAAGCAGGCATTCACATTTCTAATGTGATGGTGGTTGATGCTTCCGGAAATACTACACGTGTAGGTCGTCGTCGTAATGACGCTGGAAAACTTACGCGTTATTCTAAAAACTCTAATGAAGATCTGAAGTAATGACATACGTACCTAGACTTCAAACCCAGTATAATGAGGAAATATCTCCTGCTTTAATTAAGCAGTTTGAGTATACTTCTGTTATGCAAGTTCCGAAAATCACAAAGATTTGTCTCAACCAAGGTGTGGGACAAGCAGTCGGAGACCGTAAGATGGTGGACACCGCTATTATGGAAATGTCTGACATAGCTGGTCAAAAGGCCGTTAAGACAATGTCAACAAAAGACGTGTCTAATTTTAAGTTACGTCAAGGCATGCCAATTGGATGTCGTGTGACGCTTCGTAGAAGTAATATGTATGATTTTTTAGATCGTCTTATTGCAATAAGTTTACCTCGTACGCGCGATTTCCAAGGTATCAAATCAAGAGGATTTGATGGCCGTGGTAATTTCACCTTTGGCATTAAAGAACAACTCGTCTTTCCAGAAATAGATATTGACAATGTCAAGAATATAAACGGAATGGACATCACTATAGTAACAACCGCAAACACTGATGAAGAGGCAAAAGCCTTGTTGACAGAGTTTGGTTTCCCTTTCCAAAAGAACTAATTATGGCGAAAGAAAGCATGAAAGCGCGAGAGCGCAAACGCGCCAAGATGGTCGCTAAATACGCTGCAAAACGTAAAGCCTTGAAAGAGGCTGGAGATTGGGAGGGCTTCCAAAAGCTTCCACCTAATTCTGCAGCTGTGCGTATGCACAATCGTTGTCAGATCACAGGACGTCCTCGTGGATTTATGCGCCAGTTTGGCGTGTCCCGTGTTCTATTTCGCAAATTGGCCCTATCGGGTCGCATCCCTGGAGTTAAGAAAGCCAGCTGGTAAGCTGCTCTCTGCACCATAAAAGAAAACTGATATGCACAGCGATCCTATATCCGACCTATTAACTCGCATTCGCAATGCGCAGATGGCCCAACACAAAGTGGTGAATATTCCTTCTTCTAATTTAAAGAAGGAGGTGACAAAAATCCTCTTTGATCAAGGTTTCATACTCAACTACAAATTTGTTGATGAGAAACCACAGGGTACCATTAAAATTGCACTTCGTTACGATGATAAAACACGTCGTCCTGCAATAACTGAAGTGAAAAGATTTTCTAAGCCTGGTCTTCGTAAGTACGGAAGTGCTTCTGACTTGCCTAGAGTTCTAAACGGCCTTGGCATCAGCATCATCTCTACAAATAAAGGAGTGATGACAGATAAAGAGGCGCGTCGTTTAAACATCGGCGGTGAAATTCTATGTACTGTTTACTGATAATTCAAAAGAAAAAATGTCACGAATAGGAAAATCCCCGATAACTATACCTGAAGGTGTTACTGTAACTGTAGATAGTTCTAAAGTTACCGTTAAAGGATCTAAGGGCGAACTTGTACAATCCATTGACGATTCAGTAAGCATTAAGGTTGAGGACAATGTAATCACCCTCAGTAGAGCTTCTGAGGATAAAGATGACAGGTCTAAGCATGGCTTATACCGAGCGCTTATATTCAATATGATTGAGGGAGTTACGCAAGGCTATACAAAAGAACTTGAATTGTACGGAGTCGGTTTTCGTGCATCATCACAAGGGCAACAACTGACACTAAGTATCGGGTTCAGTCACAATATTGTGATGCAACTTCCTGCTGAAGTCAAGCTTGAGGCTGATACAAAAAAAGGTCAACCGCCATATGTTAAGTTGGAGTCTCATGACAAGCAACTTATCGGTACGGTAGCCGCAAAAATTCGCTCACTACGTAAACCAGAACCTTACAAGGGCAAAGGAATACGTTATAAAGGTGAAATCATTCGTCGTAAGGCTGGTAAGACGGCTGCTAAATAATTGAAGTTATGTCTAAGAAAAAAGCATTAGCTCGTCTAAAAATAAAGCGCCGCGTTCGCGGTAAGTTGTCCGGAACTTCTGATCGTCCAAGACTTTCTGTATTCCGAAGCAACAAGCAAATTTATGCCCAAATTATTGACGACTCAAATGGTCGAACATTAGCTTCGGCATCTTCCCTAACGAAAGAGGGAGCAAAAAGTCAACCTAAGTTAGAGCAAGCCTCTGCAGTAGGTGCTATGATTGCCGCAGAGGCAAAAACTGCAGGAGTAAGCAATGTTGTGTTTGATCGCAATGGCTACCTGTTTCATGGTCGTGTTAAACAATTAGCGAATGCTGCCCGTGAGGGGGGTCTTAAATTCTAACCATTATGAATCAAGGACAAGATAAACGTAATCAACGCCCAGGTGGACGCCGTGAACAACAGAGTCGCACAGGCGATCCTGATTTGAAGGAACGTTTGGTGGGAATCAACCGAGTAGCAAAAACGACGAAGGGTGGTCGTACTTTTAGTTTCAGTGCTATTGTGGTAGTTGGCGACGAGAAAGGTAAAATTGGACATGGACTCGGTAAGAGTCGTGAAGTTGCGACAGCAATACAGAAAGGTATTGACACTGGCAAGAAGGATATGATTACGGTTCCCGTGATTAACGGTACAATCCCTCATCGTCAAGAAGCTAAATATGCGGGTGCTCATATACTCATCCGTCCAGCTTCTGCTGGTACTGGTGTAATTGCAGGAGGAGCGATGAGAGCTGTTCTTGAAAGTGCTGGTATTACAGATGTACTCGCAAAATCTTTAGGGTCTTCAAATCCGACCAACGTTGTGAAAGCAACATTTAATGCATTAAGTATGCTTCGCGATGCGAAGACTATTGCAAATGCTCGCGGAATTTCCGTGAACAAAGTATTCCAAGGCTGAACTGAAGTATTATGAGTAAAGTAATAATTACACAAGTCCGTAGTGCAATCAACCGCACGAAACGTCAAAAAGACACGATCGTCGCTTTGGGGATTAAAAAACTAAACAATCCTGTCGAGCATGAGGCAACACCTCAAATACTCGGCATGATTCGTAAAGTAAATCATCTCGTTAAAGTCGAAACTAAATAACCTCAACCAGCATCAAAATGAATCTAAGCAATCTAAAACCTGCCTCAGGATCTATTAAAAAGCGCAAGCGAGTTGGACGCGGAGAAGGATCTGGCCATGGTGGCACCTCAACTCGCGGACACAAAGGAGCTAAGTCTCGCTCTGGATATTCTTCGAAAATTGGTTTTGAAGGTGGTCAAATGCCATTACAACGTCGTGTTCCTAAGTTTGGCTTTGTAAGTCCAAACAGAGTTGAATACAAAGGAATTAACCTTGACACGCTTCAAGAATTGTCGGATAAGATTGGAAAATCAACTCTTGTTCCTCAGGATTTAATCGACAATGGCTTGGCTGGAAAGCATGACCTTATTAAAATTCTTGGTCGCGGTGCAATTTCATCAAAAATTGATGTGACTGCGCATCAGTATTCAAAATCTGCTATTTCAGCTATTGAAGCTGCGGGCGGAACGATGGTAACCATTGATAGACTAGCCAAATGAGATTATTCTCTAAAATAGCCGATATATGGCGCCACGAGGAACTGAGAAAGAAGATTGGCATTACGCTTGGTCTAATTTTAGTTTACAGAATTGGATCGTTTATTGTACTTCCAGGAGTAAACCCTGATGCCTTAGCTGATCAGTCTGAAGGACTTGGTGGTCTGCTATCATTGTTCACTGGTGGAGCCTTTTCACGTGCTTCAATTTTCGCGCTTGGTATTATGCCATACATTTCGGCATCGATTATCATTCAACTTATGAGTATTGCTGTTCCAGCTGTACAGAAGATGCAACAAGAGGGAGAAAGTGGAAGAAAGAAAATCACACAGTATACCCGATTCTTAACCATTGCGATTTCATTGGTACAAGCACCTGGTTATCTTGCTTCAACTGTCGTTTCTGCGGTGGCTGTGCCAGACACTTTGTGGTGGTTCTCTTCAGTCGTTATCATTGTAAGTAGCACGCTCGTTATCATGTGGCTCGGTGAGAGGATTACTGACAATGGTGTTGGAAATGGGATCTCTCTTCTCATTATGATTGGGATTATTGCAACGTTCCCTCAGTCTCTGATTCAAGAGTTTATGCATCCGGATTCGACAGTCTACTTCTTCTTAGTAGAAATTGCGTTCTTCTTGGTTGTCATCGGCGCGAGTGTTGCTTTGGTTCAGGGAATCCGTAAGGTGCCGGTACAAATGGCAAAACTTCAGCAAGCTGACAGTCCAATGCCTACTGGTTCAGGAGCCCGTAGTTTCATACCCCTTAAAGTCAATTCATCAGGAGTGATGCCGATCATTTTTGCGCAAGCAATTATGTTTGTTCCTCTTTACTTAACACAAGCTGAATCTTTCCAGAACAATGCGTTCTTACAAAGTCTTAGTGATTTTAATGGTGTAGGATATAATGTCTTATTCTTTTTCATGATTGTAGCGTTTACTTATTTCTATACAGCGATTACGGTGAATCCGAATCAAATGGCTGATGATTTGAAACGCCAAAACAGTTTTGTACCAGGGATTAAACCTGGACGTGCAACTGCGGAATTCTTAGACAGTGTTTTGTCTAAGATCACGCTTCCGGGGGCTTTATTCTTGGGCTTCATTGCAATCCTTCCTGCGATTGTATTCAGTTTAGGATTAACACATTCACAACCTTTTTCTATATTCTTTGGCGGAACATCGCTATTGATTATGGTTGGAGTTATACTTGATACACTTCAGCAAGTTGAAAGCTATTTGCTTTCTCGTCATTATGATGGCTTGATGAAGTCTGGAAATATGCGTAACCGCTCACAGTCACCTGTGGGAGGGTTAGGCGGATAATTACGAAATGGGGTTAGGCAGACGAATCCGTGTTAAAACGGAAGAAGAAGTCGAACTCATGCGTGAGAGTTCATTGCTTGTTGGGAGGACTTTGGCAGAAGTAGCTGCGCTGGTTAAACCAGGAGTTACAACGCTTCAGCTAGATGCCATTGCCGAGGAATTTATCCGAGACAATGGTGCCGTTCCAGGGTTTAAAGGTTATGGGGGATTCCCCAATACCCTTTGTACTTCGGTAAATAGTGCTGTGGTTCATGGAATACCAAATGATGCTCCATTAGAAAATGGAGATGTGGTTTCTATAGACTGCGGAACGCTGAAAAATGAGTTTTATGGAGATAGCGCTTACACCTTTGAGGTGGGAGAGGTTAAACCAGAAATTCATAATCTGTTAAGGGTCACAAAGGAATGTCTTGCTTTAGCAATCGAACAAGCGGTTGTCGGCAAGCGCATTGGCGATATAGGAGCCGCTTGTCAGAAGCATGCTGAATCATTTGGATTTGGTGTGGTCAGAGAATTGGTTGGACACGGATTGGGGCGAGAGCTTCATGAAGCACCAGAAGTTCCAAATTATGGCCGCCGTGGAAACGGACCACGTTTGGTAGATGGCATGGTGCTAGCTATCGAGCCGATGATCAACCTTGGAGGACGAGAAATTCGTACCCATGAGGATGGTTGGACAATTGTGACACTTGACAACATGGTCAGTGCTCATTTTGAACACGATATTGTTGTTCGGAAGGGCCAGGCTGATATCCTCTCAAGTTTTTTAGAAATAGAAAGAGTTATTAATAAAACGAAATAAAGATCGAAATCGAAAATANATAAGTTANNTTATGGCGAAACAANCATCNATCACACAAGANGGAACTATTCTTAGAAGCATTGTCAAACGCAATGTTCAGAGTAGAATTAGAGAACGGCCATGTTATCACGGCTCATATCTCTGGCAAGATGAGGATGTATTACATCAAAATCTTACCTGGCGATCGTGTGAAAGTTGATATGTCACCATATGATTTGTCTAAAGGACGTATAACTTTTCGATATAAAAAGTAAATAAAGTCATCCCAATGAAAACAAGAGCATCCATAAAGAAGCGCACGGTCGATTGCAAAATTGTTCGTCGTAAAGGACGACTATTCGTTATTAACAAGAAGAATCCTAAAATGAAGCAACGTCAGGGTTAATCCTGATTTTGTAAATATAAAATACTCATGGCACGTATAGCTGGTGTAGACATTCCTCGTAACAAACGAGGCGCAATTTCCCTCACGTATATCTACGGTGTAGGTCGTAGTCGTGCGGTTAAAATTTTAACCCAAGCGGGAGTTGACGCAAATAAGAAAGTAGAAGAATGGAACGACGAAGAAGTTGGTGAAATTCGAACCATTATAGGTTCTACCTTCAAAGTTGAAGGTGAGCTTAGAACTGAAACACAGTCTGACATAAAACGTTTGATGGATATCGGTTGTTACCGTGGTATTCGTCATCGTAACGGTCTGCCTTTGCGCGGTCAACGTACAAAGAATAATTCTCGTACTCGAAAGGGTCGTAGAAAGACTGTTGCTAATAAGAAGCAATAATATAGAGTTTATAAAATTAATTTTGTCCCTCGGGACTGATCACCTTAAATAAATCATTATGGCAAAAAGCGCCAAAAAGAAGAAAAAAGTAAAAGTGGACTCCGTTGGAGAAGCACATATACATTCTTCATTTAACAACATCATCATCTCCCTGACGAATACGACAGGACAGGTGATTTCTTGGTCAAGTGCCGGGAAAATGGGTTTTCGTGGATCTAAAAAGAACACTCCTTACGCTGCACAATGTGCTGCTGAAGATTGCGGCAAAGAAGCAATGGAGTTTGGTCTTAAGAAGATTCGGGTCTTTGTTAAAGGACCTGGGTCTGGACGTGAAAGCGCCATAAGAACCCTTCATAATATGGGTATTCAAGTTACTGAGATAGTAGATGTTACACCCCTACCTCATAACGGTTGTCGCCCACCAAAGCGCCGTCGCGTTTAATTTTTGTCAAACTTAAGAATCTAGATAAATGGCACGTTACCGCGGACCCAAATCAAAAATAGCCCGTCGCTTCAAAGAGGCGATCTTCGGACCAGATAAAGCGCTCGAGCGCCGAACGTATGGACCTGGACAACACGGGAATACTCGTCGTAGAAAGAAAGAGTCAGAGTACTCTACTCAACTCGCTGAGAAGCAAAAAGCAAAGTATACTTATGGCATTTTAGAGAAGCAATTCTCAAACTTGTTTAAGTCTGCAAGCGCGAAACAAGGCATTACGGGTGAAATTTTACTTCAGATGTGTGAAAACCGTTTGGACAATGTTGTTTTCCGTTTGGGATTAAGTCCTACACGTCGAGGCGCACGTCAATTGGTATCCCATCGTCACATTACCATTAATGGTAATGTTGTAAATATCCCTTCATGTAGCGTACGTCCAGGTGACGTAGTTGCAGTAAGAGAAAAGAGTAAATCATTAGAAATTATTTCAATGTCTCTTGGCTCAAACACTCAAAATCACGATTGGCTCAACTGGGATGCTCAGGCAATGTCTGGCACTGTAGTCAGTGTTCCAACACGTGATCAGATTCCTGAAAACATCAAGGAATCACTCATCGTAGAATTGTACTCAAAGTAATCCAGAACAGAATCAATATGACCATTCTCGATTTTCAACAACCCGACAAAGTAATCATGTTAGACTCTTCGGAGCATACAGGTCGCTTTGAATTCCGCCCTTTAGAGCCAGGTTTTGGCGTAACAGTAGGAAATGCGCTTCGTCGTATACTCCTTTCTTCTCTAGAAGGCTTCGCAATAACTTCTGTACGTATCGACGGAGTCGATCATGAATACTCTACGATTAAGGGAGTCATGGAAGATATGACTGAACTCATCTTGAACTTAAAACAAGTTCGATTTAAGCGTCAAATTGAAAACACTGATATGGAAACAGTGACTGTTTCTGTAAAAGGTAAAACATCTCTAACTGCTGGAGACCTAGGTGAATTTACATCTGCTTTTCAGGTGATTAATTCTGATTTGGTGCTTTGTAGAATGGAGAAGAGCGTTGATCTTAAAATGGAATTAACCATCGGCAAAGGTCGTGGTTATGTTCAAGCTGAAGAGAATGTACGTTCAGAAGCTCCATTAGGCACTATTTCTATGGACAGCATCTTCACACCAATTCGTAACGTGAAGTATGACATAGAGAACTACCGTGTTGAGCAACGTACTGATTATGAAAAGTTGATTCTTGAGCTTGATTGTGATGGTAGTATCACACCAAAAGATGCTTTACAAGAAGCAGCAAAAATATTAATTCATCACTTTATGTTATTCTCAGATGAGCGTATCACGCTTGAATCTGATGAACAAATCGAAGCTGAAGAATTTGATGAGTCAAGTCTACATATGCGCCAACTTCTTAAGACGAAATTGGCTGATATGGACCTAAGTGTTCGTGCTCTAAACTGTCTCAAGGCAGCAGACATCGAAACATTGGGTGATTTGGTTGCATTTAATAAGAATGACCTTCTCAAGTTCCGTAACTTCGGTAAGAAGTCACTGACTGAGCTAGAAGAGTTGGTCGAAATTAAGAACCTTGCATTCGGTATGGATGTAAGTAAGTACAAACTGGATAAGGAGTAAAGCTATGCGTCACGGTAAGAAATTCAATCATTTAAGTCGTAAATCTGCCCATCGTAAAGCGATGCTCAGTAACATGGCTTGTTCGCTTATTGAACATAAGCGTATCAATACAACTGTAGCTAAGGCCAAAGCGCTCAAGAAATACGTTGAGCCATTGGTGAATCGTTCAAAAGACGATTCAACACATAGCCGACGTGTTTGTTTTCGCTATTTGGCAAGTAAGGATGCAGTCACGGCTTTATTCCGTGAAGTAGGCCCTAAAGTTGGTGAAAGAGAAGGTGGGTATACTCGGATCATTAGGACAGGGAATCGTATGGGTGACAATGCAGACATGTGTCTTATTGAGCTCGTTGATTTCAACGATTTATATGGCCAAGAAGAGAAAAAGAAGAAGACCCGTCGTTCTCGTCGTGGAGGTGCTTCACCTGTAAGTAAGACAGTAGCGCCAGCTGCTGCTGAGGAAGCGCCAGCTGCTGCTGAGGAAGCGCCAGCTGCTGAGGAAGCGCCTGTTGCTGAGGAAGTTCCTGCTGCTGAGGAAGCGCCTGCTGCTGAAGAAGCGCCTGTTGCTGAAGAAGCACCTGCTGCTGAGGAAGCACCTGCTGCTGAAGAAGCACCTGCTGCTGAGGAAGCACCTGCTGCTGAAGAAG